>NZ_JBEYEY010000014.1:137822-185571 GCF_040703635.1 Streptomyces sp. NPDC007189
GGAACCGGACCAGTCCCCCTGCCGAGCCCGATCAGGCCGGGGCCGCCTGGATCGAGACCAGCCCTCAGCCCGCCGGAGCGCGACGAGTCTCCAGCCCACCGGAGCCCGACCAGGCCCCAGTCAGCCAAGTCCCGACCAGGCCCCAGTCAGCCAAGTCCCGACCAGGCCCGCCCAGCCCGTCCCAACCAGCTCCCAACCCGCCGGAGCCCCGACCAGGCAGGCACGCCCGGGTCCAGACCAGGCCGGCACGCCCGGAAGCCGACCAGCCCCCACCTCGCCGGCCCTACGAGCCCCCCGCATCCCTCTAGGGCCCTCACCCCGCCGGAGCCCGACCAAGCCCCAGTTCGTCGTGTCCCGATCAGGCCCGGCCTGCCCATCCCGATCAGCCCCCACCTCGCCGGCCCCACCAGCGATCCCCTCTCAGGCCCCCACCCGCCGCAGCGTCAGCAAGCCCCCCGCATCCCCCCTCTCAGGCCCCCCATCCCGCCTGCTGTCCCCCCACCCGTTCCTCGGTGATCCTCTCCGCCCAGCCCGAGCGGCGGTACGCCGTTACCGGGTCGGGGTCCAGGCCCAGTTCCTCGCGGACCTCGGCCAGCAGCGGCCGTACATCCGTGTTGTACGCGTCCATCAGCACGGCGTTCGCGCCGAGCACGTCGCCCTCGCGCTGAGCCGCCGCCAGCGCCTCGCGGTCGACGAGGAGTGCCTTGGCCGTGGCCTCCTGGACGTTCATGACCGAGCGGATGATCGCCGGGATCTTCGCCTCGATGTTGTGACACTGGTCGAGCATGAAGGCGACCTCGGAGGTGAGCCCGTCGCCCCGGACGACCTCGTACATGATCCGGAAGAGCTGGAAGGGGTCGGCGGCGCCGACCATGAGGTCGTCGTCGGCGTAGAAGCGGGAGTTGAAGTCGAACCCGCCGAGCTTCCCCTCCCGCAGCAGGGTGGCGACGATGAACTCGATGTTGGTGCCGGGCGCGTGGTGCCCGGTGTCCACGACCACCTGGGCCTTGTCGCCGAGCTTGAGGCAGTGGGCGTAGGCCGTGCCCCAGTCCGGGACGTCGGTGGCGTAGAAGGCGGGCTCGAAGAACTTGTACTCCAGCAGCATGCGCTGCCCGTCCCCGAGCCGCTCGTACACCTCCGCCAGCGCCTCGGCGAGCCGGTCCTGCCGCTCCCGGATGTCGTCCTGGCCCGGGTAGTTCGTGCCGTCGGCGAACCACAGCTTCAGATCTCTGGAGCCGGTGGCGTCCATGATGTCGACGCACTCCAGCAGATGATCGACCGCCTTGCGCCGGACCGCCGGATCCGCGTGGCAGACGCTGCCGAGCCGGTAGTCGTCGTCCTGGAAGGTGTTGGAGTTGATCGCGCCGAGCCTCAGCCCGTGCTCCTCGGCGTACTTGGCCAGGGCGGCGTAGTCGTCGACCTTGTCCCACGGGATGTGCAGCGCGACGGTCGGGGCCACGCCGGTGAACTCGTGGACCTTCGCCGCGTCCTGCAGTTTCTCCCAGGGATCGCGCGGCACGCCGGGCTGGGCGAACACCTTGAACCGGGTGCCCGAGTTCCCGTACGCCCACGACGGCGTCTCGACGGCCTGGGTCTTGAGCGCGGCCTTCACCGCGACGAGGTCGGTCACTGCGGGGCTCCTGGTGATGTCGGTCGGGACGGTACGGCCGTATGAAACGATTCAGAACCGCAAGCTATGAGTCCTCCAGTGGGGTGTCAAGCGCTCTGACCGACCCTGTTGCCCGTGACTCCGTCGTGACCTTTGGCGATCGAAAGTTTTTCGATCCGGACCCATTGACGTGACATGGCTGTGGTGCCTACGGTCCCGGCAATCCAGTTGAAACCTTTCACGACCCCCGTGGAGGCCCCCAGCGGCCCTTCCGCCGGTGTCGTCGAGGAGCCTGACATGACCCACCCGCCTGACACGGGGCCGGCGCCGGTGCTGGCGCTGAAGGGCGTCTCCAAGTCCTTCGGCGCCGTACGCGCCCTCAGGGACGTCTCCCTGGAACTGCTGCCCGGCGAGGTGCACGCCCTTGCCGGCGAGAACGGCGCGGGCAAGTCGACCCTCATCAAGACCCTCGCCGGGGTGCACCGGCCGGACGCCGGCCAGGTGCTGCTCGACGGCGAGCCCGTCGTCTTCCACGGGCCCGGCGACGCCCGCGACGCCGGCATCGCCGTGATCTACCAGGAGCCCACGCTCTTCCCCGATCTGTCGATCGCCGAGAACATCTTCATGGGACGCCAGCCGCGGCGCGCGCTCGGCCGGATCGACCACAAGGCCACCCGCGCGGCCACGGCCGCCCTGATGAAACGCCTCGGCGTCGAACTCGACCCCGACCGCCCGGCCCGCGGCCTGTCCATCGCCGACCAGCAGATCGTGGAGATCGCCAAGGCGCTCTCCTTCGACGCCCGGGTCCTGATCATGGACGAGCCGACCGCCGCCCTCACCGGCAGCGAGGTCGCCCGGCTCTTCGGCGTCGTGCGCACCCTGCGCGAGCAGGGCGCCGCCGTGCTGTTCATCTCGCACCGGCTGGAGGAGATCTTCGAGATCTGCCGGCGGGTCACCACCCTGCGCGACGGCGCCTGGATCTCCAGTGAGCCGATCGACGGCATGACCGAGGACGACCTCGTACGGCGCATGGTCGGCCGCGACCTCGACGAGCTGTATCCCAAGCAGGCCGTCGAGCCCGGCGAAGTCGCCCTGAAGGTACGACGGTTGACCCGCGAGGGGGTCTTCACCGACGTGTCCTTCGAGGTGCGGCACGGCGAGATCGTCGGCCTTGCCGGGCTCGTCGGCGCGGGCCGTACCGAGGTCGCGCGGGCCGTCTTCGGCATCGACCGCTGGGATGCCGGCGAGGTCGAGGTGGAGGGACGCCGGCTCACCAACGGCGCCCCGTCCACCGCCATGGCGGCCGGGCTCGCCCTGGTCCCCGAGGACCGGCGCGCCCAGGGCCTGGTGATGGACATGTCCATCGAGCGCAACATCGGCCTGACCGGACTGCGCACGACCGTCCGGGCCGGGCTGGTGAACCGCCGTGCGGAACGCAGCCGGTCCCTCGACTGGGCCGTCAGGCTCCAGGTGAAGTACGCCCGGATCGCCGACGCCGTCTCCACCCTGTCCGGGGGCAACCAGCAGAAGGTCGTCCTCGCCAAGTGGCTCGCCACCGGCCCGCGCGTGCTGATCGTCGACGAGCCCACCCGCGGCATCGACGTCGGCACCAAGGCCGAGGTGCACCGGCTGCTGGGCGAGCTGGCCGCCGACGGCGTGGCCGTCCTGATGATCTCCTCCGACCTGCCCGAGATCCTCGGCATGGCCGACCGCGTGCTCGTCATGCACGAGGGCCGCCTCACCGCCGAGATCCCCCGCGACGAAGCCACCGAGGAAACCGTGATGGCCGCAGCCACCGGGAGGGCCGCCGCATGACGGTGACCACGCCCGACCGAGCCCCCGCCGCCGAGGTGCCCGAGTCCAGCGGCACCCGGCTCGTCGACCGCGTCTTCAAGATGCGCGAACTCGCCATTCTCGCCGTCTTCCTGGTGATGATCGTCGTCACCCAGCTGGGCAACAGCCAGTTCCTGTCCGAGCAGGGCGTCAAGGACCTGCTCCTGAACGCGACCATCCTGGTGCTGGTCGCCACCGGCCAGTCCCTGGTGGTGATCACGAGGAACGTCGACCTGTCCGTCGGCTCCACCCTCGGCATCTGCGCCTTCGCCGCCGGCGACTATCTGCACGGCGGCGGGAACGCGGTCGTGGCCCTCGGGCTGGCGGTGCTGCTGGGCATCGGATTCGGCCTGCTGAACGGCCTGCTCGTCAGCCTCGGCCAGGTGCCGGCCCTCGTGGTCACCCTGGGCACGCTCTACATCATTCGCGGCGTCGACTCCATCTGGGTCGGCTCCCGGCAGATCACCGCGGCCGACCTGCCGGGCGGCTTCGTGGACTTCGGCTCCGGCGGCGTCTCGGCGGTGCCGTGGCTGGCGCTGATCGCGCTCGCCGTGCTCGTCGCCACCGCCTACTACCTCAAGCACTTCGGCAGCGGGCGGGAGTTGTACGCCCTCGGCTCCAACCCCGAGGCGGCGCGGCTCGCCGGCATCCCGGTCCGCAAGCGGATCCTGGCCGCGTACACCTTTTGCGGCGGCCTCGCCGGGCTCGCCGGCGCGATGTATCTGGCCCGCTTCGGCAACGTCGACTCCGGCACCGGCAACGGGTACGAACTCACCGTCGTCAGTGCGGTCGTGGTGGGCGGTGTGGTCTTCACCGGCGGCTCCGGCAGCGTGTACGGGGCCGCGCTGGGCGCCCTGCTGCTCACCTCCGTCAACAGCGTGCTGCCCGCCCTCGGCGTCAGCTCCGTGTGGGTGCTCGCCATCAACGGCATCCTGCTCATCCTCGCCATCGCGGTCGACCGGATCGTCGCGCTGCGCGTGGCCTCCGCCCTGAAGAAGAGGAACGCCCGCCATGCCTGAGTCCCTGACGCGCGCGGTCCGCTGGGACACGGTCGTCGGCGCGCTCCTTCTCGTCCTGCTGCTGCTCTCCTTCGGCACCGTCGACGGCTTCGGCAACGCCCTCAACCTGTCCTTCCTGATCGGCAACACCCTGCCGATCGCCCTCATCGCCCTGCCGATGACCCTGCTGGTCGTCGCGGGCGAGATCGACCTGTCCGTCGCTTCCACGGCCGGCCTGTCCGGCGCGGTGATGGGCAAGCTGTGGAACGAGGGCATGGCCATCGAGACGATCATCCCGCTGTGCCTGCTGCTGGGCGTGGTGTGCGGGCTGGTCAACGGACTGCTCGTGACCCGCCTCGGGCTGCCCTCCCTCGCCGTCACCATCGGCACCCTCGCCGCCTACCGGGGCATCGCGCAGATCGTGCTCGGCTCGGACGCGGTGACCGACTTCCCCACGCAGTACCTCGACTTCGCGGCCGGACGCATCGGGAACACCTTCCTCCCGCAGGCCTTCGTGCCCTTCCTCGTCCTGCTCGCCGTCGCCGTCGTCGTCCTGCACGCCACGCCGTTCGGACGCTCGCTGTTCGCGATCGGCGCGAGCGAGGAGGCCGCGCGGTTCGCCGGGATCCGGGTCAAGCGGCACAAGCTGATCCTGTTCACGGTGACCGGGCTGATGGCGTCGCTCACCGGTGTCTACTGGGCGCTGCACTACGCCAGTGCGCGGTACGACAACGCCACCGGGCTCGAACTCTCCGTGGTCGCGGCGGTGCTGCTCGGCGGCATCGACTTCGACGGCGGCAAGGGCACGCTGGGCGGTGCGATCGCCGGGGTGTTCCTGCTCGGTGCGCTGCAGAACGTGATGAGCCTGCTCAACGTCTCCGCGCAGTCGCAGATCGTCGTCACCGGTGTGCTGCTCGTGATCTCCGTGCTCGGTCCCCGGGTCGCCCGGCAGATCGGTGTGGCCAGGGCGGCCCGCTCAGCCGGATAGGCCGTTCGCCGGCTGCGGGCCCGTACAGCCGTACGTCCGCACAGCCCCGCGCCCCTCTCGGTGCTTCTACCCCTCCTCCTCGCAAAGGACCGCGTTATGCGTAAGTCGTCCCTCCGCCGCACCTGTGCCGCCCTCGCGGCCGGCACCTCCCTCGCCCTCGCCCTCACCGCCTGCGGCGGCACCACCAAGAAGGACGTGGACAGCGGCGGCCCCGCGGCCGCGTCGACCGCGAAGGCCGACCCCAACGCCGCCACCAAGAAGGGCCTGACCGTCGGCTTCCTGCCCAAGCAGGTCAACAACCCGTACTTCACGACCGCAGACAAGGGCGGGCAGAAGGCGCTCGCCGAACTCGGCTCGACGTACAAGGAGGTCGGCCCCTCCAGCGCCACCGACACCGCCGGGCAGGTCAGTTACGTCAACACCCTCACCCAGCAGCAGGTGAACGCGATGGCCGTCTCCGCTCAGGATCCCGGCGCCCTGTGCACCGCGCTGAAGCAGGCCATGAGCAACGGCGTCAAGGTCGTCACCTACGACTCCGACACCAAGGCCGACTGCCGCAACGCCTTCGTCTCGCAGGCGTCCGCCGAGGACCTCGGCCGTACCGAGGTGCAGCTGCTCGCCCAGCAGATCGGCTACAAGGGCGAGATCGCCGTCCTGTCCGCGGCCCAGACCGCCACGAACCAGAACACCTGGATCGGGTACATGAGGGACGAGCTGAAGGACCCCAAGTACAAGAACGTCAAGCTGGTCAAGATCGCGTACGGCAACGACGACGCCCAGCAGTCCTTCCAGCAGACCCAGGGCCTGCTCCAGCAGTACCCGAACCTGAAGGGGATCATCTCCCCGACCACCGTCGGCATCAAGGCCGCCGCCCAGTACCTGTCGGGCTCCAAGTACAAGGGCAAGGTCAGGCTGACCGGCCTCGGCACGCCCAACGACATGCGCAAGTACGTCAAGAACGGCACCGTCGAGGCCTTCGAGCTGTGGGACCCGGCGAAGCTCGGCGACCTCGCCGCCCGCACGGCGGTCGCGCTGGCGTCGGGGCAGATCAGCGGCAAGGAGGGCGAGACCTTCAAGGCCGGCGGGACGACGTACACCATCGGCAAGGACGGCGTGATCAGCCTCGGCAAGCCGACCGTGTTCGACGCGAAGAACATCGACCAGTTCAACTTCTAGGCGTACAGGGGTCGTTGATGCAGCGCGTGTGCTTCCTGCTGAAGGTCAGGGCGGACCGGCTCGACGAGTACCGCGAGCGGCACGCCGCCGTCTGGCCGGAGATGCTCGACGCCCTGAAGGCGGCCGGCTGGCGCAACTACTCGCTGTTCCTGCGCGAGGACGGCCTGCTGGTCGGCTATCTGGAGACGGACGACTTCGCCGCCGCCCGGGCCGCGATGGAGGCAACCGAGGTCAACGCCCGCTGGCAGGCGGAGATGGCGCCGTTCTTCGAGTCGCTGGACGGCGCCCGGCCCGACGAGGCCATGAAACCGCTCACGGAGGTGTTCCACCTGTCATGACCGCCGCCGTCAGCGGGCGCGCGGCCCCCGGGATCACCCGGCTCGGCCGCACCCTCCTCGACGCCCGGGCCCTGTACTTCGTGTCGTACGACGGCCTGGTCAACACCAACTCCTTCCAGAAGAACGGCCTGTTCACCCACCGGGGCCGGCAGTACGCGGCCTGGTACGCGGCCGACCGCCGTGCGACCGTCGCCCGCCGCGGCCCCGGTGCGGACCAGTGGCGGACCGTGACGCTCGGCCACCGCCTCAAGAGCGACGACTCCCACAACGTGATCTCGATGGGCGTCTCCCGCGCCGACGGCCGGCTGCACATCGTCATGGACGCGCACAGCGACGGCTTCTTCTACGTGAAGTCCGTCGCCGGACTCCTCGACACGGACCAGCCGTGGACTCCGGCCGCGTTCGGGCCCGTGCGCACCACACTCGACGGACTCGCGCTCACCCCCGAGTTCACCTATCCGCAGTTCGTCTCCACCCCGGAGGGCGGGCTCCAGCTCGGCTACCGGGCCGGGATCTCCGGTGACGGCCGCAACGCCCTCGCCGAGTACGACGGTTCGGCGTGGACGGCACTGGGGGAGTGGACCAGTTCCGAGGGCGTCTACTCCAGTCCGCACGGGTCCAGCACCGCCCGCAACATGTACCTGCACGGCATCGACTACGACGTCCACGGCCGGCTGCACGCCTTCTTCACCTGGCGCGAGCGGAACGCCTCCGTGCTGCGCGGTACCGGGGGACTGACCAACCACGACACCGGTTACGTCCGCTCCGACGACCGCGGCCGGACCTGGCGCAACGACGCCGGCGAGGTCGTGGGCGCGACCGGCGGCCCGCAGAAGGTCGCCGTGGACGGTCCCGGACTGGTGGTGGACCCGCTCGGTCCCGACCACTGCCTGATGAACCAGGAGAGCCAGGCGACCGACTCGGCCGGCCGGCCGCACGCGATCATCAGCCACGTACCCGGCCGCCTCGGAGAACGCACCGCGGACTACGTCGCCGACCGCACCGCCCACGGGTGCGCCTACCACCTCCACAAGGACGCCTGCGGCGCCTGGCGGAAGACCGAGATCCCCGTCCCGCTCCACTCCAGCCAGCGCACCGGGCTCGTCCTGGACCGCTACGACAACGCCTACGCCGTCCTGCCGTTCGGCCGGGTCGCCGCCGCCTCCCAGGCCTCCGGGTACACCGACTGGACGCTGCTGTACGACGGCGGCGACCTGAACGCCTTCGGCGAAGTGGTGATCGACGGGACGCGGGCGCGTGCGCACAATGTCCTGTCCTTCATGTACCAGGAGAAGTCCGCCGGCACCACGCCGTCCCCCCTCCACGTGGCCGACTTCGCGCTGCCGTCATGACGGTAATGTGAAGGTCGTCCCGCCGCCCCTCGTCCCCCTGGAGGTCTTCGCCCGATGGCCCAGTCGGTGGGTATCAAGGATGTCGCCCGTGCCGCCGGAGTGTCGGTGGGCACGGTGTCGAACGTCATCAACCGCCCGGACACCGTCGCCAGTGAGACCCGGGCGCGGGTGCTGTCGGCGATCGACCGGCTCGGCTACGTCCGCAGCGAGTCCGCACGGCAGTTGCGCGCGGGCCGCAGCCGGATCATGGGTCTGCTCGTGCTCGACATGGGCAACCCGTTCTTCGTGGACGTGGCGCGCGGCGCGGAGCGGGCGGCCCGCGACGCGGGGCTCGGCGTGATGGTGTGCAACAGTGCCCAGAACGCGGGCGAGGAGGCCGAGTACCTGTCCCTCTTCGCCGAGCAGCGAGTGCGGGGGGTGCTGCTGACCCCGGCCGACGCCACCGGCCGGAACATCAAGGCGTTCCGCCGGCACGGCATCCCGTTCGTACTCGTCGACCGGGTCGCCGAGGGCGCCACCGAGTGCTCGGTGTCCGTGGACGACGTGGCCGGCGGCGCGCTCGCGGTCCGTCATCTGGTGGACGCCGGACATCGGTCCATCGCCTACGTCAGCGGACCGCCCGGCCTGAACCAGGTCCGCGACCGGCGCACCGGCGCGCTGAACGCCCTCGCCGAGGCCGGGCTCGGCCCCGACGCGCTGCGCGAGCTGCCCACCGAACGCCTCGACGTGGCCGCCGGCCGCGACGCCGGCGCCCGGCTGCTCGGCCTCGCCGACCGCCCCACCGCCGTGTTCTGCGCCAACGACCTCCTCGCCCTCGGCGTCCTGCAGGCCGTGTACGCGGCGGGCGTCGCCGTCCCCGACGACCTGGCGATCGTCGGCTACGACGACATCGAGTTCGCGGCGGCGGCCGCCGTACCGCTGACCTCGGTGCGGCAGCCCGCCGTCACCATGGGCGCCCTCGCCGCCGAACTGCTGCTGGAGGAGACCGAAGAGGGCGAGGGCGCGGGGGCGCACGAGCACCGCCGGGTGGTGCTCCAGCCGGAGCTGGTGGTGCGCCGCTCCAGCCTCGGCGCCCGCTGACCCGGCGTGCGGCGGGAACCGGCGATCCGGGTCTCCGCCCGCGCCCGGTGATGTGCTGAACTGGCTCCCGTCCGTACCGTCCGTGCCGTCCGTCCCGGGAGCCCCGTTGAGCCTCAGCTACCGCCAGCCCGGCGTCGTCCTCACCGACCGCCGTTTCTCCGTGCCGCTGGACCACGCCCAGCCGGACGGCGAGACGATCGAGCTGTACGCCCGGGAAGTGGTCGCGAGCGACAAGGCCGGACGGGAACTGCCGTGGCTGCTGTACCTCCAGGGCGGTCCGGGCTTCGGGGCGAATCGTTTCGTCGGACGTCAGTCCTGGCTCGACCGGGCCCTGAAGGACTACCGGGTGCTGCTGCTCGACCAGCGCGGCACCGGCAGTTCCACGCCCGCCACCCGGCAGACGCTGCCGCTGCGCGGCGGCCCCGCCGAGCAGGCCGACTACCTCACCCGCTTCCGCGCCGACTCCATCGTCCGGGACTGCGAGGCCGTCCGCCGCCAGGTCACCGGCGGCGCCCCCTGGACCGTGCTCGGCCAGAGCTTCGGCGGTTTCTGCGCGGTGTCGTACCTCTCCCTGGCCCCCGAGGGCCTGGACACCGCCGTCATCACCGGAGGCCTGCCCTCCCTGCACGCCCACGCCGACGACGTCTACCGCGCGGCCTATCCGCGCGTCGAACGCAAGGTCATCGCGCACTACGCCCGCTATCCCCAGGACGTAGAGCGGGCCCGCCGGATCGCCGACCACCTCCTCACCCACGAGGTGACCCTCCCCAACGGCTACCGGTTCACCGTCGAGGCGTTCCAGTCCCTCGGCCTGATGCTCGGCACGGGCGACGGCAGCCACCGGCTGCACCACCTGCTCGAGGACGCCTTCGTACGCACACCGGCCGGCCCGGAGCTGTCCGACGCCTTCCAGGAGCAGGCCCAGTCCCTGCTGTCGTACGCCTCCCACCCCCTGTACGCCCTGGTCCACGAGGCGATCTACGGCCAGGACGGCCGGCCCACCGCGTGGTCCGCGGAGCGGATCCGCACCGAGTTCCCGCAGTTCGACGCGGCCAAGGCCCTCGCGGGCGACGCACCGGTGCTGTTCACCGGCGAGACCGTCCACCCCTGGATGTTCGACGCCGACCCGGCCCTGCGGCCCCTGCGCGAGACCGCCGACCTGCTCGCCGCCCGCACCGACTGGACCCCCCTGTACGACCCCGCCCGCCTCGCCGCCAACGAGGTCCCGGTCGTGGCCGCCGTCTACCACGACGACATGTACGTCGACACCGCCCACTCTCTCGAGACCGCCCGCGCCATCCGAGGCCTGCGCACCTGGGTCACGAACGAGTACGAACACGACGGCCTGCGCACAGGCGCCCCACGGGTACTGGACCGCCTGCTGGCGATGGCCCGCGACGAGATGTGAAGCGGGGGCGAGTGCAGCGCCGCTGAAGCGGCACGGGGAACCACGCGCCCGGCCGGCCACCGGACGAGGGCGGACGCAAGACGCCCCAACCCGCCGGGAGACAGCGCCGGTCCCGCCCGGCCGACCGCAGGTCGGCGGACGAGGGCGGAAGCAAGACGCCTGGCCCGCCGGCAGGCGCCGCCGGCCGGCCGCCGGGCGGTGGACGGGGGCGGACGCAAAGGCGCCCCGGCCCACCCGCAGGCCGCCCAGGCCGCGCGCGGCAGCCGGCTGAACGGCGGACGAGGGGGACGCGAAGGCACCCTGGCCCGCCCGGAGGCTGCGCCCGGCCCGCCGGCAGGCGCCGCCGGCTGGCCGCCGGGCGGTGGACGGGGGCGGACGCAAAGGCGCCCTGGCCCACCCGCAGGCCGCACCGGCCCATGCCCAAGTCGCGCCCGGCAGCCGGCTGAACGGCGGACGGGGGAGACGCGAAGGCAACCCCGGCCCGCTCGCAGACCGCGCCCGGCAGCCGCCGGCCGGCGGACGAGGGCAGATGCAAAGGCGCCCCGGCCGCGCCCCCAGGCCGCGCCCGACCGCCCCATTCCTCGCCCGACCAGCCCCCAGACCGCGCCTGGCGGTGCCCCAGGCCACGCCCGGCAGCCGGTCAGCCGCCGGACGAGGGCGGACGCGAAGGCACCCGGGCCCGCTCCCAGGCCGCGCCCGGCAGCCGCCGGCCGGCGGACGAGGGCAGACGCAAAGGCGCCCCGGCTGCGCCCGACCGCCCCAGGCCGCACCCGACCAGCCCCCAGACCGCGCCTGCGGCTGCCCCCCGGGGCCGCGCCCCGCCCTCCCGGCGGAGCGCATAGTCTGCGGCGCATGACCGAGCCCGATATCTCTCGACTCCGGCCCATGCCCGAGGACTGGCAGCGCGCCCTGGCTGTGGTGGCGCATCCCGATGACCTGGAGTACGGCTGCTCCGCGGCCATCGCGGCCTGGACCGACGCCGGCCGTGAGGTCGTCTATGTGCTGGCGACCCGCGGCGAGGCCGGCATCGACAGCCTCGACCCCGCCACCTGCGGCCCGTTGCGTGAGCGCGAGCAGCGGGCCGGTGCGGCCGTCGTCGGCGTCAGTGCCGTGGAGTTCCTCGACCACCCGGACGGCGTGGTCGAGTACGGCCCAGCGCTGCGCCGGGACATCGCCGCCGCCGTCCGCAGGCACCGGCCCGAACTCGTCGTCACCCTCAACCACCGCGACACCTGGGGCGACTTCGCGTGGAACACCCCGGACCACGTGGCCGTCGGCCGGGCCACCCTGGACGCCGTCGCGGACGCCGGGAACCGGTGGATCTTCCCGGAGCTCCGCGAGCAGGGGCTGGAGCCCTGGGACGGGGTCCGCTGGGTGGCGATCGCCGGTTCCAGCCGGCCCACCCACGCGGTCGACGCCAGGCCGGGCCTGGAGCGGGCGGTGCGCTCGCTGCTCGAACACCGCACCTATATCGAGGCGTTGACCGACCAGGACCCCGAGGCCTACGCCCGCGACTTCCTGACCGCGCGGACGACAGCCACCGCCGAGCGCTTCGGCGGCACTCCGGCGGTGGCGTTCGAGGTGTTCGGCCGCTGACTCCTACTGGCCCGGCTTGCACACCTGGGTGACGGCCTGCCTCTCGCCCTGCGGTGTGTACGTGATGCTCTTGCCGTCCGTGTTGAAGCGCAGCCGCACCGAGCCGTCGTCGTAGGCCCCGCCGGGCGACAGGATCTGCTGCACGAAATGACCGGTGCCGGAGACGACGACGGCGCGTCCCTCGGAGATCAGCACATAGGTGTTGTCGACGCCGGTGGAGCAGGACGGGAGGCTCGCACTGGACGGCGGCACGGCTTCGCCGACCTTGAAGGACGGGGACGGCGACGGGCTCGCGGCGGCCGTGGACGGCACGGCGCCGGCCAGGATCTGGACGGCGAGCGCGGCACCGCTCAGCGCGGCGGCAAGGGCGAGCTGGGGCGTGCTGGGCATGAACGACTCCTTTGCCGGTCGGTTCGAGCATCGCTCCTCACACACGAGGGAAGGCCTTCCGGCACCGGTCGGCGATCGCGCGTAGGCCGGTCGGGTGAACCCGGGCACGTCCGGCGGCCCTCGACCGTGCACCGGTGGCGGTCGCGCGGTCGGTGGGCGACCATGTGCCGCACGCCCGGCCCCCCCCGAGCGGCGGGAGCGGCCCGGACCGTAGGGCCCAGTAGGCTGGCCCGCATGCCAGATCCGATAGCCGGCCTTCCGGAGCTGCGCGGGGACTGCGCGCGCTGCTTCGGGCTGTGCTGTGTCGCCCTGCCCTTCGCCGCCTCCGCGGACTTCGCGCTGAACAAGCCCGCCGGGAAGCCGTGTCCCAGTCTCCAGGACGACCACCGCTGCGGCATCCACGCCGACCTGCTGACGAAGGGGTTCACCGGCTGCACGGTCTACGACTGCTTCGGCGCCGGACAGAAGGTCTCGCAGCTCACCTTCGGCGGCCGGGACTGGCGTACCGGCAGCAAGGACCACGCCCGGCGGATGTTCGACGTCTTCCCGGTCGTACGGCAGCTGCACGAACTGCTGTGGTACCTGACCGAGGCGCTCGCCCTGTCCGCCGCCCGCCCGGTCCGCCCCGAGCTGCGCCAGGCGCTGGAGGAGACCGAGCGGCTGACCCGGCAGCCCCCCGGGGCCCTGGCGGCGCTGGACGTGGCCGCGCACCGGCAGCGGGTCAACGTGCTGCTGCTGCGGACCAGCGAGCTGGCCCGGGCCGGCACCGGCGGCGGAAAGGGCGGCAAGAAGAACAACGGCAAGGGGAAGGACCGCCGGGGCGCCGATCTCATCGGGGCCCGGCTGCGCGGCGCCGATCTGCGCGGGGCGAGCCTGCGCGGCGCCTACCTGATCGCCGCCGACCTCACCGGCGCCGACCTGCGCGACGCGGACATGATCGGCGCGGATCTGCGGGACGCCGACCTGAGCGACGCGGACCTCACCGGCGCCTTCTTCCTCACCCAGCCGCAGATCAACGCGGCGCGCGGGAACGCCGGTACCCGGCTGCCCGAGTCAGTCACCCGGCCGGTGCACTGGACAGCGGCCGGCTGACACCGACTGCTCCGCCGCGACGGCCACCGTGGGTGAGGGACAGGAGAGGGCATCCTCCGCGGGCTCTCGCGCAGCCGCGTCCACGGCCTCGTCCCGCGCCGCCTCGGGGCGCTTGCGCCGCTCCAGTGCCAGCCGCAGCCCGTCCGGCATCACCGTCAGCCGCTCGGTGACGCTCAGCCGGTACGCGGGGTCGCCGATCAGGGCGTAGCGGCGCAGCAGCAGGCCGAGGACCAGGGTCGCCTCGTGCAGGGCGAACTGGCGGCCGATGCACGCCCGCGCGCCGGTGCCGAACGGCTTGAAGGTGTGCGGGGGCCTGGCCCGTACCGCCTTCGCGTCGAAGCGGTCCGGGTCGAAGCGCTCGGCGTCCTCGCCCCAGACCTCCGGGTCGCGGTGCAGCATGGGCGTCAGGACCAGGGCCCACGCGCCCCGGCGCATCGGGTGGTCGCCGGCCAGTACGGTGTCCCGCAGGGCCTCGCGGGCGAAGGCCGGGGCGGTCGGCCACAGGCGCAGCGACTCGTCCAGCACCCGGCGGACGTAGCGCAGCTTGGCCACCTGCTCGTAGCCGGGCTGTGCCGCGTCGCCCCAGACGCGGTCCACCTCGGCCCGGGCCCGGGCGGCGATCTCGGGGTGCCGGGCGAGGTAGTACAGGGCGAAGGAGAGGGCGCCCGAGGTGGTCTCGTGGCCCGCGACCAGGAACGTGATCACCTGCTTGCGGACGTTCTCCGCCGACAGCCTCTCGCCGGTCTCCGGGTGGGCCGTCTCCAGCATGCGGTCCAGCAGGTCGCCGTCCCCGCGGCCCGTGCGCCGCCGCACCGCGACCAGTTCGTCGACCGTCCTGTTCAGGTGGGCCATGTCGGCCGCGTTGCGGCGGGCGGCGGTGCGCAGCAGCAGCGGGGCCAGCGGCGCGGGCACGCTGTTCAGGCGCTGGGCGTAGGTGAGCGTGCCGACCATCGCGGTGACGAAGGGGTGCGGCCGGTCCCGCTCGAAGGAGCCGAAGTCGTGCCCGAACCCGGTCCGCGCGATCGTCTCCAGGGTCAGCTTGGTCATGTCCCCGGGCACGTCCACCGTGCGCCCGGCCGCCGCCTCGCGGTCCCAGTGGTCGGTCAGCCGGCCGGCGACCGACAGCATCATGCCGTGGTAGCCCTCCATGGCCTCGCGGCTGAAGCCCGGCGCCAGGACGTCGTGGGCCAGCTGCCAGTTGGGCTCGTGGTTGTAGGCGGTGAACAGTCCGTCCCCGGCGACCGGCCGCAGGTTGGCCACGCCCAGACCCACGTGCTTGGCGAACCGGGACTCGTCGGCCAGGTCCGCGACCAGCCGCGCGCCCCACACGAACACGAACTCCTTGCCGAAGGCCCGCCGCCGGAAGAGAGGCCCCAGCTCCCGCGCGAACCGCATGGAGTCCTGCAGCGGCGTGCGCCGGTCGACGCCGAGGACATCGCCGAGCAGCGGCAGCCGGCGCGGCGGGTGCGGGATGCGGTGCAGCTCGGGCCAGCCCTGCTCGGCGCTCCGGAAGCCCTTCGGCAGTCCGGTGTCCGTCGTTTCCGCCATGACGCCGATCTCCCTTGATCCAACCGTGGTCCAACGGACATGTTGTACGTGGGTTCAATAGCCGGTCCCAGTGTCGACCGCTTGTTGAACCCGCGTCAAGTAGAGTGGCGCCATGCCCGCGAACCAGGGGGAACGCGCCCGGCGCCGACTCAGCACCGAGGAGCGCCGTGAGCAGTTGCTGTCGGTCGGCGCGAGGCTGTTCTCCGAGAGCCCGTACGACGACGTCTGGATCGAGCAGGTCGCCGAGATCGCCGGGGTCTCCCGCGGGCTGCTGTACCACTACTTCCCGACCAAGCGGGACTTCTTCGCGGCGGTCGTCGAGCGCGAGAGCGAGCGGATGCTGCGCATGACGGCGGCGGTGCCCGGCGTGCCGGTGCGCGAGCAGCTCACCGCCGGCCTGGACACCTACCTCGGTTACGTCCAGGCGCACGCCCACGGCTTCCGCGCCTTCCACCGCGCCGACGCGGCCGGCGACCAGGCCGTGCGCCGGGTCTACCAGCGGGCGCTGGCTGCCCAGGAGCAGCAGATACTCGCCGCGCTGGCCGCCGACCCGGAGTTCGGGCCCGCGTTCGAGAACGCCCCGCACGTCCGCCTGGCCGTGCGCGGCTGGCTCGCCTTCACCACCGCCGTGTGCCTGGAGTGGCTGCGCGACGGCGAGTTGACGCGCGAGCAGGTGCGCGACCTGTGCGCGCGGGCACTGCTGGGCGTCATCGCCTGACCGTCCGTCCGGCTCCTTGCGCCGGGGGCGTGGTTGGCGTGCGCCCCGATCTCCGATAAGTTAGGCAAGCCTTACCTAAGGAGGTCTCGGATGGGTGACACGCAGGACTGGACCGCCGCACCCGGCGCGGCGGAACGGGCACGGTCGGTGCTGGCCACGGCCTGGTCGTGCGCGGTGACCGCGGACGGCGCCCGGGAGGAGTACGTCGGCGCCCACACCGTGGCCGACGACGGCGCCGTGCGCCTGGCGGTGCCCGACGACAGCGCCCTGACGGCCGCCGCCCTCTGCGCCCCGCGCCAGGAACCCCCCGCCGTGCTGGAGTTCGCGGACGTGGCGCCCGTACCGGTACGGGAGCGGATCCGGGCCCGGCTGTATCTGTCCGGCCGGATCACCCCGGACCGCGGCGGCTTCCTGTTCCGGCCCGCGCGGGTGGTGCTCAGGCGGTCCGGCGGGGCCGTCGTCGTCGGCCTCGACGAGTACGCCGCCGCCCGGCCCGACCCCCTCGCCGGGGCCGAGGCCCGGCTCCTCACCCACCTCGCCGACGCCCACCCGGACGCCGTGGAACGGCTGACCCGCCTGATCCGCCCGGAGAGCCTGCACGCCGCGACCCGCGTGCGGCCCCTCGCCGTCGACCGGCACGGACTCACCCTGCGCATCGAACGCACCCGCGCCCACGGCGACGTACGGCTGCCCTTCCACACGCCCGCCGACGACGTCGCCCAGCTCACCGAACGCGTGCACGCCCTGCTCGCCCGGGCGAGCGCCGCCGCCTGCCCCCGCGCGCTACAGCGGCAGCGCGCAGACGGCGACGGGTGACGCGAACGGCTCGCCGGCCGACCGGAGTTCACCGCTGGCCGGGTCCACGTGGAAGACGGTGACCGTGCCCGAGCGCTGGTTCGCCGCGAACAGCAGCCCGCCGTCCGGCGAGAGAGCGATCTGCCGCGGGAAGTCCCCGCCCACCGGCACCGTGCCGAGCAGTCGCAGCCGGGCGCCGCCGGCCTCGACGGCGTACCGCGCGAGGCTGTTGTGACCCCGGTTCGCCAGGAACGCGTACCCGCCGTCGGCCGTCACCACGAACTGCGCCGGGTAGTTGGCGCCGCCGCCGGAGCCGGTGGACTGCGGCTCACCGATCGTCAGCCGGCCGCTGCCCGGGTCGTAGGCGCACACGGCCACCGTGTCGTCCACCTCGTTGGCCAGGTAGGCGTACCGGCCACCCGGATGGAAGGTCAGATGGCGCGGTCCAGCGCCCGGCCGGGCGTGCGCCCGCGCCACCTCCGTCAGCGTGCCCCGCGCCGGGTCCAGGCGGTAGCTGTAGACGGTGTCGGTGCCGAGGTCGACCGCGAGGACATGGCCGCCGTCCGGGCTGGTGACGAACTGGTGCGCGTGGGGCCCCTGCTGGCCGGGGCCCGGCGGTGGGCTGGTGTGCGTGACGAGGGCGGTGCGTTCGCCGGGGGCGCCCGAGGCGTCGAGGGGGTGCACGGCGACGCTGCCCGAGCCGTAGTTGGCGCTCAGCAGCCAGCGCCCGGAGGGATGCACCGACAGATGGCACGGGCCGGCGCCGCCCGTGCTCCGGGTGCCCAGAATCCGCCGGTCGGCCAGGCGTACGGCCGTCACCGCGCCGTCCGCACGCTCGTCCACCGCGTACAGCGTGCGGCCGTCCGGGTGCACGGCCAGATACGACGGGTCGGGGACGCCGGTGAGGGCGCCGGAGCCGGTGATCCGGCCGGTCGCCGGGTCGTAGGAGGCCAGCGCGATGCCGGCGCCGCCGCCGTCGGCCGAGGTGTAGGTGCCGACGTACAGCGGACGCGGACCGGACGGCCTGCCGCGCGAGGGAGCGGGCCCGGGCTCGTCCGCCGAGGCCGGGGCGCCGGACGGCGGGGCCGCCGGGGAGGGCACCGCCACGACGGCCGCCGCGCCCGCCAGGACCCCGGCGAACCGGCGCCGGCTCCAGCGTCCCCGCACCGGCTCGTCGTCCGTGTCCATGCAGCACCTCAGGTCGTCGGTCGCCCCCCGCGTGACAGCCACCTTGGCCTCTGCGGGCCCCGGCGGGCAAGTACGGCAGCCGGCGCCGCACGCCCTACCACTCGCCGTCCTCCACCGGCTTGCCGGGCGCGTCCTTCAGCGGGGTCACCTGGCCGGGGGACGGCGCCTGCCACGGGTCCAGGTCGTCGCCGAGCCACTCGCCGACCGGCTTGACCGCCCCCAGGGCGTCCGTGGGGGCCAGATCCTCGGCATCGGCGTCGTAGTAGTCGTACCAGGGCAGTCCCGCGCGCGTGTACGCCGCCCGGTCCACCGGCGACGGCGGGGGCGCCTCGCCGGTGATGCGCCGCCACTGCGGCGGCGTGACCAGATGCACGAACACGCGCCCGGCTGGCTCCTCGGACCAGTCCGTCAGCGGCCGGTCGTCCCGGTACACCTCCTGGCGCATCGAGCCGCCGACGCCCAGCCCCATGGCGGCAGCAGCCCGGGGCGCCCCGCCCGGCGCCGGGGGAGGCGGCATCGCTCCGGGCGCGGCCGCCGCCATCGGCATCGGCGCGCCGTACCCGCCCGCCGGAGGAGAGGGCAGGGCCCTGCGCCGGGCCTGCTCCCGCTCCCGCTCGCGGCGCCGCCACTCGGTCAGAAGCGGCTCCCGCAGCGGGAACGCCTGCAGCTGCACCCCGCCCCACACCTCCTCGCCGGTGACCTGCCCCTCGACCGTCGCGCCGAGGCCCAGCGGGACGGCGACGAACTGGCGGACCGTCCCCTTGCCGGAGTTGATGCCGTCCAGCCAGGGCTGGCGGGGGAGCACCAGGTAGTTCTGCGGGTCCCGGGCCAAGTGGCCGCTCCAGGGCCGGCCGGACACCGCGCACACCTTGCCGACGCCGACCTGGAGCGCCGCCGGCTCCCGCGTGCCGGCAAAGCTCAGCCACATCGCCTCGCGCAGGTACACCGGCAGCATCACCCCACCGCGCGCCCGCCACTCGGCCGGCACCGTGCCGGGGTGATCCTGGACCCGGCGGACGGGGAACTCGCCCAGCCCGGGCGGCAGCGGATGCGTGCCCGTCTCCGGCAGCCGCAGCGTGCGGACGAACCGCACCGCCACCCCGCCCGGCAACCGCAGCGTGTTCCCGTCGATCCGCACCCCGGAACCGGTCATCCGGCCGCCCCCCTCGTGTCCGCGCCGAGCCCGCCCGGCGTCCTGTCACCAGAAACGTTCGCCGAACCCCACCCGGTTCCGCCACAGCTCGTCCTGCACGCCGATCCGCTCGCGCAGCCGGGACATCCGCGGCAGCTTCGTCCGCTGTTCCCGCGAGACCCGGTCCAGCTCCTCCAGCAGGCGGCGGGTGCGGTGCTCGGTGTTCAGCTCGTCGATGATCCGGGTGGTCTCGGTCAGCACGGCCCCGTACAGCTGCCAGTGCGCCGGGTCCTTGCCGATCTCCTCCCGGAGCAGCTCGGCCAGCCGGTCCCGGGTGCCGGCCGCCGTGTGCAGCTCGGCGGACAGCCGGGCCTCCGCCGACTCGGCGTTCTCGCTCAGATGGGTCGTGACCAGGACCGCGAAGCTGACCACCGCGTCGGCGATCTCCGACAGCAGCTGCTCCACGGTGGCGCCCACCCGGGGCGGGAACAGCTCTTCGGCGCCGCGGGCCTTCGCGAGGTCGGTGAAGGTGCGGGCCAGCACCCGCAGGACCACCGTGCAGATCTCCAGCGTGTCCAGGCCGGTGCGCAGCACCACCCGGTGCAGCAGCCCCTCCTTGACCCGCGGATTGAGCCGCAGACTGTCCTCGGCCTGCCGCAGCGACGCGTCCACCTGGGTGATGTGGTGGTCCAGCCGGCGGGCCTCGTGCAACCGCTCGGCCGCCCGCTCCCAGGAGATCCGGCCGGCCGCCTCCTCGCCCATCCGCAGCATCAACTGCCGCACCCGGCGCGCCTGGTCCTCGATCGACCGGCCCGCCTTGTCCACCCACACCGGGGGCGGCAGCAGCAGATTGCAGGCCGTCCCGACGACCGCGCCGATCAGCGTCTCCACGATGCGCGCCCAGGCGGTGAACCCGACGGTGGTGACCCCGAGCACCAGCATGGCGCTGATCGCCACCTCGGCGACGTACTCGTCGACGCGGACCAGGTGTCCCACGGCCAGCGCGGCCACGATCAGCAGCGCGAGGCTCCACCAGGTCAGCCCCACCAGCACGCTGAAGGCGATCGCGACCAGCACCCCCGCCACCACCGAGTTCACCCGGCGGATGCCGTTGGTGAGCGTGGCGTAGAAGGTCACCTGGACCACCAGCAGCGCGGTCAGCGGCGCGGTCAGCGGGGCCGGCTCGGGGCTGAGCCGCAGCGCGACGACATAGGCGATCGTCGCCGCCGTCGCCGAGCGCAGCGTCTGGACGACCACCGGCTCCCGGCGGCGCTGCAGCAGGCCCAGCAGTCCCGTGGTCCACTTCCGTACGTCGTGCATCCCTTGGCCTGTTCCCCTTCCTCGTGCGAGTCGAACGTGCGCCGATCGCGGACCGAAACTGTCCGCAAGTGTTCCTACAGTGATCTCAGTGGGGGACGGACCGCCACGTCACAAGACCAGGAGGAGCCGGTATGGGGAACATCGACGGAGTCGAGGTGCTCCTGAAGGCGCACGCCCATCTGCGCGAGGTCGTCGCCGCAGTGCCGGAGAACGCCTGGGGCGGGCCGACGCCGTGCTCCGAGTGGACCGTACGGCAGGTGCTCAACCACGCGCGGATCGACCAGCAGGCGTACGGCCTCGCGCTCGGCGCGGACCGGCCCGGCGAGGACCCGTTCAGCCCGGCCGACGCCCTGCACGGCGACCCGGTGACCGAACTGGAGAAGGTCCTCGACGCCGTCGCCGGCGCGTACGCGCGGCTGCCCGGCGACGCCGAGTCCGTGCCGACGCCGCTTGGCCCGCTGCCCCTGCCGCTCGCCGCCGGAGCGGCCGCGCTGGACGCCGCCGTGCACGGCTGGGACATCGCCGTCGCCACCCATCAGATTCGGCCACTCGCACCGGCCCTGGCGGCGGCCCTGCGGCCGGCCGCAGACCACCTGGTGCCGCGCCTGCGCGCGTACAGCGTCTTCGCCCCCGCCCGCACACCCGCCGACCCACGGGACGAGACGGCGGCCCTCCTCGCCTTCCTCGGCCGCGACCCGGAGTGGGCACCGCCGGCGTCGTGACTGCGAGGGCCCGGCCGCGGCGTACGGCTCGCGGGTGTGCCGTCAGGCGTACAGCTTGTCGATGAACGCGGACAGGTTGCCCGTCGTGCGGGCGATCTGCTCCGCCGTCGTCAGGCTCTCCTCGAACCGGGTGCCGGACTCCGGCACCTTCTTGCCCCGCACGTACAGCGAGCACGCGAGATCGGTGCACATGTACACGCCGACCGAGTTGCCCTCACGGCCCGCCGGCCCCGCCTTGCGCGCGGTCATCAGCGTCACGCCGCCGCCGGGATGCGTGGTCAGGCACAGCGAGCACATGCTGCGGTGCAGGAATCCGCGCTGCGACGTCTGGAAGCGCAGGGCGACGCCGACGAGCCGGCCGTCCCGTTCGGTGACCAGATAGCCGCGGTCGGGCGCCCCCGGATCCCGCCAGCCGAGGAAGTCCAGGTCGTCCCACGGGCGTTCGCCGAGGTCCCGGGGCACGGCCAGCCGCTTGGCCTCCCCCTTGGAGCAGTTGATAAAGCAGTTGCGGATGTCCTGCTCGGTGAGCGATCTCATGAGGGGAGCCCTTTACGGATTCGATGCCGCGAACCTTGGCCCAGGGGATCCATGGTCCAGAACCTAATGGTCCTAGGTTCGCGGCTAGCCTAGGTAGCCAGGGGGAGGTCGGCCAATGGATTTCCGGCACGCGCTGCCGCCGCGCGCCCGACGCGCGCTGCACCACGTCGCCACGCGGGTGTGCGGCCCGCCGCTCGACCCCGCGCTGCGCATCACCCTGAACTTCCATCCCGACCGGGTCTCCGGCGGACTGCCCATCCTCGAGGCGCTGGCCCGGGACGGCGCGTACCACTCGCAGTACGTCACCGGCACCAGCAACGGCGGCCTCACCGCGCACCCCGGCGGCGACCGGACCCGCTGGGAGAGCCGGATCTTCGGCGGCGTCTACGACGACGCGCCGCCGGCCGAGCGCCCGCTGTACGGCGCGCTGGACTTCCGCCGCCAGGTCGTCGGCGCGGCCCCGCGCTTCGGCTCCTCGCACCTCAGACTCACCGGAGCGGTCCTGGACCGGGCCACGTTCTGCTACCCGGACAGCGCGGCCGAGCCCACCGACTTCGGCGTGTCCTCCGCGATGCCGCTGATCGCGCTGGCGGAGGCCGACGAGCAGGACCCGCTCAACGACTACATCGAGAGCCATGTGCACGGCGGCGTCCTGCTCGCCCGCGACGCGGAGGCGCTGGTCCTGGATGCCGGCTACCGGGGCACCCCCGTGGAGGCGGCGGCCCGGCACCTGCCCGTCCCGCTGGAGTGGCACCCCGGCTACCGGCTCACCGTCACGGAGCTGCGCCGCCACGCCGACTACCGGGGCCCCGAGTACGCCGACCTCGGCGCGCTGATCGCCGACCGCGGCCTGCTCACCCCGCGCGCCATCGGCGACGCCGCCCGCACCGGCCGCCACGACCTCCAGGACCTGAAGATGGTCTGGCACACCCTGGCCCGCTTCGGCGCCCCGGAGGGCGCGGGGACGGCGCACCGGGCCACGGTGGGCGCGGGCGAGGAGTTGCGGGCGGCCGGGGAGGGCGCGGGCGCGGTGTAACGGGCGTGACCTCTCTCACCCCGGCTCCGCCGTCCTCGCCTCCGGGGGCCACACCCCCGGGCTGAGGACGCCCAACGCGTAGGCGCGGGCGATCAGTTCGGTGCGGGTGGCGGTGTTCCAGCGGGCGGACAGGCGTCGTAGGTGGTAGGTGACGCCGTCCTTGCTGAGGCCCAGTTCGCGGGCGGCGCCGGCCGTGGTGGCGCCGCCCGCCAGCAGGGCCAGCACCCGGCCCTCGACCGGCGTGACCCGGGCCGGCTCCGGGGCGGGCGGCGCGCACTCGCCCCGTACCCGCAGCATGACCAGCAGGGCCGGTGTCGCCTCCACGCTGTCGCTGACCGGGTCCGCCGTCAGCTCGCCGTACCGCTCGGCGCCGCCGGACACCCGCCAGCGCACCGACACCTGGTAGCGCGAGCGGTGCCGCAGGCGCAGCGCCTCGGCGATCCGCTCGACCTGCCCGGCCTCCTGCGGGCGGAACAACTCCAGCACGTCCTGGCCGCGCAGCCGTCCCGGCGTCCTACCGCACTCCGCCGCCATCGCGGGATTGGCCAGCAGCACCCGGCCGTACACATCGCACACCGCGACCGGCACCGACACCCGGTCGAAGAGCATCAGTGCCCGGTTGCGCCACACGACCCCGTCGGTCCGCCCCAGGTCCATGACCACCTCCCGCAGGGCCGCACCACTCCCTCATCCAAGACGAACGTCCAGGTCAGCGGCAAATCGGCCGAGGCCCCGGCACGCGCGCCGAGTCCGTTCGCCGCGCTCCGCGCAAGCCCCGCGACCGAGTTTTGACTGCGCGATCGTGTAGTGCCGTGGCGCGGGCGGGCGCCTTCGGCCGCTCACCCTGAAACGCAGTACTCCGTTACCGCGAAAGGCAGTTGTCGCGTCATGCCCCCCACCGCACTGCACCCCGGCCCGGCCGGCACCCTGCCCGGCGTCCCCGTCGTCGACATCACCGCCACCGGCCCCGGCCGCACGCCGATCCAGCAGGCCATGGAACTGATGCGCGCCCACGGCCCGGTGCTCGTGCGCCGGCTGCACGGCCGGGACGTGCTGTTCGTCGCCGACGCCGACCTGGTCGCGGACCTCGCCGACGAGCGGCGGTTCGCCAAGCACATCGGGCCCGCGCTGGAGAACGTGCGCTCCTTCGCCGCGGACGGCCTGTTCACCGCCTACAACGACGAGCCGAACTGGGCCAAGGCGCACGACATCCTGATGCCCGCCTTCGCGCTCGGCTCGATGCGCACCTACCACCCGGTGATGCTCAGGGTGGCCCGCCGGCTCATCGAGTCCTGGGACCGCGCGGCCCGGGACGGGCGGGCCGTGAACGTGCCGGACGACATGACCCGGATGACCCTCGACACCATCGGCCTGGCCGGGTTCGGCTACGACTTCGGCTCGTTCGCACGCGACGAACCGCACCCCTTCGTCGAGGCGATGGTGCGCTGCCTGGAGTGGAGCATGACCCGGCTCGCCCGTACCCCGGGCGAGGACCACTCCGCCGCCGACGCGGCCTTCCGGACCGACGCCGACTACCTCGCCGCGGTCGTGGACGAGGTGATCGCCTCCCGCACGGGCACCGACCAGAGCGGCGCCGAGGACCTGCTCGGGCTGATGCTCAGCGCGCCGCACCCGGCCGACGGCACCACCCTGGACGCCGCCAACATCCGCAACCAGGTCATCACCTTCCTCATCGCCGGCCACGAGACGACCTCCGGCGCGATGTCCTTCGCCCTGTACTACCTCGCCAAGCACCCCGCCGTGCTGCGGCTGGTGCAGCGCGAGGCCGACGCGCTGTGGGGGGAGACCGCCGACCCGGAGCCGTCGTACGACGACATCGGGCGGCTCACCTACACCCGCCAGGTGCTGAACGAGGCGCTCAGGCTGTGGCCGACGGCCGCCGCGTTCAGCCGGCACGCCCGCGAGGACACCCTGCTGGGCGGCCGGATTCCGCTCGCGGCCGGACAGGCCGTCACCGTGCTCACCCCGATGCTGCACCGGCAGCCCGTCTGGGGCGACAACCCGGAGCTGTTCGACCCCGAGCGGTTCACCGCCGAGGCCGAGGCGGCCCGCCCGGTGCACGCCTTCAAGCCGTTCGGCACCGGTGAACGCGCCTGCATCGGACGGCAGTTCGCGCTGCACGAGGCGACGATGCTGCTCGCCATGCTGGTGCACCGCTACCGGCTGCACGACCACGCCGACTACCGGCTCACCGTGAAGGAGACCCTCACCCTCAAGCCCGAGGGCTTCACCCTGACCCTCACCCCGCGCACCCCCGCCGACCGTGTGCACGCCCCGCTGCCCGGCGGCCTCCCCGCACCGGCCGACCAGGGCACGGCCCCCGACTCCCTCCCCGCCGGGGTCCGCCCCGGCACCGGCGTCCTCGTGCTGCACGGCAGCAACTACGGCACCTGCCGCGCCTTCGCCGCCCAGCTCGCCGACGAGGCCGCCGCCGTCGGCTGCGCCACCGAGGTCGCCGCCCTCGACGCGTACGCGGACGCACTGCCCACCGACCGGGCCGTCGTCATCGCCGCCGCCTCCTACAACGGCCGGCCCACCGACGACGCCCGCGCCTTCACCGCCTGGCTCGACGGCACCCCCGACCTGACCGGCGTCACCTACGCCGTCCTCGGCGTCGGCGACCGCAACTGGGCCGCCACCTACCAGCACATCCCCACCCGCATCGACGCCCGCCTCGCCGAACTGGGCGCCACCCGCCTGACCGACCGGGCCGCCGCCGACGCCTCAGGCGATCTCAGCGGCGCCGTACGGGAGTTCACCGCCCGGCTGCGCAACGCCCTGCTGAGGGAGTACGGCGACCCGGACGCCGCCGCCCCGGCCGAGGAGCCCACGACCGCCTACGAGGTGCGCACCCTGACCGGCGGCCCGCTGGACGCCCTCGCGGCCCGCCACGATCTGGTCCCGATGACCGTGACCGAGGCGTACGACCTCACCGCGCCCGAACACCCGCGCACCAAGCGGTTCCTGCGCATCGCCCTGCCCGAGGGCGTCACCTACCGCACCGCCGACCACCTGACCGTGCTGCCCGCCAATGCCCCCGACCTGGTGGACCGCGCCGTCGCCGCGTTCGGCCTCGACCCGGACGCCGTCCTCGACATCCGTGCCACCCGGCCCCGCCGCGACGGCCTGGCCGTGGACCGTCCGCTGACCGTACGGCAACTCCTCACTCACCACGTCGAGTTGCAGGAGCGGCCGAACGCCCGGCAGCTCGCCCTGCTCGCCGAGGCCAACCCCTGCCCGCCCGAACGCGCCGCCCTCGCCGCGCTCGGCGACGACGACCCGCGCACCCTGGTCGAACTCGCCGAGGACCACCCCGCCCTGCGCGGCGCCCTCGGCTGGCCGCTCCTGCTCGACCTGCTGACCCCGCTCAGGCCCCGCCACTACTCGGTGTCGTCCTCGCCGGCCGTCGACGCGGGCCATGTGGACCTCATGGTCTCCGTCCTCGACGCCCCCGCCCGATCGGGGAGGGGCCGCTACCGGGGCACGGGCTCCGGCCACCTCGCGACCCTCCGCCCCGGCGACACCGTGTACGCCCGCGTCCAGCCCTGCCGCGAGGCCTTCCGGATCGACGGCTCGGCGCCGGTCGTGATGATCGCCGCCGGCACGGGACTCGCCCCCTTCCGGGGTGCCGTCGCCGACCGCGTCGTGGCCCGCGCCACGGGTGCCGAACTCCCGCCCGCGCTGCTGTACTTCGGCTGCGACGCCCCCGATGCCGACTTCCTGCACGCCGGTGAACTGAGGGCCGCCGAGGCGGTCGGCGCGGTCGCGCTGCGCCCGGCCTTCAGCGCCGCGCCCGAGCGGGGCGCGATGTTCGTCCAGCACCGCATCGCCGCCGAGGCCGACGAGGTGGGGGAGCTGCTGGACGCCGGGGCCCGGGTGTACGTGTGCGGCGACGGTGCGAGGATGGCCCCCGGCGTGCGGGAGGCGCTGCGCACGCTGTACCGGCAGCGGACGCCGGGCGCCGACGCGGCGGCGGCCGAGCGGTGGCTCGGCGGGCTGGTGGCCGACGGGCGTTATGTGGAGGACGTGTACGCCGCGGGGTGAGCGGCCCCCGGACCCGCCGGGCCCCGGCTCTGCGGCATCCCCGCACGCCCTCCTTAGCTCATATCGTGAACTAAGGGTTGGGAGAAACTCGCCTTCGGCCCGGCCGAAGGGGTATGTTGCAGGTCGGGCCGGGTTCGTGAAGGGAGCCGTATGGCGGGGCGTAACGGGCGTACAGTGCGCGACCTCAGGCGAGGCAACCGTACGGCCGTGCTGCAGAAGCTCTACTTCGACGGCCCCCTCAGCCGCTTCGAGCTGGGCCCGGCCACCGGCCTGAGTTCCGGCTCGATCAGCAACGTGGTCGCCGACCTCGTCGCGGACGGCCTGGTCGAGGAGGCCGGCAGCGTCGACTCCGACGGCGGCCGGCCCCGCACCCTGCTGCGCGTCGCCCCCGACAGCGGGCAGATGATCGGCGTCGACGTCGGCGAAACCCGCGTCCGCGTCGAGCTGTTCGACCTGGCCCTGACCGAACTCGCCCGTACCGAACACCCGTTGACTCCGCAAGGTTACGACGTCGAGGTGATCGCCGGGCACATCCGCGACGGCATCGCCGAGGTGCTCGGCGCCGAACAGGCCGTACCGGAGCGGCTGCTCGGCGTCGGGGTCGGCGTGCCCGGCATCGTCGAGCACACCCCGGACCGGGGCGCCGTCGTCCACGGGCAGACCATCGGCTGGGACGCCGTCCCGCTGGAGCGGCTGCTGCGCTCGGCCTCCCGGCTCCCGGACGAGATCCCGTACTTCATCGACAACGGGGCCAAGACCCTGGGCCAGGCCGAGATGTGGTTCGGCGCGGGGCGCGGGGCGCACAACGCCGTCGTCGTGCTCTTCGGCTCCGGCGTCGGCGCGTGCGTGGTCACCCCCGAGGTGGAGCACGGACGGGCCGTCGAGTGGGGGCACCTGACGGTGCGGGTGCGCGGCCGCCGCTGCCGCTGCGGCGCCTCCGGCTGCCTGGAGGCCTACGCGGGCGCCGAGTCGCTGCTCGCCCGCTGGCAGGAGGAGGGCGGACGGCCGCCCGAGGACACCGACGAGGAGACCGCGCTCACCGCGATGCTCGCCGCCGCGTATCCGGCCGACGGCGCGGCGGCCGACCCGGTGGCGCTGGCCGTGCTGGAGGAGACGGCCGAGTATCTCGGCGCCGGGCTCTCCGACCTGATCAACCTCTTCCAGCCCGAGCGGATCCTGATCGGCGGCTGGGCGGGGCTCCAACTGGGCGCCCGCTTCCTGCCCGCCGTACGCCGGCACGCTACGGCGTACGCGCTGCGGCACCCGGCCGACAAGGTGACCATCGACCTCGGCCGGCTGGGCCCGGACGCGGTCACCGTCGGCGCGGCGATCCTGCCGCTGGCCGACTTCTTCGCCAGCGGCGGCCGCCGCCCGGAACCGGCGACGGAGGA
Organism: Streptomyces sp. NPDC007189; assembly: GCF_040703635.1. Lineage (NCBI taxonomy): Bacteria > Bacillati > Actinomycetota > Actinomycetes > Kitasatosporales > Streptomycetaceae > Streptomyces > Streptomyces sp. NPDC007189. The sequence goes on from NZ_JBEYEY010000014.1 coordinate 166,135, forward strand.
CCGCCTGCCGGCATGGCGAGCGGCGCTACGACAGCGGTCGCCGCGCTGACGGACGGGCGCCGATCACCCTTCTGGGGGGGGCAGCCTGAACGCGCGCCCGCCGCTCACGCAGGTGATTCGTCCGGTGACGGGTGTTCGGGGTGGACCGTCCCCGAGCGTGGCGAGCCGCGTGGGCCCGTGCCGGCCTCGTCCGTGTCGGGGACGTCGGTGTCCGGCGGGGAGGCCTCCTCGGCGGAGTCCTCCGCGCCCTGAGTGTCCTCGTCGCGTCGGCCCGGGCGGACCTCCCACGGGTCCTCTCCCGCGCCCGCCTGCTGGTCGGGCATGTCCCTCGGTACCGGGCCCGTGCCGCGCTCCGGCTCGGGCTCGCGTTCTGCGGCCATGACGTACTCCCCTCGGCCCGCTCAGCCGACCTTCTGCCCGCGCATCGGCTCGGTTTCCATTCCCGCGCCCTTCTGCAGGCCGTCCAGGAACTCCTGCAGCACTTCGGTCGCCGTGCGCCGTGGCTGCCAGCCCAGTTCGGTCTGCGCCCGGCCGCAGTCCATCAGCGGCAGGCGCAGCACGGCGTCGAACAGATGCGGCGAGGCCGGCAGCAGATGCAGTCCCCAGGCCGCGGCGATCGCCGACCGGGCCGCCGTACGCGGCAGCCGTACGGGGCGGCTGCCCAGCATCTCGGCGAGCACGGCGGCGTCGAGCGGCGGGTCCGCGGCGAGGTTGAACGCGCCCCGCGCGCCGGCCGTGTGCACCGCCAGCCGGTAGGCCTCGGCGGCGTCGTCGGTGTGCAGCGCCTGCACCCGGAGCCCCGGGATGTCCGGCAGGAAGGGCAGCAGCTCGGGGCGGGCCAGCGGCCCCGGCAGGAACCGACCGCCGAAGATCCGCCGCTGCTCGCTCGCGGACTGCCACTTGAACAGGAACGCCGGGCGCATCCGCACCACCCGCACCTCGGGGTGGTCCCGCTCGAACACGTCCAGCGTGCGCTCCAGATACGCCTTCTCCCGGCAGTACGCGGCGTCCGGCCAGCCGTGCGTCGGCCAGGACTCGTCCACCGCGCGGTCCTTCGGGCCCGGCGAGTACGCGCCCACGGACGAGGCGTGCACCAGCACCGGCACCCGAGCGGCGGCGACGGCCTCGAACACCCGGATGCTGCCGAGGACATTGGTCCGCCAGGTGGTCGCCGGATCGTGCGTCGGCTGGAACGCCCAGGCCAGATGGACCACCGCGTCCGCGCCCTCGAAGCGCTCGGCGAGGCTGTCCTCGTCGGCGGCGAGGTCGACGGCGGACCACTCGGTCTTCGGCGGCGACCACCCGGGCGTCCGCCGGGCCAGTCCGCGCACGGACTTGACCTGTGGATCCTCCGAGAGCAGCCGCACCACGCTCGTGCCGACATTGCCGGTGGCGCCGGTGACGACGACCCTGATGCCCGTTGCGCTGCTCACCTTCGGCTCCTCTCGGCCAGGGTTTCGCGGACGGCCGGGTACCCGGCTCCTCACGCGGGCACACCCGGCCATGACGTGGGGGGTAATCGACCGGCGTGCCCGGTCTGGGCAGTATCGGGACCGTCAGCGCGACGAGAGGCGTCGCACCAGGTCCCCACCGCCGAGGAGGCACCCATGCCGTACTTCGACAGCCCCGTCGACGGCACCCGTCTGCACTACGTCGACCACGGCCCCGCCACCGGCGCCGTCGTCGTCTTCGCCGCGAGCGCCTACCTCGGCCACGAGATGTGGGAGCAGCAGACGCTGCCGCTCGCGGAGGCCGGATTCCGCTGCGTGGCCCTGGACCGGCGCGGCCACGGCCGCTCCGACGACACCTGGAACGGCTACGACCTCGACACCCTCGCCGACGACCTGCACGGCCTGCTCGACCATCTCGACCTGCGCGGGGTCACCCTCGTGGGGCACTCCGTGGGCGCCGCCGAGGTGATCCGCTGCGTGACCCGGCACGGCGCCGCGCGCGTGGACCGGGTCGCCCTGGTGGCCGGGGTCAGCCCCGGGGTCGTCCGCTCGGCGAACCTCCCGGAGGGCATCGGCCCCGCGGACGTCCGCGCCGACGAGGAGCTGTTCCGGCGCGACCGGGCGGCCTACTTCACGCTGCTCGCGGACGACTTCTTCGCCGTCCGGCTCGGCAACGACGTCTCCCCGGCCTACGTCCGTCATCTGATCGACCGCTGCATGGTCGCCGGGCCCCGCGCCGCGACCGGCGTCCGGGCCGTCGTCGCCGGGCTGGACCTCACCGACGAGCTGCCCGCGCTGGACCTGCCGGTGCTGGTGGTGCACGGCACCCACGACGCCTCCGCGCCGTTGCCGCTCACCGGTGAGCGCGCGGCCAGGCTGGTGCCGGACGGCACTCTGAAGGTGTACGAGAACGCCGGGCACGGCCTGTTCGCCACCCACGCGGCACGGCTCACGGCCGACCTGCGGGAGTTCGTCGAGGCGGGTGGCGTCCGCGCGGGCGGGCCGGTCGGTGCCGGAGCGGCCGGCCGGTGAACGGGGAAGCGGCGGCCGGCCCCGGCCGTGAAAGACGGCGGCCCGCCCCCGGGCAGGAGAAAGCCCCGGCCGTGACGGGGGATTCACGGCCGGGGCGGTCAGGTGGCGGGCACGGATGGCGGTCGCCTCTCGGCGAAAGGCTCCACAGGGCTTCAGCCGAACGATCGTCCCTGTGGGCAAAAGGTGAGGCCCGGGGACACTGTCCCATCCGTACCCACGCCTTGTTCAACGGGCAACCACCCTAGGGTGTTCCGGTCGCCCCTGTGACCTGCGTCACCCTCTGTGAAGCTCAGGCCAGCGGGCTGGTGTCGAGCCGCTCCAGCAGGTCGGCGGGGTCGGCGTACACGGCCTCCGCCCCGGCCTCCTCCAGATCGGCCCGGGGGATCCCGCCGCACAGCACCCCCACGCAGCGCACCCCGGCCTTGCTGCCCGCCCGCATGTCCCACACGGTGTCCCCCACGAGCACCGCCCGCGAGGCCGGCGCCCCGGCCAGCTCCAGCGCGTGCTCCACGGGCTCCGGGGCCGGCTTGCCCTCCCGCACGTCCTCCGAACTCGCGGTGTCCGCGATCGCGTCGTCGGCGTCGATCGCCCGGCGCAGCGCGCCCAGTTCGGCGCCGCTCGCCGAGGTGGCGAGGACGACCGTCCAGCCGTCCCGGTGCAGCCGGCGCAGCAGCTCCCCGGCCTTCGGCAGGGCGGGCAGCCGGTCGAAGTACTGGCCGTACAGCGTCTTGTGCGCGGCGCTGAGCCGGGCGTCCTGATCCTTGTCGCGGCCGTCGCCGAGCAGATGGGCGATCAGATCCGTGGAGCCGAGGCCCACGGCCCGGTGCACCGCGTGCATGGGCACGTCGTGCCCGGCCTGCCGGAAGGCCTCCCACCAGGTGACGACGTGCAGGTGATTGGTGTCGACCAGGGTCCCGTCGACATCGAAGACGGCGGCGCGCTCCATCAGGGTTCCTTTCCTGGCTCTCGGTGCGGGCCGGGTACCACACCGGGCAGGTCAGGAACCCGCGGCGCGGGCCGGAACCCGGCCGTCCCGGGTCCAGGCCAGCAACTCATCGGCGGACCAGGTGGTCACCACCCGCTCGGCGGGCACCCCGCACTCCTCGGCCCGGGCGCAGCCGAGGATCTGCCAGTCCAGCTGGCCCGGCGCGTGCGCGTCGGTGTCGACGGAGAACAGCACCCCCGCGTCCACGGCCCGCCGCAGCAGCCGGCGGGGCGGGTCCAGCCGCTCGGGGCGGCTGTTGATCTCCACGGCCGTACCGGACTCGGCGCAGGCGGTGAAGACCGCGTCGGCGTCGAACTCCGACTCCGGCCGCCCCCGGCCCGTCACCAGCCGGCCCGTGCAGTGCCCGAGCACATCGGCGTGCGGATTGCGGACGGCGGCCACCATCCGGCGGGTCATCGAGCGGGCGTCCATCCGCAGCTTGGAGTGCACCGACACCACGACCACGTCGAGCCGCTGAAGCAGCTCCGGCTCCTGGTCCAGCGAGCCGTCCTCGAGGATGTCGCACTCGATGCCGGTGAGCAGCCGGAACGGCGCCCACCGCTCGTTCAGCTGCGCCACCACCTTCAGCTGCTCGCGCAGCCGCTCCGGCGACAGTCCACGGGCCACGGTCAGCCGGGGGGAGTGGTCGGTCAGCGCCGTCCACTCGTGGCCCAGCTCGGCCGCCGCCCGCCCCATCTCCTCGATCGGGCTGCCCCCGTCGGACCAGTCCGAATGGGTGTGGCAGTCCCCCCGGATCAGCGCCCGCAACGTTGCCCCGGCGCCCTCCGCGCCGGGGGACGCCCCGGCCTCCTCCTCCAGCTTGCGCAGATACCCGGGCACCTCCCCGGCCAGCGCCTCGCGCACCACCTGCGCGGTCTTCGGCCCGACCCCCTTGAGCGCCTCCAGCGTCCCGGCCGCGGCCCGCTCCGCCACCTCCTCGGCGGGCAGCGCGGCCAGCGCCCGGGAGGCGGTACGGAAGGCCTTCACCCGGTAGGTGGGCGCGAGCGCCCGCTCCAGCAGGAACGCGATCCGGTCGAGGGCAGCCACGGGCTCCATGCACCCCAGGGTGCCCGAGACGCCCCGCAGGGGCGCGGGGAACCGCGCGGGCAACCGCATCACACCCGCGGCCCGCGACGGCGCCCGGCCGGGCGGATGCGACCGTTTGCCGCCCCCGCCCCCGGGTACTGCGAAAACGCCCAAACCACCACCATGAGGAGGCTCGCCATGTCCCCACCGGCCGCACAGCGCACGGCGTTGGTAACGGGCGCGGACTCCGGGATCGGCCGCGCCACCGCCGTACGCCTGGCAGAGGCCGGCCTGGACGTCGGCATCACCTGGCACACCGACGAGAAGGGCGCCGAGCAGACGGCCGAGGAGGTCCGCGGCAAGGGCCGCCGCGCCGCCGTCGCGCAGCTGGACCTCACCCGGCTGCCCGAGGCCGCCGACACCGTGGACGAACTCTGCGCCGAGCTGGGCCGTCTCGACGTCCTGGTCAACAACGCCGGCACGGGCGTCATGACGCCCTTCCTCGACCTGACCCTGCCGGACGTGCGCCGCGTCCTGGACGTCGACCTCGTCGGCCCCTTCCTGTGCGGGCAGCGCGCGGCCCGGCACATGATCCGGCAGGGCGACGGCGGCCGGATCGTCAACGTCACCTCCGTCCACGAGCACCAGCCCCGGGTCGGCGCGGCCCCGTACTGCGCGGCCAAGGGCGGGCTCGGGCTGCTCACGCAGGTCATGGCCCTGGAACTCGCGGAGTACGGCATCACGGTGAACGCGGTGGCGCCGGGCGAGATCGCCACGCCGATGACCGGCCAGGAGGACACCGACGTGCACACCGAGCGCCGGCCGGGCGTGCCGCTCGGGCGGCCCGGCGACGCCCGCGAGGTCGCCGCGGTCATCGCCTTCCTGGCGAGCCCGGACGCCTCGTACGTCACCGGCGCCTCCTGGAGCGTCGACGGCGGCATGCTCCGGATGGGCCCGCAGGCCGGTTCCCATCTGACGAGCGACGACTGGCGGCGTCCCTGAGCGGGCAGCACGGTGACGCTTCAGGAGGCGCCGGTCCGCTGGACGGCTTCCCCGGACGACTCGTCGGCACGCGATGCGTTTTAGGCTCTATTGCATGACCGAACAAGCAGCTCCCCACATCTCCCATCCGCGGATCCTGGTGCTCGGAGTGTGCCCGGGCAAGCCCGGCGAGCGGCCCTTCCGGATCATGGAGATCGACGGTCAGGTGATCGGTCAGGCCAGGAACATCACCGACGTCCTCGAGACGGCCGCCTCGCACGGCATCACCATCCACGACCTGGACGACCCCGACGTGGTCCGCTGGGTCGGCGGGGGCAAGTACACCTGGACGGTGCACTGAGCGGGCCGCGGCCCGGCCGGTCGTCCACTGCCGGGCCGCGGCGCCGCTGCCGTCGTCCCCCTGGATCGGTGTGCCGTGCGCGGGGCGGGCGCCGGGCAGTTATGTGCCGGCGGGCCCGTGGAGCGGCATCCCGGCCGCGGTGCCGCTGGTCGTCACCGACACCGAGTCCACCACCAGTTGCTGCGGGAACTGGGTACTGGCGTCCGGGTCGCCGGGCCAGTAGCCGCCCACGGCCAGGTTCAGGATCAGGAAGAACGGCTTGTTGTCGTACACCCAGGTCTTCCCGCCGAGGTCGGCGGGGGTGCGCCGCTCGTAGACGGTGCCGTCCACGGACCAGGTGATGGAGCCGGGCGCCCAGTCGACGGCGAAGGTGTGGAAGCCGTCCGCGAAGGCCTGCCCGCCCGGCAGCGTGTAGGCCGCGCCGATGCCGCCGGAGCCGGAGTAGCCGGGGCCGTGGATGGTGCCGTGCACGGTGGACGGCTCGAAGCCGACGTTCTCCATCACGTCGATCTCGCCCGAGTCCGGCCAGTTCACGGGCGTGCCCAGCATCCAGAACGCCGGCCACATGCCCTGGCCGCGCGGGATCTTCATCCGCGCCTCGACGTGGCCGTACTGGGCGTTGAACTTGCCGGACGTGTTCAGCCGGGCCGAGGTGTACTGGCAGGTGCCGTACCAGCACTGGTAGCCGGCCGGGTTCTCCTTCCGGGCGGTGATCACCAGGTGCCCCTGGCCGTCCAGGGCCGCGTTGTTCGTCCCGGACGTGTAGTACTCGCGCTCGTGGTTGTTGACGTTGTCGCCGGTCTCCAGATTCCACTTCGAGGAGTCGACCGGGGAGCCCGCGGGTCCGTCGAAGGTGTCGGAGAAGACGGTGGCGGTCGCCGCCGCGGGCGCGGGGTTCTGCGCCCGCGCCGGAGCGACGGCGGCGGCGCCGACCAGTGCGGCGGACAGGGCGGTGAGCAGGCAACTGCGGAGCAGGCGTGGGGAAGCCATGGCTCTCCGTTCGGCGTGGGGGGGTGTGACGCCTCTTGATTTAAGGAGTGAGAAAAGGGAGGCGTCAATACCCTGGTGCAGACCTGTTGCTGACGGTCAGTCAGACGATTCCGGCGTGCGCACGCGCCGGTGCACCGCCCGCCCGAGCCGCCGCCCCAGCAGCAGCCAGCCGAGCAGCGCCCCGGACGTGTTCAGCAGGACGTCGTCGATGTCGAAGGCCCGCCCGGTGATCAGCGCGCCCTGGACCAGCTCCACCATCAGCATCACCAGCGCCGTGAGCGCCACCACGTGGAGCACACCGCGCGCACGCGGGGCGAGCACCGGCACCAGCACCCCGAACGGAACGCCGAGGAGCACGTTCCCGCCGATCTGCCGCATCGCGTCCACCGTCCGCGCCTGCTCCAGGTAGGCCCGCAGGGAGCGGCCGGGGTGCACGTTGCTGTGCGTCAGATGCGCCGAGGCGGGCGACGGCTCCAGTGTGATCCGGGCCAGCACGACGGCGAAGGCCACCATGAACGCGAACGCCACCAGCATCGCAGCCAGTCGCACGGGCAGCGGGAGCGCGTGCCGAGCGACCGGCCGGCGGCCCTTCGCGGCCGGCGCCCGCCTCCAGGGAGCGCTCAGCGCCTCGGGCAGCCGTGGGACGGCACGGGTCATGGCACACCTCCGACGGTCAACGTCCGTGTCCGCCAAGCCGGTTACCCGGCAACCGGCCCGCAATGCCACCGCCTGGGCGGCTCCGGGCGCGGCGCGGCGTTTCCGTTCACGCTCCCGGGGCACTCCGGATGCGGACCCGCGTGCCGCCGCCCCTCCACGGGCCCGGCGGTGCTTGGATGCCCCGAGCGGCACACCGGACACTTCGCCGCGCATGCGTACAGAGCGGACCGAGGAGGTGGCGGATGACCCGGCGTACGGCGCCGCGCACGCTCCTCCTCACCGTCGGTGAACTCCTCGCCTGGTGGGCGGCGCTGACGCTGCTGTGGCTGGTGCTCATCACCCCGGTCTACCCCCTGGAGTGGGTCGTCGGCGGGAGTTCCGCGGCCGTCGGGGCGCTGCTGGCACGGGCCGGCCGGCGGGCGGTGACCTGGCGGTGAACGGCTGGATCCTCGCGGCGGCCGTCGAGATCGGCGGGGCAGGGACGGCCGCCCTGTGGGGCGTGACCACCGGGGCGCCGGGCCGCCGCGTCGTCGCCCAGAACATGACCACCTCGGCCCTGTGCCCGGCCCTGCTGCTGCTCTCCCAGGGCTACGGCCGCCCGGCGTACGTGGACCTGGCCCTGCTGCTGGCCCTGCTCGGCCCGATCGGCACGCTCGTCTTCGCCCGGCTGCTCTCCGACGAACTGGAACGCGAGCGGCCGAGCGCCTGGGGACTGACCTGGACCGCCGCCGCCCTGAGCGCGGTGGTCGTGGCCGCCGTCTGCGTCCCCACCGGGCCCGGCCGCGCCATGGTGAAGCTGCTGGTCATCGGCGCCCTCCTGATCACCGGCAACGTCATCGCTTCACGCGCCCTGTCGGGCGGCTTCCAGGGGGTGCGGGGTGGCTGACGTGCGCGATGTCCGGCGTGCCGGCGGACCGGCAGGAACGGAGCGTCGGCGGCAGCCAGAGGTGCGCGACGGCGAGGGGCGCCTGACGGTCTGTCACCTTGCGGAAGGGGGAGCGGGGCGTGAGTGATGCCGTGATCGTCGTCGCGCTGCTGCTGATGGCCGCCTCCGCCACCGCGGCCGTCGTACAGCGCGACCCCGCCCGGCAGGCGCTGGTGCTGTCCGTGCTCGGCACCGTGCTGGCCGTGCTGTTCACCGTGCTCCAGGCGCCGGACGTGGGCCTGTCCCAGCTGGCCGTCGGCTCCGCGCTCACCCCGCTGCTCATCATGCTCAGCGTGCGCAAGGTCCGGCGGCGCGGCCGGCCGCAGGACGGTGCCGAGTGAACCGGCTGCGGCTCGCCCTGCTGGCCGTCGGCGGCGCCGGCCTGGCCGCCCTGCTCGTCGCCGGCTGCCTCGACCTGCCGGGCTTCGGCGGCAAGAGCCACCCCTACGGCGTCCGCGCCGTGCACGCCTCCCTCACCCGGCACACCGCCAACACCATCGCCTCCGTCAACTTCGACCAGCGCGCCTACGACACCCTCGGCGAGATGAGCATCATGTTCGCCGCCGTCCTCGGCTGCGTGGTGCTGCTGCGCCAGGCCCGCGACGAGCACCGGGAACAGCCGCAGCCCGCCGAGGTGGCCCGCCCGGTCCGCCGTTACGCGCTGATCGTGCTGCCCGTCGCCCTGGTCACCGGCCTCTACGTCATCGCCCACGGCCAGCTGAGCCCCGGCGGCGGCTTCCAGGGCGGCGTCGTCGCCGCGACCGCCCTGCACCTGCTGTACCTCGGCGCCGACTACCAGGCGCTGGAACGCGTCCGCCCGCTCACCGTCTTCGAGACCTCCGACGCGCTCGCGGTCTCCGCGTACCTCATGCTGGGCGTCGCCGGGGCCCTGGGCGGCACCGCGTTCCTGGCCAACACGCTGCTGCCGTACGGCACCTTCAACACCCTGTCCTCCGGCGGCGCCGTCCCCCTGCTGAACGCGGCCATCGGCATCGAGGTGGCGAGCGCGGTCGTCGTGCTGCTCGCGAACTTCCTCGACCAGGCCGTCGAGATCGAGGAGGAGCACGGGAGTTGAGATCCGTGATGCACGTCCTTCCCTACCTGGTCGCCGCCTACGTCTTCCTGACCGGCTGCTACGGCCTCGCCACCAGCCGCAACCTGATCCACGCCGTCGGTTGTCTCGCGGTCTGCCAGTCCTCCACCTACGTGCTGCTGCTCGCGGTCGGCTACCGCGACGGCGGCACCGCACCGGTCTTCTCCGACATCAAGCCCGGCTCGCGGCCCGTGGTCGACCCCGTCGTCCAGGCCCTCACCCTCACCGACATCGTCGTCGGCGCCACCGTCACCGCCCTGCTGCTCGCCCTCGTCCTGCAGATCGCCAAACGGCACGGCACGGTCGACCCCGACGAACTGCGGGAGCTGCGCGGCTGATGCACCATCTGCTCCCGCTGCTCGTGGCGGTCCCCCTGCTCGGCGCCGCCCTGCTGGTGGCCACCGGCCGCCATCTGCCCCGGATCGCCGCCGAGATCACCGGCTTCGTGGTCTCCGGCGGTACGGCCGCCCTCGCGCTCCTGCTGCTGCTGAACTCCTCGCCGCCGATGGTCGAGTGGGTCGGCGCCTGGCTGCCCGTCGGCGGCGAGAGCGTCGGCATCGTCGTCCTCGGCGACGGCCCCGCGCTCGGCATGGCCGCGCTGGTGTCCCTGCTGACGCTGGCCGCCCTCGCCTACTCCTGGCGCTACTTCGACGAACCCCCGCGCAGCCACCGGGGCGCCTTCACCGCGCTGATGCTGGTCTTCCAGGGCGCCATGTGCGGATTCGCCATCGCCGGCGACCTGTTCAACGCGTTCGTGTTCTTCGAGCTGATGAGCGTCACCGCCTACGCGCTCACCGGCTACCGCATCGACGAGGCGAAGGCCGTTCAGGGCGCGCTGACCTTCGGCGTCGTCAACTCCCTCGGCGCCTACGGCATGCTGATGGGCATCGCCCTGCTGTACGCCCGTACCGGCGAACTCGCCATGGCGAAGATCGGCCGCGGGCTCGACAGCGCGGCGGGGCACGGGGGAGGGGACGCCCTGGTGCTGGCCGCCTTCGTCCTCGTGGTGACCGGGCTGCTGGTGAAGGCCGCCGCCGTACCGTTCCACTTCTGGCTCCCGGACGCGCACGCCGTCGCCCCCACCCCGGTGTGCATGCTGCTGTCGGGGGTGATGGTCGAGCTCGGCGCCTACGGCGTGTGGCGGGTGTACGGCACCGTCTTCTCCGGACCCGGCGGCATCCCCGCCGCCGACCTGACCCGGGCCCTGGTCACCCTGGGCGCGCTCACCGCCGCGACCGGCGCCGTCATGTGCTGGTACCAGCGGCACATCAAACGGCTCCTGGCCTACTCCACCATCTCCCACACCGGCCTGTTCCTCGTGGCCCTCGGCGTCCTCACCCCCGAGGGCGACGACGGCGCCGCCCTCTACGTCCTCGGGCACGCCGGGGTGAAGGCCGCGCTGTTCGCCTGCGCGGGCGTGCTGCTGGACCGGTACGGCTGCCTCGACGAGCACACCCTGCACGGCCGGGCACGCGAACTGCGCATGACCGGGGTGATGTTCGCCGTCGGCGCCCTCGGCCTCGCCGGCCTGCCCCCGTTCGGCACGGGGCTCGGCAAGGCGGTCAGCGAGGAGGCGGTCGGCGGCCCGCTCACCGTCGTGTACGTCGCCGCCTCCGCCATCACCGCCGGCGCCGTGCTGCGGGTCGCCGCGCGCGTGTTCCTCGGTCTCGGACCGCAGCCGGACGAGGCCGGCTCCGAGCTGGAGACCAGCGGATCCAAGGAGGAACCCGAGACGACCGGACCGCTGAGCCGGATCCCCGACACCATGAGGACGGTCCCCGCCGTGCTCCTCGCCGCCGCACTCGCCGTCGGCGCGGTCCCCGGCTTCGGTGATCTGGTCGCCCGTGCCGTCAACGAGGCCGGATCCGGCGGCGCCCACGCCTCCGCCCAGTGGACGGCCCACGGCGTCCTGCTGGGCCTCGCCTCCACCGCGCTCGCCGTCGCCCTCGCCGGCCTCGCCGTCACCCGCCCGGACTGGACCGCCGCCCCCGACTGGGCCGCCCCCCTGCGCCGGCTGCAGTCCGGGCACGTCGGCGACTACGTGGCCTGGGTCCTGATGGGCACCGCCGTGCTGGGGGCGCTGGCCCTGCCCGGGGTGCTCGGCGGCTGACCGGCCGCCTCGGAGGGAGCGCCCCACTCCACAGAGGGGAAGGCCTGCTCAAAGGCCGTAGGTGATGTGCACCTCCCGGAAGCCGAGGGAACGCAGCAGGCCCTGGATCATGCCGGTGGTGTTGGTCTCGGCGCGCGCGGTCAGGCCACTGCCCTTCGCCGCGTCGGCGATGTGCCGCACGGCGAGCTTCTGCACGGCCTGCTCGCTGTCCGGGTTGTCCGAGAACAGATCGCCGAGCCGGTCCAGCAGGCCGCGTTGCTTGGACACGGCGTAGGAGTGGTCGGGGTCGAGGGCCGGCCTGCCGAGCCGGGCGTGCGGCAGCCGGAGCGTAGCGGACGTGCGGTCGCCGTTGACCCGTATGTCCTTCTCACCGACCTGGCCGAGGTCGACGTACGCGTCCACGGTGCCCGCGCCGACGTACAGGGTGCGGGTGCCGCGGATCGCCGAGGGCAAGTACTTCGCGTTCTTCTCCAGATCGACGACCACCTGGAAGTCGCCCGAGGCGGCGTCGTAACGGCTCATGTCCTGGATCGACTTCAGGAGAGCGGGACCGGAACGGTCGTGCGTCTCGGTGCCGAACAAGTCCTTGATCCCCGGGAGTACGGCCAGCCGGACACCGGCGAACAGCACGGCCAGCACGAGGACCAGCGCGGCGACGGCCTTGGCCCAGCCGGGCAGGCGCTTGACGGAAGTCGTCATGGTGACGTTCCTCCTTCCCCATCTGCGGATGCCCCGTCAGCTGCCCGCCAGACCGGCTCATCGAGGCGGCACCGTGGGCGGCGGACTCCCGCAGCAGGTAAGGAACACGCTTTTGCGGTGCAAATTCGATGTCACGTCATTAAAGAGACCCCCTGGACGCGATGAGAATTTCCTTGAAGGGTGCCGCCGCGGCGCTGCGCGGGCGCGCGGTGACCAAGACTGCTGGCCATGGCCACGAACGTCCTCGACGCAACCGCGTCCACCGGTGCCGACCGCCGCCCGCCCCGGCGACCACCCTGGCGGTCACCGGTGGGCGAGCCCGCGTACGCACGACCGGCGCTGCTGCTGCTCACCGTGCTCGCCGCCGTCCTCTACGGCTGGGGCATCGACCACAGCCAGTACCACACGTTCTACGCGAGCGCCGCCCGCAGCATGACGGAGAGCTGGAAGGCCTTCTTCTACGGCTCTTTCGACCCCGGGAACTCCATCACGCTCGACAAACTGCCGGGATTCCTGTGGCCGCAGGCGCTGTCCGCACGGCTTTTCGGATTCCATCCGTGGAGCCTGGCCCTGCCCCAGGTCCTGGAAGGAATGGCCTGCCTGCTGGTCCTGCACCGCCTGGTGCGCCGCTGGGCGGGCGTGAACGCGGCGCTCATCGCCTGCACGGCCTTCCTGGTGACCCCGGTTGCGGTCGGGTTGTTCCGCACCGCCGTCGAGGATCCCGCGTTCACGCTGTGTCTGCTGCTCGCGGCCGAGGCCACCCAGCGTGCCGCCCGTGCCGGCCGGCTGCGCCCGCTGCTGCTGGCCGGTGTCTGGGTCGGCGTCGGCTTCCAGGCCAAGATGCTGGAGGCATGGGCCGTCCTGCCCGCACTCGCCCTGGTCTACCTGCTGTCGGCGCCGCTCACGCTGCGCCGGCGCCTGCTGCACCTCGGCGTCGCCGCCCTCGTGACGACCGCCGTGTCGGCGTCGTGGATGCTGGCCGTCGCCCTCACCCCGGCCAAGGACCGGCCGTATGTGGATGGCACCACCACTAACTCCGCGTTCAGCATGGTGGTCGGCTACAACTTCCTGAGCCGCTTCTCCTCGCTCGGCGTCAGCGCGGCCTCGACGGGCAGCGTGAGCGCGACCCAGGGCGGCGGCGCCGGACGGGTCTTCCCCGGTACGACCGCCGGGGACGCCGGCCGACGCAGTACCGGCGCGTTGGGCGCGGGCGGGGCGCGCGCCGGCCAGGACGGCGGACTTCTCCGGGACGCCCGTGGCGCGGCGGGCGGCGGCGCCTTCGGCCGGGGCCAGAACGGCTGGTCGAAGATGTTCGCGACGTCGCTCGCCTCCCAGACCGGCTGGTTCTACCCGATCGCCGCCGTGGCCGCGGTCTGCGGACTGCTGTGGTGCCGGGGACGCCCGCGCACCGACCGGCTGCGCGCCGGATACGTCCTGTGGTCCGGCTGGCTCGCCCTGTACTTCCTGGTCTTCAGCGCGGGCAGCGTCGGCGGCCACACCTACTACATGGGCGTGATCGCGGTACCGCTCGCCGCGCTCACCGGAGCCGGAACCGTGCTGATGTGGCGCGCCCACCGGGCCGGCGGGCCGCGCGCCTGGGCGCTTCCGGCCGCGGTCGCGGCGACGGCCGCCTGGGGTGCGTACCTCGCCGGGCAGTTCCCGGCGTTCGTGCCCTGGCTCGCGCCCGCGGTGGCCGTGCTCGGCGTCGCCGCCGCCGGGCTGCTGATCCTGGCCCGGCCCGGCCGGCCGCGCGCCGCGGGCCGCCTCGCCCTGACCGGACTGGCCGCTTCCCTGGCCGCCCTGCTCCTCGCGCCGAGCGCCTGGGCCGTCCAGGTCTTCAACCCCGCCTACCGCTCGTCCACGATGGGCGCGGTCGGACCGACCGGCACCGGCCGCGGCGGCGGAACGGCGCGCAACGGGCCCGGCAGGTTCGGCCGGGCCGCCTGGACCGGCGGCGCCCTGTCCGGGCAGACGGCACGCGACGCCGCGCGCGGGGCGGGCCGCGGCGGCTTCGGCGGCGCTCAGGGCGACGGCTCACTGACCGCGGACCAGCGCCGCCTGCTCGACTACGCCCGCGCCCACCAGGGTTCCGCCGCCTACACGTTCGCCACCGGCAGCTGGAGCACCGCGGCCCCCTACATCCTGGCGACCGGCGCCCACGTCCTGCCGCTCGGCGGGTTCAGCGGCCGGGTGCCGTTCCCCACCGAGACGCACTTCCGGCAGCTGGTCGGCGCGGGCAAGGTGCGGTTCGTGCTGCTGGGCGGCGGCCGCGGCACGGGCTCCCTGACCACCGGCACGAAGTACCCCGGCACCGCGGCGGGTTCGCCCGCCGGCACGGGGACGACGACCGCCGCGCGGATCACCCGCTGGGTGCAGTCCGCCTGCACCCCGGTGCCCGCCTCGGAGTACGGCGGTACGGCCGCCCCCGGCGGCGGGCCGTCGGCCACCGCCCAGACGCTCTACCGGTGCGGCCCCGGCCGGTAGCCGCTCCCCGCCGCGACGGGGAGCGGGGGAGGAGTCACAGCGAGCCGGACGCGGCCTCGGACCGGGCCACGGCCGCGTCCAGCGTCGGGTGCGGGGGCAGCAGCCGGGACAGACCGGTGACCCGGAAGACCCGCAGGGTCAGCGGATGCGTGCACACCAGGTGCAGCTGCCCGCCCGCGCCCAGCACCCGGGCGCGGGCCCGGTACAGCAGCCGCAGCCCCGAGCAGTCGAAGAACTCCACCGACCGCAGGTCGATGACGACCCGCGCACCGGGCCGGTCGGTGACCCGGTCCAGATACGGGCCGATCTCCGTCGCCGAGACCAGGTCGATCTCGCCGCGCAGCTCCAGCACCGTGTGCGCCCGGTGTTCGTACACGCGGAGGTGACGGGTGAGTGGCGCAGGCTCGTCTCGCACGACGGCATCACCTCCCACCCGTGCCCGGACGTCGGTCTCCCGATCGTCAAGTTACCCTCGATGGAAGGAATTTGAGCATGTTCGGTTGACATATGTCTTCGAGTTTGAAGCGTATCGCCCGGTAATCGCGCTCCACCGACCGGAGTTGACGGTCAGTCGACCAGAAGGACCAGCTTCCCGGTCGTCCGTCCGGTGTCGCCCACTTCGTGCGCCTTCGCCGCGTCGGACAGCGGGAACGTCCCGGCGATCGTCGCCTTCAGCTTCCCCGCCTCCGCCAATTCCGCGATCTTCTCCATGCCGGCCCGGTCGGCGTCCACCAGCATGCGCACGGCCCGGACGCCGAGCCGCTCGGCCTCGTCGTGGAACTCCCGCGACCCGACCGGCAGGATCGACACCACGACACCGCCCGGCCGCAGCACCTTCAGCGACTCGACGGAGGTGTCCCCGCCGATCGTGTCCAGCACCACGTCGACGTCCCGGACCGCCTCGGTCACGTCGGTCGTCCGGTAGTCCACCGGCTCGTCCACGCCGATCTCCCGCAGGAAGTCGTGCTTGCCGGCGCTGGCCGTGCCGATCACGTAGGCGCCGCGCGACTTGGCGATCTGCACCGCCACATGCCCGACGCCGCCCGCCGCCGCGTGGATCAGCACCCGCTGCCCGGGCCGTACGTTCGCGTGCTCGGTCAGCGCCTGCCAGGCGGTCAGGGACACCAGCGGCAGCGCGCCCGCCTGGGTGTGGTCGACCGAGGCCGGCTTGTGCGTCAGGGCCCGGACCGGGGCGATCACGTACTCGGCGTGCGAGCCGTGGCCGAAGGGGTAGGGCAGCATGCCGAAGACCTCGTCGCCGGGCGCGAAGGCGGCCACGCCGATCCCGGTCTCCACGACCTCGCCGGAGACGTCCCAGCCGAGGACGAACGGCGGCTCGCCGAGGAAGCCGCCGGTGGCGCGGTGCTTCCAGTCGGTGGGGTTGACTCCGGCGGCCCGTACCCGGACCAGCACCTCGTTGGGGCGCGGCTTCGGCCGCTCCAGCCGTACTTCCTTCAGCACCTCGGGACCGCCGAGGACGTCCTGGCTGATGGCTCGCATCGTGTTCACATCGCTCATGGTCACCCAGCCTGCCGGGCGCCGCCCGCCGGGGAAATGGCATGATTGCCAAGCTCCGATAGGATCGTGCCATGACCGATCTGCAGTTCCGCACCCGGCGCCCCGAGCGGGTCGTCGTCCTCGCCCTGGACGGCGTCTACCCCTTCGAGCTGGGCATCCCCAGCCGTATTCTCGGCGCCGCCGACGGCCACTACGAGGTGCTGACCTGCACGGTCGACGGCCGCCCGGTGCGCACCAGCGCCGACTTCACCATCGGCGTCGCCCACGGCCCGGAGCTCCTTGGGACGGCGGACACGGTCGTGGTCACCTCGATGCCCCCGGCGTACATCCCCGCGGAACTGCCCGAGGAGGTCGCCGCGGCCCTCGCCCTGATCCGCCCGGACGCACGCATCGTCTCCATCTGCACGGCCGCCTTCGTGCTCGCCGAGGCCGGCCTGCTGGACGGCCGCCGGGCCACCACGCACTGGCAGGTGGCCGACCTGTTCCGCCGCCGGTACCCCAAGGTCGACCTGGACCCGGACGTCCTCTTCGTCGACGACGGCCGCATCCTCACCTCCGCCGGAGCCGCCTCGGGCGTCGACGTGTGCCTGCACATGGTCCGCACCGACCACGGCAGCTCGCTGGCCAACTCCGTGGCCCGCCGCTGCGTCGTCCCGCCGTTCCGGGACGGCGGCCAGGCCCAGTACATCGAGCAGCCGGTCCCCGTCAGCGGCGCGGCGAGCACGGCCGCGACCCGGGCCTGGGCCCTGGAGCGTCTGGACGAGCCGCTCACCCTGTCCGACCTCGCCGGCCACGCCCGGATGAGCCTGCGCACCTTCGCCCGCCGCTTCCACGACGAGGTCGGCCTCAGCCCCGGCCGCTGGCTGATCCAGCAGCGTGTCGCCCGCGCCCGGCACCTGCTGGAGTCCAGCGACCTCCCGGTGGACCGGATCGCCGCGGAGGTCGGCTTCGCCACCGGCGCCTCGCTGCGCCAGCACCTGCACGCCGCGATCGGGGTCTCCCCGCAGGCGTACCGGCGGACCTTCCAGCAGACCCGCTGAACGTTCCGGCCCGCTCGCGCGTCGCAGGGGCACGCAGCACACGGGAACAGGGGTGGGACATGCGCAGAGGACTGCCGGCGGTGGCGGTGCTGACGGTCGTGACGGTGGCGGGGTGCGGCGGCACGCCCCGGCCGGACCTGGTGGTGAAGGGCACCCCACCGGCCTCGGCGTACGGCGGACCGCTGTACGTGCCCACCCGGCAGACCGACGCGAGCGGGCCGAGGGCCCTGCGGCTGGCCTCCGGGGCGGCGGGCCGGGCGCTGGAGTGCGACGGGGAGATCTTCGAGGGTTCGGGCCCCGACGGCTGGAGCGAGCCGGAGGGCGGCAGGACCCCGCAGGACGGCCTGCGGCTCTTCTTCGACATGGTCCAGCCGGGCCTGCCCGACCACGGCTGGCGCGTGGAACGCCGGGCGGGGGACCGGGTGTTGTACTCCTACGACGTCGGCGGCCGGACCAGGGCGGCCGTCGTGGTGGCCAAGGACCAGAGGAACCGGCCGGGTTGGGGCCCGGAGACGAACGCCTCCTGCGACCCCGCCGAGTTCCCCGCCGCGTTCGCGGCCGCCCAGGGCTGGGAGGTGTGGACGGACCGGCACGGCAGACGGGTGCCGGTGAGCCGGCTGACCAGCTCCGCCGGCCCCGCACACTGCGGCTGGCAGTCCGCCCACTTCCTCGACCTGGACGGTACGACCTACGCCCGCGACCCCGAGGGCGCGCTCGGCGACGAGCTGCTCACCGCGCCGTACCGCGGCCGCGTCCGGATGCCCGCAGACGCCCGCGACACCGGATACCGCTACCGCGACCGGCGCCTCTGGCTCACCCCCGACCACGCCACGGCCTACGTGCGCACCCCCGACGGCGTGGAGGCCTGGCCCCGGCTGAAGAAGGGCGTCGGCTGTGCGTGACGCCCGCTCCCTGCGGCCGCCGGGACACGCCTGGATCACATCCGTGCGGGGACCCGGGGCAGACGGTCACACTGGACGCCGTTCGCGAACCGAGGAGGCGTCATGACCCCACCGCCCGCCCGCACCCCCGCAGAGCGCAAGAAGGACACCCTGCACCGGCTGGAGAACGACGTCGACGTCTGGGTCGCCACCGCCGGACCGGACGGCGCCGAGCCCTATCTCGTGCCGCTGTCCTTCGTGTGGGACGGCGCCACCCTGCTGATCGCCACCCCGGCCGACAGCCCCACCGGCCGCAACCTCCTGGCCACGGGCCGGGCCCGGCTGGGCCTCGGCCCGACGCGGGACGTCGTGATGATCGAGGGCACCGTCCAGTCGGTGACCCCGGAGGACCTCCCCGAGGAGGACGCCGAGGTTTTCGCCGGCAAGACCGGCTTCGACCCCCGCCGGCTCTCCGCCCGCTACCTGTACTTCAGGATCCTCCCGCAGCGCGTCCAGGCCTGGCGCGAGGAGAACGAGCTCAGGGGCCGGGAGTTGATGCGCGACGGACGGTGGCTGCCGGCCGAGTGAACCCGGCCGCCCGGGATATCCGCAGAAGGAGGACATTCCCGGGAGGAGACATGACACTGGTGAACCGCGGCGTGGTCGTGCTGGACTGCGCCGAGCCGGAGAAACTCGCCGAGTTCTACCGGCAGTTGCTGGAGGGCGAGCAGTCGCACGCCTCGGCGAACCTGGTGGAGGTCCGGGGCGCCGACGGCATCCGGCTGGCCTTCCGCCGCGATGTGAACGCCACCCCGCCGAGCTGGCCCCGCCCGGAGAACTCCCTCCAGGTCCATCTCGACTTCCTGGTCGAGGACCTGGACGAGGCCGAGCGGCGGGTGGTGGCGCTGGGGGGCCGGCCGCTCGACACGAAGGACGCGCCGGGGCCGTACGAGGAACGCGGCTACGCCGACCCCGCGGGCCACTCCTTCACCCTGCGCCTGCTGCCGGCCACGGCGCCGAAGCAGGGCTGAGCGGCTCCGCAAGGCGGCCCGCCGGGACCCGGCTCTGCCGCGAGGGGGGTTCGCGGGTCCGGGCGATGCCGAGAGCCGCGGGCCCGACCAGTCACGACACATCCGCAGGGGGGCGCGACCTGACTTCGAGGCGTCGCGGCATTCGCAGCCGGGTGGCTCGACCCGCGGCGTCG
>NZ_JBEYEY010000014.1:185667-217701 GCF_040703635.1 Streptomyces sp. NPDC007189
GTCGCGGGATGCGCAGCCGGGCGGCCCGACCTCTCGGCGTTGCAGCATTCGCCGCCGGGTGGCTCGACCCGCGGCGTCGCGGGATGCGCAGCCGGGCGGCCCGACCTCTCGGCGTTGCAGCATTCGCCGCCGGGTGGCTCGACCCGCGGCGTCGCGGGATGCGCAGCCGGGTGGTCCGACCTCTCGGCGTTGCAGCATTCGCCGCCGGGCGGCTCGACCTCTCGGCGTTGCGGCATTCGCCGCCGGGTGGCTCGACCCGCGGCGTCGCGGGATGCGCAGCCGGGCGGCCCGACCTCTCGGCGTTGCAGCATTCGCAGCGGGGCGCGAACCGCCCCCGAGGTATGCGCCGCCGGGCGGCTCGACCCGCGGCGTCGCGGGATGCGCAGCCGGGCGGCCCGACCCCGTGGCGTTGCAGCATCCGCGGCCGGGCGCGGCCCGCGCCCCGCGGCGCCGCGCCCGGCCGGCCCGGCTCAGTCCCGGTCGTCCTTGTCGGCCACCGGCCACTGCCCGGTGGACCGGGCGATCGCCTTCGCGCCCGTGCGGTTCACCGCGCTCTGCACCACCGCGAAGATCGCCCCCTGCACCGCCGCGGCCAGCAGGATCTCCCCCCACCCCCGGTCCGGGTCCAGCGCGTCCGGCGCCTCCTCCTCGTGCCGGAGCGTCATCCACGCCTTGCGGAAGGCCATACCGGCCAGCGCGCCGCTCGCCCAGCTGAGCACGAAACCGATCGGCTGGTAGACGAACGGAAGCTTCTTCTTCTTTGCCTTGCCCATATGTGACTCCTTCCTCGCCGGACGGCCCTCATGCGGGCCGTCCCTCGGGGGCCACCCGTTCGCCCGGGGGCACCGGTCCCGGCGGCGTACCGTCCCCGAACGGCCGTCCGCCCAGCTCCTCGCGGTGGTGCGGGCTCAGCCAGCCGGCCGGATCGGGGCCGAGCGGCACGATGCCGGTGGGGTTGATGCCGCTGTGCACCTGGTAGTAGTGCCGCTTGATGTGGTCGAAGTCGACCGTGTCACCGAACCCGGGGGTCTGGAACAGATCCCGGGCGTACGCCCACAGCACCGGGTGCTCCGCCAGCTTCCAGCGGTTGCACTTGAAGTGGCCGTGGTAGACGGCGTCGAACCGGACCAGCGTCGTGAACAGCCGGATGTCCGCTTCCGTGAGGGTGCCGCCGACCAGATACCGCTGTCCGGCCAGCCGGTCGGCGAGCAGTTCCAGCCGCCGGAAGACGCCCGCGCACGCCTCCTCGTACTCCTTCTGGTGCGTGGCGAACCCGGCCCGGTACACCCCGTTGTTCACGTCCTCGTACACCTCGGCCATCACCTGGTCGATCTCGTCGCGCCGGTCGGCCGGATACAGGTCGGGCGCGCCGGGGCGGTGCAGGGCCGTCCACTGCGTGGCCAGGTCGAGCGTCAGCTGCTGGTAGTCGTTGGTGACCAGCCGTCCGCTGGGCACGTCCACCACCGCGGGCACGCTGACCCCGCCCGGGTAACCGGTCTGGCGCCGGTCGTACGCCTCGCTCAGGAACCGGATGCCGAGCACCGGGTCCCGGCCGTCCGGGTCCAGGGTGAACCGCCAGCTGCGGTCGTCCTGGATCGGGTCGGCGACGGCCATCGACAGCGCGCCCTCCAGGCCCAGCAGCCGGCGGGAGATCACCGCCCGGCTCGCCCACGGACAGGCGCGCGAGACCACCAGCCGGTAACGGCCCGCCTCCACCGGCCAGCCGTCCCGTCCGTCGGCGGTGATCCGGTCCGTGAAGTGACTCCTGGACCGGCTGAACGTCTTGTGCCCGTAGGCCCGGTTGCCGTCGCCGCCCATGTCTCCTCCTCGCCGCTTGGCGCCCCTTCTGGCCAACACGTTCCCCGTTTTCCGCCGCCCGCACGGTGTGATCCGCCCGTCGGCGGGCAGTCGGCGTGAGATGAGCGGGACATCCTCCGAACGGGAACAGGCGACACGACCGGCCGCGGACGCGGGCCCGGCCGGCGCGCCCCACGCAGCGGACCACGGTCGGCACGGCCGCGACAGGCCCGGTACGGGCTCCGGGGGCGACCGGCACACCCGGGTCACCGTCCTGGTGGCGCTCGCCGCCAACCTGGTGATCGCCGTGGCCAAGGCGGCCGGCGGCGTCCTCGCGGGCTCGCCGGCCCTGCTGTCGGAGGCCGCGCACTCCGTCGCCGACAGCCTCAACGAGGTGTTCCTGCTGGCCGCGCTGCGCCGCAGCCGCCGCCCCGCGGACCGGCGGCACCCCTTCGGCTACGGCAAGGAACGCTTCTTCTGGTCCCTGCTCGCCGCCGTCGGCATCTTCGTCATGGGCGGCTGCTTCTCCTTCTTCCAGGGCGCCCAGGCGCTGCGCGAGGGCACCGAGGAGAAGTTCTCCGGCTATGTGGCGGGCCTGATCGTGCTGGGCGTGGCCCTCGTCGCCGAGGGCGTATCGCTGCTGCGGGCCCTGCACCAGGTGCGCCGGCAGGGCGGCGGCCTCGGCGCGCTGAGCGACCCGGCGCTGCGCACGGTGGTCGCCGAGGACGGCACGGCGGTGCTGGGCGTGACGCTCGCGCTCGCCGGGATGGGACTGCACATGGCGACGGGCCAGGTCGTCTGGGAGGCGTCCGCGTCGCTGGCGATCGGTGTCCTGCTGGTGTACGTCGCCTACCGGCTGGGCCGTGACGCCCGCGACCAGCTCATCGGGGAGGCCGTCGATCCGGATCTGAGCGCCCGGATCCGTGCGCGGCTCGAGGCTCAGCCGGAGATCGACAGCGTCGAGGCGCTGTTCACGATGAAGCTGGGTCTCGACTCCACCCTGGTGGCCGCCCGCATCGACCTGGTGCCGGGGCTGGAGAGCGAGCGGCTGGAGCGGGTCGCCGTACGCATCAAGCGGTCCCTGGCCCGGACGTTCCCCGAGGCCGGCCAGATCTTCCTGGACGTGACCGACCGGCCGGCCGGCGAGGCACGAGAAAGCCCCGCCGCGACGGGGGAACGCGGCGGGGCCTGACGCACGGGTGCCCGCCCCGGGGACGGTTCACACCTGTCCGGCGCGGATGTTTCCGCGTCCGGCCGGTTCCCGGCGCGCGTCAGCTCTCGTCGAAGGGCTCCAGCACGAAGACCGGGATCTCCCGCGAGGTCTTCTTCTGGTAGTCGGCGTACGGCGGGTACGCGGCGACCGCCCGCTCCCACCACACGGTCTTCTCCTCGCCGGTGACCTCACGGGCCCTCATGTCCCGCCTGACCGGCCCGTCCTGCAGCTCGACATGCGGATCGGACGTGATGTTGTAGTACCACACGGGGTGCTGGGGCGCGCCGCCCTGCGAGGCGACCAGGGCGTACCGCCCCTCGTGCTCGACCCGCATCAGCGGCGTCTTGCGGATCTTCCCGCTCTTCGCGCCCCGGGACGTCAGCACGACGACCGGCAGCCCGGTGTCCATCAACGTCGTGCCCTTCGTCCCGCCGGAGCTCTCGTACAGCTCGACCTGCTCGCGCACCCACTGGGTCGGGCTGGGCTCGTACTCGCCCTCAAGAGGCATGGATCCGTACCCTTCGTCGGTCCAACGGCTGTCTGCCATACGCATTCAACATCGGCGGCCCCGCGGATCATCCGCGCCGCCTGCGCCCGCATCGCCCGTTTCATCCTGCATGCCACTATGTGTGGCGGTATGGTCGTACGGCGGGGGCCGCGGGTTGCCCTGCCCGGCTGGCGCGTGGCGCGCCCCGGCCGGAATCCGATCCTCTGGACGCTCGTCTTCGGCCAGATCGCCCGTCTCACCGAACTGGCCGAACTTGACGTCGCCCCATAGATGCCCGAGGCATCTAATGAAGATCGGCACGACTCCTTCGTCTGCGAGGTCTTCCATGACGGAACTGACGGACCCCACCGGCCCGGCGACCCCGGCCGCCGCCGTCGCCTTCCCGCAGGACCGCACCTGCCCCTACCACCCGCCCACCGGATACCAGCCGCTGCGCGACGGGCGTTCCCTGTCCCGCGTCACCCTGTACGACGGCCGCGAGGTCTGGGCGGTCACCTCCTACGACACCGCCCGCGCGCTGCTCGCCGACCCCCGGCTGTCCACCGACCGCCGCCATCCCGACTTCCCCATCCCCGCCGAGCGGCTCGCCGGCATCCGCGACCGCCGCGTGGCGCTGCTGGGGCTGGACGACCCCGAACACCACCGGCAGCGGCGGATGCTGGTCCCGTCGTTCACCGTCAAGCGCGCGGCCCACTTGCGGCCGTGGATCCAGCGGACCGTGGACGATCTGCTCGACGCGATGATCGCGCAGGGACCGCCCGCCGAGCTGGTCTCCGCCTTCGCGCTGCCCGTGCCGTCGACGGTGATCTGCGGCCTGCTCGGAGTGCCGTACGCCGACCACGAGTTCTTCGAGGAGCAGTCCCGCAGGCTGCTGCGCGGCCCCAGGGCGGCCGACACGATCGCCGCCCGCGCCCGCCTGGAGGAGTACCTCGGCGGGCTGATCGACGACAAGGCGAAGCAGCCGGGGCCCGGCGACGGCATCCTCGACGACCTCGTCCACCAGCAGCTGCGCGACGGCGCGCTGGACCGCGCCGAAGTCGTCTCGCTGGCCCTCATCCTGCTGGTCGCCGGCCACGAGACGACCGCCAACATGATCTCCCTCGGCACCTTCACCCTGCTCCGGCACCCCGACCGGCTGGCCGAGCTGCGCGCCGACCCGGCGCTGCTGCCCGCCGCCGTCGAGGAGCTGATGCGGATGCTGTCCATCGCCGAGGGGATGCAGCGGGTGGCGCTGGAGGACATCGAGATCGCCGGCACCACCGTCCGGGCCGGCGAGGGCGTGCTCTTCTCCACCTCGGTGATCAACCGTGATCCGACCCGGTACGACGACCCCGACAGCCTGGACTTCCACCGGCCCTCCCGCCAGCACGTGGCCTTCGGCTTCGGGATCCACCAGTGCCTGGGCCAGAACCTGGCCCGCGCGGAGCTGGAGATCGCGCTCGGCAGCCTGCTGACCCGGCTGCCGGGGCTGCGCCTGGCCGTCCCGGCCGAGGACATCCCCTTCAAACGCGGCGACACGATCCAGGGGATGCTGGAACTCCCCGTGACCTGGTAAGAGGCTGACGCTCATGCACATCGACATCGACAAGGACGTCTGTATCGGCGCGGGTCAGTGCGCCCTCGCGGCGCCGGGCGTCTTCACCCAGGACGACGACGGCTACAGCACCCTGCTGCCCGGACGGGAGGACGGCGCGGGCGACCCGATGGTCCGGGAGGCGGCCCGCGCCTGCCCGGTCGGCGCGATCAAGGTGTCGGAGACCGCCGGCTGACCTCCCGGCCGGCGGCCGCCACCAGCGTCCGCGCCGCCTCGCGGGCCTCGGCCGCCGGCCGGGCGCTCCCGGTGACGCCGGCGCTCACCATGGCTCCCTCGGCCAGCAGGAAGAGGGGGCCGGTCAGCGCCGCCGGCAGCCCGGCCTCCCCCACCAGCGCGGCGAGACGGTCACGGAACGCCTCCTTGTGGGCCCGCACCTGGGCGGCGACCAGGGGCGAGACGGCGCCCAGCTCGCCGTGCGCGTTGATCCAGGCGCAGCCGCGGAACCCCTCCTCGCCGAACCACTCCTCCAGCCAGTCGAACACGGCCGGGATCCGCTCCCGCGGGTCCCGCCGCCGTGACACGTACGCGGTCAGACGCCCGCGCCAGCGCTCGTCCCGCCGCTCCAGCCAGGCCGCGACCAGCTGCTCCTTGGCGGGGAAGAGCTGGTAGAGGCGCTTGAGCGAGACCCCCGAGGCCGCGCGCAGCTCGTCGATGCCCACACACTGCACGCCCCGGGCGTAGAACAGCTTCTCGGCGGCGTCGAGCACCCGATCCCGGGCGGCCGCGCTGTCCATCGGCGACACCATCACTCCTCGGTCGGCTCCTGGCCGCGTCTCCTTGACCGGAGAACGCGCGTTCTCCTACGGTAGCGACCCTTCGGAGAACGCTCGTTCTCCGGTGCTGTCCGAGCCCAGGAGGAGACCATGGCCGACCGTCCGCCGCTGCCGCCGTTCACCCGCGAGACCGCCGCGCAGAAGGTCCAGGCCGCCGAGGACGCCTGGAACACCCGCGACCCGCACAAGGTGGCGCTCGCCTACTCCGAGGACTCCGTCTGGCGCAACCGCGACACCTTCCTGACCGGCCGCGCCGAGATCGTCGCGTTCCTCACCGCGAAGTGGGAGCGGGAGCTGGACTACGCGCTGCGCAAGGACCTGTGGGCCTTCGACGGCAACCGCATCGCCGTCCGCTTCCAGTACGAGTCCCACGACGCCGACGGCCAGTGGTGGCGCTCGTACGGCAACGAACTGTGGGAGTTCGACGAGCACGGCCTGATGACCCGGCGGGAGGCCAGCATCAACGACGTACGCATCGAGGAGAGCGAACGCCGCGTCCACGGGCCGCGCCCCGAGACCGAACGAGGGCTGTCCTTCCCGCTTCAGTAGGGTTCCCGGATGACCGAACAGGCCCGCACACCCTTTCTCTACGTCGTCGTCTGCGCCGCCGGGACCGCCGCGGGCGTCAGCAGGCTGATCACCGCCGCCCAGGAACGGGACTGGGAGGTCGGCGTCATCGCCACCCCCCTGGCCATGGGCGGCTTCTTCGACGGCGAGGCGGTGGCGGCGCAGACGGGCCGCCCGGTCCGCTCGGCCTGGCGCACCCCGGCCGACCCGCGCACCTTCCCGCCGCCGGACGCGGTCGTGGTGGCGCCCGCCACCTTCAACACCGTCAACAAGTGGGCGGCCGGTATCGCCGACACCCTCGCGCTCGGCAGCCTGTGCGAGGCCGTGGGACTCGGCATACCGGTCGCCGTGCTGCCCTGCGTCGCCGACGCGCTGGCCGCCCATCCCGCCTACCGGGACAGCGTGGCACGGCTGCGCGGGATGGGCGTCCGCTTCGGCGACCGGTACACCGGTGAGGCCGGGCCGGACGGCGTGCGGCCGGACTTCACCTGGGAACGGGCGCTGGATCTGCTCTAGCGGCAGGTCAGCGTCGGCCCCGCCAGCATGTTGCCGGTGAACATGTCCTGGCCCTTGGGCACCCAGTAGCCGAGCTTCGAGACCACCGTGGAGCACGTGGACCCGACGGTGAAGCGGACCTTCAGCTTCTCCGGGTGGCCGGGCTGCAGCTCGGTCACCGTGCAGTCCAGGGAGTGCGCCAGCCGGGCCTTCGACGGGTACCGGCCCACCAGCGGGTTGACGCAGCGCTTGTCGGCGGTGCCGATCCGCAGGCCCGTGCCCTCCTGGCCGATCATCCCCAGCCGCGCGTTGCCGTCGCCCTCGCCGCTGTCCCGGCGGATCGTGTAGGTCACGGTGGTCGTGGCGTTGCGGCGCAGCACGCTCCTGTCCACGGTGACGGAGTGCGTCGCCCTCGCCTTGGGCGCGGTCAGCGACACGGTGGCCCGCACCGTGCCCTTCAGGTCGACACCCGCGGGCGTCGACCGCACGCGCACGGTGGCGCTGATGTCGTAGGCGCCGGGCCCCGGGTACAGCCCCGAGCCGGGCAGCGTGCCGGTGCCGAGCGTCCTGCCCGACCGGACGGCCTTCCAGGTGCCCTCGGTGCGGCAGGCGTAGCGGACCCGGACGCCGGCGATCCGGCAGGTGGCCGGGGCCGTCACGTTGAACCTCGGGACGCCGGTGTCCGCGCACAGGCTGACCTCGGCCCGCTCACCGTGCGCGCCGTGCAGCGTCCCGGCGACCGAGCAGAGGGTCGCCGGGGACTCGGGCGCCGGTGCGGCGGCGGATTCGGCGCAGGCGGGCGTGACGAGGGCCAGCGACAGCAGCGCCGCTCCGGCCAGGGTTCTGACAGTGGGGGAACGCATCGGCACCGTGCTACCTCCGGGGCGGCCGGGACCGGCCGGATGCCGGTCGCCTGCCGCTGAGGATGAGCCGACAGTACGACGATCGCCCGGCTCCCACGCCGGACGGTCACCTGGGGGCAGCAACGGTCCGCCGCAGCGCGTCCTCAGCGGACCTCGCGGAGGTATCCCTCGCTCCCCGGAGCGGACACCGCCCTGTCCCGCCGTACGATGCTCAGCCGGCCACCCCAGTGGGCGACGGCCGAACGCAGACCGGATGCGGTGTACTCGACGTCCAGCACCCGGTCGTCGAACGCCTTCGCGTACACCCCGCACTCGTCGTACTGCCCGCACTCCTCGGTCACCGCGAAGTCCAGCCCGGCCCGGCGCCGCGCACCGGCCAGTCCGGCGGTGTTCTTCTGCGCCACCGCCAGATGCCGGGCGTGCGCATGGCGGGACAGCAGGGCCATGAAGGCGGTGGCGTCGGCGGCGGTGAGCAGGTGGCCGGAGCGGGTGAAGCTGTCGTAGTTGTCCGGCTCCACGGCGTCGAAGCCCTTCTCGGCGCAGCCGTCGATCCACCGGTTCACCCGCTCGGCCGCGCGTTCCCGCTTGGCCGGGGTGCGCAGGTCGAGCAGGGCCTCGTGCCAGTCCCCGTCGATCACGACCCGGCCGCGCGCGTCGCGCAGGAGCAGGCCGGCCGGCCAGGAGGCGCGCTCTTCGGGCTGGGCCTGGAAGGCGTTGACATAGCAGATGTTGTACAGGCCCCGCGCGGGGGAGTCGGAGCGGTCGCGGCTGACGATCCGCACGCCTTCGGGCGGGGGATAGGCGCCGCCGATCTGGTAGTCGAACCCGGCGTGACGCGGGGGCAGCCGCACCGCGGCGGACCACGCCTTGGGGGCGGAACCACCACCGGCACCGGAGTCGCAGCCGGCCAGCGCCGACACGGTGACGGTCAGGGCCACGGCCAGGGCGCCCGCGGACCTCCGGGAGCCCGCGGCGCGCAGCACACCCGTGCGGGGCACGTCCGCTCCCTCCTGCGCACGCCGGGCGGCGCGGCGCGTGGCAGGATCACATCGCCCGCGCGCCGGGATCGTCAAGTCGGCGGCCGGGCCACGCCGTAGGCTCGTGGGTGACCACCCTCCCGAACGCAGGAGCAGCGACGATGCAGTACGTGAAGCTCGGTTCGACGGGCCTGGACGTCTCGCGGATCTGTCTGGGCTGCATGACCTACGGCCTGCCCGACCGCGGCGTCCACGAGTGGACGCTCGACGAGGAGGCGTCCCGCCCGCTCATCCGGCAGGCGCTGGAGGCGGGCATCACCTTCTTCGACACCGCGAACGTCTACTCCGACGGCACCAGCGAGGAGATCGTCGGCAAGGCACTGCGCGACTTCGCCCACCGCGACGAGATCGTGCTGGCCACCAAGGTGAACGGCCGGATGCGGCCGGGCCCGAACGGGGCGGGGCTGTCCCGCAAGGCCATCATGGCCGAGATCGACCACAGCCTGCGCCGCCTCGGCACCGACTACGTGGACCTCTACCAGATCCACCGCTTCGACCACGCGACCCCCGTCGAGGAGACGATGGAGGCCCTGCACGACCTGGTCAAGGCCGGCAAGGTCCGCTACATCGGCGCGAGTTCGATGTACGCCTGGGAGTTCTCCAAGCTGCAGTACACCGCCGAGCGGCACGGCTGGACGAAGTTCGTCTCGATGCAGAACCACTACAACCTGCTCTACCGCGAGGAGGAGCGGGAGATGCTGCCGCTCTGCGCCGACCAGGGCGTCGGTGTGCTCCCGTGGAGCCCGCTCGCCCGGGGCCGGCTCACCCGCGACTGGGGCACGGTCACCGAGCGCAGCGCGAACGACAACTTCGGCAGCCGCCTCTACCTGGACAGCGACCGCTCCATCGTCGAGGCCGTCACCCGCATCGCGGGCGACCGGGGTGTGCCCCGCGCCCAGGTGGCCCTCGCCTGGCTGCTGCACCAGGACACGGTGGTGGCCCCGATCGTCGGCGCCGCCAAACCCCGCCACATCGAGGACGCGGTGGCGGCCGTGGAACTGGAGCTGACCGAGAAGGAGACCGAGGAGCTGCAGCAGCCCTACACCCCGCGCGCGATCAGCGGGCACTGAGGCCGCGGCGGCTCAGTGCGGCCCGTCGGGGCGGAACTCCGTGCCGCACGGACCCGCCCCCTCGCTCTCCGGCAGCGCCACCCGCTCCCCGGACATGGTCAGCGTCCGGTAGTACGCCCCGATCCGCTCGGCCGACCGGCCCACGTAGTGCCCGATGAAGGACCGCCGGAACCGGTCCGCCGTGCGGTTGGGGCCGGAGCCGTGCACCAGGCTGCCGTTGAAGAACAGCACGTCACCCGGCGCCAGATCCACCGGCACGGGCGTCAGCCCGGCCGGGGGCGGCACGTACTCGCGGGCGAACGACAGCTCCTCGTCGGCGAGTTCGGGACAGAACAGGTCCATCCGGTGGGTGCCCGGCACGACCTCGAGGCCGCCGTTGTCCCGGTCGATCCGCTCGCACGCCACCCACGCCGCCACACACGTCCCCGGCTCGACCCGCAGATAGAAGTTGTCCTGGTGCAGCGCCTGCCCCCGCGCGCCCGGCGGCTTGAAGTAGAACATGCTCTGCGCGGCCAGCACCTCCTCCCCGAACAGCGTCTCCAGCACCGCCCGCAGCCGGGCGTCCAGCAGGAACCGCCGTGCCACCGGGCTGAATTCGTGGGGCTGCATCACCCGGGGATACCGGCGCAGCGGGTCGGGGTCCGCCGGGCGCGGCGCGAAGCGGCCCGGCACCGGGCCGGCCGCGTGCAGCGCGGCGAACGCGGCGCACAGCCGCTCGGTCTCGGCCCGGCCGAACAGCCCGCGTACGACGGTGAATCCGTCCTCGTCGAACTGCCGGCGGAGCGCCTCGGGCAGGATGGCGCCGAAGTCCGTGGCTGTCATGGGTCCGCTCCCCGGGGTCAGGTGGTCACTCGTCCCCGACGCTAGGCCCGCGCGCCCGACGGGAGGATGCCCGTGCATGCTGAGGACCTGCCCCAGGCGGCTGCCGCCGCCGACCCGTCCCCGCCGCCGGGACTGGTGGTCACCGGGCGCTACGACCAGCGGCCGGGCTACGGCGTGAACCGGCCCCGGGGCTCGGCCAGTTGGCTGTTCACCTTCACCCTGGGCGGCGGCGGCCTGCTCCGGCAGGGTGCCGCCCGGGCCCGCGCCGGTGCCGGGGACCTCGTGGTGCTCGCTCCGGGCACCGGCCACCGCTACGCCGTCGCGCCCGGCGCCGGAGGCTGGCGGTTCTGGTGGACGCACTGCCAGGCCCGCCCGGCCTGGACGGGCTGGCTCGCCCCGTACGCCGTGTCCGACGGCCTGTACGCCGTCCCGTCCGTGCCCGGCGCCCTGCGCGGCCGGATCGAGGCGGCGTTCGCGCGGATGCTCGCCGACGCCCGCGGGCCGGCCGAGGGCACCCCGCCCGAGCCGGACCCGGTGGCCGTGGCGCACGGCAGCCTGGCCCGGGAACTGGCCCTGTGCGCACTGGAGGAGGTCGTCCTGCTCGCCGCCGGCGGCGCCCGGACGCCGTCGCCCGCACCGGACGCCGACGCCCGGGTGCGCCGCGCCGAGGAGCTGATCGCCGCCGACCCGGGCGCGCCGCACACCGTCCGCTCGCTCGCCGAGGGCGTCGCGCTGTCCCCGTCCCGCTTCGCCCACCTTTTCACGCTGCGCACCGGGCGGTCCCCGATGCGGGCGCTGCGCGAGGCCCGGCTGCGGCACGCGGCGCGGCTGCTGGAGGTCACCGACCTGACGGTGGAACGGGTCGCGGCGGCGAGCGGATTCAGCAGTCCCTTCCACTTCAGCCGGGTTTTCCGGGAACGGTACGGAGTGCCGCCCGGCGCCTACCGGGCGGGCGCACGGCGGTAAGGGGAGAAAAGGATTCTCCTGAATTCGCGTAAATAAGGAAGTCTGCCGGGTCTAATCGTCGATAATCGAGAGATCTCTTGTTCCGGCCTGTGCGCCTGTGCAAAAGTGTGGGCCGCTCCCGTACACCCCCCACGCTTCACGAGAGCCGCCTCAGGTGGACGTTCGGGCAGCCCCACCGCCTTCTCATACCGCTTGGTATGGACTAATTCCGTATCAGGTCTGGAGGAATGCAGTCGTGAATGAGGCAGGCCCGTCGGACGAGCAACTGAGCACCGAGCTGAAGAAGTGGACCAGAGGGACACCAGCGCTCCATCCGATCGGTGAACTGCTCGACCGGCACTGGGAAGCGGCCTTCGCCTACGCGCGGTTGTGCACGGACGGCACGCGCGCCGCCGGCATGCTCACCACCGCCGCCTTCACCCGGCTCTTCGGCGCCTCGCTGCGGCATTCCGGGCCCACGGCCGCCTGGCGGCCCCAGGTGCTGGTGGCCGTCCGCCGGATTGCGGCCGAGTGGGAGTCCGACGGCCGTCAGGAACTCCTCCACCCGGCGCTGCGGTCCGGCGCCGGCGGCCGGCGCGCCGCCGCCATGCTGCTCCCGCCGCCCGGCCGCCGGCTGCTGTCCCGCGCGTTCCAGCGGGTGCCCCAGGCGTCGCGCGCCGTGCTCTGGCACACGGAGGTCGAGGGCGAGCCGATCGACGTGCCCGCTGCCCTGCTCGGCCTGGACCCGGAGGACGCCGAGATCGAGCTGCGCCGGGCCCGGGAACGGCTGCGCGAGGAGTGCCTCCAGGCCCACCGCGAACTCGCCCCCGACGACGAGTGCCGGCGCTATCAGCGCATGCTCGACGTGACGTTCCGGCGCGGCGGCGCCGACATCGACCCCGACCTGCGCGAACACCTGGGCCGCTGCGGCCACTGCGCCCGGACCGCCGACCAACTCGCCGCGTTCACCAGGGGCCTGGGCCTCGCCCTCGCCGAGGCAGTCCTCGGTTGGGGCGCACAGGCCTACGTCGACGCCCGCACCCACCGCACCGAGGAACCGGCGCAGACGCCCCCGGGCGCCGAGTCCGTCGCGCCTCCGTCCGGCGAGGCCTTCACGGAGCCGCCGCACCCGGGCGGTTCCGCCGGGGCCAAACACCGAGGCGGGGCGCCCACCGGCGGAGACGGCCCTGCCGAGCGCCCACGCGGGCGTGGCGACACGGGGCTCACACGCCGGTGGCGCTCCGGTGAGCCGACGGGCTCCAGCGATTCCGACTCGCCGGGTGCGGGCGCTTCCACCGCCCCGACGGGCGAGGGCGGCCCCACCACGCCCGGACGCCGGCGTGGCTCCGCCGGGCCCGCGCGCCTTGGCGGTTCCGGTGCCGGGTTCATGGGGGCTGGCGGTTCCGGTGTGTTCGGGCGGCGGGGGGATGCCGAGGAGCTGTCGGGCGGGGCTGATACCGGTGGGCCCGGGCGTCGGGGTGGTTCGGCCGGGTTCATGGGGGCTGGCGGTTCCGGTGTGTTCGGGCGGCGAGGCGATTCCACCGCCCTGACGGGCGAGGGCGGCCCCGCCGAGCGCGGGCGTCGGGCTGGGTCGGCCGGGCCGGCGCGCCTTGGCGGTTCCGGTGTGTTCGGGCGGCGGGGGGATGCCGAGGAGCTGTCGGGTGGGGGTGATACCGGTGGGCCCGGGCGTCGGGATGGCTCGGTCGGATCCGTGCGCCGGGGTGACTCCACCGACACCGCGCGTCGGGGTTCGTCCGCAGGGCCCACGCGGCGTGCCGCCTCCGTCGGAGCCCTGCGCCGTCCCGGCGCCGCTGATTCCCCGGGCCGCCGCGGTGCCGACGGAGCTGCGGTCGGTCCCGGGGATGCCGTGCCCTCGGGGCGGTCGGCGTTGCGGGCCGCGCGGGCTCGGCGGGCCCGGCGGCGGAATGTCGCTCTGGCCGTCGTCACCGTGAGCGGGCTGGTCGCGCTGCCGTTGGTGCTGTGGTCGGTGCTCGGGTCCGGTGACGGGGCGGGCCCGGCCGGCGGCGGGGCGGCTTCCCCGGCGCCGGGGAAGGGCGCCGGGAGTCCGTCCTGGGCCGGGGCGAACCCGGCGGGGCAGGGCGTCCTGCACGGCCGGCTGCGCAACCTCGGCTCCGGACTGTGCGTCGGCGTCGTCGGGAAGAAGGCCGTCAAGGGCGCCGAGACCGAACTCGCCGCATGCTCCGCGACCCCGGCTCAGCAGTGGACGTACGAGACCGACGGGTTGCTGCGCAGCTCCGCCGCCCCGGAACTGTGCCTCGACTCGCACCTCGGCTACTCGGTCCGCCTCGCCCCCTGTTCGGCCACCGGCGAGGCGGCCAGGAACATCCGGTACGACTTCACCCTCCAGGGCGCCCTGATACCCCGCTGGAACCAGGATCTCGCCCTCACCCCGGCCGCCACCGACGGCTCCGGCGCCCTGGTGGTCAAGGACCGCGCCCCCGGCGCCGCCCAGCGCTGGTCCGTCGACGCCGCCAAGACCGACCTGCAGATGCAGAACGTCAACTGGGACAGTGACAGCACCCCGTCGCCGGCCGGCACCTCCCGCCGGACGACGACCGCCCCCAGGGCTTCCCGCACCACTTCACCGCCGGCCCCGAAGCCCGCGGCGACCGGGTCCGGCCCGTCCGCGACGCCGTCGGCCACGTCCGACCCGTGCTCCGCGTACCCGTACTTCTGCGGCTGGGGCGGCGGCGGGTACGGAGGTTACGGAGACGGCGGGGGCTACGGCGGCGGGCGCCACCGGCGCTGACTCAGGGACGGTGCGGTGGTGGCGGCGGGATCGTGCCCAGCGCCGGAGCCGGCTCCGGCCACACCAGCAGCACCGGGCAGGGCGCGTGGTCGACGGCGAACCGGGCCGCCGGGCCGAGGCTCTTCGGCCCGAGCCGGGACCGGTCGCCGTCCCGGGCCAGCACCAGCAGATCGGCGCCCTCCGCCGCGGCCACCACCTCCCGTTCGACCCGGCCCGAGCGCTCCTCGCGGGCGCAGGGCCGGCCCAGCCGCTGTGCCGCCGCGTCCAGCAGTTCGGCCGCCGAGGCCCCGCCGAGCGCCTCGAGCAGGTCGCCCGGATCGCGCTCCGGGTGGCCCCGGCCGAGCAGCCCGGCGTACGCGCCGTGCGCCACCCCCGGCACCTCCGGCGCGCTGACGTGCAGCAGCACCACCTCGGCGGTGTCCGGCGCATGGCGGCGCACCGCGTCCACGCAGGCGGGCCAGGTGCCCTCGACGAGCCAGGCGATCACACGCATTCCAGTCGGCCTCCCCAGACGTCGCACACCCGGTCAGAAAACCTGAAGCGACCCCCACAGTGCCACCACCGCGACGGCCAGCGAGGACGGCACGGCGAGCAGGCCGAGCCGGGTGAACTCCCCGAGGT
This sequence comes from Streptomyces sp. NPDC007189, assembly GCF_040703635.1. NCBI lineage: Bacteria > Bacillati > Actinomycetota > Actinomycetes > Kitasatosporales > Streptomycetaceae > Streptomyces > Streptomyces sp. NPDC007189. The sequence goes on from NZ_JBEYEY010000014.1 coordinate 200,743, forward strand.
CCACGTGCTGGTCGTGCTGGTGCACGATCCGCCGCCACAGCAGCGTGGCCAGCGACCCGGCGTAGGTCAGGTTGGGGCCGATGTTCACGCCGAGCAGCACGGCCAGCACCGCCCCCGGCCCGGCCGGCGCGGCCAGCGGCAGCAGCACCAGCACCGCGGGCAGGTTGTTGATCAGGTTCGCCAGGACGGCGGCCAGCGCGGCGACGCCCAGCAGGGCGGGCAGTCCCGTGCCGCCGGGCACCACGTGCCCGAGCACGTCGGCGAGTCCGTTGTCGACGACCGCCCGCACCACCACGCCCAGCGCCAGGACGAACGCGAGGAACGAGGGGGCCGCGGCCCGTACCACGGTCAGCGGGGTCGCCCTGCGCCGCACCAGCGCCCGTCCCGCGAGCACCAGCGCGCCCGCCGCCGCGACCCAGGCCGGCTCCACGCCGAACGCCGACGCCACCACGAACCCCGCCAGCGTGCAGCCGACGGTCACCAGCGCGAACAGCGGCAGCCGCGGCCCCGCACCGGTGTCCCGGGCAGGCGGTGCCGCCGCCGCGAGGTCACGGGCGAAGAACCGCCGGAAGACCGCGTACTCGGCGCCGATCGCCACCAGCCACGGCAGCGCCATCAGCGCCGCGAACCGGGTGAAGCTCAGCCCGCTCGCCGCGAACGCCAGCAGGTTCGTCAGATTGGACACCGGCAGCAGCAGGGACGCCGTGTTCGACAGATGCGTACAGGCGTAGACGTGGGGTTTGGGCCGTACGCCGGTCCGCGCGGCGGTGGCGAAGACCACCGGGGTGAGCAGCACGATCGTGGCGTCCAGGCTGAGCACGGCGGTGATGGCGGAGGCCAGCGCGAACACCGCCGTCAGCAGCCGCACCGGACGGCCCCGCGCCCACTGCGCCATCCACGCCCCGCACGCCTGGAACAGCCCCTCCACGTCGCAGAAGTGGGCGAGCACCAGCACCGCCGCCAGAAACCCGACGACCGGCCCGAGCCGCTCCGCCTCGGCCCGGGCGTGGCCGAGCGAGATCGCCCCGGTGGCCACCGCGACACCGGCGGCGGGCACGGCCATGACCGCCTCCGGCCATCCGAAGGGCCGTACGACGGCCCAGGCGAGGACGGCGACGAGCAGGACGGCGGACAGGGCCTCGGCGAGCGGGGTGTTCAGGGCGGGTCCTTCCGGAACGGATCAGCTGGTGCCCGCCCATGAAAACAGACCCCGCCCGTCAAACAGACGATGCCGGACGCGCTACGGCGCCTTGCTGCCCGCCGCGCCCAGGAAGTCCGCCCAGCCGCCCGCCGGGGTCTGCCCCGGTACCAGCGTGCGCAGTGTGCGCAGCACCGCCGGGTCCTGGGCCTCCAGCCAGTGCACGAGCTGCTTGAAGGACACGAACCGCACGTCGTCGCCGTACGCGGCCATCTTCCCGATGGCCTCCTCGACGGCGTCCATGTAGATGCCGCCGTTCCAGCGCTCGAAGTGGTTGCCGATGAAGAAGGGAGCGCGGTTGGTCGTGTACGCCCGCTCGAAACCGGCGACATAGGCGTCGCGGGCCTGGGTGCGCCAGGCGTCGTACTGGGCGCGGTCGCCGTTCGGGTTGCCGCCCGACTGGTTGAACATCATGTTGTAGTCCATCGACAGTACCTGGAAGCTGTGCCCGGGGAACGGTATGGACTGCAGCGGGAAGTCCCAGATCTTCCCGCCCTGCACCTTGCCCGGCCAGATCTGCAGTCCGCCGGGGGAGCTGGCGTCGTACTTCCAGCCGAGGGCGGCGGCCGTGGGCAGCAGGCTGGACTGGCCCTCCAGGCAGGGGGTGCGGCCGCCGGTCAGCTCCTTGCGGTAGTCGAAGGGGAGCGGCTCCAGGTCGGTGAAACCGGTGTTGGTCTTCCAGTGGGTCACGAAGTCGACGGCCTGGTCGATCTCGCTGCGCCACTCGGCCGGGGACCAGTTGCGCACGCCGGTCGCGCCGCAGAAGTGGCCGTTGAAGTGGGTGCCGATCTCGTGGCCCTCCAGCCAGGCCGCGCGGACCTGCTGGAGGGTGGCGTGGATGTGCCGGTCGGCGAGGTAGCCGATGGCGGAGGCGCCGACCGGGTGCTGCGGCGGGCGGTACAGGTGCTTCTTGGACTCGGGCAGCGTGTAGATGCCGCTGAGGAAGAAGGTCATCTTGGCGCCGTGGTCGGCGGCGACCTTGCGGAACCGGGAGAACAACTGGTTGCTCAGCTCGCCCGCGCCGTCCCAGGAGAACACCACGAACTGCGGGGGCTTCTGGCCCGGCTTCAGCCGGTCGGGCGCCGGCTGGTGCGGCTGGGGGCCGGTGTCGGCCGTGGAGCCGTCGCCGATCGGCTTCACCGGCCGTGCCTGGGCGGTGCCCTTGCCGTCCGCCGGGCCGCCGACCGAGAGGCCGGTGCCGGAGGAGCACGCGGCCAGCGTGCCCAGGGCGCCCGCCGCCGCGCCCGCCGTCAGCACCCGCCTGCGCGATATCCCGCTCATCTTCTCCCCGATTTCCTTCTTCACGGCCCCCGCGGGGCCGCCTCGCCGGTGTGGTCGACGGGTTCGATGACGGGTGCCGGGGGAAAGATCGCGAGCTACGGCGCCTGTTGCGGTCCTGTGACAGTTGTGGCCCGAGCATGACGAACCCCGCTGCCCGGGGAGTGCGGCAGCGGGGTTCTCGGTGTGTGCCGGGAACGGGTCAGGGAGCCGTGCCGGGGCTGAACACCGACAGGAAGACGGACGAGGAGTTCCCGGAGACGGGCACCGCTCCGCCCGTCCAGGCGACCTTCAGCGAGTCGCGCTCGTCCGGCGGGGTGACCAGCAGCGCGGCCGGGGTGGCCGTCCTGGCGCCGCTGACGCCGGGGTTGGAGAAGGTCAGCCCGGCCCAGGCGCTCTGCCCCGGCCTGAGCGTGATCGTCGTAGGGGAGCCCGACTCACGCTTGGGGTCCGCGCCGAGCTGCGTGCCGGAGGCGCTCACGAACGCCGCGCCCGGGAAGCCGCGCACGGTGCAGGTCCGGCCGGACCTGTTGGTGAGGACGACCGGGAAGTTCTCCTGGCCGGCGCCCGGGTCGTTGCGGCCCACCGAGGCGCGCAGCTCGGAGGTGTGGCAGCGGGCGCTCGTCGCCGCCGCGGTCGTACCGCCGCCGCTCGCCGAGGGGGTGGTCCCCTTCGGCGCGGAGGGCGAGACGGCGCCGCTGGGCGCGGCGGACGCGGCCGACGTGGCGGACCCGGAGGACCCCGGGGTCTTCGTGGTGCCCGTCGCCGGCGCCGCCGTACCGGAGGCCGTGATCGGTGGGTTGCTGTGGACGTCCTTGCCGTTGCCGCAGGCGGTCAGGAGGCCCAGCACGGCGACCGTGCCCACGAGCAGGGCCCCGTGCCGCGCGGACCGGGGTGTGTACACCATGTCGCTCCACACTCCTGGATGGTCACGGCACGCGACGGACCGCGTGCCTCATGGCGCCGAGTGCGCCGTCCACACACCTCCGATGCGCGCGACGCCGGAAAAGTTCGGCACACACAGGGATTCTCTTCCCCGCCGTGACCCTCCGCAGCCGCCCGTCAGGACCCGCTCAGCGAACGGAGTATCCGCTCGGTGGCGTCGCCGTCGCCCCGCTGGCGCACCTGCACGTACACCTGCGGCTGCGCCGCGCCGTCCGCCGGGCGCAGCGCGGACTCGGTGACCGAGCCGCCGTCCGGGCAGCCGCTCCAGGCCCGCACCAGGCCGCGCCATCGGGTGTCGGAGAAGGTACGGCTGCCGGAGTAGCGGCAGCCGGTGTGGGTGAGGGCCTTCACCCTCGCGGTGACGTCGCCGTGCTCGCTCAGGCCGGCGAAGACGCCGTCCACCGCCGCGCCCAGGTCGGGCCACCGGCTCAGGTCGTCGGCGACCACCAGGCCCGGTTCGTGGCCCTTGGCGAGCCCCAGCGCGCCCGGGTCCCAGCCGGAGTCGCGCAGCTCGCGGCCGAAACCCGCCGGCACCTCGACCGCCACCCGCCCGGTCGAGTCCGTCACCCGCACCTGGTCCGGGGAGCCGCCGGGGCGGAGGAGCACGGTCACCACCGCCGCGGCCACCACGGCGGCGGTGACCGCGGCCAGCGACAGCGTCAGCGCGTTCAGCCGGCCGCGCACACCGTCCAGCCGGCGCCCCGGCCGGGGCGCCGGCGCCCCCGCCGCCAGCCGGTCCAGCTCGTCGGCGAACGCCTGCGCGCCCGGCCAGCGGCGCGCCCGGTCCGGCTCCAGTGCCCGCAGCAGCGCCCGCTCCACGGCCTCGCCGAGGTCCGGCCGCAGCCGCCGCGGCGGTACGACCCTGCCGGGCGGGCCCGGCACGCTCCCGGTGACCAGCTCGTAGCCCACCGCGCCCAGGCTGTAGACGTCGGCCCGCTCGTCTATGCCCTCGCCGGGCTGGGCCTGCTCCGGCGGCTGATAGCCCGCCGAGCCCGCGGCCAGCGTCAGCACCGAGGCCTGCGCGAGGCTCTTGGCGAGCCCCAGGTCGGCCAGCAGCACCCGCCGGGTGCCGTCCGGGGCGGTGTGCAGCAGCACATTGGTCGGCTTGATGTCCCGGTGCACGATCCCCGCCTCGTGCAGCGCGGCGGCGGCCCGGGCGGCCTCCGCCGTCAGCGCCAGCGCGTGCCCCACCGGCAGCGGTCCGCCGGCCAGCAGGTCGGCGAGGGTGCCGCCGGCGGCGTACTCCATCACGAAGTACGGCCTGCCGTCGGGGAGTTCACCGATGTCGTAGACCTGCACCACCCGGCTGGAGCCGGCCCGGCGCAGCAGCCGGGCCTCGGACAGGAAGCGGTCCCGGATGTCGAGCCGGTGCGCCCAGTTGTCGGCGAGGACCTTCACCGCGACCGGGGCCTGGAGCTCGTCGTCGTGGGCGAGCCACACCGTGGCGAAGGCGCCGGTGCCCAGCGGCCGTTCGAGGCGGTAGCGGCCGATCCGCCCTGGGGAGTGCATAGGACTATCATGCCTGGCCTGAGATCGACTCGAAGGGGGACCCTGGTGCTGGACCAGGCGCTGACGGAAGACCTCGCCCGGCGGGCCGCCGCCGGCGACAGCGCGGCCCTGGACCGGCTGCTCACCCAGATCCGGCCCGAGGTGGTGCGCCGCTGCGGGCGCTTCCTGCCGTGCCGGGAGGACGCCGAGGAGGCCGCGCAGGACGTGCTGCTCCAGGTGGCCCGGCACATCTCCCGCTTCGAGGGCCGCAGCCGCTTCAGCACCTGGCTGTACACGGTGGTCGCCAACTGCTGCCGGCAGAAGTACCGCGAGCTGAAGCGGCGGGCCGCCGAGCAGCCGGCCGCCATCGAGCCCTCGTACGCCGTCGACCCGCGCACCACCAGCGTCATCGCGGGCTCCCGGGTGGACCTGCTGGAGGCGCTGGACCGGCTGGAGCGGACCCATCCGCACCTGGTCGCGCCGCTGGTCTACCGGGACATCTGCCAGCTGGACTACGCCGAGGCCGCCGAACGCGTCGGCATCCCCCTCGGCACCCTGAAGTCGCGCCTGCACGAGGCCCGCAAGCAGGTGCGCCCCTGGCTGGCGGGCGGCTGAGCAGCCTGCCGCGGGGCGGGTCCCATCCGGCGCGGGACCGGCACGACCACCGCCGCACAGGGCAGGGCGGGGCTCACCTCTTCCCCGGTCCGGCACGCAGGGCCCCGGCACCGCCGACGGTGGCGGGCGGGCGGTCGTGTGCCGCCGGGTGGCGGTGGACGACCGCCACCACGGCGCAGGTCACCAGGACGAGCACGCCGCCGGTGCGCAGGACGGTGTCGTAGGCCGCCTCGGGGCCGACGCGGGGCGTGAGCGCGCTGATCGCGGCGGCCGCCGCGGCCAGCGCCACCCCGCCGAGGGTCACCAGCACGGTGAGGACGACGCCCGACGCCTCTCCGGCCCGGGCGGGCGACACCACCTGCTGCGTGGCGACACTGGCGAATGTATAGCCGAGCCCGAGACCGAGGGCGCACCAGGTGAAGACGGGCAGGTACCACCACCACGCCCAGACCAGGCTCAGCCCGATCATGCCGGTGCCCGCGGCGACTCCCGCGAGGATCATGACGGTGGTGGGCCGCAGCCGCGCCGACAGCCAGGCGCCGAGCGGGCCGCTGCAGGCGACCGTGAGCGCCGGTGCGAGGAAGACGACGCCCGCGCTCAGCGCGGACAGGCCGCGCACCTGCTGGAGTTGCAGGGTGGCGAGCAGGACGGTGACGGCGTAGGCCATGTTGCACACCGCGCCCTGGGCCGTGACCAGGTCGAAGCGCGGATTGCGGAACAGGCGCAGGTCGACCAGCGGATGCGGGCTCGTCCGCTCCCGCCGCACGAAGAGCACACCGGCCAGGACGGCGACGGCGAGCACCCCGAGGGTGCGGGGCCGGTACCAGCCCCAGCCGCCGCCGCGCTCGACGGCCAGCGTCAGCGCGGCGAGGCCGGTCACGACCGCCAGGCAGCCCGGCAGGTCGATCCGGCGCGGGGCGGTCTCGTCGCGGGAGTCGGGGACGTGCCGCAGGGCGAGCGCCAGGGAGAGCCCGCTCAAGGGCGCCAGCAGCCAGAAGATCCACCGCCAGCCGGGCCCGTCGGTGAAGCCGCCGCCGACGAACGGCCCGAGCGCCGTGCCCACGTTGGCGATGCCGAACGCCGCACCGAGCGCCCTGGACCGGGTGCTCCCGGAGAAGGCGTCGGTGACGACGGACACCGCCACGGGGAAGACCAGCGCCGCGCCGACGCCCTGCAGCACCCGGGCCGCGACGAGGACGCCGAGCGTGGGGGCGAGCGCGCAGCCCACCGACGCGAGCGCGAACAGGGCGAGACCGGCCAGCAGGACGGGCCGGCGGCCGAAGAGGTCTCCCAGGCGTCCGCCGACGATGAAGAAGCAGCCGAGGGCGAGCATGTAGGCGGACAGGGTCCACTGGGCGGCGGACACCGTCACACCGAGGTCCTGGGTGATGCCGGGGATCGCCAGGTTGAGCGCGAAGAAGTCGACCTGGATGCAGAACAGCGCGATCGAGACCGCCGTGAAGGCCCCGGCCCGTCGTCGCCGGGACGCGTCACGGCCGGCCCGGTGTCCCATGGCACCAGCACACGCCCGCCGCGGCCGTAGCGCCAGCGGAGACCCGGCGCGTGGAGCCGCTCCGCCGTGCCGCTCCCCCCTACTGGTCCGCCTCGAACAGCGGCAGTTCCGCCCAGATCGTCTTGCCCTCGGTGGTGTGCCGGCTGCCCCAGCGCTGGGTGAGCTGGGCGACCAGGAGCAGCCCGCGGCCGCCCTCGTCGAAGACCTTGGCGCGGCGCAGATGCGGGGCGGTGTGGCTGGTGTCGGACACCTCGCAGATCAGCGTGGTCGCGTCGTGGATCAGCCGCAGCCGGATGGGGTGCGAGCCGTACCGGATGGCGTTGGTGACCAGTTCGCTGACGACCAGCTCCGCCGTGAACGCGGCCTCGCTCAGCCCCCAGGCGTCCAGCTGCTGCACGACCTGCTTGCGGATCGGCGCGACCAGCGCCGGGTCGGCCGGGATGTCCCAGGTCGCCACCTGCGCGGCGGGCACGCCCTGGGTGCGGGCGAGCAGCAGTGCCACGTCGTCCACGGAGCCGCCCGGCGGCAGCAGGGTGGCCAGGACGCGGTCGCAGGTCTGGTCCAGGGAGTCCGCGGCGGTGCCTAGCGCGTCGTACAGCATCTCCCGGCCGGTCTCCGGGTCCCGGTCCCGGGCCCACACCAGCCCGTCCGTGTACAGCGCGAGGACGGTGCCCTCGGGCAGATCCAGCTCGGTGGACTCGAAGGGCAGTCCGCCCAGGCCCAGCGGTGGACCGGCGGGCATGTCGAGCGCCTGGGGCGCGCAGCCCGGCCGCAGCACCACGGGCGGCGGATGCCCGGCGCGGGCCACGGTGCAGCGCCGTGACACCGGGTCGTAGACGGCGTACAGGCAGGTCGCGCCGACCTCGCCGGGGCCCGCGTCCACGCCGGACTCCTCCGAGAGGCGGACCACCAGGTCGTCCAGGTGCGTGAGCAGTTCGTCCGGGGCGAGGTCGATGTCGGCGAGGGTGCGCACGGCCGTCCGCAGCCGGCCCATGGTGGCCGAGGCCTCGACGCCGTGCCCCACGACGTCCCCGACGACCATCGCGACCCGCATCCCGGACAGCGGGATCACGTCGAACCAGTCGCCGCCCACCCCGGCCCGTGCGGCCGGAAGATAGCGGGAGGAGGCCTCCAGCGCGACCGTGCGGGGGAGCGTGCGGGGCAGCAGGCTGCGCTGGAGGGCGAGCGCGGTCTCCCGTTCCCGGGAGTAGCGGCGGGCGTTGTCGATGCACACGGCGGCCCGGGTGGTGATCTCCTCGGCGAGCAGCCGGTCGTCCGCGGTGAAGGAGTCCGGACGGCGGTGGCGGGTGAGCACCGCGACCCCGAGGGTGAGCCCGCGGGCCAGGATGGGGACCGACATCGAGGAGTGGATGCCGAACCGGCGCACCTGCTCGGCCCGCGCGTCGTTCCAGGTGAGCCAGGGCTGCATGTCGCCCGCGGCCGCCGAGGCGAGGATCGAGTGGCCGGCGGTCAGCGCGTCGGCCTGGGGCGAGCCGGCCGGGTACTCCTCGGTCTGCCCGGGCTTCACCACCGCCTCCGGCACCCCGTCCAGGACCGACTGGTGGGCCGCCCGGCGCAGGGTGACCGGCGCCGTGAGGCGGGCCGGGGGCTCGCCGCCGTGGTCCTGCGGGTCCAGCAGGTCGATGGTGACGAAGTCGGCGAGCACGGGCACGCACACCTGAGCCAGCTCCTGTGCCGTACGGGTCACGTCCAGCGTGCTGCCGACGCGCACGCTCGCCTCGTTCACCAGCTGCAGCCGCTGTTTGGCACGGAGGTTGTCGGTGACGTCGTGCGCGGCCACGGCCACCCCGCGCACCCGCCCCTGGGCGTCCCGGACCGGGGTCATCCGGGCGAGCCAGGCGTGCGTGCGGTCCTCGCCGGCGGTGTGCGCGTGCATGCGGGTCTGGACGTCCAGCGGGCTGCCGGTGGCCAGCACCTGGAGCATGCCCTGCTCCACTTCGTCGCTCTGCGGCTCGCCGCCGATCTCCGCGAGCCGCAGCCCGCGCAGGCGCTCCTCGGGCAGGCCGACGACCTCGGCCATCGCGTCGTTCATCCGGCGCAGCCGCAGCTCGGCGTCGTACACGGCGACCGCGCACGGCGACTGGATCAGGCCCGCCTCGGCGAGCGGGTCGTGGTCGGCGGGCGGCCGTGCGCCGGTGAGCGGGGTGACCACGAGCCAACTGCCGCCGTGTCCGTCGGACGCCGACCGGCGGTGGGCGAGCAGCCAGACCGGGACCGTACGGCCGTCACGGTGGCGCAGTCCGACCGTGCCCTGCCAGCGCGGGCCGGTGGGCGGGGCCGGGGCGTCCTCCCCGGCCAGGAGCCGGGCGGCGGGGCGGCCCAGCACGGTCTGAGCCGGGTGGCCGAGCAGGCGTGTGGCGCCCTCGTTCCACTCGACCAGCGTTCCGTCCTCGTCGATGACAGCCCGGGCCGTCGCCGCGTCGTCGAACGGATAGACCCGGCTCATCGTCGCCGCTCCCAAGCGCACACTCACAGTGAACAGGTGGCACCTCTCGTGTTCCAGCCTAGTGCTTCGGGGACTGCTGTGAACCTCGTCCCGCGCCCGCCCGCCCGGCCTCGGGTGCTCCTGGGCACCTCGGCCGGCGTGCGCTTGGCCGGTCGGTCGAACACGGTCAAGGGGGAAATCCGGACGATGTGCCCGCCGGGGCGGTCGCAGGGTTCCGGACCCTTGACGATCGCGTGTGGCAGCCCGTCAGAATCTGTTTGGTCACGATCAGTTCTGAGTACTTCTGGGCCCTGATGAGAGAGAGCCGCCATGACGGTCACGCGCCGATCGGTACTCGTCGCCGCCACCGCGACCCCCGCGGCCGGAGCGCTGCTGAACATCACCGCCGCCCCGGCCGCCGACGCCGCCGAGGCGTCCGCGGACTCCGGCGGCCGCCATACCGTGCCCCTGCGCGACGGCTGGCGGTTCGCGCTGGTGAACCCGGGCGGCATCACCGACCCGACCGGCGCCTACGCGCAGGCCGCCGACCCCGGGTACGACGACTCGGCCTGGCGCGAGGTGGCCGTCCCGCACGACTGGTCGATCGAGCAGACCCCCACCACCGACCACGGCACCACCGGCGGCACCGGCTTCCTTCCGGGCGGCCTCGGCTGGTACCGGCTCGCCTTCACCCTGCCGAAGGCGTACGCGGGCAAGCGCGTCTCGGTGGAGTTCGACGGCGTCTACATGGACTCCTACGTCTACTGCAACGGCACGCAGGCCGGCCGCCACCCCTACGGCTACACCGGGTTCTCCCTCGACCTCACCGGCCTGGTGCACACCGACGGCACGACCCCCAACGTGCTCGCGGTGAAGGTCCAGAACCAGCTGCCGAGCAGCCGCTGGTACTCCGGCAGCGGCATCTACCGCGAGGCGCGGCTCGTGATCACCGAACCCGTGCACGTCGCGCGCTGGGGCACCTGCGTCACCACGCCGGAGGTCTCCGCCGACCGTGCGCTGGTCCGGGTGGCGACGACGGTGCTGAACGAGTCCGGCACGGGCGCCGACGTGCAGATCCTCTCCCGGATCACCGGCCCCGACGGCCGCACGGTCGCCCGTACGGCCACCACGGCCGCCGTCTCCGACCGGGCCACCGAGATCCACGAACTCACCGTCCCGGAGCCCCGGCTGTGGGACGTCACCACCCCCGGGCACCGCTACACCCTGCACACCGAGCTGCGCGTCGCGGGCCGCACCACCGACACCGTCCGCACGCCCTTCGGCATCCGCACCTACCGCTTCGACCCCGACGAGGGCTTCTCCCTCAACGGCGCGTACACCAAGATCAAGGGCGTCGACCTGCACCACGACCAGGGCGCGCTCGGCGCCGCGATCAGCATCGACGCGGTCCGCAGACAGATGACCATCATGAAGTCGATGGGCGTCAACGCCCTGCGCACCTCGCACAACCCGCCCTCGCCGCAGATGATCCAGGTCTGCGAGGAGCTGGGCATCGTGATGATGGTGGAGGCCTTCGACTGCTGGCGCACCGGCAAGACCACCTACGACTACGGCCGGTTCTTCGACGAGTGGTGCGAGAAGGACGCCACCGAGATGGTGCTGGCCGCCCGCAACTCGCCCGCCGTGGTGCTGTGGTCCATCGGCAACGAGATCCCCGACTCCACCTCCACCGCCGGGCTCGCCATGGCCGACCGGATCATCGGCGCGATCAAGGCGGCCGACGACACCCGCCCGCTCGTCATCGGCTCCGACAAGTACCGCGGCGTGCCCAAGAAGGGATCGGCGGCCGACCTGATGCTCGCCAAGCTGGACGGCCTCGGCCTGAACTACAACACCGCCAAGTCGGTGGACGCGCTGCACGCGGCCTATCCGCACCTGTTCCTGTTCGAGTCGGAGTCCTCCTCGGAGACCTCCACCCGCGGCACCTACCAGGAGCCGGAGCACCTCAACACCGGTGAGAACCACACCCCCGGCAAGCGCGCGACCTCCTCGTACGACAACAACCTCGCCTCCTGGACCATGAGCGGCGAGTACGGCCACAAGAAGGACCGGGACCGCAAGTGGTTCGCCGGGCAGTTCCTGTGGTCCGGCATCGACTACATCGGCGAGCCCACGCCGTACAACGTCTTCCCGGTGAAGGCGTCCTTCTTCGGCGCGGTGGACACGGCCGGCTTCCCGAAGGACATGTACCACCTGTTCGCGAGCCAGTGGACGGCCGAACCCATGGTCCATCTGCTGCCGATGAGCTGGAACCACGAGGAGGGCGACACCGTCGAGGTGTGGGCGTACGCCAACGTGCCCACCGTCGAGCTGTTCCTCAACGGAAAGTCCCTGGGCGTACGGGAGTTCGACGTCAAGCGGACCACCGACGGCCGCTCCTACCTGGAGACCACCGAGGCCACCGGCGACGACAAGACCTTCACCGACGGCCCCTACCCGGGCAGCTACACCAGCCCCAACGGCAGCGCCGGCAAGCTGCACCTCACCTGGAAAGTGCCCTACCAGCCGGGCGAGCTGAAGGCGGTGGCCCGGCGGGACGGGAAGACGGTCGCCACCGACGTCCTGCGCACAGCGGGCGCCGCGCACGCCGTACGTCTCATCGCGGACCGCAAGTCCCTGCCCGCGGACGGCCGTTCGCTCGTCTTCGTCACCGCCGAGATCGTCGACGCGCACGGCACCGTGGTGCCCGACGCCGAGCACCTCATCGCCTTCGACGTCACCGGCGGCTCTCTCGCCGGGGTCGACAACGGCCGGGAGGAGAGCGCCGAGCGCTACCAGGCGAGCACCCGCACCGCCTTCCACGGCAAGGCCCTCGCCATCGTGCGCGCGGGGAACAAGCCGGGCCGGCTGACCGTCACCGCGCGGGTGGACGGCCTGCGCACCGGCACGGCGAGTGTGCCCACCACCCCGGTGGGCGACGCCGCCCGCACCCCGGCGGCCGCCTTCCAGCCCGACCATCCGGCGCCCGTCGACCACCCGCACGCGGACGCCAGTTACTCCGGACGCCCGGACACCCTGCCCGCCGCCATGCTCGACGGCGACCCGGCCACCGGCTGGTCCAACGCCTTCGCCAAGTCCGCCACCGCGCTGCTGCCCGCGTTCAACGGGGCGCGCGCCGAGGACTGGGTGTCCGTCGACTTCGGACGCCCCCGCACCTTCGACCGGGTCGCGGCGTCCTTCACCGTGGACACCACCCACGCCCTGCCCGCGAAGGCCGAGGTCGCGGTGTGGGACGGCCGCGCCTACGTGCCGGTCAGGGGCGCGAAGGTCGAGTGGGCCACGGCCTCGGACAGCCCGACCGTGATCACCTTCGACCCGGTCCGCGGCTCCCGGCTCCGGCTGACCCTCACCAGCGCCTACCCGGGCGAGGTGAAGGGAGCCGTGCGCATCAGCAGGCTGGACGTGTGACGCACGGCCTCGCTCACCCAGGGGCTACGGCCTCGCTCACATCAGGGCCGGCTGCAGCGCGCCCTCGTGCGTGAGCAGCCACCGCTTGCGCTCGACTCCGCCCGCGTACCCGCGCATCGTGCCGTCCGCGCCGATCACCCGGTGGCAGGGGCGGACGAGCAGCAGGGGGTTGGCGCCGAGCACCCGGCCCACGGCGCGCAGCTCGGCGCGCGGCACGCCGAGCCGGGCGGCCAGCTCGCCGTACGTGGCCGTCGTGCCGTAGGGGATGTCCTCGACGGCCCGCCACACCGCCCGCTGGAACGGGGTGCCGGTGGCGGCGAGCGGCAGTGTGAACCGGGTCCCGCGGCCCGCGAAGTAGGCGTCCAGCTGCCGGTGCGCCTCGGCGAACGGCGCGTCGTCGCGGTCCTGGGGGCGTACGGCGGGCGCGCCCCGCTGCCCCGGCATGCCGAGCGAGGTGAGCGTCAGGCCGTCCGGCGAGACCGCGCCGGTCAGCAGCAGGTCGCCCAGCGGGCTGGGATGGACGGTGTGGACGGTGCTGGTGTTCATGGGTGGCTCCTTCTGTCTCGTCGCCGGTCCATGCCGTACTGCCGAGTCTGCCGCGTCGCGCGCCCGGCGACCGGCGGGATCCGGACCTGGCTCTCGCGGCCCGCAGGTACCGGCGAAAAGTGGCTTTGACCTGGAGGTATTTACGGCTGAGTACCCGCGCGGTACCGTGAGGGACATGCCAGCTCTCAACGTGGAGTTCAGCGACCGGGAACTCGAGGACCTGCGGCAGATCGCCAAGGAGCGGGGTACGTCGATGAAGGCCCTCGTGCGCGAGGCCGCGGCCGCGGACATAGCCCGGCACCGGGCCCTGCAGGAGGGCGCCGCGGCCTTCCGCCAGTTCTTCGCCGCCCACGCCGAGGAGTTCGCCGCGGCCTTCCCCGACGACGAGCCCCCCGCGAAGGACGAGGCCGCCTGACGCATGCCCTCCGTCATCCACATCGACGTCCCCTGGCTGCTCCAGCGCCACGAGGAGGTCCTGCCCGACCAGCCCGCCGTCGACGACTTCTCCGCGCTGGTCGCCGCCGTCGCACGGCACCGCGTGGATCCGCCCCGGCTCGGCGTGGACTCCGACCCCGCCTGGCGGGCCGCCGCCCTGCTGCACACCCTCGCCGTGCTCAAGCCGCTGCCCGCCGCCAACGCCCGCTTCGCCTGCGCGACCGCCGTGGCCTACATGTTCGTCAGCGGCGTCGGCATCGACCCGCCCTACGGCGCCCTGGTCGACCTCACCCGCGATCTGATCTCCGGCAAGACCGACGTGTACGGCGCCGCCGACCGGCTGCGCTCCTGGCAGATCTGAGCCGGCCCGCGCGGAACCCGTCCCGCCCCGGCCGGCGGGGGAAGCCGCCGGGGCCGCCGGCCGGAGCAGGGAGGGGCGGGCCGCCGGCCGAGGGCGGGAGGAACGGGGCCGGCGGCCGTGTTCGCGCGGAGAGCCTGCCCCGGCTCTCGTTCCTCGCTCGAGCCGGGGACCTCCACCGCGCGGGGCCTTTTTCGAGGAGGCCAGGCCCAGTCCACTACCGGGCCGCACACCCCGGAAGCGTGCGCGGGCCCGCCGCCGTGTGCGCGCGCTTCACACGGGGCGCATGAAAATGCCGAAAGCCCCTGCACAGCGGCGCGCGGCGGCCCCGCTTTCTGACTTTCCTTCAAAACGGCCGATGTCGGCGGCCGCCTTGTTGCTCGTGTGGAAGTTGTGCAAGGGTTGAAACGACCGTGCGGGGGTAAAGTCCGGGATTCTTCCGGCAGTTGCGGAACGTCACCGGCACAAGCGCCGACCCATTCCCTCCCCGCGCGTCGCCAAGCCACGCATCGACGCACGTCGCACCAAAGGAATCCGCTCAGTGCCCACCCCCCACCCCCCTCGTCCGCCCTATCCGCCGCCCGGCGGGGAACCCGAGGAGTCCGACGAGTCGCTCGCCGGTCCGCTGCGGGCCGGTTCCGACGCGGAGGCCTCCCGGTCCACCGCCCTGCTGATGGCCCGGCACTGGCAGCCGGCCCACGACTACGCGGTCGTCTGCCTCGCCCTGACCGGGCCGCTCGCCCACATGGTCACCGCCACCGCCTTCCACCAGGTCCTCGGCCGGCTCGCGCTCGGCGAAGGCGCCGACGCGCTGCGGCCCCGGCTGCTCGTCGCGGTCCGGGACACGGTCGTCAACTGGTCCGGCACCGACCGGATCACCGCCGTACTGCCCGGACTGGGGAAACCCGCCGGGGGCCGCGGCATGCGCGCGGCGAAGACCCTGATACCGGAAAACCGTGTGCTCTCCGACCACTCGTTCCACGCCCTTCCCCGGCTGGAACAGGCGCTGCTGTGGCACATCGAGGTCGAGGCCGAGCCGATCACCGTTCCCGCCGCACTGCTCGGCCTGGACGTCGAGAGCGCGGCGGCCGCCCTGGAACAGGCGCGGGAGAAATTCCGGGAGGGCCTGGTACGCGCCCACCGGGAACTCGCGCCGGGCAAGGAATGCCGCTACTTCAACCGCCTGCTCGACGTCCCGATCCGCCGCGGCGGCGCCCTGCTGCCCGACGTCCAGGAGCATCTGTCCGGCTGCGCCTACTGCCGGCACGCCGCCGAGCAACTCGGCCACGCCGACGCCGCGCCCGGTGTGCTGCTCGCCGAGGCCGTCCTCGGCTGGGGCGCCCGCCGCTACCTCGACTCACGCCCCGGCCGCCGGCCCGGCGCCGCCCGCAGCCGCGGCGGTTCCCGGCGGTCCGGCGGACGCCGGCGCGGCGGCGACAAGCCGGGCCTGCTCGCCCGCGCCGCCCTGCCCGTCACCCGGCGGCGCGGCGAGCGCCGGCTCCCGCTGTCCCGCGCCCGGCGGCACGGCGGCGACCCCGGACCGCCCGGCACCGGCTGGTCGTCGAGGACGCTGCTGACCGGAGCCGGCTGGTCGTCCAGGACGCTGCTCACCGGCGTCGGGGTGGCCTCGGCCGGACTGCTGGCCACCGTCCTCGCGATCAGCGTGTGGCCGGACGGCGGCGACGGCACCGATCCGGTCGCCTCCACCAGCGCCGCCCCCGGCACCGCGGCTGGCCAGTCCCCGCCCGCGACCGCCACCGCGCCCGGCACCGCGGCACTGCCCGCCGCCGGGCGCCCCACCCGGCTGCGCAACGCCGGCGCAGACCTGTGCCTGGACATCAAGGGCACCCCGAAGGCCGGGGCGGAGGCGGTCCTCGCCGTCTGCTCGTCCGCGTCCACCCAGCAGTGGACGTACGAGCCCGACGGTCGCCTGCGCAGCGCGGCGGACTCGGAGCTGTGCCTGGACTCGCACGCCGATGCCGGAGTGGTCATCCTCGGCACCTGCGCCGACACCGGCTCCCCGAGGGCCGACGACGTGCGCTACGACCCCACCGCGCAGGGCGCGTTGCTGCCCCGCTGGGACAACACCCTCGCGCTGGCCACGTCCGCCGACACCGCGGGCGCCGACCTCGTCGTCAAGGTACGCGACGGCTCCCCCGACCAGCGCTGGCTACCCGACGCACCGTCAGCGACACCGGGCTCCCTGTCGATCGCCGGCACCCAAGCGCCCCGCAAGAACGCGAGGCTGTACCAGAGGTGCGGCTACGGGGGCGCGGGCGCGACCGGCGACGAGGGCCCGGAAAACGCCTGACGCCCGGCTGCGGCACCGCGTGCAGCGCCCACCCCACCCGGTGATCGTGCGCGCCGCGCAGCACTTCGCGGAGCGCTCGGCGGGGCATCTCACGGGGCACCCGGCGTCACTTGTGGGGTTACTGGGAGGCAGCCGGGAGCACTCGGGGCGGCGGCACCTCGCGGAGTGCTCGGGGGGCATCCCTACGCGGCACCCGGTGTCACCCGTGGAGCTACCGGCGGGCGGCATCGGGGAGCCCCCGGGGCGGCGGCACTCGGCGGAGCGCTCGATGGCGTCGCGTGGAGCGCCCGGCGACATCCATGGGGCCGACCCGGCGGCGCCTGGGCAGCAGCCGGGCCGGCATCCGGCGAACTGCTCGGTGGCGTCGCGTGGAGCGCCTGGCGGCATCTGCCCGAGC
>NZ_JBEYEY010000014.1:217801-281879 GCF_040703635.1 Streptomyces sp. NPDC007189
GCCCTGGCGGTGCCGCGTCCGGCCGCCGGATGGAACTCTGGGCCGCGCTGTGCGGAGCGCCTGGTCGCATCCGGCGGAGTGCTCGGTGGCGTCGCCTGGAGCGCCTGGCGGCATTTGCCTGAGCGCCCTGGCGGTGCCGCGTCCGGCCGCCGGATGGAACTCTGGGCCGCGCTGTGCGGAGCGCCTGGTCGCATCCGGCGGAGTGCTCGGTGGCGTCGCGTGGAGCGCCTGGCGGCATTTGCCTGAGCGCCCTGGCGGTGCCGCGTCCGGCCGCCGGATGGAGCACTGGGCCGTACTGTGCGAAGCGCCCAGCGGCGCCCGTACAGCACCGCCCGCGCTGTGCGGAGCGCCCGGTGGGATCCGGCGGAGTGCTCGGTGGCGTCGCGTGGAGCGCCCGGCGGCATCTGCCCGAGCGCCTGGGGGCACTGTGTCCGGCCGCCGGATGGAGCACTGGGCCGTACTGTGCGAAGCGCCCAGCGGCGCCCGCACAGCACCTCCCGCGCTGTGCGGAGCGCCTGGTGGCATGCGGCGGAGTGCTCGGTGGCGTCGCGTGGAGCGCCCGGCGGCATCTGCCCGAGCGCCCTGGCCGCACTGCGTCCGGCCAACGGATGGAGCGTTGGGCCGCGCTGTGCGGAGCGCCCAGCTGCGCCCGTACAGCGCCCGCCCGCACCGCGCGGAGCGCCCGGTGGCATCCGGCGGAGTGCTCGGGGGCACCGCGTGGAGTGCTCAGCCGCGCCCGTAGAGCACCGCCCGCACCGCGCGGAGCACCCGGTGCCAGTCGGCGAACTGCTCGGTGGCGTCGCGTGGAGCGCCCGGCGGCATCCGCCCGAGCGCCCTGGCGGCACTGCGTCCGGCCGCCGGATGGAGCGCTGCGCCGCACTGCGCGGCGCCCAGCCGCACCCCCTACAGCACCCGCCCGCACCGAGCACCCAACGGGCACCTGGCGGAGCGCCCGACGGCACCCGGCGGCACCCGGCGGAGCGCCCGGCGGCACCCGGCGGAGCGCTCAGCGGCACTCGGTGGAGCCCCCGCGGCAGTCGGCCAAGTGGCCGCCCGGCGTGGTCAGTTCGGGTTCTCCGTCAGGTCCGCCCGCGACAGCGTTCCCGGGCCCGTGTGGCCGGACAGGGCCAGGGTCAGGTCCAGCTCCGCCAGTACGCAGCGGACGACGTGCTCCACGCCGGCCTGGCCGTCCAGTGCGAGGCCGTAGACGTACGGGCGGCCGAGGAGGACTGCCTGTGCGCCGAGGGCCAGGGCCTTGAACACGTCGTCGCCGGTGCGCACCCCGCTGTCGAACAGCACCGTCAGCCGGTCGCCTACGGCGTCGGCGACCCGGGGCAGGGCATCGGCCGCGGCGATCGAGCCCGCCACCTGCCGGCCGCCGTGGTTGGAGACGACCACGCCGTCCACCCCGGCGTCGGCGGCGAGCCGGGCGTCGTCCGGGTGCAGGACGCCCTTGAGCACGATCGGGCCGTCCCAGTGCTCGCGCAGGAACGCCAGGTCCGGCCAGGTGTGCCCGGGATCGCCGAACAGGCCGAGGAAGTGCAGCACCGCCGCGTTGGGATCCTCGTGGACCGGCTTGGCCAGACCCGCCCGGAACGCCGGGTCGGTGAAGTAGTTGGCGGTGCCCACCCCGTGCAGGAACGGCAGGTACGCCTGGTCCAGGTCACGCGGCCGCCACGCCAGCAGCGGGGTGTCCAGGGTGACCACGAGCACCGAGAACCCGGCGGCCTTCGCCCGGCCCAGGAAACTCCGCGTCACCTCACGGTCCTTGCCCCAGTACAGCTGGAACCACCGCTCGGCGTCGCCCATCGCCTCCGCCACCTGCTCCATCGGCGTGCTCGACGCCGACGACAGGATGTACGGCACACCCTGCGCCGCGGCGGCCCGGGCGGCGGCGGACTCGGCGTCCGGATGCATGATCGACAGCACGCCGACCGGCGCCAGGGCCAGCGGCGCCGGCAGCGCCCTGCCGAGCACCTCGACCGACAGATCGCGCTCGGACACGTCACGCAGCATGCGCGGCACGATCCGGCGGCGGGCGAGCGCGGCCCGGTTGGCGCGGGCCGTGCTGCCGTCGCCCGCGCTTCCCGCCACATAGCCCACCGGGCCCGGACCGAGCCGGTGTTCGGCCAGCTCCTCCAGCCGGGTCAGATCGGTGGGCAGCCGCGGCACGGCACCCGTCATCCCGTTCAGATAGATCTCGTACTGGAAATCGGCCCAGTGCTTCGCCATCCGTACGTCCCGCCTCTCCTCGTCGGGCCTGCGCCGCGCCGACCATACCCGCCGGTAGGCGCGGCTCAGCCCCGGGCCCCGTGCCCCCATCCCCGGAGCCGTTCCGGTGACACGTGCGGTCCGGGTCGCGTCTTCATGAACGCCAGGAGTCGTGGAGGCATCGTGAAAGGTTTCAGTGGAAGGGAACCCGGAATGTTTCAGGCCGATTAACGGGCCGGTGATTTTCGGCCATGTGACCGCTTTCCGCGATCAAGACCCGCTCAGTTCCGGGGCCGACGCGTTCGATTTCCGTGACTTCACGCCACTGCTTCAACACGCAATGTTACTGAAACCTATGGGTTCGATGTGTGTTTCGGCGGCGGACTCGGCAGAGTGGCGCTCGCCGCTCCGGCGCCCACCGGGCCGGAGCCGGCACTCATCGATCCGAGCGGAAGGATGCACACAATGCGGAACACCGCGCGCTGGGCAGCGGCCCTCGGCCTCACGGCCGCCGCCGTTTGCGGACCCCTGACCGGGGCCGCCGTCGCTGCACCGGGCGCCGCCCCGTCGTCGCTCTACGCCCCCTCGGCGCTGGTCCTCACCACCGGCCACGGCAGCGACGCGGCCACGGCCACCCCGGAGCGCGCCGTCACCCTGAACTGCGCCCCCACGCCCTCCGGCACCCACCCGGCCGCGGCCCAGGCCTGCGCCGAACTGAGCGGCGCCGGCGGCGACCTGAACGCCCTGAAGCCGGCCGGCGACGTGTGGTGCAACAAGCTGTACGACCCGGTCGTCGTCACCGTCCAGGGCGTCTGGCAGGGCAAACGCGTCTCGTACGAGCGCACCTTCGGCAACGCGTGCGTGCGCGACTCCGTGGGCGGCGGCGTCTTCAACTTCTAGGGAGTCTTCCAGGACCGGGATCGCACGGACCTCGCACACGCCGGAACAGGTCCGCAACCGGGGAGTGCGGCCCCTGGAGCGGGGAACCTGCGATCTCGCACCGGAGCCGACGGGCGGAGTGGGGCCGCCCGCCGGCCTCCGGGCACACAGCCGCTCCCCGGGCGGGCCCGTGGGGGGCCTGTCCCGGGGAGCGGCGTGAAACAACCGGTTGGTGAAACAACCGATTCGTGAAACAAATGGTTTTCAACCGCCGTTCCTGGTTCTGCGCCGGTGACTGGTGTCGCACCACGGATAGCGGCGACTGCGCCCACAGGTGCACAGCGCGACCCGGAAACGGTCCGAGGACACCGTGGTGCCGTCCTCCAACTCGACCTCCACCGGCCCCTCGACCAGCAGGGGCCCCTGCCGCCGGAGGCTGATCCGGCGGGCCTCTTCAGTACGTTCGTTCGGCACGGACGACCACCAACTCCTCCATGCGCGCGGCCGGTTCCAGCAGGCCGCGCCGACGCAGCCAGTCCTCCCGCGAGCGCAGCACCGGACCGAAGGGGATCCGGCGGCGCCGGACCACCGAGGCCTTCAGGCCCGCGGCACGCAGCAGCCGCAGCGTGCGGTCGGGATCGCTGAGCGCGGAGTGCACGATCAGCAGCACGCCTCCCGGGCGCAGCAGCGCGGGCGCGTCCCGGCAGATCCGGTCCAGCAGCAGCCTCCCGTCCCGGCCCGCGTCCCAGGCCCGGGACCGGCCGCGCGGCCCGTGCCGGGCGTCGGGTGCGGGTACGTACGGCGGGTTGGCGAGGATGAGGTCGAAGGTGCGGCCCCGGACCGGCCCGAAGAGGTTGCCGCGCCGGATGCGCACCGGCAGCCGGGACAGCCAGGCGTTCGCCCGCACCGTCCACACCGCGCGCCGGGACACGTCCACCGCGGTCACCTCGGCGCCGTGCCGCGCGGCCTCCAGCGCCAGCGCCCCGCTGCCGGTGCCGACGTCGAGGACCTGGCTGCCGGGCGCCGGGGCCTCCGCGCGGAGGGACTCGGTCAGCAGTTCGGTGTCCTCCTGTGGGGCGTACACGCCCGGAAGGATCAAAGCGATCACGCGGCGCGAGTACCCCGGCATTCAGGATGTATGGGAGGTGTCCGCCGCGAGCGGGGTGCGCAGGGACGAGCGCCCGGCGCGCCAGCCGGCGAGCAGCCGCCGCGCCAGCCGGTCCTCCAGGTACTCGGTCGCGTCGATGCCGAACGCCACGTCCGCCGCCAGTTCCGGTTCCTCGGCGAGCAGCCCGCCGATCACCTCGTGGCGTACGACCTGCTCGTGGACCGCGTCCGCCTCGACATGCTCGTCGTAGAAGAACTCCGCGGCGGGCCCGGCGCCGGTGCGGCGCATGGCCTCGGCGAGCCGGCGGGAACCCGGTGAGGAGGTGATCTCCACCTCCGCGAAGTGGCCGACCAGGGCGCCGCGCAGTTCGCGGTGCAGGCCGAACAGGGACATGAGGTTGACGACGGCCAGCATCTCGGCGGGAGCCGCGTCCAGGTAGCGGCCGTAGGCGGTGTCCAGGCCCAGGTCCGCCATCAGCGCGGCGAACAGGCGCGCGTGCACCCGGTCGGCCCGGCCGCCGCCGAACTCGTCGTACTCCACCGCCGCCATCGCCGCCTTCGCCCGGCCCCACAGCCGGGGCAGCACCCAGGCGTGCGGGTCGGCCTCCTTCAGGTGGTACAGGGAGCGCTGCGCGGCGTACTCGCGCAGCTGCCACAACTCGCCCTCGGCGCACAGGAAATGGGTGACTCCGCTGCCGTCGACCGGTTCGACCAGCAGCGCGCCGAGCGCGTCGTCCAGGCTGTCGTGCCCCGGTGTGTCGCTCCGCAGCGCGGACAGGAAACGGCGCTCCAGCGCGGCCCGGACCCGCAGCAGCTCCGGGTCCCACTCCAGCTCCGGGTCCACGCCGGCGAAGCCGCGGTAGTGCAGTTCGTAGCAGAGGTACAGAGCGAGCTGCGGATCGTCGCCGTAGGGGTCCGCGGCCTCGGCCTCGGCGGGGCGGGGGAGGGGGCCGGTCCCGCGCAGATACGCGGTGACGGCGGCGGACAGGGGGCCTCGGGGCGTGGGCAGCCGGGGGCCGCGTGCGTGGCTGTTCATGGGACCCGGGTACCCGCGCGGCCCCGGTGAGGCACAGGTGGGCTTCAGGGGCCATGGGGGCGGCCCGGGGACAGCGCGGTCGCCGCTGCGTGCGGCAGGCACGGCTGATTCCCCGGCCGTCCCCTCAGTCCTCGCTCGCCTGCTCCTGAGCGTCGGTGTTGGGCGTGATGGCGTCCCCGGCCTTGCCGCCGGTGTCGTCCTCGTCGCGTTGCTCGGCCTCCTCGACCTCCCGGAGGACTTCCTCCAGGGCGGTGTCGAACTGCTCCTTGCGGACCTTCTCGTCGTTTTCCTCACCGGGCATGGCCTGTCCTCCCACCGCCGGTCATCTGATCATCTGAGTTACCCGCCGGCCGGCGTCTCAACCGCTCTGCCAGGGAGTGCGCCGCGGGCACCGGCCCGGCACACCGCCCACCGGCAGCGCGCGTACGCCGTACCAGCCCCGCCTCCTCGTGCCAGCGCACGAACGCCCAGGTCAGCGCCGTAGGCTCCGACGGCGTGGACGAACCGCACCGGCCGGGCGCACCTTCGTGCGCACCCCCACCATGACAGGCCGAGGGGCCGCCGTCTCCCTGCTGACGGCGGCCCCTCGGGCTCGGTGGTGTCCGGCGGTCACCCGGCGGTCGTCACATGTGGACGACGGGTGCGGCTCCCGCGTCCTGCCGGGGCACCCCGCGCCGGTAGAGCAGGAAGGCGAGCACCGCGCCGGCGGCGAAGAAGCCGGCCGACCACCAGAAGGCGGTCGTGTAGCTCTCGATGGTCGCCTGTGCCTGCACCAGCTTGCTGGTGGCGTCCCGGCCGGACAGGTAGTCCGTGGCCGCGCTCGCCGCGAGGGTGTTCAGCAGGGCCGTACCGATCGAGCCGCCCACCTGCTGCATGGCGTTGACGGTGGCCGAGGCCACGCCCGCGTCCTCGGCGGCCACCCCGCCGGTGGCCAGCTGCATGGCCGGCGGCATGACCAGGCCGAGGCCGACCCCGGTCACGATCAGCTGGGGCAGCACCGCGCTCGCGTAGTGGGAGCCCACGCCGATGCCGGTCAGCCAGGCCATGCCGGCCATCGCGACGGCGAAGCCCAGCGGGATGACCGTCTTCGGGCCGAGGCGGGGCACCAGGACCGTGGTGCCGACCTGGGCGGTCACCATCAGCGCGCCCACCATCGGCAGGAAGGCCACGCCGGTCTTCGTGGGGCTGAAGCCGAGGTTGAGCTGGAGGTAGTAGGTCAGGAAGAGAAACACGCCGAACATGCCGGCGCCGGTGATCAGCACCGCGAGGAAGGAGGCGGCGCGGTCGCGGTCGAGCAGGATGCGCAGCGGCAGCAGCGGGTGCGCGGCCCGGGTCTGCCACCAGGCGAAGGCCGCCAGCAGCACGCCGCCCGCGATCAGGAAGCCCCAGGTCAGCGGCGAGCCCCAGTCGTGGGTCTCGGCGTTGGAGAAGCCGTAGACCAGGGAGAACAGTCCGGCGGCGACGAGCACCGTGCCCGGCACGTCCAGCCTGGCGTGCTCCGCGTCCCGGTGGTTGCCCAGCAGGAGCCAGCCGCCCGCGAAGGCGACGACCGCGATGGCCACGTTCACGTACAGCGTCCAGCGCCAGTCGAGCGCGTCGGTCAGCACACCGCCGAGCAGCAGCCCCACGGCACCGCCGGCGCCGGCGATCGCGCCGTACACGCTGAAGGCGCGGGCCCGCTCCCGGGCGTCGGTGAACGTGGTGTTCAGCAGCGACAGCGCGGCGGGCGCGAGCAGCGCGCCGAAGGCGCCCTGCAGGGCGCGGGCGACGACCAGCATGACGAAGCCGTTCGCGGCGCCGCCGAGCGCGGAGGCGGCGGCGAAGCCGACGACGCCGGCGAGGAATGCGGGCTTGCGCCCGAACAGGTCGGCGATCCGGCCGCCGAGCAGCAGCAGGGACGCGAAGGCGAGGGCGTACGCGGTCACGACCCACTGCCGGTTGCCGTCGGAGAACCCGAGGTCGTGCTGGGCGGACGGCAGGGCGATGTTCACGATCGTGGCGTCGAGGACGACCATCAGCTGGGCGATCGCGATGACCGCGAGGATCCACCACCGCTTCGGCGAGGCCGCTCCGGCTCCGTGTTCTACGGCCGCGGCCCCCGCTCGGGAGCTGTCGGACAGGGTCTTCTGGGGCATGCGGAACCACTCCAGGGAAGTCGTTCGGGATGGCAGGGCGAAACAGCCCGTAAACGAAACTGTTTCGTACAGCTAGACCCTACGCGAGGATCAGCGAAACGGCAACGTTTCTTTATTCAGGTGGAATATGGGACCGTGTCCGACCTCCGCGACGTCGGACGACACCCGGCGCCCCCACCACCGAAGGACTGAGGCACCATGCCCGTCGACCTCACCGGCACCTATCTGATCCTCGACGACGGCCGCCCCGCCGTCCGGTTCAGCCGCACCTACGACCACCCGGCGGACCGCGTCTGGCACTTCGTCACCGACTCCGGCGAACTGCGGCGCTGGTTCCCCTTCCGCGCCGAGATGGAGCTGCGCCCCGGCGGGGCCGTCCGCTTCGGCGGCGACCCGGATGCTCCCGAGTCCACCGGCCGGGTGCTCGCCGTCGACCCGCCCCGCCACCTGTCCTTCGCCTGGGGCGGCGACGAACTCCGCTTCGACCTGGAAGCCGTCGGCGAGCGGCGCACCCGGTTCACGTTCACCGACGTCCTCGGCGAGGCGAACACCGCCGCCCGCAACGGCGCCGGCTGGGAGGTGTGCCTGGCCGCCCTCGACGCCAGGGCGCGCGGCGAGCGTTTCGAGGGCGCGCACGCCGGGATGAGCGAGCCCTGGAAGGAGTTCTACGCCGGCTACCTCGAGGCGGGCGTCCCCTCCGGCGCTCCCGTCCCGGGCCTGGACTGACCGGCCGGGCCGGCGCCCAGATCGGTGCCCCGGCGTGCCGCGCGCCCTTCTCCCGGCGAGGGCCCCGGTCTGCGGTCGTACGACGCGCCCTGCGCCCTCGGTCACCCGGCGACCCGGGCCACCTTCAGGTCACCTTCGGCGCGCGTTCGGCGGGGTTCCGCCGTGCGCGGTGTTTCAGTGTGTGGCGCCCTGGATACACCGCGAGGGTTCGGCCCCGGAGCTCGCGAGCCCGTGCAGACACGTCGCAGTGAGGTCGTCACCATGTCCCATGCCCCGCTCCCCGCAGGACCGTCGAACCGCACCGGGCCGGTCGCGACTTCCGTCCCCCGGACGGGAACCGCGCCCGGATCCTCCGCCGGGACCCCGACGGGCCGGAGCGGCACCGCCCTGGTGACGGGCGCCTCCTCGGGCATCGGCGCCGTGATCGCCCGCCGACTGGCCGCCGAGGGAGGCTGGCGGCTGGTGCTGAACGGACGCGACGTCACCCGTCTGGAGCAGGTGGCCGCCCAGATCGACGCCCTGGCCGTACCGGCGGACCTGACCCGGCCGGGCGCGGAGCGGCTGCTGACCGACGCGGTCCTCGACCACGCCGAACGCCTCGACCTGCTGGTGGCGAGCGCCGGCCTGGGCTGGGCCGGCGACTTCGCCGCCATGCCGCACGCCCGCATCGACGAGATCGTCGGCGTCGACCTGCTGGCCACGGTCCACCTCGTGCGCGCCCTGCTGCCGCACATGGTCGCGGCCGGCACGGGGCGCATCGTGCTCATCGGCTCCGTCGCCGGATCCGTCGCCGTGCGCGGCGAGGCCGTGTACTCCGCCGCCAAGGCCGCCCTGGCCGCCTTCGCCGACGCCCTCAGGTACGAGGTGCGCCACACCGGCGTGGGCGTCAGCCTCGTCATCCCCGGCGCGGTCGACACGCCCTTCTTCGCGCGGCGCGGCGCCCCCTACACCAGGAGCTGGCCGCGGCCGGTGCCGCCCGAGCGGGTGGCGGACGCGGTCTGCGCCGCCGTCCGGCAGGGCAAGGACGAGGTGTACGTCCCCGGCTGGCTGCGGTACCCCGCCCTGGTGCGCGGCGCCGCGCCCGGGCTGTACCGGCGGCTCGCCGCCCGCTTCGGGTGAGCGGCCGTGACCGGCGTCACGGTGCTGCTCGCGCTCCTCGCGGCGCTCTCCAACGCCGCCGCCTCGGTGCTCCAGCGCCGGGCCGCCGTGCAGGAGGACGAGGAGTGCGGCAGGGCGCGGGCCGCCCTGCGCCGGCTCACCCATCTGCTGCGGCGCCCGAACTGGCTGGCCGGCAGCGGGCTGCTGGCGCTGTCCAGCCTGCTGCAGGCCGCGGCACTGGCCACGGGCAGCCTGTCCCTCGTCCAGCCCCTGCTCGCCGCCGAGCTGCTGTTCACGCTGATCGTGGGCAGCATCGCCTTCCGGCGCACCCCCGACCGGCGGACCTGGCTGGCGTTCGTCGCCCTCGCCGTCGGACTGGCCTTCTTCCTCGTGGCGGCGTCGCCGTCCGCAGGGCGGCCCACGGCGTCGCCCCAGGCCTGGCTGGTCGGCGGCACCGCGGCGATCGGTGCGGTGGTGCTGCTGGTGGCGGTGGCCCGTCCGGCCAGGCCCGCCGCGCGGGCCGCGCTGCTCGGCCTCGCCTCGGCCGTGTCCTTCGCGACCACCGCCGCCCTGCTCAAGGAGGCCGTGGGGCGGCTCGGCCAGGGGCCGGAGGCGATGTTCGGCCACTGGTCGCTGTACGCCACCGGCGCCGTCGGGGCCGTCGCCTTCCTGCTGCTGCAGAGCGCGCTCAGCGCCGGTTCCCTGACGGCCTCCCAGCCCGCCCTCACCCTGGGGGACGCGATCACCAGCGTCATCCTCGGCTGGGTGCTGTTCGACGAGGTGATCCAGCTCGGGGCGCGGGTGATCCCAGAGGTGATCGGCATCGCGCTGATCGGGACGGGCAGCCTGGGGCTCGCCCACGCCTCCGCCGAGGGCGGGGAGTGGGACGCGCACGTGCGGGACCGCCCGCCGCGTGACCCGCACCGGGTACATCGTTAGGGCACCACCGTGCGCAGAGGCGACATCCCCGACCAGGAAGGCGG
This sequence comes from Streptomyces sp. NPDC007189, assembly GCF_040703635.1. Lineage (NCBI taxonomy): Bacteria > Bacillati > Actinomycetota > Actinomycetes > Kitasatosporales > Streptomycetaceae > Streptomyces > Streptomyces sp. NPDC007189. Next base: position 227,977 of record NZ_JBEYEY010000014.1, read on the forward strand.
TTCAGCGATGGTTCCGAGGTCCGGCCGTGTCTGGCGGAAGGCGGCCCTGCTGCTGCCGGCCGGGATCGCGGCCGCGCACATCGCACCGGCGGCCACCTGGCTGCCGGGAGTGCGGCTGCTGCTGTGTCCACGGCTCTCCGGTGCCGGCCGGAGCCGGCACATCGCGCTCACCTTCGACGACGGCCCCGACCCCGCCTCGACGCCCCGCTTCCTCGACGCGCTGGACGCACTCGGCGTGCGGGCGACCTTCTTCGTGCTCGGCGAGCACGTCGTACGCCATCCCGGCCTGGTCCGCGAGACCGTGCGGCGCGGACACGAACTCGCCGTGCACGGCTGGACCCACGACCGCCCCTGGCGTCCCGCCCCGGCCCGCGACGCCGAGGAGGTCGCCCGGACCGTCCGCGCGGTGCACGACATCTCCGGCCACCGGCCGCAGTGGTACCGGCCGCCGTACGGCATCCTCACCTCCGGACGCTGGCTCGCGGCCCGGCGGTCCGGGCTGCGGCCGGTGCTGTGGTCGGCGTGGGGCAAGGACTGGACGGCCGACGCCACCCCGGCGTCCGTGCGGGCCCTGGTCGCCGCGGACCTGCGCGACGGCGGCACCGTCCTGCTGCACGACTCGGACCGCGTCGCGGCCCCGGGCTGCTGGCGCTCGACCCTCGGCGCCCTGCCGGCCCTGGTGGAGGGCTGCCGCGAGGCCGGCCTGACGGTGGGCCCCCTGCGCGACCACGAACCGACCGGGCCCACGGCGGCATCCGCTGCCGCGGGCGGCCGGTGAGGGGGTGGTGCGTGTGACGGAGCCACTGGGCAGGGGCTGGCTGGGTTCGTCGTGGGGTCTGCTGTCGCGGCTGGCCGGTGGGGGAGGGGCGGCGGCGCGTGTGACGGAGGCACCGGTCGGGGGTCGGCCGTGTTCGCCGCGGCGTCTGCTGTCGTAGGCGGCGGATGGGGGAGCGGTGGCGGGTGTGATGGAGGTGCTGGGCAGGGGTCGGCCGGGTCCGCCGAGGCGTCCGCTGTCGCGGGCGGCCGGTGGGGGACGGGCAGAGCGTGTCATGGAGGTACTGGGCAGGGGTGGGCCGGGTTCGTCGTGGGGTCTGCCGTCGCGGGTGGCCGGTGGGGGGCGGCGCGTGTGACGGAGCCACTGGGCAGGGGCCGGCCGGGTTCGCCGCGGGCGGCCAGTGAGGGGAGGACGGCGCGCCTGACGGACGCACCGGGCACGGGTCGGCCGGGTTCTCCGTGGCGTCTGCTGTCGCGGGTGGCCGGTGGGGGAGGGGCTGCGAGTGTGGAGGGGCTGCGCGTTGTGAGGGAGGCACCGGTCGGGGGTCGGCAGGGCTCGCCGCGGCGTTTGTGGCCGAAAGCGGCCGGTGGGGGAAGGGCGGCGCTTGTGACGGAGGTACCGGGCACGGATCGGCCGGGCTCGCCGTGGCGTCTGCGGCCGTGGGCGGCCAGTGGGGGAGATGCGGCGCATGTGACGGGGGTACTGGGCGGGGGTCGGCCAGGTTCGCCGTGGCGTCTGCTGTCACCGGCGGCCGGTGAGGGGACGGCGCGTGTGACGGAGGCACCGGGCACGGGCTCGCCGCGGTATCCGGGCAGCGGTCTGCCGGTGACGGTGGAACAGCTCAGCTCACGGGAGTCCCCGGGACGGGCGGCGCCGTGCGGCAGGGCGCGGCGCCGGATCAGGCGGCCGGGGAGCACGCGGTGGCGGGCCGTCGGGTCACGGCCCCGTCGTGTACGCCATCGGGTCGGCCCGGAACAGGGACCGCCCCCGGGCCACCCGCCGCGCCCGTTCCGGTCCGCCCTCCGTGAGCCGGGCGAGCGCGGCCAGCAGAGCGGCGCCGTCCGGGGCGAGTTCCGAGACGCCGAGGCCGGACATCCGCCGGACCCCGTCCACGCCGTGGCCGGGCAGCGGCCGGTACCCGATCACGGGCAGCCCGGCGGCCAGGGCCTGTACGGCGGTCTGGCCGGCCGCGTTGTCCACCAGCGCGTACGCGGCGGCCAGCAGCCCCGGCATGTCGTCCACCCAGTCCAGCGCGAGCACCCCGGGCGCCCGGGACACCCGCGCCCGCAGCCGCGCGTTGCGCCCGCAGAGCACCACCGGCAGGTAGCCGGCCTCCCACAGCAGCCGGGCGGTGCCGTCCGCACGGTGCGCCGCACCCCAGGCGCCCGCGGACAGCAGGACCGCCGGCCGGCCGCGCGCCCGCTGTTCGAAGCGCTTTCGCCACGCCGCCGCGCCGGGCGCCGGTGCGCGAAAGGCGGGCGCGACCGCCGGGCCGGTCGTCACCGCAGGCGTGCCCAGGGCCCGGCGCACCTCGGCCGCCGCCTCGTCCGTGAGGCACAGGTACCGGTCGTTGCCGGGGTGCAGCCACTGCCGGTGCACCGCGAAGTCGACGAGGAACACGGTGCTCGGCACAAGCAGCCGGCCCCGGGCCCGCAGATGACCGGTGAGCTGCGCGGCCAGATGGAAGACGGGCACCACCGCGTCGGCGTCCAGCCGCTCCACCAGGTCCGTCAGCGCGTCGGCGGCCAGCCGGGCCAGCGGGACCCCGCTGGGGCGCGGCCCCCTGCCGCCGCGCAGGAAGGCGCCGTAGACACCGGCGTACGCCCACGGGAAGTGCCGTACCGAGGCCTGGTAGGACCGGCGCAGCCCGCCGCCCAGGCCGTACGGCAGCAGGTGCAGGATGTCCGCCACATGCGGCTTCAGTCCGCGGGCCGTGGCCCGGCGGGCCAGTTCGGCGGCCACGGTGTCATGGCCGGCGCCCATGCTCGCGCTGAGGATCAGCGGCCGCCGGCTCGGCGGGGACGCGTCCGTGGAGGGCACCTCGGCAGGAGTACGCACGGGGTCCGATTGTCCGGTGGGCGCCGCCCGCAAACCGGTCACCCGGCCGCCGTGTCGCCCCGGCGCGATCAGCCGACACGGCGGGCACGCGAGTTGCCCGGAGCGGGCCGGGGTGGATGAATCGGCTCAGGAGAGCGTGTGGGCGGCGAGCACGGGAGGAGCCGTGAGGTGGTGGCGGCGCGGCCTGCACCGCGCTTGGGAGTGGCTCAGGGCCGGGGCCCTGTTCGAGCACGGCCGCGAGCTGGAGCTGATGCACCGCGCCATGGGGTTCGCGACCCTGGCCCTGGTGACGCTGGCGCCCATGCTCATCGTGGTCGCCGCCGCCGATCCCCTGGTGCGGGGCGGTTTCGCCTCCTGGCTCACCGACGGCATGGGCCTGTCCGGGCGGTCCGCCGATGTGGTCACCGGTGTCATCAGCCCGCCGCGCAAGGTCATCGGCACCACCAGCGTCTGGGGCGGTGTGCTGCTGGCCGTGTTCGGCGTGTCCTTCGGCGGCAGCGTGCAGAACGCCTACGAACGCATCTGGGGCCTGGCCTCCGGCCCCTGGCACCGGGTGTGGCGGCAGGCGACCTGGCTGATCGTGCTCACCGCCTACCTCTACCAGGAGGTCGCGAGCAAGAACACACTGCGCGGGGGCCAGCGGATCGGGCTGTCCGCGGTGACCGGCGTGCTGTTCTTCTGGTGGGGGCAGCGCTTCCTGCTGGGCGGGCAGATCCGCTGGCGCTCCCTGCTGCCGGGCGCGCTCGCCACCGTCATCGGCCTGGCCGGTCTGCGGGCCTTCTCCTACCTGGTGTTCACCCCGCTCATCGTCACCAACGCGCTCAGCTACGGCGCCGTCGGCACCGTCCTCGTCGTGGAGTCCTGGCTCATCGGCGTCGGGTTCGTCATCTACGGCGGCGCCCTGTTCGGCCGCTGGTTCTGCGAGCACCACTGGCGGCCGGGCCACCACGAGCACCCACGGGGCGAGAAGGAGTGCGGCTAGGCCATCTGGCGGCGCACCAGCTCGTGCAGTCGGCCCGTGGTGTCGGCGAGCAGTTCCGCCGGGGTGCCCTGCTGGACGACCTTGCCGTCCTCCATCACGATCACCCGGTCGGCGTCCAGGACCGTCGACAGGCGGTGCGCGATGACGATGCGGGTGGCGTTCAGCTTGCGGGTGCTGTCGATGACGATGCGCTGCGTGTCGTTGTCCAGGGCGCTGGTGGCCTCGTCGAAGAACAGGATCCGCGGGCGCCGGATCAGCGCCTGGGCGATCATCAGACGCTGCCGCTGCCCGCCGGAGATCGCGCCGTTGCCGGCCACGATCGTGTGCAGGCCCATCGGCATCCGCTTGATGTCCTCCGCGAGCCCCGCCATCTCGGCCGCCGCCATCGCCTCCTCCGGCGTGTACGGCTCGGTGCCGCAGATGACGTCCAGGATGGAGCCGGTGAAGGGCTGCGCGTGCTGCAGGACCACCCCGCACTGGCGGCGCACCGCCGACTGGTCCAGGGCCGCCAGGTCCTGGCCGTCGTACAGGACGCTGCCGGAGACCGGCTTGTCGAAGCCGATCAGCAGCCGCAGCAGCGTGGACTTGCCGCAGCCGCTCGGGCCGACGATCGCCACGAACTCGCCCGGCCGGACGGCGAAGGACACGTCGTCCAGGACGAGCGGCCCGTCGTCGGCGTACCGGAAGGACAGCCGGCGGGCCTCGATCCCGCCGGACAGCGGGCCCGGCCGGGTGCTGGACGTGCGCACCTCGGGCGTCGCCTCGAAGACCGGCTTGATCTCCTCGAACAGCGGCAGCGCGGCCACCGCCGACACGAAGGAGCCGGTCAGCTGGGTGACCGAGGTCAGCACCATCGTCACCGACGTGTTGAAGGTCAAAAAGTCGGACGCCGACATCGCGCCCTTCGCCGGGCCCGCCAGCAGCATGAACATCAACAGCGTGCACACCGGCAGATAGATCCCGCCGAGGACGGTGGTGAGGTTCTTGATCCGGCCGACCTTCTGCTGCAGCTCCCGGCTGCGCGCGAACTGGCGCGCCCATGCGGCGTAGGCGTAGTTCTCGGCCGCCGCGACCCGCAGCTTGGGCAGGCCGCGCAGGGTCTGGAACGCCTGGTTGTTCAGCTTGTTGCCGAGCACCGTCAGCTTGCGCTGCCAGCGCACCTGCCACAGCCCGAGCCCCAGGAACACGGCCGCGATCACGACGAGCATGCCGAGCGCCGCCAGGGCCATCGACGGGCTGTACCAGAACAGCAGGCCCAGGTTCATCGCACCGACCGTCACCGACTGCGCGACCACCGGGCCCACGCCCGCCAGCAGCCGGCGGATCGCGCTGATGCCCATCGCCGCACTGGCCAGCTCGCCGGTGGAGCGCTGGGTGAAGAACCGGGTCGGCAGCCGCAGCAGCCTGTCCCACACGGCCGGCTGGAGCGCGGCCTCGATCCGGCCCTCCAGACGCAGGATGGACAGGTTCTCCAGCAGCGTGAACGCCGCCGCGACCACCCCGCTCACCATCACCGCCAGGCACACCTGCACGATCGGGCCGGTCTGCGCCCTCGGCACGAACTCGCCGAGCACCTTGCCCGTCGCGACCGGCACCAGCGCGCCGATCGCCACCGTCACCAGGCCCGCCAGCAACAGGGCGAGCACATCGCCGCGGGTGCCGCGCAGGCTGAACCGCAGCAGGCCGAGCGGGCTGAGCGCCCTGTCGGGCAGCGGCCGGTAGAACATCACCGCGCGCGGCTCGAACTCCTCCGCGTTCGCCTTCTCGATCGGGGTCTCGCGGCCCGTTCCGGGATGGACGGCCACATAGCCGCCGCGCCGCCACAGCAGCGCGACCGGCGCCCCCGACAGCGCCCGGTGCCCGACCAGCGGGCCCACGTTCTCCCGCCACCAGCGCCCCTGGAGCCGTACGGCGCGGGCGCGCACCCGGGAGGCGAGCGCCACCCGCTCGATCGGATCGAGGCGTTCGCTCTCGGTACCGCTCTGCGCGGGCTCGGCGAGCGTGATCCCGGCCGCCTCGGCGACCAGCTTGCAGGCGGCGTACCCGGCGTCGGCGTCGGCGGCCGTGGTCCGGCGGGCCGAGCGCTTGCCGATGGAGGCCAGCAGGGTCTGGTCGGCCTGGGCGCGTACCGCCTCACCGGCCTTGATCCCGGCGGCCGTACGGGTCTCGTGGCTGCGCTCCAGCTGCTCGATCCACCGGTCCAGCGCGGTCAGCAGCCGGTACTGCTGGTCCACCATGGACTGCCACAGCGCCGGGTCCATCAGCAGGTCGGCGGCGGCCTCCGCCCCGTACAGCGAGCCGTACTGGACGCTGCCCGGCGGCACCTGCATCCAGAACACGTCGTCGTCCGTGGGCGTGGCGGGCCGCTCCTCCGCCATCGGCGCCTGGAACAGCACGGACAGGCCGCGGCCGACGCCGAGCGCGACCGCGTACTCCAGCGGGCTGGTCGCGGGCGGCACGTACTGCGGGTTGCCGTACTCGTCGTACGACCACGTCTGGGTGTTCGCCGGCTGGTACAGCTCGCGCAGGTTGATGCGGTGCACCACGCAGTCCCGGACCGGGCGGGCCACCAGGGTGTGCTGGGGTCCGGCGACCGGGCCGAGCAGCAGCGTGCCCGCCTCCAGCCGGCCCAGGTGGTGCCAGTGGCCCTGCTGGGCGGCGTCCACCGCGAACAGGTCCAGGGCGCCGGCCGCGACCAGCCACAGCACCTGGGGGCCCTCGAGGTCGAGGCGGTTGAAGCCGGCGCAGTCGATGCGCGCGCCCAGCGAGCCGAGCGCGCCCAGGACCAGATCGCCTTCCTGTACGGACGTCATCTCATCGCTCCCTGACCAGCGCGGCGTACGCGCCGCCGCGCGCCACCAGCTCCTCGTGCCGTCCGCGCTCCACGACCGTGCCGTGCTGCAGCACCACGATCTCGTCGCTGTCGCGGACCGTGCTCAGCCGGTGCGCGATCACCACGCAGGCGCAGCCGCGCCGGCGCAGGTTGTCCATCACGGCCTGCTCGGTCTCCGCGTCCAGCGCGCTGGTCACCTCGTCCAGGACCAGGATGCTCGGCCTGCGCACCAGCGCCCGCGCGATCTCCAGGCGCTGCCGCTGCCCGCCGGAGAAGTTGTGGCCGTCCTGCTCGACCCTGCTGTGGATGCCGCCGGGCCGGCGCATCACCACGTCGTACAGGGCCGCGTCCTTCAGCGCCTCCACCACGGCCTCGTCCGGGATCGACGGGTCCCACAGCGCCACGTTGTCGCGGACCGAGCCCTCGAAGAGGAACACGTCCTGGTCGACGAAGGACACCGAGGCGGCGAGCGCGCCGCGCGGGATGTCCTCCAGCCGGCGGCCGTCGATGCGGATCACCCCGTCCCACGGCGTGTACAGGCCCGAGATCAGCCGGGACACCGTGGACTTGCCGCTGCCGGAGCCGCCGACCAGCGCCACCTGCTGCCCCGGCCCCACGGTCAGGTCGAAGCCGCTCAGCAGCGGCTTGTCCAGCGGGCTGTAGCCGAAGGTGATGTTCTCCAGCTCGACGTGCCCCTGCAGCCGCCGGGTGGAGTCGGCGCCGCCCGGGCGGGCGTAGAGCGGGTCGGCCTGGAAGTTCTCCACGTCCTTCAGCCGGGCCACGTCGGCGGCGAAGTCCTGGATGCGGCCCGCGACGCCGTTGAGCCGGGTCAGCGGCGCGGTGAAGCGGGTGACCAGCGCCTGGAAGGCGACCAGCAGACCCACCGAGATGTGCCCCTCGACCGCGCGCAGACCGCCGATCCACAGAATCAGCGCGCTGTTGAACGTGGCGAGCGTCGGCGCGACCACACCGAGCCAGGCGCTGGGCACCCCGAGCCGCTGCTGCTCCTCCAGGGTGGTGGCGTGCTGCCCGGCCCACTTGCGGAAGTAGCCGTCCTCGCCGCCGGTCGCCTTCATCGTCTCGATCAGCTGCAGACCGGTGTACGAGGTGTTGGTGAGCCGTGCCGTGTCCGCGCGCAGCTTCGCCGTACGGGTCGCGCGCAGCCGGACCACCAGCCGCATGGCGACCACGTTGAGCAGCGCCACGCCGATGCCGACGAACGTCAGCTGCGGGTCGTAGGTGTAGAGCAGCACGGCGTACAGCACGACGACGATGGCGTCCACGCCGGCCGCCGCGAGGTCGCGGGCCAGGGTCTCGGCGACCTGGTCGTTGGACTGCAGGCGCTGCACCAGGTCGGCGGGGGAGCGCTGGGCGAAGAAGGTCACCGGCAGCCGCAGCAGATGGCGCAGGAAGCGGGCGCTGGAGAGGGTGGAGGAGATGATCCGGCCGTGCAGCAGGTTGGCCTGCTGCAGCCAGGTCAGCACCAGCGTGAGCAGGACGCAGGCGGCCATCGAGGCGAACAGCACGCCGAGCAGGGAGGTCTGGCCGCCGATGAGGAACGTGTCGATGTAGGTGCGGCCGAGCGCGGGCACCGCGGCGCCGACCGCGACCAGCAGCAGGCTGGCCAGGACGGCGGCGGGCAGGGTGCCGGCGGTGCCGCGCAGCCGGGCCGGCATCGCGCCGAGCACGCCCGCCCGGCGGCCGCCCTTGGTGAAGCCGTCGCCCGGCTCCATCACCAGCACCACACCGGTGAAGCTGCCGTCGAACTCCTCCATGGGCACGAACCGGCGGCCCTTGGCGGGGTCGTTGATGTACACGCCCCGGCGGCCGAAGCGGCGGCCCATGCCGTCGAAGACGACGTAGTGGTTGAACTCCCAGAACAGGACGGCCGGCGCCGCCACCTCGGCGAGCGCGGCCAGGTCCATCTGCATGCCCTTGGCGGTCAGGCCGTAACTGCGCGCCGCCTTGAGCAGGTTGGAGGCGCGCGAGCCGTCGCGGGAGACACCGCAGGCGATGCGCAGCTCCTCCAGCGGAACGTGCCGGCCGTAGTGCGCGAGGACCATCGCGAGGGAGGCGGCGCCGCACTCGACGGCCTCCATCTGGAGCACGGTCGGCGTGCGGACCGTTTTGCCGCGGGGCTTGGGGACCGGCCGCTTGGCGGGGGCGGCGCGTCTGCGGCCGCGTTCCTGGGTGGCGGTCACGGGAGCAGCCAATCGACGGGATGCTGGTCGGCCAGCTTGATGGAACCGGAGGCGAGGGTCATGGAGTCCAGCCGGAACGGCGGCCCGTCCGTGGTGGACCAGCGGTAACCGCTCTTGGTGGCCGACGACTTGTCGAGGGCGACCAGGACGGCCACCGGGCGGCCCTTGCGGGTGAACTGCTCGCCGAGCTGGCTGTCGCCGAGGAAGGCGGAGATCGACTGGGCGGACTGCGCGGTGCGGTCCACCGACTTCACCTCGCCGCGCAGCACGCCGTACGTCTGCGCCGGCACCGAGGACACGGTGAGGTCGACGGAGGCGTGCGCCGGGATGCCGGCGGCGCTCTCGGCGGGGACGTACACGGTCGCGTACAGCGGGTCGGAGGCGTGGGCGACCTTCTCCACGGCGGCCACGTTCGTGCCGGTCTGGATGATCTGCCCGATGGTGGCGGCGAGCGTGGTGACCCGGCCCGCGGCGACCGTGCGGACCACCGCGTCGCCCTGCTGCGTACGGACCTTGAGGACCGGGGCGTTCGCGGGCAGCCGCTCGCCCTGCCGGGCCAGGACGGCCGTCACCTGCCCGGACACCGGGCTCTGGAGCACATAGCTGCCCTGCCCGTGGGTGAGGACGGCCGGGGCGCTCACCGTGGAGGCGACCGAACCGGTCACCGCCCACACGGAGGCCGCCGCCATCACGACGACGGTGACACCGAGGGCCAGCCAGCCCTGGGGGCGGGCCAGCCGCACCGGGAGGTCCAGCTCTTCCGGTGACTGGAGCTTGGCGAGGGCCTGTTGGCGGAACTGCACGGAACTTCCCTCACCTGTGGGAGAGACGCGGGTGTTTCAGGCATCCGAGAGCCCCGGAGCCGGCGAACGGCTCCGGGACTTCGGTGCGACGAGGTGCGATCAGAGACCGGCGACCAGGTCGGTGACCGGCTGCACGTTCAGACCGGTGACACCCTCGACGGTGCCGACGACCGTGTTCACGGCGCCGGAGACCGGGGCGACGCCGTTCACGGCGCCCGTGACGGTGTTCAGGGTGTTCAGGGACAGACCGCCGGAGACGTTGTCCAGCTCGGCGTCCGAGATCTCGACGGTCTCGACCTGGGGGGTGGAGTTCATGATGGAACTTCCCTTCCTGATGGATACTTCACAAGGGGGAGCGGCCCCCTCTGGGGGACAGACGGACGGCCGCCACCGCGGGCGCCGGGCCCCCGTCGCCGGGAGCCCGCCGTGAACCCCCGCGGTGCGATGGATCAAAGCACGCACGCGGGGCGGGCTTCCAATCAACCAGGGCTCTCACCAGGGCACTTGACCGGCGATGGAGTCCATCCGTGCAGGTCTGCGCACGCCATGTCGGCGACTCCTTCACATGCCGCACGGCATCGTCGCGCCGACGCCCTTGCCCGCCCGGCGGCGAATCCGGCACTCCGCGCCAAAGGCATGCGCGGGGGCGTGCGGATGTGCAGATCCGCCGTCGGCGGTGAGCCGCTTGGGTATTCGATGTGCAGATTCCCTGAAGGGAAGATTCCGCTACCCGCCCGGAACGGACCGTTACTGATTGGTAGCGGACCGTGTCAGCCCAGGATCGCGTACACCGTGCTCGCCCGGGCGGCGAGCGCCCCCGAGCCGGCGTCGCTCAGGGCGATGTCCGCGAACGCCATCCGGCGGCCCAGCTTCGTCAGCACCGCTTCGATCCGGACATCCGCACCGGACACCGCCCGCTGGAACGACGTCGACTGCTGAACGGTCGTCATCGGCACGAAGCCGCCCCGCGCGGCCGACACCGCGATCACCGTCGCCGTGTCGGCGGCCGCCATCAGCGCCTGCCCCGACAGACCGCCGCCCTCCCGGGCCAGCCGCTCCGACCAGGGCAGACGCAGCACGGCCCGGTCCTCGCCCACCGCCTCGACCGACAGCCCCAGATCGAGCACCCAGGGAGCGAAGTTCGCGGCGAGGATCTTGTCGGCTTCGGCCGGGGTCATCGTCATACGCGGGAGTGTTCCCGGCCGCCCACCGCGCCACGCGGGGCATGGCCGATTCGCCCGCCCGGCACGGCCGTCCGGAAACGGAATTGAACACACCGCGCGGCCGGTGCGTACGTACGGCCATCCAGGCGCCCCGAGACCAACTGCCCGCGAGCGGCAGCCCCCGTACCCAGGAGGTCGAGAAGTTTGAGTCACAAGCGAATGCCCAAGCGCAAGGCCGCGATAGCGGTGGGCGGTGTCGCGGCGCTCGGAGCGGCGGCCCTCCTGCTCCCGCACGCCAACGCCTCGCAGGACAAGGGCCAGGCGGCGGGCGGCACCGCGAAGACCCTGAAGGCCGCTCAGGCCTCCGGCCTCGCCGCCCAGTTGCAGAAGGCACTCGGTGACGCCTTCGCCGGGTCGTACTACGACAGCGGCAAACAGCAGCTCGTCGTCAACGTGGTCAGCGGCGACGACAACGTGATCCAGCAGGCGAAGAGCGCGGGCGCGATGGTCCGCCAGGTGAAGAACAGCACCCGCGACCTCAAGGCCGCCGCCACGACGCTGAAGACCAGGGCGACCATCCCGGGCACCTCCTGGGCCGTGGACCCGCGCACCGACAAGATCCTCGTCACCGCCGACTCCACCGTCACCGGCGCCAAGTGGAACAGACTGCAGTCGACCGTGCAGAGCCTCGGCTCCGGCATGGCGACCCTGAAGAAGTCCGCCGGCACCTTCAAGACCTTCGTCTCCGGCGGCGACGCCATCTTCGCCCAGGTGCAGGGCGGCGGCGTGCGCTGCTCCCTCGGCTTCAACGTCACCGCCTCCGACGGCAGCCCCGCCTTCCTGACGGCCGGTCACTGCGGGGTCGCCGCCAAGGACTGGTCCGACTCCCAGAACGGGCAGCCCATCGCCACCGTCGACCAGGCCAAGTTCCCCGGCAACGACTTCTCGCTCGTCAAGTACAACGACCCGAGCACCCAGGCGCCCAGCGAGGTCAACGCCGGCAACGGCCAGACCGTGCAGATCACCCAGGCCGCCGACGCCACGGTCGGCGAGACCGTGTTCCGGATGGGCTCCACCACCGGACTGCACGACGGCCAGGTCACCGGCCTCGACGCCACGGTCAACTTCCAGAGCGAGACGAACCCCGGCGGCGTCGACACCGTCAACGGCCTCATCCAGACCAACGTCTGCGCCGAGCCCGGCGACAGCGGCGGCTCGCTGTTCACCCAGGACGGCAGCGCGGTCGGCCTGACCTCCGGCGGCAGCGGCGACTGCACCAGCGGCGGCGAGACCTTCTTCCAGCCGGTCACCGCCGCCCTCCAGGCCACCGGCGCCACCCTCGGCAACGGAGCCGGCGACCAGTCCGGAGCCGGTGACCAGTCCGGCTCCGCCGATCCGTCGGCCTCGGCGGGCGACCAGTCCGGCGGCGGCGACCAGTCGGGCGCGGGCGACCAGTCCGGCGGCTCCGCCGACCCGTCCGCCTCGGCGGGCGACCCGTCGGGCGGCGGCAGCGACCAGTCCGGCAGCGGCAGCGACCAGTCCGGCGCCGGGGCCGGGGACGACGGGTCGTCGCTGACCAGTACGCGCTGAGCGTCCGGCGCCGAGGGGTGGCGATACAGGCCGCGGCGCCGTCGCGGCTGGTCGCGCAGTTCCCCGCACCCCTTTCCGGGCGCCGACCGGCACCCCCGTCTCCCCGCCGGCCTCACCCGCGGTTCCCGTCGGCGGGGAACGGTCCGGCCCTCCGGCGGGAGGGCCGGACCGCCGCACGCCGTCAGGCGTCCTGGCACGCCCGCAGCAGCAGCACCGCCACGTCGTCCACCCGATCCCGGGCCGCCGCGCTGTACCGGACCACCTCGTCCGCCAGCAGCTCCAGCGGCCGGTCGCCGATCTCCGACAGCAGGCCGCCGAGACCCACCAGCGCGTCCTCGATGTCGGTCTCGGGCGTCTCGACCAGACCGTCGGTGTACAGGAGGAGCACCGAGCCGGGAGCGAGCGACACCTCGGTCGTCGGGTACACCGCCGCCGGATCGATCCCCAGCAGCGGGCCGCCGGCCAGGTCCAGCACCCGCACCCGCCCGTCCGGCCGCCTCAGCAGCGGCGGCGGATGCCCCGCCCGCGCCATCACGGCCGTCCCGCGCGCCGGGTCCAGCCGCAGATACAGACAGCTGGCGAACAGCTCGGCGCCGAGGTCGAACACCAGCCGGTTCGTGCTGCGCATCACCTCGTGCGGCGCCTGGCCGACCGTGGTGTACGCCCGCACCCCGGTGCGGATCTGCCCCATCAGGGCCGCCGCGGTCACGTTGTGCCCCTGCACGTCCCCGATCACCGCCGCCGTCAGCGGCAGTGAGGGCACCAGGTCGTAGAAGTCGCCGCCGATCTCCATGCCGTGGGCGGCCGGCAGATAGCGGGCGGCCGCCTCGATGCCGGGCGGCGGCACCAGCGAGCGCGGCAGCAGGGCCTGCTGCAGCCCCTGCGCGAGCCGGTGCTTGGCGTCGTACAGCCGGGCCCGCTCCAGCGCCTGCGCGATCAGCCCGCCCAGGGACGTCAGCACGGCCCGCTCGTCCGCCGGGAAGACATGCGGCTCGGCGTAGGCCAGCACACACGTGCCCACCGGCCGCCCGGACGCGATCAGCGGCAGATACGCCCAGGCCGCGTAGCCGTCCGGGGTCACCTGTCGGCCCGGATACAGCCGCTCCAGCTGGTCCCGGGACTCGAAGAACGCCGGGACCCCGCTGGTCAGCACATGGGTGCCCGGAGTGCGCCGGGCCAGCGGCAGCCCGTGGAACCGCTCGACGGTGTGCGGGTCCCGGTACCCGCGATGCCCCAGCACGTGCAGCCGCCCGCCCTGCGAGCCGAGGATCACCAGCGCCTGGCTGCCGACCGCCGGCGCCACCTCGTCCCAGACCAGCTGCACCACGTCCTCCACCCCGACCGCCTCGGTCAGCCCGCCCGCGAAACTCAGCACCTGCGAGATCGACACCAGCCGGGACGGCGCGCTGTCCGCCCGCGGCGCCTCGCGCGCCATGTCCGCCACCGCCCTGGCCCGGCTGATCCGCATGCTCAGCCCCGTCGTGCTCGGATACATGCGGAACGACAGCCACTCGCCCGGCGGGCGCAGCGCCACGAACGACGTCGTCTGCTGGCTGAGCAGCGCACCCCGGTAACGGTCCTCGTACATCGGATCGTTCAGCCACGGCACCGACACCCACGGCAGGGTGCCCAGCAGCTCGCCCGCCGGTCGGCCGAGCAGCTCGGCGGCGGCCGCGTTGACGAACCCGATCCGGCCGTCAAGATCCAGCGACACCAGCCCGTACGGCAGCCGGGACACCATCCGCGCCGCCTCCACCGCGCCCATCGTCTCGGCCGCGGCCCACGCCGTCTCGGCCAGCACATCGGTCTCCCCGCCGAGCGTCCGGCCCTCCCCGGCGGCGCGCTCCAGCCGCAGCGCCAGCCGCTCGCAGGCCGCCCACAGCTGGTCCCGCTCCCCGTCGGACAGCTCCGGCGGATGCGTGCCGGGCCAGGTCACGAACACCGCGCCGTACACCTGCCGCTCGGTGGCCACGGGCAGCGCGGCGAGCGCGAACGGGTACGGCAGCACCACCGCGATGCGCGGATAGCAGCGGGCCATCTCCTCCTCGCCGCCCACCCACACCAGCCGCCGCTCGCGCACCGCGTCCGCGACCGGGATCGGCGCGGACAGCCCGACCCGCTCCCACGGCGCCGCGAACGCCCGCGGCATGCCCGCGTGCACCGACATCCTCAGAACCTGCTCACCGGGCCTGAGCAGGTACACCGCGCCGGAGTGCGCGTGCACCTCGTGCATCATCGACACCAGCGCGAGCGACAGCACGGGATGGGCGCCCGGTGTCGTGCCGGCCGCCGGTGCCGGTTCCGGCCCGTCGGACACGCCGACCACCTCCTCGTACGGCCGCGTCGCGCATCCTGGGGACAACGTTCCCCCGCGGGCGAGCCCGGCGCACGGCGAGCACCCGGCCGCAGGCCCGTCGTCCCGCCGGGGGATGCCATCGCATACCCCGTTCGCGTACACCCATGCCCGGACAGCGGAAGCGCGGGCGGCGTACGGGCGCCTGGCATGCGCCCCCGCGCACCCTGATGGCCGGATCTCCGCGCCCGCGAACGGTACCGGCACCGAAGAATGGGCACGCGCCGTCCGTGCGGGACCACGGCGCGCTGTGTGACGGCCACGACGGCGCGGACGGCGACGCGGAACGCGAGCGACGGGCGCAGGACGACCAAACGAGGGGGCGGGCAGTGATCCGGGTGCTTCTGGTGCAGGACGCGTGTCTGGTGCGATCGGTCCTGGCCGAGTGGCTGCGGCGGGAGCCCGGTCTGGACGTGGACGACACACCGTGGCGGGGCGCCGTCGGCCGGGTGCGTTCCTTACGGCCCGACGTGTGCGCGGCGGACCTCGACTGGGCCGACGGGCCCGGCGTGCCGCCGCTGGCCGACCTGTGCCCGCCCGGCCCCGGCGGCACGCCGCCGGCACTGGTGGTGCTGGCCCAGGCGAACCGGCCCGGCCTGCTGAAACGGGCTGCCGAGGCGGGCGCGCTCGGTTACGTCGACAAGGCGGGCGCACCGGAACGGCTGGTGCGTGCCATCCGGTCCGTCGCCGCGAGGGAACGTTTCATCGATCCCTCGCTGGGCTTCGGTTTCCTCAAAGCGGCGCAGATGCCGCTGACCAGACGCGAACTGAGCGTGCTGTCCCTGGCCGCCGGAGGCGCGACCGTCGCCGAGATCGCCGGGCGGCTCCACCTCTCGCACGGCACGGTCCGCAACTACATGGCGTCGATCACCCGCAAGACGGGGGCGCGGAACCGGATCGACGCCATTCGCATATCGCGCGGGGAGGGATGGGTGTGATCAGCGGGGCAGCGGGGCGGTGCTCGTCCAGCGGCCCGCCAGGTCCCGGTACAGCTCCGATGTGCGCAGCAGCTCCTCGTGGGTGCCGCAGGCGGTGCGCGCGCCGTCCATGACCAGGACGCGGTCGGCGCGGCGGGCGGAGCTGATCCGGTGCGCGACCACGATCAGCGTGCCGCCGGGGCGCGCCGCGAAGGCCCGCTCGGCCCGCGCCTCGGCCTCCGGGTCGAGATGACAGGTCGCCTCGTCCAGCAGGGCCAGCGGGGCGGGGCAGAGGTAGGCGCGGGTCAGCGCGACGAGCTGGCGCTCGCCCGCGGACAGCCGCGCGGGGTCGACGGGGGCGCGGGGCCCGCCCAGGCGCCGCAGCAGGGGCGTCAGGCCGACCGCGTCGGCGGCGGCGAGGAGTTCCGGCTCGGGTACCGGGGCCGGGCGGTGCAGGGCCAGGTTCTCGGCCAGGGTGCCGGAATGGACGTAGGCCTCCTGCGGGATGAGGACGGCGGAACAGGCCTGGACGGTGCCGTGCTGGGGGAGGAGCAGGCCGGAGATCAGTGCGGTGAGTGTCGACTTGCCGATTCCACTGGGGCCCACGACGGCCAGGTGGGTGCCGTGGGCAAGCGCGAGGTCGAGGTCCTTCAGCACGGGCTCGCTCGCGGGGCCGTAGGCGAAGGTGACCGAGGTGAGCAAGAGGGCGGTGTCCGGCGCGCTCGGCGAGGCGACGCCACTGACGACCGCGGCCCCGGGCCCCTCGGGGCGTGGGGCCAGCAGGCGGCGCAGCACCACCGTCAGGCGTGCGCCGCTGGTGCCCAGGCCGTGGACCAGGCTGGCGAGGGCGGGGAGCAGGGACTGGGTGACGTAGGTCAGCGCCCCCACCAGGGCTCCGGGCGTCACGCCGCGGTCGAGCAGCCACGGGGCCGTCACCAGCAGCAGCACCGCGGGCAGTTCGCCGCCCAGCGCCGGGGCGGCCACCCGGGTCACACTCCACCGGGCCAGGGCACGCGCGGAGCGCAGTTCCGCGTCGGTGCGCCGGGCGAGGGCGGCGGCGACGCGTTCCTCGGCGCCGGCCGCGGTGACGTCCCGCAGCGCCGGGACGACGGCGCCCAGTTCCTGGGCCAGTTCCTCGTCGGCGGTGAGGAAGGCCTCCTGACGGCGGGCCAGCGGGCGCAGCGTCGCGGCGAACAGGGCCGTCCCGGCGAGCAGCGGGGGCAGGACGACCGCCAGCAGCAGCGGGGCCAGCGAGAACAGGCCGATCAGGGCGCCGGCGGCGGTGAACAGGAACGAACGCGACACCAGCACCACACCGGCGAACGTGTCCCGGGCGATCTCCACCTGCTGGGTGAGCCCGGACAGCGCACCGGAGTCCGCCTGGCGCACCCCGCGCCCGACCACCGCCGTGACAAGGCGGTCCCGGGCCGGCTCCACCAGCGCGGCGACCACGCCGTACACCCGCCCCGTCCCGAACGCCCCGACCCCCACGGCGAGCCCCGCCGCCCCCAGCCACAGCAGCCCGGTCCGCGCGTCCCCGGCCAGGAACCCGGCGTCCAGCGCCCGTGCGAGGGCGTACCCGAGGACGAACGTCTGCCCCGCCTCCAGCACGGACCAGGCCCCCAGCCGGACCAGCACCGGCCACCGCTCCCGCAGAAACCGGTATCCATGGCCGCGGACCGGCGCCGGGTGTCCGGTGGCCGGCAGTGTGGTCTCCCGTCCGGATGAGCGTCCGGCGTCGGCCATGTGCGTCAACTCCCCCTTCGGGACGGGTGCGTACGTGTCGTGCCGTGTGCGTCAGCCGGCCTCCGCCTGACCGAACACCGCCCGGTACCCCGCCTCCTGCCACAGTTCGCGGTGTGTGCCAAGGGCCCTGACGCGGCCGGCGTCCAGCCAGGCGACGCGGTCCGCGTGGGCCGCCGTCGAGGCGCGGTGGGCGATCAGGAGACGGGTGCGGCCGGGGTCCGGGGACAGCAGGGTGCGGGTGATGTGGTGTTCGGTGACCGTGTCGAGGCTGGAGAGGGCGTCGTCGAGGACGAGCAGACGGCCGCCGTGGGCGAACGCGCGGGCGAGGCCGAGGCGTTGGGTCTCGCCGCCGGAACGGGCTGCGTCGGCGACGCGGGTGCGGTAGCCCTCGGGGAGGCGCCGTACGAAGTCGTCGGCCCGGGCATGCCGCGCGGCGCGGCGCACGACGGCCGGGGTGGCGGGCGTGCGGCCGAAGGCGATCGTGTCCTCGACGGTCGTGCCCAGCAGGGCGGGCCGCTCGAAGGCGTAGGCGACCGCGTCGCGCAGCTCGGCGTGGCCGAGGTCGCGCAGCGGTACGCCGTCGAGGAGGACCTCGCCCGCGTCGGGGTCGGCGAGCCGCCCGGCGAGCGCGGCGAGCAGCGACTTCCCGGCGCCGGAGCGGCCGACCACCGCGAGGCTGGTGCCGCCCGGGACGACCAGGTCGACGCCGTCCAGGACGGTTCGCCCGTCCCGGCGTGCGGTCACCGCGCGCAGCTCCAGCCGCCCGTTGCCCGGCGGCAGGCGGCGGGTGCCGTGTGCGGGCGCGGGCTCGGCGCGCACCTCGGCGAGCCGGGCGGTCGCCGCGCGGGCCCGTGCCAGCGCGGCCAGCTGTCCGACGAGCGTGCCGACGCCCGTGGCGAGCACCGCGTACCGGGAGGCGGCCAGCACCTCGCCCACCGACAGGCGGTGCCGGGCCAGCAGCAGTCCGGCCACCGCCAGCACGCCCAGGTTCAGCAGCGGTGCCACGCCGACCGCCTGGGCGGCCGCCCGCCCCTGCACCCGCCACATGCGGTGCCCGGCGCGCGACAGTTCGGGCAGCGGTGCCAGCACGCGGGCGGTCTCGCGCCGCTCGGCGCCCGCGGCCCGGATCGTACGGACGCCGCCGACCGCCTCCGCCAGCGCCCCGGCGATCCGGCCCTGCGCCCGCTGGTAGTCGGCCACGCACGCCGACGTGTCCCGGGCGAACGCGCGCAGCAGCAGGGCCAGGACCGGCGCCCCGGCGAGGAACACGGCCGCCAGCCACGGGTCGATGAGACCGAGCGCCACCACGCCCCCGACGGGCCCGGCGAGCGCGGCGAGCGACGCGGCCAGCGCACCCGGCGCCGTCCCGGCCTGCGCGGCGTTGCCGACCAGCCGTGCCACCAGGTCACCGGCCCCGAACCGGGCCGACGCGCGCGGGCCCAGCGCCAGGACATGCCCGGTGAGATCCCGGCGCAGCCATGCGGTGGCGTGCGCGTCGGCGGTGCCGGTGAGCACCCCCGCGCAGCCGTCCAGCACGGCGAGCAGCAGGACGACGCCGGCACAGCAGCCGACCCAGCGCCCGGCCGGGGAACGCGCCAGCAGCAGGTCCAGGGTGTGACCGAGCAGGGCGGGCAGCAGCAGGCCGGCGGCGGTGGCGGCCGTGCTCACGGCGCACAGCGCGGCACAACGGACACCGCCCTGCCGCAGCACCGCCCGCGACAGTTCATGGCCTGCCGCGGAAGTGGCCTGGGTGGAGGGGGAGTTCATCGGCTGCGGCCTCGCTGGGGTCGGACGGAATCGGCACGGCTGGGCTTTGGGCGGCCGTTCGCCGGAGGGGCGGCTGGTGTCTGGGTGCCGGCCGCCGGTGCTTCGACTGGCGCGGCCTCCGGACGGCGGCTCGCCGGCGCGCCTGCCGGGGCCCTTCGACGGCAGCCGTCGATGGTGGCGCCGGGGCCTGGGCGGCCTGTCGGCAGCGGCGGCCCGGGCCTTGGGCGGTGTGCCGCTCGCGGTCGCCGCCGTGACGGCGGGTGTGCCCCTTCCTGCGTCGGCCCTCGGGGCGAGCGGCCTTGTCGCGTCGCCCCTCGGAGGCCAGCCGCGAGGAGGCAGGCGCACACCCGCGCCGTATCCCGGGCCACCCCCTTCAGGCCGGATCGGCCCCGGACGGCGCCCCCGCGGGGAGGGCGTCGCCCGGAGCCGTCCGTGCCGGCGCCGGGGTCAGAGGCAGAGCAGAACGCTCGCCGCGGACACGCAGGAGAGCAGGCTCGCGGTGCTCGCGCCGGTGTGGTGGTGCTCCTCGGACTCGAGGGTCTGCAGGTCGAGCAGTGCCATGGTGTTGTCCTTTCCTCGTTGGGGACGGAGGTGGTGTCACGGCTCCGTCGGTGCGGAGCCGCGTGCGTGGGCCGCCGGTGGCGGCGGCAGGAAGGGCAGGTGCGCGGTGCCGGCGTCGTCGCGGGCCGCGGCGAGCGCGAGCAGGCAGCCTGCCGTACCGGTGGCGAGGTCCATGGAGAGCCGCATCATCTGGTGCCCGGGGAAGGCCAGTTGGCCCTGGTAGTCCATGGCGAACCAGCCGAGCCCCGCGATCTGCTGCTCCAGCCGAGCGCGTCCGGCGCCCGGGGCGGTGCTGCGGGCGAGGTGCAGGATCATCCCGGCGCGGCCCTGGAAGAGGCCGGGCTGGGCGTAGAAGCGGGAGGTGGCGGCGGTGAGGATGCCGGCCCGGGCGCGTTCGAACTCCTCGGCGCCCTCTGCCGCGTGGGCCAGGTAGTCGTCCAGGACCAGTCCGATGCCCGCGCTGCCGTCGCCGAGGTAGGGCAGCGTCCGCCAGCCCTCGTCCACCTCCAGGCCGCCGCCCGCCCCCTGGGTCACGCAGCGGTCCAGGTCGCGGCGGAGCGCCTCGCCCGCCGCCGTCAGCCAGCACTCCTCGCCGGTCTGCTCGTACCACCGGATCAGGAACAGCGCGGGACCGCTCGCGCCGCGCAGCAGCCCGGCGCGCCGGCGGGGGCCGTCCTGCGCCGGTTCCGCCAGCCGCCGCCGCAGGATGCCGGCGGCCTCGGCGGCGTGTTCCCGCAGGGCCGGCTCGCCGGTGGTGTCCGCGAGCCGGCCGAGGACCAGGCCGAGCCCGGCGAGTCCGCCGTGCAGGTCGGAGGCGAGGCTGCGCCAGTTCTCCCGCAGCACGCCGTCGATCAGGTTCAGCGCCCGCTGCCGGTACCCGAGTCGGTCCAGCACCAGGGCGACGCCCGCGAGGCCGTCGTACAGGCCGAGCGGGGTGCCGGGCGGCGGCGGGGCGGTACGGTCCAGCAGCCAGCGCTCGCCCTCGTCGTACCGGCCGCACCCGGACGCCTGGAGGGCGTACAGCACTCCGGCCGCGCCATGGGCGAGGCCGAGACCGCCGCCGTCGGCGAACTGGGCGATGTCCCCGGGAAAGAGCCGGTCGTCGCGTTCCGGGGTGGCGGAGGCGAGGATCGCCTTCGCCATCGAGTCCCGGCTGTACGGCCAGTCGCCGGGCACCACCGGGGGCCGGGCCGCGGTGCGGGGCGTGTTCCGGGTGATCTCCGCGACCGCCTCGTCCAGGAAGGCCCGCGGCACGTCCGGGAACTGCTCCGCGATCACCTCAGCCAGATGCGCCGCCTTGCCCCGGTCGACCACGAACAGCGTGGTCACCGGCAGGAACAGGGCGAGCCGCAGACAGGCCAGCGCATAGCGGTCGACGTCCGTGCCGCGCCGGTCCGGCGGGGCGAAGAAGCCGGGGTGGGCGACGGTCTGCCGGGCGTTGTCCTCGGCGGGTGCGGCGGCCTCGAAGTCGATGAGACGGACGGATCTGTCGTCCTCGGCCACCATGATGTTGAAGACGTGCAGGTCGTTGAAGACCAGCCCGCGCGCGTGCACCGCCGCCACCGCCCGCTCCACCGCCGCGTGGATCCGCAGCGCCCACGCCGTGTACGCGGCGACCGCGGCCGGGTCCGGGTCGGGGGTGAGCAGCGGATGCCGCTCGGCGAAGAAGGAGTTGAGCGGGCGGCCCGCCACGTGGTCCATGACCAGGAACCGGTGCTCGCCGAGCGTGAACCAGTCCCGCACCTCGGGCACCACACCGGTCCCGGCGACCCGCTCCAGCGCCGCCTTCTCCCGCTCCAGCCGGGTCACCGCGTCCGCGCCGTCGGCGGCGAGACCGGCGTACGGCCGGGCCTCCTTGAGCACCACCCGGCGCCCGTCCCGCGTGTCGGTCCCGGCGTACACCCCGCCGCCGTTGGAGAAGTGCAGCGCCTTCTCGATGCGGTACGGCAGGTCGCCGACCGTCGTGGTGTTGCGGGCCTGAAGATGCGGGCGCAGGAACTCCGGCAGCGTCACCCACTCGGGCACCTGGAAGGACGGGTCCCGCCGGTCCGGCACCAGCCGGCCCCCGCCGTCGGCCACCGCCGGGACCAGCGAGCCGCGCTCGTCGACGACGTACCGGCGGGCGAAGGCGCCGTAACGGACGTAGAGCGGGCCGTCGTACCAGCGCAGATCGGTGAGGATGTACGGCCCCTCGAAGCCGTCCAGCAGCGTGCCCAGCTCCCGCAAGGTCCGGTGCAGCTGCTCCTCGTCGGCCGGGTAGACGGTGACGAACTTGCCGCTGGTGTCGCGGCCCGCGTACTTGGCGTTGCGCAGGTGCAGCAGATGCGGGCCCGGCACGAACTTGAACGGGATCCGGCGCGGCACGCAGTAGTCCCACACGAGGGCCGCGACCTGGTCGGCGTTCGCGGCCGTCGCCGAGGAGTGGATCTTCCAGCCCTGCGCCGGCGACGGCAGCGGCGCGCCGTCCGCGCCCACGGGGGTCAGCGTCAGCCAGTCGCCCGAGCGCGCCGCGCGCCAGCCCTCCGGGACGGCGCGACACGCCGTCGCGAACTGCGGCGCCGGGGCGCCGTCCGCTCCCGGGAGCCGGTCGGGCGTGTCGTAGAAGTGCCCGTCGGCGAGCGCGTACACCTCGTACCGCTTGTCCATGCCCCTCCCGCCCCTTCGTGGTGTGACCGCAGACGACACTCGCAGGAGCCGGCCGGTCGCGGACAGTCACGTCTGTCATGAGGTCGGTGTGCGGAACTCACGCGTCAAGATGTGTTCGGCGGCTTTCGAGCGAAGGCCGCGCCACGCACCCGCGCCCTTCACAGGGGCTGCGCAGGAGCCGCATACGCGCTGTAATGGCGAACGTGGTGAGGAGCGAGGGCGCTGCGATCAGCCGGACGACGACGGAGCGAGCCCGAGCCGCCCTGGAAGCGCTCACCGCGGCGCCCGACACGCCGGACCGGCTGCACCGCATCCTCGAACAGGCACTGGTGTTCGCCAGGGCGGCCTTCGCCGGCGTCTACACACCCGGCGACGACCCGGCCCAGCTGTGTCTCATGGAGTCCGCGGGACTGCCCCGCACCCTGTACGGCCTGCGCGACTGCTATCCGCTCGCCGGCGGTTCCCCGGTCGCCGAGGCCCACCGCACCGGGCAGCCGCGCTGGCTCGGCCCCGAGCAGCTCGCCGGGTGCCCCGAGGCCCGGCGCACCCCGTCCCCGGACTTCTCCGTGGCCGCCCTGCCGCTCGGACCGGCGGGCGGCGGCTGTCTGCTGGTCGTCAGCGAGCACGGCGGCGGCTTCGGCGCCGACGAGCGCGCCTGCCTGGAGCTGATCACCGGCGCGATCGCCGTACCCCTGCCGGTGGCCCTCGCCGGCGAGGGCGGCGAGCTGCCGCCGGACGCTTTCAGCCTGGCCATGGACAGTGGCCGGATCGAGGTCGGCGACGGGATCCTCCGGCTGTGCGGGCTCACCCGGGACGACTTCGACGGCCGGGTGGAGACCCTGCTCTCGCTCACCGTCCCCGAGGACCTGCCGGCGCTGATGAGCGTGGTCGAGGCCGACCACATGTCGATCGGTGAGCGCGAGCTGGAGTTCCGCATCCTGCAGCCCTCCGGCGCGCCCCGCTGGCTGCGGCTGCGCGGCCGGCTGGTGCCCGGCGGCGAGGGCCGCCCAGCCCGGCTCGTCGGCACCGTCGCCGACGCCTCCACCCTGCGCTCCGACGTCACCGACGTGGCCCGGGTGCAGCGCCTGGCCGCCGCCCTCGCCACCGCCACCACGGTCAAGGACGTCGGCAAGGCCGTCGTCGCCGCCCTGCGCGGACCGCTGCAGGCCGACCGGCTCGCGCTCGCCGAACTGGAGAACGACCGGCTCGTCGTCACCGTCCTCGACCCGCCCGAGCCCGAACAGTGGCCGGAGGTGTGGCGCACCGAGTGGCGCACCGAGTGGCCCGACGCGCCGGTGCGCGCCATGCCCACGCTGGCCGCCGCGCTGCGCGAGGGCCGCGCCCGGATCTGGCCGGCCGGCACCGCGCTGGAACCCGCCCTCGCCGACGTCGGCCCCGGCGGTCTCGCGGTGCTGCCGCTGCCCGCCGGCGGCCGCATGGCCGGCGCCTGCCTGATCGGCTGGGACCGCCCGCACCCCTTCAACCCCGACGAACGCGCCCTGCTCACCGCCTGCGCCGGGCTCGCCGGACAGGCCCTGCTGCGCGCCCACGCCTTCGACGCCGAGCACGAACTCGTCGGCATGCTCCAGCGCACCCTGCTGCCGCGCCGCCTGCCCCGGCTGCCCGGCGCGGTCGCCGTCGCCCGCTATCTGCCCGCCACCGAGGGGCTGCAGGTCGGCGGCGACTGGTACGACGTCATCCCGCTCGGCGACCACCATGTCGCCCTCGTCATCGGCGACGTCCAGGGCCACAACGCGGGCGCCGCCACCCTGATGGGCCAGATGCGCACCGCGCTGCGCGCCTACGCCGCCGAGGGCCACACGCCGGACGTGGTCGTCGCGCACGCCAACCGCCTGCTGCTGGACATGGAGACCGACCTGTTCGCCACCTGCGCCTACGTCGACGTCGACATGGAGCAGGGCACCGCCTGGTGCGTACGGGCCGGCCATCTGCAGCCCGTGCTGCGCCACCCGGACGGCACCACCGAGATCATGGCGGCCGAGGGCGGGCCCCCGCTCGGCGTGCTCGGCCAGGCCGACTTCCCGATGACGCCGCTGCGGCTGCTGCCCGGCACGGTGATCGCGCTCACCACCGACGGCCTGGTGGAGTCCCCGGACGCCGACATCGACGTCGGCATGGACCGGCTCGCCCGCGAACTGTCCGCCGCCGACCCGGCCCACCTCGGCCTGGTCGCCGACGCGCTGCTCACCGGCGCCCACCGGGACGACGACGTGGCCCTGCTGCTGATGCGCTACGACGGCATGGCCGTACGGCCGCTGCGGGAGAGCTGGACGGTGTGGCGGGTGCCGGAGGCGGTCCGGCACGCCCGCCGCTTCACCCGGCGCACCCTGCGCACCTGGGGCGTTTCGCAGGACACCATGGACGCGGCGCTGCTGGTGGTCTCCGAACTGGTCACCAACGCCCTCGTGCACACCGGCGGCCAGGTCCGCCTCGACCTCAGCCTGGTCAACCACCGCCTCCGCCTCGCCGTCGCCGACTCCTCCCCGCGCAGCCCCGTCAAGCCCACCAGCATCGGCTGGGAGGCCACCGGCGGCCGCGGCATCCTCCTGGTCGAGGCGGTGTCGGCGGCCTGGGGCACGGTCCCGGTCAGCGGCGGCAAACAGGTCTGGGCGGACCTGGTTCCGGGCGGCTGACGGCCGCGGTCGCTTCCTCCACCGACAGGCCGACGACCACCCTCGCACGTACCGTGCCCCTGACCGCCACACGGGTACCGTTTCGGCAGGTTGGCGCAGCCTGGGGAGGCGTGTCCGGGAAGGGGTGCCTAGGGTCGATTGGTGTGGCACACACCTTCGAGGAACTCGTGCAGAAGCAGCGCGCGGCCGAGGCGGCCCACGCCACGGTCGAGGAGCTGCGGCACACCTACGGCCCGCCGGCCGAGCGGCGGATGACCGGCGCCCAGTCCGGCACGTACGAGACCGCGCTGCGCGCCTGGCGGGACCTGGCCCGGGACGTGCAGACCGCGGTGAGCGAGTACGCGAAGGAGTCGGGCCGGCCGCGCCCCGAGGTGGAGGCCGAGGTGGCCCGGGCGGCGGCGGAGCCCGAGGACGCATGAGCGGGGACACCAGCCGCGGGGAGCGGCTCGTGCGCGCCGTGGACCGCAGGCTGCCCCTGTCGCAGGCGGGCTCGCTGCTGCGCAAGGCGTTCCCCGAGCACTGGTCCTTCCTGCTCGGCGAGATCGCCCTGTACAGCCTGCTGGTGCTCGTGCTGACCGGGGTGTGGCTGACGTTCTTCTTCCAGCCGGACATGCGCGAGGTCGTCTACGCGGGCCCGTACGTGCCGCTGCGCGGGGTGCGGATGTCCGAGGCCTACGACTCCACCCTGCGCATCAGCTTCGACGTGCGCGGCGGACTGCTGATGCGGCAGACCCACCACTGGGCCGCCCTGGTCTTCCTGGCCGCGATCGGCACGCACATGCTGCGGATCTTCTTCACCGGCGCCTTCCGCAGGCCCCGCGAGGGGAACTGGGTCATCGGGCTGACCCTGTTCGTCCTCTCGCTCGCCGAGGGCTTCGCCGGCTATTCCCTCCCCGACGACCTGCTCTCCGGGACCGGGCTGCGCATCGCCCAGGGAATCCTGCAGTCGATCCCGGTGGTCGGCACCTACCTCGTGTTCTTCGCGTTCGGCGGCCAGTTCCCCGCCCACGAGATCATCACCCGGCTCTACCCGCTGCACATCCTGCTGCTTCCGGGCCTCCTGCTCGCCCTGGTCGCGGTGCATCTGATCCTGGTCTTCCAGCTCAAGCACACCCAGTGGCGCGGCCCTGGCCACACGAACAGCAATTCCGTCGGCAAGCCCCTGGTCCCGCAGTTCACGGCCACCTCCGCGGGCCTGTCCCTCACCGTCTTCGGCGTGCTGGTGCTGCTCGCGGGCGTCGCGCAGGTCAACCCGATCTGGAACTACGGCCCCTACCGCCCCGACCAGGTCTCCACCGCCTCCCAGCCCGACTGGTACGTCGGCTTCCTGGAGGGCTCGCTGCGGCTGGTGCCGCCCTGGGAGACGAACATCGCCGGCCACACCTTCATGTGGAACGTGCTGCTCCCGGCGGTCGTCCTGCCCGCCCTGCTGTTCGGCGTCCTGTACGTCTATCCGTTCGTGGAGCAGCGCCTGACGGGGGAGTGGTGGGCCGAGCGGCACCTGTGCGACCGGCCCCGCGAGCGGCCCGTGCGCACCGGGCTCGGCGTGGCGGGCACCGTCTTCTACGGCGTGCTGCTGGTGGCCGGCGGCAACGACGTCATCGCCCAGACCTTCCGCGTCTCCGTCAACGCCATCACCTGGGTGTGCCGTATCGGCCTGATCGCGGCGCCGGTCCTGGCGTTCCTGGTGACCCGGTGGCTGTGCCGGGCCCTGACGGCGGCCGAGAACGAGCGGCTGGCCGACGGCGTGCCCACCGGCGAGATCCGGCAGAGCGTCACCGGCGGTTACGAGACCGACCACGAACCCGTGGAGGCGTTCCGGCCCGGCGCCCCGCGCAGGCCCCTCACCGGTGCGCGTACTGGAACACCAGCCCGTACACCCCGCGCGCCAGAACGCCCAGGCCGATGAGGAACAGCCACAGCCCGAAGACCACGCCGGTCGCGGTGAGCGCGAAGCCGAGCGCGGTGACGATCGGGAAAGGGCTCTCGTCGGGGAAGAACGCCACCGGCCCGGCCGCGTCCGCGACTTCCGCTTCCGTGCGGTCCTGAGCCCGCGTCCCGCGGCGCCGGTACTGGATCAGGCAGAAGAACGACACCAGCCCGGCCATGCCGCACGCGACGACCAGGGCGGCCGTGCCCGCCTCCTCGCCCGACCACAGCCCGTACAGCGCGGCGGAGCCGCCGAAGAACAGCGCGACCCCGCCGAACAGCAGCGCCTCCGCCTTCATCGCACCCGCTCCTCTCCGGCCGGGTTCTCGATCCCCGGATGGTGCAGGTCGAACGCGGGGGACTCGGAGCGGATCCGGGGCAGCGCCACGAAGTTGTGCCGGGGCGGCGGGCAGGAGGTGGCCCACTCCAGGCCGCGGCCCCAGCCCCAGGGGTCGTCCACGGTGACCTTCTCGCCCTTGGCGGCGGTGCGCCACACGTTGTACAGGAACGGCAGGGTGGAGACGCCCAGAAGGAACGCGCCGGCCGAGGACAGGGTGTTGAGCAGGGTGAAGCCGTCCGCGGTCAGATAGTCCGCGTACCGGCGGGGCATGCCCTCCTCGCCGAGCCAGTGCTGCACCAGGAACGTCAGCTGGAACGCCGGGAACAGCAGCCAGAAGTGCAGCTTGCCGAGCCGCTCGTCCAGCATCTTGCCGGTGAACTTCGGCCACCAGAAGTAGAACCCGGCGAACATCGCGAACACCACCGTGCCGAACAGCACGTAGTGCAGATGCGCCACGATGAAGTAGGTGTCGGTCAGATGGAAGTCCAGCGGCGGCGAGGCGATCAGCACCCCGCTCAGCCCGCCCAGCAGGAACGACACCAGGAAGCCCATAGCCCAGAGCATCGGTGTCTCGAACGACACCGAGCCGTTGACCATCGTGCCGATCCACGCGAAGAACTTGATGCCCGTGGGCACCGCGATCAGGAACGACATGAGGGAGAAGAACGGCAGCAACACCGCGCCGGTGGCGAACATATGGTGCGCCCACACCACCGCCGACAGCATGGTGATCGCGATCGTCGCCCCGATCATCGGCACATAGCCGAACAGCGGCTTGCGGGAGAACACCGGGATGATCTCCGAGACGATCCCGAAGAACGGCAGCGCCACGATGTAGACCTCCGGATGCCCGAAGAACCAGAACAGGTGCTGCCACAGCAGCGCGCCGCCGTTCGCCGCGTCGAAGACGTGCGCCCCGAACTTCCGGCCCGCCTCCAGCGCCAGCAGCGCCGCCGTGAGCACCGGGAACGCGGGCAGGATCAGGATCGAGGTGAACAGCACGTTCCAGGTGAAGATCGGCATGCGGAACATCGTCAGGCCCGGCGCGCGCAGGCACACGATCGTGGCGATGAAGTTCACCGCCGTCAGCGTCGTCGACACACCGGAGACCACCAGCCCCATCGCCCACAGATCGCCGCCCGCGCCGGGGGAGAAGTAGGCGCTGTTCAGCGGCGCGTAGGCGAACCAGCCGAACGCCGCGGCCCCGCCCGGCACCAGGAAGCCGGAGAGCACCATCAGCCCGCCGAACAGGAACATCCAGTACGACAGCGCGTTCAGCCGGGGGAAGGCGAGGTCCGGCGCGCCGATCTGCAGCGGCATCACGGCGTTGGCGAACCCGGCGAACATCGGGGTCGCGAACAGCAGCATCATGATCGTGCCGTGGATCGTGAAGAACTCGTCGTAGCCGTGCTCGCTCAGGAACTGCAGACCCGGCCGGGCCAGTTCCGCGCGCATCGCGAGGGCGAGCAGCCCCGCGAACAGGAAGAAGCAGAACGCCGTGACCATGTACAGCCGGCCGATCACCTTGTGGTCGGCGGTGGAGACCCAGCGCAGCACGGCCCGGCCCGGACGCGGGGCGGGCGCCGTGTAGCGTGTGACGATCTCGTGAGTATCCGACATTTCCGGTAGTTCCGTCATCGCGGGTGACGCTACTCCCCGTGACCTGCGGCCTCGTGTGCGCCACGCCTCGCACCGGGGGTCGTATCCGCCGCTCGGCCGGGTACCCGACGCCCATGGACTTCGCGATGAACACAGCAGCATCCGGTGCCCAGGTCTTCGGGTACGTCCTCATCCTGCTCGCCGGGGTCGCCTGCACCGCGGGACTGATCCTCGCCTTCCGGCTCGGCATCAAGGTGCGCCGGGGCGAGTCCCCGCCGCCGCGCCCCGAGGAGCAGCCGACGGTGCCGCCGTCCGGACCGGTGGGCGAGACCCGCGAGATGCGTGAGCCCGACGAGGTGCCCCGCGCCGCGGACGGCGGCGAACGGCTCACCCCGCACCAGGTGGGCACCGTCCGCAGCAGGCGCGCCGACGACCAGCGCCGGCCGCGCTGGTCGCCCGGCTCCAGCGGATCCTTCGGCGGCGGGGGCGGCGGCCGCACCTGAGCCGCCCCGCGTTTGCGGCCCCGGCCCCGCGGGGACCCGGTACGACACCCCTCGCACACGGGCCCCGCGGGGCCGTGACGCACACGCGTCCCAGCGGGGCCGGCGGACGACGCAGAAGGAAGATGGACGACGTGACCGCGCAGCCCACCGAGAAACCGTCCCTGCCCTACGCCGAGACCGGCTGGGCGAAGGCCCGCCGGAGGCGGAACCGGGGCGTGCGGACCTGTCTCCCGGCCGTCGTGGACCGCGGCTCCGCGCAGCAGCGGAAGACCGCCTTCGAGGACAACATCGTGCGGGGCGAGGACTGAACGGCGCCGACGGGAGAACACCCTCCCGGTAAAGCCTCGTCGACCCCAGAGCCATACCGTCGTAACGAACAAGTCAGCCGAGCAAAGCTCCGATCCGGACGATCGCCGTTAAGGTGTGGCGAATGAAGGCTCTGGTGCTCTCCGGCGGCTCCGGCACCCGGCTGCGTCCGATCACGCACACCTCGGCGAAACAGCTGGTGCCGGTGGCCAACAAGCCCGTGCTGTTCTACGGCCTGGAATCCCTCGCCGAAGCCGGGATCACCGACGTCGGAATGGTCGTCGGGGACACCGCCGCGGAGATCCGGGAAGCCGTCGGCGACGGCTCGAAGTTCGGCCTGGACGTCACCTACATCCCCCAGGAGCGCCCCCTCGGCCTCGTCCACGCCGTGCTGATCGCACGGGACTTCCTCGGCGACGACGACTTCGTGATGTACCTCGGCGACAACTTCGTCGTCGGCGGCATCCGCTCCCTCGTCGAGGAGTTCCGCACGCACCGGCCCGACGCCCAGATCCTGCTCACCCGGGTCCCCGACCCGCGCGCCTTCGGAGTCGCCGAACTCGACGCGTCCGGCCGGGTGACCGGCCTGGAGGAGAAGCCCGAGCACCCCAAGAGCGACCTGGCCCTGGTCGGCGTCTACCTCTTCACGCCGGCCGTGCACGAGGCCGTACGCGCCGTGAAGCCGTCCTGGCGGGGCGAGCTGGAGATCACCCACGCCCTCCAGTACCTCATCGACACGCGCGCCGACGTGCGGTCGACCGTCATCGGCGGCTACTGGAAGGACACCGGGAACGTCGGCGACATGCTGGAGGTCAACCGGACCGTCCTGGAACGCCTGGAGCGGCGGGTCGACGGCGAGGTGGACGACGCCTCCGAGACCGTCGGCCGCGTCGTGATCGAGGAGGGCGCCCGGGTCACCCACTCCCGGATCGTGGGCCCCGCCGCCATCGGCGCCGGAACCGTCGTCGCCGACTCCTACATAGGCCCCTACACCTCCATCGCGGAGAACTGCCGGATCACCGACAGTGAACTGGAGTTCTCCATCGTGCTGCGGGACTCCTCCATCGCCGGGGTGGGCAGGATCGAGTCCTCGCTCATCGGCCGCCACGTCGAGGTCACCCCCGCGGGCGTCCCCAGCGCCCACCGACTCGTCCTCGGAGACCACAGCAAGGTGCAGATCCGTTCATGAACCTCCTCGTCACCGGCGCCGCCGGATTCATCGGCTCCGCGTACGTCCGCACGCTCCTCGCCGACGACTCGCCCGGTGCCCCGCGCGTCACCGTGCTCGACCGGCTCACCTACGCCGGCACGCTCACCAACCTGCCCCTCGGCCATCCCCGGCTGGACTTCGTGCAGGGCGACATCTGCGACGCCGACCTCGTCGGCAAGCTGATGGCCGACGCCGACCAGGTCGTGCACTTCGCCGCCGAGTCGCACGTCGACCGGTCGATCGAGGGCGCCGCGGAGTTCGTGCGCACCAACGTCCTCGGCACCCAGACCCTGCTGGACGCGGCGCTCCGGCACGGCGTGGGCCCGTTCGTGCACATCTCCACCGACGAGGTGTACGGCTCCATCGACACCGGCTCCTGGCCGGAGGAGCACCCGCTGGCCCCCAACTCGCCGTACTCCGCCTCCAAGGCCTCCTCCGACCTCATCGCCCTCGCCTACCACCGCACCCACGGCCTGGACGTGCGGGTCACCCGCTGCTCCAACAACTACGGCCCGCACCAGTTCCCGGAGAAGGTGATCCCGCTCTTCGTCACCAACCTCCTCGACGGCCTGACCGTGCCGCTGTACGGCGACGGGCGCAACGTCCGCGACTGGCTGCACGTCGACGACCACTGCCACGGCATCGACCTGGTGCGCACCAAGGGCCGCCCCGGCGAGGTCTACAACATCGGCGGCGGCACCGAGTTGAGCAACAAGGAGCTGACCGGCCTGCTCCTCGAGGCGTGCGGCGCCGGCTGGGACCGGGTCGAGCACGTCGCCGACCGCAAGGGTCACGACCTGCGCTACTCGGTCGACTGGAGCAAGGCCCGCGACGAACTCGGGTACCGTCCGCGCCGCGACTTCACCGCCGGGCTCGCCGAGACCGTCGCCTGGTACCGCGAGCACCGCGACTGGTGGGAGCCGCTGAAGCGGCGGAGCGCCCGATGAGGTGGCTGGTCACCGGCGCGGGCGGCATGCTCGGTCAGGACACCGTGCACGCACTGCGCGGGCGCGGCGAGGACGTCACCGGACTCGGCCGCGCCGCCCTCGACATCACCGAACCGGCCGCCGCGCAAAGGGCGTTGGCCGAGCACCGGCCGGACATCGTGGTCAACTGCGCCGCCTACACCGCCGTGGACGCCGCCGAGACCGACGAGGAGCGCGCCCTGCTCGTCAACGGCGAGGGCCCCCGGCTGCTGGCCCGCGCCTGCGCCGCCGCGGGCGCCCGCCTGATCCACGTCTCCACCGACTACGTCTTCTCCGGCGAGGACCGCGACGCCCCCTACGGCGAGGACGAGGAACCGGCCCCGCGCACCGCCTACGGCCGCACCAAGCTCGCCGGGGAACGGGCCGTGCTCGCCGAACTCCCCGGCGCGTCGGCGGTGGTGCGCACCGCCTGGCTGTACGGCGTGCACGGCGGGAACTTCGTGCGCACCATGCTGCAACTGGAGCGCACCCGGGACACCGTCGACGTCGTGGCCGACCAGCGCGGCCAGCCCACCTGGAGCGCGGACGTGGCCGCCCGCATCGCCGACCTGGGAGTGACCGGCGCATCAGGGGTCTTCCACGCCACCAACGCGGGCGAGGCCAGCTGGTACCAGCTGGCGCGCGAGGTGTTCCGGCTGGCCGGCGCCGACCCGGACCGGGTCCGCCGCACCGACAGCCGGGCCTTCGTCCGGCCCGCGCCCCGGCCCTCCTACAGCGTCCTCGGTCACGAACGGTGGCGGACGGCCGGTCTGGCACCGCTGAGGGACTGGCGGACCGCCCTGCACGAAGCACTGCCCCACATCCGCAAGGAGACGTCTTAAGTGAAACGGCACGAGTTCCTGCGGGAGCTCCACAAGGTCAGCGCGAACCGCAACTACCTGGAGATCGGCGTCAACGACGGCCGCAGCCTGACGCTGTCCCGGGTGCCCAGCATCGCGATCGACCCCGCGTTCAAGGTGGTCACGGAGATACGCTGCGACGTGCACCTGGTGAAGGCGACGAGCGACGACTTCTTCGCCCGCGACAACCCCCTCGCGCACCTGCGCGGCGGCCGGCATCCGCTGCGCAACCTCGCCCGCAACCGCAGCCCGTTCGGCTACTTCAGGCGCACCACGCTCGACCTGTCGTTCATCGACGGCATGCACCTGTTCGAGTACGCGCTGCGCGACTTCATCAACATCGAGCAGCACTCCGACTGGGCGAGCGTGATCGTCTTCGACGACATGCTCCCGCGCAACGTCGACGAGGCCGCCCGCGACCGGCACACCAACGCCTGGACCGGCGACGTCTACAAGCTCATCGAGATCCTCGGCCGCCACCGCCCCGACCTGGTGACGGTCCTGGTCGACACCGCGCCCACCGGCCAGCTGCTGGTCTTCGGCGCCGACCCGGACAACACCGTCCTGAAGGACGGGTACGACGAGATCATCGCGGAGTTCGAGGTGCCCGACCCGCAGAAGGTCCCCGAGTCCGTGCTGGAGCGCACCACGGCCGTCAAGCCGGAGGAGTTCCTCGCGGCCGGCTTCTGGAAGGCGCTGGTCACGGCCCGCAACCGGGGCACGAAGCGCTCCCGTGGCTGGGAGCCGCTGCGCCGCGCGCTGGCCCCGTACGCCGCCGGCCGCTGAGCCGCCCGTACGCCCTCAGCCGCTGAACTCCCCGGAGCGCAGCCGCTGGTAGTGGGCGGAGCAGTCCGCGTACGTGGGCAGCAGCCCGGACCGCTCCGCCTCGGCCAGCGTGGGCGCCTCGGCGTCCTTGGGCGACAGCACCGGCTCGATGCCCTCGGGCCAGGCGATGTCCAGCGCCGGGTCCAGCGGGTGCAGCCCGTGCTCGCGCCCGGGCGCGTACCCGGTGGAGCACAGGTACACCACCGTGGCGTCGTCGGTGAGCGCCATGAAGGCGTGCCCGAGCCCCTCGGCGAGGAACACCGCGCGCCGGGTCTCCTCGTCCAGCCGTACGGCCTCCCACTGCGCGTAGGTGGGGGAGCCGACGCGGATGTCCACGGTCACGTCGAGGACGGCCCCGCGCACACAGGTGACGTACTTGGCCTGGCCGGGCGGCACGTCGGCGAAGTGGATGCCGCGCAGCACGCCCCGCCGGGACACCGAGCAGTTGGCCTGGGCGAGGCCGAGGTCGTACCCGGTGGCCTCGCGGAACTCCGCGCCCCGGTACCACTCGTGGAAGCTGCCCCGGTCGTCCGGGAACACCTGGGGTTCCAGCACCCAGGCGCCGCCGATCCCCAGTTGCCGCACGCCGTCATGCCCTCCGTGTCGTCGCGGTCGTCCGCGCCCGCCGTACGCCGCCGAGCAGGCGCCGTGCCCTGCGCAGCAGTCGGCGCAGCATACCGGGCGGGGCCGGGCGGACCACCTCGACCGCGCCGGGTCCGCGTCCCACGCGCAGCAGCAGCGGCAGCTTCACGGCGCGGCCGCCGGACAGCCGCAGCTCCGTGCGCCACAGGGCGCCGCGCAGCTCGCCGAGCGGCAGGCCGGCCTCCAGCAGCGCGTGGACTCCGTCGGCGGGCGTCAGCAGGGCCGGCCGGTCGACCGCGCGGCCGGAGGCGCCGGCCAGCCGGACGGCGACCGTCGTGCTGTCGGGCACGTACAGCGGCAGTGCGACGGTCAGCGTCTCGGCGGAGACCGTCGCGTCCGCCGGGGTGAGCCGGTGCAGTCCGAGGGACTTCACGGCACGGTCCACGTCCAGCGACAGGTTGCGGTACTGCTGCGTCCAGTACGGCAGTACGACGCGGCCCGCGACGATCCCGGCCGGCGGCAGCGCGAGCCCCTGCGCCGGGGCGGGGCCCAGCCGGCACTCCTTGGTCCAGCCGCCCAGGCCGACCCGCACGTACAGGTCCCACAGGCCGCCGCCGAGCGGGTCGCCGCCGGCCGCCGCGGCGGGGTCGACGGCGGCCGTGGCGCGCAAGCGCAGCCGGGTGCCGCCGGCCTCGGCCGGGACGCGCTCGCGGGTGACGTCGACCGGCTGGAAGAAGGAGGCCCCGCTCTCCCGGTCGCGCACGATCACATCGACGGCGGCCGTCTCGAAGCCGTCCTCGGCGGCCGCCGCCAGCCAGGACGCGGCCTCGGCGACATCGCGGGGCGCGCCGTCCGCCGGCGGCCTCGGGGCGTTCGCCGGGACCGTGAGCGGGCCGTCGGCAGTGGTGTACTCGACGCCGAGGTCGATGCGCAGGACGCCGTCCCGCCAGGCGGCCCCGGCCGGTACGGCCTGCGGCCGCACCCCGGCCTCCCACTCGGCGTAGGCGACCAGGTCGTCGTAGCGGTCCTCGCGGATCAGCGCGGCGACGATCCGCTGGCCGGGGCGCAGGCCGGGGGCGACGCCGGGGCCGAAGCGCTCGACGACGACCGCGTGCATCTCCTTGAACAGCGCGCGCCGGTAGTCGTCCGGCATCGCCAGCAGCCGGCGGCCGCTCATCCGCTCGACCATCTCCACCCGCAGCCAGCGGCGCAGCAGCCTGTCGCGCAGCGGGCCCGGCTCGGTGTACCGCTCGACCACGTCGAGGGCCTCGCGGAGGTTGGTGAAGTAGCCGACCGGGTCGAAGCGCTGGAAGCCGGCGTTGGAGGCGTCGTCGCGTTTGATGTGGTAGTAGCAGACGTAGTCGCTGAGCACCGAGACGTTGTCCGCGCGCAGATAGGCCTCGGTGAAGAAGACGTGGTCCTCCAGGCGCCGCCGGCCCTCGAGGAAGCGCAGCCCGGTGCGGTCCAGGAAGGAGCGCCGGACCATCTTGTGCGGGGTGAGGCTGTCGATCAGGGGGGCGGTGGCGACCGTGGCGTGCGGGTGGTTGCGGCGGAACAGCTCCACCGGGACCGGGCGGCCCTTTCCGGCCATCTTGCCGACGATCACGTCCGCCTTGTTGGCGACCCCGTAGTCGTACATCCGCTCCAGGGCCTCGTCGCCGAGCCGGTCGTCGTTGTCGACGAACATCACGAACTCGCCCCGGGAGGCCGCGATGCCCACGTTGCGGGGCTTGCCCGACCAGCCCGAGTTCTCCTGGTGGATGACGTGGATGTGCGGATGCTCGGCGGCGAGGGCGTCGAGCCGGGCCGGCGTGGCGTCGGTGGAGCCGTCGTCCACGAAGATCACTTCGTACTCGTCGGGAGGCAGCGACTGGCGCAGCAGCGAGGTGATGCAGTCCTCGATGTACGGCCCCGGGTTGTACACGGGGACGATGACGCTGACCTTGACCGGCATCCGGTGACAAGCCCCCTCTGTTCGCTTCCCGTTGCCTGGGTGGCACGGGTGGGCGTGGCCGAATGCTAACCCGGACCCGTGCGGTGGTGTGCGGGCACCCCCGCCCGCCGCACGCGTCCGGGCCCGTGGATCAGGCGTGGGTCTTGGCGAGCAGCTCCAGGATCTCGGCGGTGGTGCCGCTCTCGCCGAGCCGCGGGAAGATCCGCTCGACGCTGTTCGCGTGCGCCTCGGCGTCGGCGTCGGCCATCGCGTCGGTGGCGAGGGTGACGTGGTAGCCGTGGGCGTAGGCGTCGCGGGCGGTGGACTCCACGCCGATGCTGGTGGCGATGCCGGTGAGCACGATCTGGGTGACGCCGCGGCGGCGCAGCTGGACGTCGAGGTCGGTGCCGTGGAAGGCGCTCCAGTTGTGCTTGGTGACGCGGATGTCGCCGGGGTGGCCGTTCAGCTCGTCGGCGATGACGTCCCAGCCCTCGGGGAAGGCGAGGCCGCGCGCCTGGCGCTCGGTGCGGCCGGGGACGGCGTCGGCCCAGTCGGGCGCGAAGGAGACGCGGACCAGGACCACGGGCAGCCCCTTGGCGCGGAAGGCGCCGGCGAGTTCGGCGGTGCGGGAGACGACGTCGGAGGCCGCGTGCGGCTGCACGGGCATGCCGACGATGCCGTTCTGCAGGTCGATCGCGACGAGGGCGGTGCGGGGGTCGAGCGTGGTGAGCGACATGAGTCGGTCAGGCCTTTCCAGGGGTTCGGTGTTTTCGGGGGTTCGGATGGTTTCCGTGGATTCGGGAGTTTTCCGGGGGTCCGGAGTTTTGCGGGGTGCGCCGGCCCGGGAGCGGTCCGGCGGGGGGGGGCGTCGGCAGCGGTGGCGAGCCGGCGAGCAGGAGGGGGCCGGCGTGCGGCCGGGCGGTCTCGGCGGGCGGGGGTCCGAAGGCGACGCCGGACCCACGGCGACCGTCGAGCAGTCGAGGGGGCGGCGGCAGGAGCCGGCGAGGGAGGGGCGGGATGCCGTCCCGGCGTGTGCGGCCGCCTGCGGGTCACGGCTGCGACAGGCGTTCCATCAGCTCCAGCGCCGCGAGCACGGTCTGCCGCTCCTGCTCGGTGTAGCGGTCCTGGAAGGCGCGGGCCAGCCACTCCTCGCGCACCTGCCGGTTGCCCTCGATCCGGGCCCGCCCGGCGTCGGTCAGGGTGACCAGCTGGCGGCGGCCGTCGTCCGGGTCGGGGGTGCGCCGGATCAGCCCGTGCTGCTCCAGGGCGGCCAGCGTGGTCGCCATCGACTGCGGGCGTACGCCCTCGGCGGCGGCCAGCGCGCTGGCCGTGGCGGCGCCGTGCTTGCCGACCAGGGTGAGCGCCGACTCCTGGGAGGGGCTGAGGTCGGTGTCCTGCGCGACCTCGCGGATACGGCGCCGCAGCCGGCTGAACACCACGCGCAGATCGCGCGCGGCGCGGGCGGCGGAGTCGGAGATGTCAGCCATGCCGCCACCCTAAGACCGGCAGCCGTAACTGTCCAGCTCGACCTGTTCAGTCTTGCCTGTCCAATTGTCGGGTACTCGCCCGTCCTCGGACAGGCAGCACGTCGGTGACCCCGCACGGTCGGTGAAGACAAGGGAGCGCAGATGACCCCTTCGGACATGTCCGGCCTTCAGGCGGCTCTCCGCGCCGAGGTGGACGGCGAGATCCGCTTCGACGCCGGCAGCCGCGGCGCCTACGCCACGGACGGTTCCAACTACCGGCAGGTCCCGCTGGGCGTCGTCGTCCCGCGCACGGTCGAGGACGGCGCCCGCGCCGTGTCGGTGTGCGCGCGGTTCGACGCCCCCGTCCTCTCCCGGGGCGGCGGCACCAGTCTCGCCGGACAGTCGACCAACACCGCCGTGGTGATCGACTGGAGCAAGTACTGCAACCGGATCATCTCCGTCGACCCCGAGCGGCGCACCTGTGTGGTGGAGCCCGGGATCGTCCTCGACGAACTCAACCGCCAACTCGCCCCGCACCGGCTCCAGTTCGGACCCAAACCGTCGACCCACAGCCACTGCGCGCTCGGCGGCATGATCGGCAACAACTCCTGCGGGGCCTCCGCGCAGGCCTACGGCAAGACCGTCGACAACGTGCGGCAGCTGGAGATCCTCACCTACGACGGCCAGCGCGCCTGGGTGGGTCCCACCCCGCCCGACGAGCGCGCCCGGATCGTCAGCGGCGGCGGCCGGCTCGCCGAGCTGTACGCCGGCCTCGACCGCATCGCCACCGAGTACCTCGCCGACATCCGCCGCGGCTACCCGAAGATCCCGCGCCGCGTCTCCGGCTACAACCTCGACTCCCTGCTGCCCGAGAACGGCTTCGACGTCGCCAAGGCGCTCGTCGGCAGCGAGGGCACCCTGGTCACCGTCCTGCGCGCCGAACTCGACCTCGTCCCGGTGCCGGCGTACCAGTCGCTGCTGGTCCTGGGCTACGACGACATCTGCACGGCCGGCGACGACGTGCCGCTGCTGCTCGAGCGCTGCTCGCCCACCCAACTCGAGGGGCTGGACGACCGGATGGCGCAGCTGATGCGGGAGGAGGGCGCCTACCTCGACTCCCTCGACGCCCTGCCCGAGGGCGCCAGCTGGCTGATGGTGCAGTTCAGCGGCGACAGCCAGGAGGACGTCGACGAGCAGGCGCACGCCCTGCTGCGCGCCGTCGGCCGCGACGAGAAGGACAGCAGGATCGCCTTCTCCGACGACCCGGAGCGCGAGCAGAAGATGCTCAAGGCCCGCGAGGCCGGACTCGGCGTCACCGCGCGCCCGCCGGACGACCGGGAGACCTGGGAGGGCTGGGAGGACTCCGCCGTGCCGCCCGACCGGCTCGGCGACTATCTGCGCGACCTGAAGGGCCTGTTCGAGGAGTTCGACTACGATCACCCGTCCCTGTACGGCCACTTCGGGCAGGGCTGCGTCCACACCCGCATCCCCTTCGACCTGCGCACCGCCGACGGCGTGGCGCACTTCCGCCGCTTCGTGGAGCGCGCCGCCGATCTCGTCGCCTCCTACGGCGGCTCGCTGTCCGGCGAGCACGGCGACGGCCAGTCCCGCGGCGAACTGCTCACCCGCATGTTCGGCGAGCGGCTCGTGACCGCGTTCGGCGAGCTGAAGGCCCTCTTCGACCCGGGCAACCGGATGAACCCCGGCAAGGTCGTCCACCCCAACCCCGTGGACGGGCAGCTCCGGCTCGGCCCGGGCTGGCGGCCGGCCACCCCCTCGACCCACTTCGGCTTCCCCGAGGACGAGCACTCCTTCAACCGTGCCGTGATGCGCTGCGTCGGCATCGGCAACTGCCGTAGCCACTCCGGCGGCGTCATGTGCCCCTCCTACCGGGCCACCATGGAGGAGGAGCACTCCACCCGCGGCCGGGCCCGGCTGCTGTTCGAGATGCTCGGCGGGCACGCCGACTCCGCGATCCAGGACGGCTGGCGCTCCACCGCCGTACGCGACGCGCTCGACCTGTGCCTGGCCTGCAAGGGCTGCAAGTCCGACTGTCCGACCGGCGTCGACATGGCCACCCTCAAGGCCGAGTTCCTCGCCCACCACTACGAGGGCCGGATCCGCCCGGCCGCCCACTACTCCATGGGCTACCTCCCGCTGTGGGCCCGGCTCTCCCGGATAGCCCCCTCGCTGGTCAACTCCGCGCTGCACGCGCCCGGTCTGGCCCGGCTCGGCAAGCGGCTCGCGGGCATCGACGAGGCGCGCTCGGCACCGGTGTTCGCCGAGGAGTCGTTCGTGCAGTGGTGGAAGGCACGCGACCGGCAGGAGCCGGACCCGGCCGACCCGCGCACCGTGGTGCTGTGGCCCGACACCTTCAGCACCTACTTCCACCCCGCGATCGCGAAGTCGGCCGTACGGGTGCTGGAGGACGCCGGATTCCGCGTGGCCGTACCGACCGAACCCGTGTGCTGCGGCCTGACCTGGATCTCCACCGGTCAACTCGCCGTCGCCAGGAAGGTGCTGGCCCGTACCCTCGCGGTGCTGCGCCCCTACCTGGAGGCCGGCACCCCCGTCATCGGTCTCGAGCCCTCCTGTACGGCCGTCTTCCGCGCCGACGCCCCCGAGCTGATGCCCGCCGACCAGGACGTGCAGCGGCTCGCCGGGCAGGTCCGCACCTTCGCCGAACAGCTCGTCCACCACGCCCCCGACGACTGGCGGCCACCGCAGCTCGCCCGGCAGGCCACCGTGCAGACCCACTGCCACCAGCACGCCATCATGAAGTCCGGCGCCGACGAGGAACTGATGCGCCGCGCCCACCTGGACGCCGAGGTCCTCGACGAGGGCTGCTGCGGACTCGCCGGCAACTTCGGCTTCGAACGCGGCCACCACGAGGTCTCCATGGCCGTCGCCGAACAGGGCGTGCTGCCCGCCGTCCGCGGCGCCGCGCCCGACAGCCTGGTCCTCGCCGACGGCTTCAGCTGCCGCACCCAGATCGAGGAGGGCGGCACCGGCCGCCGCGCCCTGCACCTCGCCGAGGTGCTCGCGCTGGCCCTCGACGGCAACCTGCCCAGCGACCAGCCGGAACGCCTGGCCGACCGCCCCGACCCGCCCTCCCGCACCGCCCGCTGGGCGACGGCCGCCGCCACGGCGGCCCTGCCCGCCGGCACCGCGCTCGCCTTGCGGCTGCTGCGGCGCCCGGGATGAGGCACGGCAGTACCGAGTGCAGTGAAGCCCGCAGGAAAGGAGATGATCATGCCCGCGACCGTCGTCATCACCGGTGCCAGCGCCGGAATCGGCCGCGCCACCGCCCGGCTGTACGGCCGGCGCGGCGCGAACGTCGTGCTGGTCGCGCGTGGCGAGGGCGGCCTGCGGGCGGCGGCCGACGAGGTCGCGGCCCTCGGCGGACGCCCGCTCGTGCAGCCCGCCGACGTGGCGGACCAGGCCCAGGTCGAGGCCGTCGCCGAGGCCGCGGAGAAGGAGTTCGGCCCCATCGACGTATGGGTCAACTGCGCCTTCGCGAGCGTCTTCGCACCGTTCGACGAGATCACCGCCGAGGAGTTCCGGCGGATCACGGAGGTCACCTACCTCGGCTTCGTCAACGGCACCCGCTCCGCCCTCACCCGCATGCTGCCCCGCAACCGGGGCACGATCGTGCAGGTCGGCTCGGCCCTCGGCGAGCGGTCGATCCCGCTGCAGTCCGCCTACTGCGGCGCCAAGCACGCCATCAACGGCTTCACCTCCTCCCTGCGCACCGAACTGCTGCACCGCGGCAGCCACGTGCACGTCACCGTCGTCCAGATGCCCGCCGTCAACACCCCGCAGTTCGAATGGGTCCGCTCCCGGCT
The DNA here is from genome assembly GCF_040703635.1 of Streptomyces sp. NPDC007189. Classification (NCBI taxonomy): domain Bacteria; kingdom Bacillati; phylum Actinomycetota; class Actinomycetes; order Kitasatosporales; family Streptomycetaceae; genus Streptomyces; species Streptomyces sp. NPDC007189. The sequence continues at coordinate 269,389 of NZ_JBEYEY010000014.1, forward strand.
GTCCCGGCACCCCATGCCCGTGCCGCCGATCTACCAGCCGGAGGTCGCCGCCCGCGGTGTGCTGTACGCGGCCGACCACCCGCGCCGCAAGCAGTACTACGTCGGCGCCAGCACCGTGGCCACCATCTGGGCCAACCGGCTCGTCCCGGCCCTGCTCGACCGCTATCTCGCCCGCACCGGCTTCGACTCCCAGCAGACCGACCGCATCCCGCCCGCCGGCCAGGACAACCTCTTCACCCCCGTCGACCAGGACCCCGGCGAGGACCACGGCGCCCACGGCTCCTTCGACGACAGCGCCCACCCGCGCTCCCTGCAGCAGACCGTGGCCCGGCATCCGGCCGCGGCCGCCCTCGGCACGGGCGTCGCGCTGCTCGGCGCCGCACGCGGCCTGCGCCGCCTGGCCTCCCGCGCCGCCTAGGCTGACACCGTGCGCCTGCTGCTCATGTCCGACACCCATCTGCCCCAGCGCGCCAAACGGCTCCCCGAGCCCCTGCTGGCCGAACTCCCGCACGCGGACGTCGTGTTCCACGCCGGGGACTGGGTCGACACCGCCACCCTGGACCTGCTGGAGAGCCACAGCCGCCGGCTCGTCGCGGTGTACGGCAACAACGACGGGCCCGAGCTGCGGGCGCGGCTCCCCGAGGTGGCCCGCGCCGAGCTGGGCGGCCTGCGCTTCGGAGTCGTGCACGAAACCGGCCCCGCCCAGGGCCGCGAGGCCCGCTGCGCCGCCCGCTTCCCCGACCTCGACGTGCTGGTCTTCGGCCACAGCCACATCCCCTGGGACACCACCGCCCCCAACGGCCTGCGCCTGCTCAACCCCGGCTCCCCGACCGACCGCCGCCGCCAGCCCCACTGCACCTTCCTCACCGCGACCCTCACCGACGGCGCACTCACCGACGTGACCCTGCACCGCCTGCCCCCGCGGTAGGCCGGACGCCGCGTCCCACCGGGCGGCGCCCGCAGCACGCGGGGTACCGCACGACGTCTGAGCGGTCCGCCGGGTGGTACCCGGCCCCCATGCCCGAGGCAGCCGTCACCCTGCTCAAGCGCGCGGTGCGCCCGGCCCGGCGCGCCGGATCCCCGCGCACCGTCCTCCTCGTCATGTGCGCCGGATACTTCCTGGTGCTCCTCGACGTCACGATCGTCAACGTCGCCCTGCCCCGGATCGGCTCGGGGCTCGGCGCGGACGTCGGCGGACTGCAGTGGGTCGTCGACGGCTACGCGCTGGCGCTGGCCTCCCTCATGCTCACCAGCGGCACCGCCGGCGACCTGTACGGCCACAGGCGGGTCGTGCTCACCGGCTTCGTGGTGTTCGGCGCCGGGTCCCTGGCCTGCGGGCTCGCCCCGGGCGTGCCCGTGCTCGTCGCCGCCCGGGTGGTGCAGGGCGTCGGCGCGGCGCTGCTGCTGCCCGGCACGCTCGCCCTCATCGGCCGGGCCTTCCCCGACGAGGCCGAACGGGCCCGCGCGATCGGCGTGTGGGCGGGCGTCGGCAGCCTCGCCCTGCCCGCCGGCCCCCTGCTCGGCGGGGTGCTCACCCAGGGGCTCGGCTGGCGCGCCGTCTTCCTGGTCAACGTGCCGATCGTGGTGCTCGCGCTGATCTGGTCGGCGGCGGTCGTCCAGGAGAGCCGCGAGGAACAGGCCCGGCGCCTCGACCTGCCCGGGATGCTGCTCGGCGCCCTGGCACTCCTCGCCGTCACCTTCGCCTTCATCGAGGGCGGCCGACTGGGCGCCGCCGCGCCTCGGGTCCTCGCGGCCGCCGCGACCGCCGTGGCCGCCCTGGCCGTACTGGGCGCGGTCGAACTGCGGCGCGGCGACGACGCGATGCTGCCGCTCACCCTGCTCCGCCGGCCGGCCTTCGGCGCCGCCAACACGGCCGCCGGGATCATGAACCTGTGCACCCTGGGCACGCTGTTCGTGCTGACCCTGTTCCTGCAGTCGGTGCAGCACCGTTCGGTGCTCCTGGCCGGGGTCATGCTGGTCCCGCTGTTCGCGCCGCTCGCCGTCCTCGCGCCGTTCGGCGGCCGGATCACCGGCAGGATCGGCTCCCGGCTGCCGGCCGGCGCCGGGTTCCTGATCGCCGCGGCCGGCCTCGCGCTGCTCCTGCGGGCCACGCCGGGCGCGGGGTATCCGGTGCTGCTCGTGGCGTTCCTGCTGTGGAGCGTCGGGCTCGGGCTGGTCACGCCGGCGGTGGTGGCGGCGGCCATCGCGGCGGTGCCGGGCGAGCGGTCGGGTCTCGCCTCCGCGGTCAACAACACCGCCCGCCAGACCGGGGGCGCGATCGGCATCGCGGTGGCCGGGGCGGTCGCCGGGGCGCCCGCGGACCAGGGGCGGTTCGTCTCCGGGTTCCACGCGGTGGCTCTCGCCTCCGCCGGCCTGTACACGGTCGCCGCGCTGATCGCCGTGGTGTTGCTGCCGGGGGCCTTGGTACGGGTGCGGCGGTGAGGTTCGAGCACCTGCCCTGCGGCTCGTCAGGCGGCGGGCGGGTGGATCGCTCCGGCGGTGCTGGTCAGCGGCGCCCCGCTGCCGCCCCAGCGCAGGGCGACGATCTCGGCGGCGACGGACACCGCGACCTCCTCGGGCGTACGGGCCCCGAGGTCGAGGCCGAGCGGAGAGCGCAGCCGGGACAGCTCCGCCCGGCCGAGGCCGGCCTCCGTGAGCCGGGCGAGCCGCTCCTCGTGGGTCTTCCGGCTGCCCATGGCCCCGATGTAGGCGGCCGGGCGGCGCAGCGCCTCCTGAAGGAGCGGTACGTCGAACTTCGGGTCGTGGGTGAGGACGCAGACCACCGTGCGGTCGTCGGTCTGCGTGCCGGCGAGATAGCGGTGCGGCCAGTCGGCCACGACCTCGACGGCCGCCGGGAAGCGCTTGGGCGTGGCGAAGACGGGGCGGGCGTCGCACACGGTGACCCGGTAGCCGAGGAAGTCGCCGATCCGCGCCACCGCCGCCGCGTAGTCGATGGCGCCGAACACCAGCATGCGCGGCGGCGGCGCGAACGACTGGAGGAACACGGTGACGGCGTCCTCGCGGCGCTCGCCGTGCGGCCCGTAGTGCCGTTGCACCGAGGCGCCGAGCGCGAGTTCGCCGCGTGCGTCGGCGGTGACGGCGGCGTCGAGACCGCTCGTGCCGAGCGTGCCGGCCGCCCGGTCTGGCCAGACGGCGAGGGCCGCCCCCTGCGGCGCCGGTCCGTCCACCACCGTGGCCACGGTCACCGGCTCGCCGGCGGCGACCGACGCGGCGACCGCGCCGAGCGCCGGGTCCGACTCGGCGGTCACCGGCCGCACCAGCAGGGTGATCTCGCCGCCGCAGGTCAGCCCCACGGCGAAGGCGTCCTCGTCGCTGTAGCCGAAGGTCTCCAGCCGCGGCGCGCCGCTCGCCACGACCTCCTGGGCGAGCTCGAACACCGCGCCCTCCACACAGCCCCCGGACACGCTCCCCACGACCTCGTCGTCCGGGCCCACCGCCATCGCGGCACCCGGTCCGCGCGGCGCGCTGCGGCTCACCGCGACGACCGTGGCCAGCCCGAACGGAATCCCGGCCGCGTGCCAGCGCGCCAGCGCCGGCAGGATCTCCCGCACCATCCGCTCCTCTCACCGGGACCATCGGAACACCGGGCCCACCGGGTGCCCACCGGCCGGGGCGCCCGCACCACCGCCGCCCGCTGCTCCCCGGGCAGCCGGCGATCGCCGAGTTCCCCGGCCGTTGCTGCGACAGGCGTTTGTTGAGCGTTAATCCATTGCCGCTGGGTCCCGGTGTCTGCTGCACTGCGGGCTGTCCGTCGTCACACACATCACACAGAGAGAGGTCCGCCGATGCGCGCTGCGTGCATGTCCGCCCAGGAAGGAATCCGCCCCGTGCCGAAGGACATCACGCTCAGTGCATCTGCTCAATCTCGGAATTCTCGCGCATGTCGACGCCGGTAAGACCAGCCTGACCGAACGGCTGCTGCACTCCGCCGGGGTGATCGACGAGATCGGCAGCGTCGACGCCGGCAGCACCGCCACCGACACCCTCGCGCTGGAGCGGCGGCGCGGCATCACCATCAAGTCCGCCGTCGTCTCGTTCCCGCTCGACGGCGTCACCGTCAACCTCATCGACACCCCCGGCCACCCGGACTTCATCGCCGAGGTCGAGCGGGTGCTCGGCGTCCTCGACGGCGCCGTCCTGGTCGTCTCGGCCGTCGAGGGCGTCCAGGCGCAGACCCGGGTGCTGATGCGGACGCTGCGCCGGCTGAGGATCCCCACGCTGATCTTCGTGAACAAGATCGACCGGCGTGGCGCGGACGGCTCCGCCGTGCTGGAGCAGATGGCCCGCAGGCTGTCCGTACCGCTCGTGCCGATGGGCGAGCCCGCCGCACCCGGCACGCCCGCGGCCCGTTTCGTCCCCGGCCTCGCCCCCACCGCGCCGGACGTGCTCGCCGACCACGACGACGACCTGCTCGCCGCCTACCTCGACGGCTCGCTGGCCGACGCCCGTGTGCACACCGCCCTCGCCGCCCAGAGCCGCCGCGCGCTGGTCCACCCGGTGTACTTCGGCTCCGCCATCACGGGAGCCGGTGTGCCCGAGCTGATCACCGGCATCGAACACCTCCTGCCCACCGCCGGCGGCGACCCGGCCGGCCCCCTGTCGGCCACGGTCTTCAAGGTCGAGCGCGGCCCGGCCGGCGAGAAGGTGGCCTACGCCCGCATCTTCTCCGGCGCCCTGCGCGTGCGTGACCGGGTGCCGTTCGGCAGCGGGGGAGCGGAGGATGCCCGGGCCGATGACGGAGTACGGAACGCCGGGGGCCTGGACGGGCCGCCGTACCGTCCCGGCGGCGGTCGGGCCGTCGGCCGGGCCGTGCGGCGCCGCGCCGAGGGCCGTGTCACCGGGCTCAGCGTGTTCGAGGCCGGTACCGATGTGCGGCGGGACCAGGCCGGTGCCGGGCGCATCGTCAAGGTGTGGGGGCTCGACGGCATCCGGATCGGCGACGCCCTCGGCCGCCCGGGCACGGCGTACCGGCACCACTTCGCGCCGCCCACCCTGGAGACGGTCGTCGTGCCCGGCCCCGGCACCGGCCGGCGCTCGCTGCACCTCGCGCTCACCCAGCTCGCCGAGCAGGACCCGCTCATCGGCGTCCGGCACGACGAGCAGCGCGGGGAGACCTCCGTGTCCCTGTACGGCGAGGTGCAGAAGGAGGTCGTCCAGGCGACCCTCGCCGAGGAGTACGGCCTGGACGTCACCTTCCGCGAGACCACGACCCTGTGCATCGAACGGCCGGCCGGCACCGGGCACGCCGTGGAGTTCAACAAGAAGGACGGCAACCCGTTCCTCGCCACGGTCGGCCTGCGCGTCGAGCCCGCACCGCCCGGCGCGGGCGTGGAGTTCCGGCTGGAGGTGGAGCTGGGCTCGATGCCGTACGCCTTCTTCAAGGCCGTCGAGGACACCGTCCGCGAGACGCTCGGCCAGGGACTGCACGGCTGGCGGATCCCCGACTGCACGGTCACCATGACCCACTCCGGCTACTCGCCCCGGCAGAGCCACGCCCACCAGGGCTTCGACAAGAGCATGTCGAGCACCGGCTACGACTTCCGGGGCCTGACCCCGCTGGTCCTGACCGAGGCGCTGCGCCGCGCGGGCACCCTGGTGCACGAGCCCATGCACCGCTTCCGGCTCGAGGCCCCGGTGGACACGCTGGGCGCGCTGCTCCCGGTGCTCGCCCGGCTGGGCGCCGTACCGGAGACCACCGACGCGCTCGGCGCGACCGGTGTCCTCCGGGGAACGGTGCCGGCCGCCCGGGTGCACGAGCTGGAGCAGCGGCTGCCCGGCCTCACCCGGGGCGAGGGGGCGCTGGAGACGGCCTTCGACCACTACGCACCGGTCACCCGCGGCACGGTCCCGCGGCGCCCGCGCACCGACCACAACCCGCTGAACAGGAAGGAGTACCTGCTCAACGTGAGCCGCAGGGTGGGGGATTGAGGCGTGCCGCCGACTGTTCCGGCGCCGGCGCTCAACTCCCCTTCGGGCCCGTCCAGTCGGCCTGGACGTGACCCAGCCGGACGCGCTGCGGATGGTCGCCGACCGGCACCGACAGCACCTTCCGGCCGGTGGCGAAGTCGATGGCCGTGACCTGGTCGGCGCCGGCCTCGGAGATGACGCAGTCCTTGCCGTCGCCGCTGACGGTCGCCCAGTACGGCGTGGCGGCGGTGATGAGCGGGCCGACGTCGAAGGAGGCCCGGTCGACCACGGTCGCGTAGTCGTCCATCGTCCCGGCGACGCACAGCTTGGTGCCCTCGGGATTCATCGAGATGCCGTGGTGGCGCGAGTCCAGCAGCCAGGTGGTGCGGTCGGGGTCGGTCGCCGGGTTCTCCGGCAGCGTCTTGACGCGGGTGATCCTGTCGGAGGCCACGTCGTACTCCAGGAAGCCGTTGAAGAACGACACCTGGAAGTAGAGTTTGGACCAGTCGGGCGTGAACGCGGCCGGCCGCACGGCGTCGGAGAAGTCCTTCAGCCCGGCCGCGTCCAGCCGCTGCCGCATGTCGATGGTCCTGACCCGCTTGAACGTGCTCGCGTCGACGATCGTGATGTGCCGGTCGCCCTTGGTCCAGTCCCAGGCCGGGTCGTCCAGGGAGGTCGTCACCTCGCCGATGGACATGTTCCAGATGTACTGGCCGCCGTCGGTGAAGAAGTTCTCGTGCGGCTTGTCCCCGGTGTCGAACTCGCCCACCTCCTTGCCGGTGTTGATATCCAGCACCTGCACCTTGTTCGCGGTGGAGGCGGAGACGGCGACCCGGGTGCCGTCGGGCGAGACGGCCATGTGGTCGGCGCGGTAACCGGCCACGGGGAAGCGCCAGTTGACTTTGTCGGTGGCCAGGTCGATGGAGACGACGTCGGCGAAACTCGGCCGGGAGACCACCACGGACCTGCCGTCGGGCGTGGAGTACATGTCGTCCGCGTACTGGTCGTGTCCCTCGCCGACCTCGTTGCGGATCGACGTGTAGTAGATCCACTTGATCGGGTCGGCGTTGATCTCCGCCAGCCGCTGGTCCTTGTCCGGTACGACGTCGATCCGGCCGATCTTCGCGAAGTCGCCGGATGAGGCGATGACATCGGCGGTGCCGTCCCAGTTGTTGCCGACGAACAGCACCTCGCGCAGGCTGCCGGAGGCGCCGCTCGCGGCGGGCGCGGCGGTGGCGGCGGTCGCCGGGCCGGCGACGGTCAGGGCGAGGGCCGCGGCCACGGAGCACAGGTGCCTGGTTCTGGAGGCAGGCATGACTGCTCTCTTTCCTCGAGGACGTGAGGGAATCTGAACACGGGTGCTTTCACAGTGAACTTACTGAAAAGTAAGGAGCGAACCCCCTTCGCGACAAGATGTGTGCACGACAAGATTGGGCGGACGGGGGGCCGGACGGAGGGGACAAGGTGACGGGCAGGCTGAAGGCACCGACGGGCCGCTACGGCGGCAGATCCGCCGAGGAACGGCAGGCCGACCGGCGCCGCCGTTTCCTGGCCGCGGCCCTGGAGCTGTTCGGCGGCGCCCCCGGCTACCGGAACACGACCGTGGCCGCGCTGAGCCAGGCCGCCGGCCTGTCCACCCGCCAGTTCTACGAGGAGTTCCGCACCCTGGAGGACGTCCTCGCCGCCCTGCACCTGCAGGTCAACGGCTGGGCGGAACAGGCGGTCCTGGACGCCCTGGCCACGGCACACGGGCTGCCGCTGGCCGAGCGCGCCGCCGTGCTCTTCCGGGCCTATGCCCGCAACGTCACCTCCGACCCGCGCCGCATCCGCATCAGCTTCATGGAGATCGTCGGCGTCAGCCCGCGCCTGGAGGAACAGCGCCTGGCCCGCCGGGCCCGCTGGATCGACCTCATCCGCGCCGAGGCGGACGCGGCCGTCGCGCGCGGGGAGGCGGCGCCCCGTGACTACCGCCTCGCCGCGACGGCCTTCATCGGCAGCGTCAACGGCCTGCTGCACGACTGGAGCGCCGGCTGGGTCGACGCCACGCTCGACGACGTGGTGGACGAGCTGGTGGGTCTCCTGCTCGGCATGCTCCGCCCGGAGAGCTGGCGGCCGCCTGCCGCATGACGTTGTCGCATGACACGGCCCGCTGGGGCGTGCCGCTGCCCTGTGTCGCGTGGCGCTGCCCTCTGGGGCGTGACACGGGCCCCCGCCGCGTGGCGCTGCCTCCTCCTGCGTGGCGCTGCCCTCTGTCGGGTGACACGGGCCCCGCCGCATGCCGCTGCCCTCTGTTGCGTGGCGCTGCCCTCTGTTGCGTGGCGCTGCCCTCTGTCGGGTGACACGGGCCCTCGCCGCATGACGCTGCCCTCTGTTGCGTGGCGCTGCCCTCTGTTGCGTGGCGCTGCCCTTTGGGGCGTGACACGGCCCCCTGGGGCATGGCGCTGCCTCCTCCGCGTGGCGCTGCCCTCTGGCGCGTGCCCCGGCCCCGCCGCGTGGCGCTGCGCTCTGTCGCGTGCCCCGGCCCCGGCGCATGGCGCTGCCCCGTCCGCGTGGCGCTGCCCTCTGTCGCCTGACACGGGCCCCCGCCGCATGACGCTGCCCTCCCGCACGACGCTGCCCCCTCCCGCGTAGCGCTGCCCTCCCGCATGACACGACCCCTCCCGCCTGACATGGGCCCCTCGCGTAGGACGGCGACGGCCCTGGATGACGGGCCTCGGTGATGGACAGCGCGGGCCTCGGTGATGGACGGCATGGGCCTCGACGCCGGACGGCACGGGCCTCGGCCTTGGATGGCACGGGCCTCGGCGCGCTCGCCGACCTGGGTCGGCCCGGGGTTGGCCCGGGTCGGCAGGGGGCGGCACGTGCCGCCCGTGGCGGCCTGGGGCGGCGAGGCTCGGCGCGGGGCGGTGGGGCTCGGCGCGCGGGATCGGTCCGGAGCTGGTCTGCTGGTGCGGGGGGCGTCCTGCCCGTGCTCCCGAGCGGCGGACGACCACGCGAGACACAGGAGAGCGTGTGATGAGTAGCTATCGCGTCGCGCAGGTGACGACCGCGGGCGGCCCGTTCGAACTGGTCGAGCGCGAGGTGCCGCAGCCCGGGCCCCGCCAGGTGCGGATCGCCGTCGAGGCCTGCGGCGTCTGCCACAGCGACACCTTCTTCGTGAACGCCGGGCTGCCGGGCGTGACCTTCCCCGTGGTCGCCGGGCACGAGATCGCGGGCCGCGTCGAGGCGCTCGGCGAGGGAGCGCAGGACTGGGGGTACCAGGTCGGCGACCGGGTCGCGGTCGGCTGGTTCGGCGGCAGCTGCGGCCACTGCACCTCCTGCCGCAAGGGCGACTTCGTCGTGTGCCCCAACCTCAAGGTCCCTGGCTGGACCTACGACGGGGGTTTCGCGGAGAAGGTCGTCGCGCCCGTCGACGCCCTCGCCCGGATCCCCGACGCGCTCTCGGCGGCCGACGCCGGGCCGATGGCCTGCGCCGGCGTGACCACGTACAACGGGCTGCGGCGCAGCTCCGCCCGCCCGGGAGACCTGGTCGCGGTGCTCGGCATCGGGGGCCTCGGCCACCTCGGCGTGCAGTACGCGGCGGCGATGGGCTTCGAGACCGTGGCGATCGCCCGGGGCCCGGAGAAGGCCGACTTCGCCAAGCAGCTGGGCGCCCACCACTACGTCGACAGCACCTCCGGCACCCCGGTCGGCGAGGCCCTGCAGTCCCTCGGCGGCGCCGGCGTGGTGCTGGCCACCGCGGGGAACTCCCAGGCCATCGCGGCCACCGTGGACGGCCTGGCGCCGCGCGGCGAACTCGTGGCGATCGGCGCGGACCCCGAGCCGCTGGGCATCAGCCCGGTCCAGCTGCTGATGAGCGGCCGGATCGTGCGCGGCCACCCGTCCGGCACCTCGCAGGACGTGCAGGACACCATGGAGTTCAGCGCCCTGCACAACATCCACCCGATGACCGAGACCGTCCCGCTGAACGACGCGCAGGCGGCCTACCAGAAGATGCTCTCCGGCGCCGCCCGCTTCCGCATGGTGCTCACCACCGGCTGACGCCCGACCGGCGCCTCACCCGCCGAGCCGGTCCAGCGCTGCCAGCACGGGGGCGGCGCCGTCCTCGCCGCGGATGCGCGCGCCCAGCGACCGCGCCCGCTCCTGGTACGCCGGCTCACGCGTGGCCCGCACCAGCGCCGAGGCCAGCGCGTCCACGGTAAGGCGGCGCAACGGTACGGCGTCCGGGGCGACCCCGAGCGCGACCAGCCGGGCGGACCAGAACCCCGCGTCGAACTGCACCGGCACCGGCACGGCCGGCACCCCCGCGCGCAGCCCCGCCGCGGTCGTCCCCGCGCCCGCGTGATGGACCACCGCGGCCATCCGCGGGAACAGCAGCGCGTGCGGTACGTCGCCGACGGTCAGCATGTCGTCCCCAGTGGCCGCGAGCCCGGCCCAGCCGCGCTGGATCACCCCGCGCAGCCCGGCCCGCCGCAGCGCCGCCACCACCTGCGCGCCCAGCCGGGCCGCATCCGGCACGGTGGCGCTGCCCAGCCCGACGAAGACCGGCGCCGGACCGGCGTCCAGGAACTCCTCCAGGCGGTCGGGGAGCCGGCTCCCGGTGTCGTACGGCCACCAGTAGCCGTCGGCCGTCAGACCGGTCCGCCAGTCCGCCGGCCGGGGCACCACCGAGGGACTGAACCCGTGGTGCACCGGCCAGCCCTGCCGCTCCCGGGCCCGCCGTGCGGCACCGGTGCGCAGCGGGGGCAGTCCGAGGCGGGCGCGCACACCGGGCACGGTGGCAGCGAAGACGTGCTCCACGGCGAGGGCGACACCGTGTCCGGCGAGCCGGTTGGCCGCCCCGCCCCAGCTGTCGCCGCCGAGCACCGGCGGCGCGAACTCCCTTGTCGCCGCGAGCGGTTGCAGATAGACGCCCATACTCGGCACCCGCAGTCCCTCCGCGATCGAGTGGCCGAGCGGGGCGAGCGAGGCGGACAGCAGCAGCACCTCGGCGTCCCGGGCCGCGGCGAGCAGATCCTCGGTCATCCGCCCGACCAGCCGCCGCGCCAGGTTCACCACCCGCAGCAGCTTCCCGACGCCGCCGGCACTGCGGTGCAGGCCCCGTCCGCGCGGTGACTCCAGCTCCGCCCGCGGATCCACCGGCAGCGCGTGGAACCGTACGCCGGAGCCCGCCACCAGCGGCTCGAAGCGGGCGTGGGTGACCAGCGTGACCTCGTGACCGGCCTCGGCGAGCCGGTGTCCCAGTCCCGTGTAGGGGGCCGCGTCGCCCCGGGACCCTGCCGACATGATCGCAACGCGCACGACGGTCAGTATGGCCGCACTGCGCCACGGGGCACCCTCAACGACGCCGCTGTGGCGGCCCTACGCGGCGGCCGACACCACCAGCAGACCCGCCGCCGCGAGCACCGCACATCCCAGCAGGACCCAGGCCGGCAGGCGCTGCCGCAGCGCCCGGTAACGCGCCTCGTACGCCTGCCGCAGTTCCTCGGCGCGGTCGGCGGTGCGCTGCCACGACCGGCGGCACAGCCTCAGGTACTCCGCCTCGAACTCCCGCTCAAGCGCCTCCCGTTGGCCATCGGTGAGCCAGCCGAGCCGGGACGCGGTGCGGGCCGCCGCCGCACGGCCCTCCTCCCGAGCGGCAGCGAGCAGCAGATGGCCCTCGATCTCCCCCACGAGAGCCCGCTCTTCCCGTGCCGTCACCGCGTACTCAACTCCCGTCCGGCTACCGGCACTTCCGGGTGGTGCAGGTCGAACGCCGGAGATTCACTGCGGATCCGCGGCAGCGTGTGGAAGTTGTGCCGGGGCGGTGGGCAGGAGGTCGCCCACTCCAGGGAGCGGCCGTAGCCCCAGGGATCGTCGGTCGCGACCTTCTCGCCGTACCTGGCGGTCTTCCAGACGTTGTAGAGGAACGGCAGGATCGACAGGCCGAGCAGGAACGAGAAGATCGTCGAGACCGAGTTGAGCGTGGTGAGCCCCTCGACCGAGAGGTAGTCAGGAATCCGGCGCTGCATCCCGTTCGCGCCCAGCCAGTGCTGGACAAGGAAGGTGCCGTGGAAACCGATGAACAGCGTCCAGAAGGTGATCTTGCCGAGGTGCTCGTCCAGCATCTTGCCGGTGAACTTCGGCCACCAGAAGTGGAATCCCGCGAACATCGCGAACACCACCGTGCCGAAGAGGACGTAGTGGAAGTGGGCCACCACGAAGTACGAGTCCGAGGTGGCGAAGTCGAGCGGCGGCGAGGCGAGCAGGACACCGGTCAGGCCGCCGAAGACGAACGTGACGAGGAATCCCAGCACCCACAGCATCGGCGTCTCGAAGGACAGCGAGCCCTTCCACATGGTGCCGATCCAGTTGAAGAACTTCACCCCGGTCGGCACGGCGATCAGGAAGGTCATGAAGGAGAAGAACGGCAGCAGTACGCCACCGGTGACGTACATGTGGTGCGCCCACACCGTCACCGACAGACCGGCGATGGAGATGGTCGCGGCGATCAGGCCCATGTAGCCGAACATCGGCTTGCGGGAGAACACCGGGATCACTTCGGAGATGATGCCGAAGAACGG
>NZ_JBEYEY010000015.1:0-274387 GCF_040703635.1 Streptomyces sp. NPDC007189
GTCGCTTCCTTCGTACTCACCCTCTCGGGCTTTCCTCCGGGCGCTTCCCTTCGGTGTTTCCGACTCTATCAGATCTTTCCGATCCGATTTCCTCGGCGCTTTCCAGGTTCCCGCGTTTGTTTCGCGGTTTCCTTTCCGGCGGTTCCGACTCTATCAGATCCTTTCGGCTCTGACTCCCAGTCAGCGGGTTTGTCTTCGCAGCCGTTGGGCCGTTCGGACGAGTGAGACTTTAGCGGATTCCGTGCTCCCGAGCGAATCGGGGGCTGCGTTCTTTCGAACGCGGATTCCTCATTCCGCAAATACGCACGCCAAAGCAGTCGGCACCGGAGCGTCGATTGCGGGTGGTACTTGCGGAGTGGCTGTCCGGGGACCGACCGGAGTCGGCGCTCACGTCGGACAACTCGGAGTACCTTACGGATCGGCCTCCGGCGTGTCAACTTCATGCGGGACGTCCCACGGAGGCGTACTCTTCTCGACATGACGACGCGTACGTGTACCCAGCTTTGGTGGGCCGCCTGACGGCGGCCGGACTCACGTATGCAACCAACGGCCGCCGCTTCGGCGGCCGTTCTCGTATCTCCTCCGGACTCCGGGGGCCGGCCGCAGGAGCGGCGGTCCCGACCAGGAGGTGGAGTGGAGATGACGCGAGTCTTCAGCGGGGTACAGCCGACCGGGCACCTGACGCTGGGCAACTATCTGGGAGCGCTGCGGCGCTGGGTGGAGACGGACCAGCACCAGGCCGACTCGGTGTTCTGCGTCGTGGACCTGCACGCGCTGACGGTGGACCAGGATCCGGCGCGGTTGCTCAGGCTCAGTCGGCAGACGGCGACGTTGATGCTGGCGGCGGGGCTGGATCCGGAGGTCTGCACCGTGTTCCTGCAGAGCCATGTCGACGAGCACACCAGACTGTCGTACCTGCTGGAGTGCGTGGCGACCGACGGTGAGATGCGCCGGATGATCCAGTACAAAGAGAAGACGGCGAAGGTGCGGGAGCGCGGTGGGACCGTGCGGCTGTCGCTGCTGACGTATCCGGTGCTGATGGCGGCGGACATCCTCGGGTACGGCGCGGACGAGGTGCCGGTCGGGGACGACCAGGTGCAGCATGTGGAGCTGGCGCGGGATCTGGCCGTGCGGTTCAACCAGCGGTTCGGGCACACGTTCGTGGTGCCGAGGGCGACGCGCCCGGCGGTCGCGGCACGCGTGATGAATCTGCAGAACCCGGCGTCGAAGATGGGGAAGTCGGACGAGTCGGGGCTGGGCGTCGTCTATCTGCTGGACGAGCCGGACGCCGTGCGCAAGAAGATCATGCGCGCCGTCACGGACAGCGGGCGTGCGGTGGAGTACGACCGCGAGGGCCGGCCGGGGGTCGCGAACCTGCTGGAGATTCTCGCTGCGTGCACGGGCGGGAACCCTGAGTCACTGGCATCCGTTTACGACTCGTACGGCGCTTTGAAGAGGGACACCGCGGAGGCGGTGGTGGAGGTCCTCAGGCCCGTGCAGGCCAGGCACAGGGAGCTGTGCGCCGATCCGGCCTATGTGGAGGGGGTGCTGCGGGATGGAGCGGAGAAGGCGAGGGCGATGGCCCGGCCGACCGTCGATGCAGCGTACCGGGCGATCGGGTTGTTGCCGCCGGTGTTCGAGACGGCGTTGAGCGCGGCCGGCCGTTAGGGCGGTCGGGGCGGCCCGTGCGGGTTTCGGGGTGCGGGGGCGGTGGCGGGGGGCCGTCGCCCCCGGCGCCGGGTCAGTCCTTCTTGCCGGAGGCGAGTTCGCGGCTGCGGTCGCGGGCGGCTTCGAGGGCGGCGATGAGGGCGGCTCGTACGCCGTGGTTCTCCAGTTCGCGGATGGCGTTGATCGTCGTGCCCGCCGGGGAGGTGACGTTCTCGCGGAGCTTGACGGGGTGTTCGCCGCTGTCGCGGAGCATCACGGCGGCGCCGATGGCGGACTGGACGATGAGGTCGTGGGCCTTGTCGCGGGGCAGGCCGAGCAGGATGCCGGCGTCGGTCATGGCCTCGACCAGATAGAAGAAGTACGCGGGACCGGAGCCGGACAGGGCGGTGCAGGCGTCCTGCTGGGTCTCGGGCACGCGGAGCGTCTTGCCGACGGCGCCGAAGATCTCCTCGGCGTGCGCGAGGTGCTGCTCGGTGGCGTGGCTGCCGGCGGAGATCACCGACATGGCCTCGTCGACGAGGGCGGGGGTGTTGGTCATGACCCGGACGACCGGGGTGCCTGCGGCCAGGCGCTCCTCGAAGAAGGAGGTGGGGATACCGGCGGCGCCGCTGATGATCAGGCGGTCGGCGGGGACGTGGGGGGCCAGCTCGTCCAGGAGGGTGCCCATGTCCTGCGGCTTGACCGTGAGGATGAGGGTGTCGGCGGTCTTGGCGGCCTCGGTGTTGGTGACCGGGCTGACGCCGTGACGGGCGCGGAGTTCTTCGGCGCGTTCGGGGCGGCGGGCGGTGACCAGGAGGTCGGCGGGGGCCCAGCCGGCCCGGATCATTCCGCTGAGCAGGGCTTCGCCGATCTTGCCGGTGCCGAGGACTGCGACTTTCTGGCTCATGGGGTTCAGTTTTGCACCGGTGAGGAGCGGGACGGCTGCCTTGTCCGGTGGGCGGACGCCCGTCTTCCGGCGGGCTTGCGTCAGGCTTCCGGCGGGCTTGCGGCGGACTTGCGTCCGGCTTCTGGCGGACTTGCGCCGGGCTTCCGGCGGGCTTGCGCCGGGTGGTCCGGCCCTGGACGTCCGGCTCGCGGCCCACGCTCGTCGACCGTCCGTGTCGTCCGGGTCGGTCTGGCCGGGGGTCGGTCGGGCCGGTTGGGTCGGTCCGGCCGGTCGGATGGGTCGAATTGGTCCGGCCGGTCGGATCGGTCGAGTCAGTCGGACTGGTCTGATCGGTCGAGTCAGTCGGTCCGGTCTGATCGGTCGGGCCGGGCGGGTCGTCCGGGCGAGACGCGGGCGCTCGGGGGGTCAGGCTGTCCGGCGTCGCAAGGTCGCCGCGCCCAGTGCCAGGACCAGCAGGGCGCAGCCGGCCACGACCAGGACGTCCCGGACGAAGGTGGCGGTCATGTCGGTGTGGTGGAGCACCTGGTTCATGCCGTCGACGGCGTACGACATGGGCAGCACGTCGGAGACGGCCGTGAGGACGGGGTGCATGTCGGAGCGGGGGGTGAACAGGCCGCACAGGAGGAGCTGGGGAAAGATCACCGCGGGCATGAACTGGACGGCCTGGAACTCCGAGGCGGCGAAGGCGGAGACGAAGAGGCCGAGGGCCGTGCCGAGCAGGGCGTCGAGGAGGGCGACGAGGAGCAGCAGCCAGGGGGATCCGGTGACGTCGAGGCCGAGCAGCCACAGGGCGAGTCCGGTGGCGAGGGCGGACTGGACGATGGCCAGCGCGCCGAAGGCTAGCGCGTAGCCGGCGATGAGGTCGGCCTTGCCGAGGGGCATGGCGAGGAGGCGTTCGAGGGTGCCGGAGGTGCGTTCGCGCAGGGTGGCTATGGAGGTGACCAGGAACATCGTGATCAGCGGGAAGACGCCGAGCAGGGAGGCGCCGATGTTGTCGAAGGTGCGGGGACTGGCGTCGAAGACGTAGCGCAGCAGGACGAGCATCACGCACGGGACGAGGAGCATCAGCGCGATGCTGCGCGGGTCGTGCCGGAGCTGGCGCAGCACCCGGGCGGCGGTGGCGGTCGTACGGGAGATGTTGAGGGCGCCCGTGGGGGCGGTGGCGGCGGTCGCGGGGGTGGTCGCGGTCGTACTCATCGGGGTCATCCTCGCCGGGCTCGTCGGGCTCATCGGGTCGTCTGCTGGGGGTGGTGTGCGGCGGCCTCGTCGACGAGGCGGAGGAAGGCGGCCTCTACGGTGTCGGCGCCGGTGCGGGCGCGCAGGTCCTCGGGGGTGTCTCCGCCGGCGAGGATCTCCCCCTCGCGCATGAGCACGAGGCGGTGGCAGCGCTCGGCCTCGTCCATGACGTGGGAGGAGACGAGGAGGGTGGCGCCGCGGCCGGCGGCGATGTCGTGGAAGAGGTTCCACAGGTCGCGGCGCAGGACGGGGTCGAGGCCGACGGTCGGTTCGTCCAGGACGAGGAGTTCGGGGCTGCCGAGCAGGGCCACGGCCAGCGAGACCCGGCCGCGCTGGCCGCCGGAGAGGTTGCCGACGAGGGCGTCCGCGTGGCTGGTGAGGTCGACGTCGGCGATGGCGCGGGTGACGTGTTCGCGGCGGCGTTCGGCGGCGCTGCGGGTCGCTCCTCGGGAGGGCGTGCGGGCGTGGGGCAGGCCGGGGTCGAGGATCGCGGCGAAGTACTCGAGGTTCTGGCGGACGGTCAGGTCGTCGTAGACGGAGGGGGCCTGGGTGACGTAGCCGACGCGGCTGCGCAGGGTGGGGTGGCCGGCCGGGCGGCCGAGGACGTCGAGGGTGCCGGTGACCTTGGCCTGGGTGCCGACGATCGCGCGCATGAGGGTGGACTTGCCGCAGCCGGAGGGCCCGAGCAGGCCGGTGATCTGGCCGCGGGGGATGGTGAAGCGGAGGTGGCGCAGGACGGTGCGGGGGCCGCGGACGACGGTGAGGTCGTCGGCGTGGACAGCGGGGGTCGTTGCCGTGGTCGACGTGGTTGGGGCCGAGGCGCCGAGGGATTCGAGGGGCGGTTCCGGCGAGTAATTCATCATGCGATGAATAATGTGCCTGGGTGTCTCGGACGTCAAGGGCCGTGTCGGGGCGGACGGGCATACGGCAGCGGCGGCCGGGAAGTACCCGACCGCCGCTGTGCCCCAAGACGTCGCCTGGGTCAGGGCTTGAGGGCGACGAGGAGGAGTACGTCGTAGGTCTCCTCGACGATGCCGTCCGGGAACGCCTTCAGCAGGTGGGCGCGCTCCTCCTCCAGAAAGGCTGTCCTGCGGTCCTCGGGCGTGAGGAGGAAGGCGGAGTGGCTGCCGATGTTGGCGAGGTGCGTGTCGATCGTGACGCGGCGGCTCCAGCGGACCTTCCGGCGGCTGAAGCGGACGCGGCCGCTGGGGTCGGCCAGTTCCGTGCGGCCGGCGTTGTGCTTCTGGGCGACGACGTCCACGCCCAGGAAGCGTCCGATACGGGCAGCGGCCTCGGCGATCCAGTCGACGTCCAGGGCGTCGCCGTTCCACCACAGCGCCAGCGCGCCGCCCGGCCGCAGCACCCGCAGCGCCTCCGGCACCGAGCGGGCGGTGTCGGTCCAGTGCCAGGCCTGGGCGTAGGTGATGAAGTCGGCGTAGGCGTCGGCGATGGGGAGGGCGTCGCCGGTGCCGCGGACGATCGGGAGCTGCGGCAGGCCGCGGCGGAACTCGGCGGCCATGCCCGCGCCGGGTTCGACGGCGAGTACGTCGGCGCCGCGGGCCTGCAGCAGGGCGGTCGCGATGCCGGTGCCGGCGCCGACGTCCACGACCTTGGCGCCGGAGAGCGAGCGGCCGGCCAGTTCCTCGACGGTGTCGAAGAGGGCGGGCGGGTAGGAGGGGCGGTTCGCGGCGTACTGGGCGGCGGCGGAGTTGAAGGAGTGCGCGCGGGCCGTGTTCGAGAGGGCGGGGGAGGGCGAGGAGGAGGGGGAGGGGTGCGGTGAGGCGGAGGGTGGCTGTGTCGTGGTCATACGGACCATGGTCGGTGGGTGGGGTGGTGACGGCAGGGGTTTTCGGGCGTGATGCCGGTGGGGATGGAGGTGCGGAGGCGGTGGGTGTGGGCCCAAGTCGCTTAGCCTGCGGGTGTGTTCCGTGAGGAAGGGGGCCTGCGTGGGCGGGCAGGGTGAGCGGCAGGGTGAGGATGCGGCGGACCTCGCCGGGGGCGGCACGGGCGTCGGGGATGTGGTGGTGCGGCCGGTCGGGTGGGTCGTCGGTGGGCGCGGGGACGTGCGGGACGACGAGTGGGGTGTGGTGCGTGCCGTGATCCGGATCGACGGTGCGCGGTTCGGGGAGGAGACCTTGGCCGGGCTGGAGGACTTCTCCCATCTGGAGGTCGTCTACCACTTCGACCGGGTGCCGGAGGAGCGGATCGAGACCGGGGCCCGGCATCCACGCGGCAACACCGACTGGCCGAAGGCCGGCATCTTCGCCCAGCGCGGCAAGAACCGTCCCAACCGGATCGGGGTCTCCCGCTGCCGTCTCCTACGGGTCGACGGGCTTGAGGTGCACGTCGAGGGGCTGGACGCGGTGGAGGACACTCCGGTGCTGGACATCAAGCCGTACATGACGGAGTTCGGGCCGCAGGGCGAGACGCGTCAGCCGGAGTGGGCGACGGCGATCATGAGCAGCTACTACTGAGCGATCGCGAGCAGTCACTACTGGACCATCGTGAGCCGGTTGCCGAGCCGCTCGTGTCCCGTGTCTCTACCGCCGGCGCTTCTTCTTCGACGGGTTGCCGGTGCGGCGGGAGGAGCGGCGGGAGTACTCCTCGCGTGCCCTGTCGTACTCCTCGCGGTGGAGTTTCTCGCCCGGGGCCTCGGTGAGGGAGCGGAAGAAGTAGGCGAGGAGGGAGCCGACGAAGCCGATGGCGAGCAGGCCGCGCAGGGAGGCCTGGCGCTGGGGGTCGTGGCGCCTGCCGAAGCCCTCCCAGGTGTTGCGGAAGGCGAGCGCGCTGCAGATCGCGAACATGGCGATGATCAGCACGGTCACGAAGGAGCCGGTGTCGGCGATCCGGATGCCCTCGTAGGCGAAGCGGAGGATCAGGCACGAGACGACGGCGGCGGCGAGGGAGCCGACGGCGACGCCGGCGCGGCGGGCCGCGTAGCCGTGGTCGTGGTGGACCCAGGTGGTGCCGAAGAAGCGGAGGGGCTCGGGGCGGGGTCCGCCGCCCTGGTCCGTACCGCCCGCGGAGCCCGCCGGGGTGTCCGGGGTGCCGTTTTCGTCGCTCACGGGACGATTATGGCGCTCGGCTCGGCGGGGGCGGGCTCCGGGTGGGGGCGTCAGCCGCAGCGCGGTGCGATGTAGCCGTCGCTTCCGGTCTGGACGTACGCGTCGGAGACGTACTCGCCGTTGTTGATGTTGTCCCAGATGTTCGACGTGCCGTAGGTACCGGTGACCGTCGTGCCCGGCGCCTGGCAGAAGATCGGCACCTTGGCGCCCACGGGCAGAGTGCGGACGAGGTTGTAGTCGGTGCCGGGGCCGCTGCGGACGTTCAGACGGACGTCCGGGGCGACCGAGTAGTAGCGGAGGTCGGTGGAGGCCGCCGAGGCCGGCAGGCTCATCACCGTGAGGAAGGCCCCCGCGGTGGCGGCCAGGACGGCGGTTCTGCGCTTGAGTGAGGTCACTGTTGCCCTTTCAGCGGTGCATCAGCCGCAGCGGGAGGCGATGTAGCCGTCGCTTCCGGTCTGGACGTAGGCGTCGGAGACGAACTGGCCGTTGTCGATGTTGTCCCAGATGTTCGACGTACCGTACGGGCCCGAGACGGTCGTGCCCGGCGACTGGCAGAAGATCGGGACGCGCATGCCCTCGGGCAGGACGCGAACGATTCCGTAGCTGGTGCCGGGGCCGCTGCGGACGTTCAGGCGGACACCTGGAGCGACGGCGTACGTACGCACGGCCGTCTCAGCGGACACAGCAGCCTCTCCGGCGTCGGCCGCCGTCTCTTCTGCACGGTCAACGGCCATGTGATACCTCCCCGTTGGGCCCATGGTCGCCATGGGTGTCAGTAATCCCCGTAGTCGAGTCGCAGCACATCCGTACGCGACTCGCGCGCGCAGGCTAGCAAGCCGCCTCTGTCTCGCACGAGTCATCGACTAGGCTCCGTGCGTCGCGCGCGCGGACGAACAGCACGGGGGTGGTCGCATGACGCCACGCGGGAACACAGGAGCGGGCGCGGAAGCGGAACTTCCCGAGTACGCCGGTCACTACCGCCTGGAGTCGAGCCTCGGTTCGGGGGGCATGGGCGTCGTCCACCTGGCGCGCAGCACCTCGGGTATGAAGCTCGCGGTGAAGGTCGTACACGCCGAGTTCGCCAAGGATCCCGAGTTCAGGAGCCGTTTCCGGCAGGAGGTGGCTGCGGCCCGCAGGGTGAGCGGTGCCTTCACCGCGCCCGTCGTGGATGCCGATCCGGAGGCCGAACGGCCTTGGATGGCCACGCTGTTCATTCCGGGCCCCACCCTCTCCGAGCAGGTCAAGCGGAACGGTCCTATGCCGGCGGAGCAGTTGCGGCGGCTGATGGCCGGGCTCGCCGAGGCGTTGCGCGACATCCATCGGGTCGGCGTGGTGCACCGGGATCTGAAGCCGAGCAACGTGCTGCTGGCCGAGGACGGGCCGAAGGTCATCGACTTCGGCATCTCCCGCCCGCGCGACAGCGAACTGCGCACCGAGACCGGCAAGTTGATCGGCACGCCCCCCTTCATGGCGCCCGAGCAGTTCCGGCGACCGCGTGAGGTCGGGCCCGCCGCCGACATCTTCGCGCTCGGCTCGGTGATGGTGCACGCGGCCACGGGGCGCGGGCCGTTCGACTCGGACAGCCCGTACATCGTGGCCTACCAGGTGGTGCACGACGAACCCGACCTGACCGGGGTACCGCCGAGTCTCGCGCCGCTGGTGCTGCGCTGTCTGGCCAAGGAGCCCGAGGACCGGCCGACGCCGGATGAGCTGATGCGGGAACTGCGGTCGGTGGCGGCCTCGTACGACACCCAGGCCTTCATACCGGCGCAGCGAGCGGGCGAGGACGCGTCGGCTCCGCGGCTCGGTGCCGAGAAGCGGTCCGCGCCGGCGGCCGAGCGGCGGTTCGGCCGGAAGGCGGCGGTGGGTGTGGGGGCACTCGGGCTGGTCATGGCCGCGGCGCTGGGCTCGGTCCAGCTGATCGGGGGCGGTGGTGGTACGCCGTCCGGTGCGAGCCCGCACACCAAGGCGGCCGCGTTCAGTTCCTGGCGGGTCAGGCCGGTGCCCGACGCATCGGGGATGCCGCAGTGTTCGTACGGGGCGGGGAAGGTGTTCTGCGCACAGGCCGGTGCCGCTTTCGCCCTCTCCCCTGCCGACGGACGGCTCCTGTGGCACCGTGCCGGCGCCGCCGGGCCCGTGTGCGGACAGCCGGTTCTCGCCGGTTCTCTCGTCCAGTTCTGCACGGACGGCGGCTCCCTGCTGACGGCACGCGATCCGCGTACCGGCGACGAGGTGTGGAAGCGGCGTCTGCCTCGGGGAACGACAGTCCGGTACGCCGGTGGCACGGCCCTGCTCACCGGGGCCGACGGGACGGTCACCGGTGTGGACGGCAGGTCGGGCCGCACGAAGTGGCACCGGCGCCTTCCCGGCTACAGCACCCCGTCCCTCGCCTCGTTCGCCGGAGATCCGCTGGCGTACGCGACCACCTCGTCCCAGGACGGGGCCCACACGCATGTGGCGGCTGTGGATCCGGAGACCGGCGCTGTGCGCTGGGGGGCATCGCTGGACGGGCTCATGAACCCTGTCGGCAGCCAGGGCGGGTCTCTGTTCTTCCTGTCCGCCGACAGGTCCCGGGGCACGAACGCCGTCGTCCGCTACACGCCGGGCTCGAAGGCTTCGCGCCGGGTGGCCCTGCCCGTCCCGCGTCAGTCACCGCAGGCGACCGCCCACGGCGGCACGGTGTACCTGCTGGCCGCCGGCGGCTCGCTGGAGGCCGTCGACCTGAATGCCGGCAAGCGGCTGTGGCACCTGGAAACGTCCGTCACCCGTGGTTCGGCCCCGATCGCCGACGGTGGGCACGTCTTCTTCACCTCGGCCGACGGCCGGCTCCTGGCCGTCGACGCCCGCAGTGGACGCCTCGTCGGGCAGACGCCGGCGCGGCTCGGTACCGCCGTGGTCACCGCCGATCTGCCGGCACCACTGGTCGTCGGCGGCCGCGTCTACGCCACCGCCCCCGACGGGACCGTCTTCGCCGTCGCCGCGCGCGATCCCGCCGGCTGGTGACACGGGAAGGGGCCGCCCCCCGGGCGGGAGGCGGCCCCTTCTCATGTACGGGCTCAGCCCAGCTTGGTGACGTCCCGGACCGCGCCCTTGTCGGCGCTGGTCGCCATCGCGGCGTAGGCGCGGAGGGCGGCGGAGACCTTGCGGTCGCGGTTCTTGGGGGCGTACACGCCGTTCAGGGCCTGCTCGCGGCGGGCGAGTTCGGGCTCGTCGACGAGGAGTTCGATCGTGCGGTTCGGGATGTCGATGCGGATGCGGTCGCCGTCCTGGACGAGGGCGATGGTGCCGCCGGAGGCCGCCTCCGGGGAGGCGTGGCCGATGGACAAGCCGGAGGTGCCGCCGGAGAAGCGGCCGTCGGTGATCAGCGCGCAGGTCTTGCCGAGGCCGCGGCCCTTCAGGTACGAGGTCGGGTAGAGCATCTCCTGCATGCCGGGGCCGCCCTTGGGGCCCTCGTAGCGGATGACGACGACGTCGCCGTCCTTGACCTCCTGGGTCAGGATCCGCTGGACGGCCTCCTCCTGGGACTCGCAGACGACCGCCGGGCCCTCGAAGGTCCAGATCGACTCGTCCACGCCGGCCGTCTTCACGACGCAGCCGTCGACCGCCAGGTTGCCCTTGAGGACCGCGAGGCCGCCGTCCTTGGAGTAGGCGTGCTCGACGGAGCGGATGCAGCCGTTCTCGGCGTCGTCGTCCAGGGCCTCCCAGCGCTCGGACTGGGAGAAGGCCTCGGCCGAGCGCTTGCAGCCGGGGGCCGCGTGCCACAGTTCGACCGCCTCGGGGGACGGGGAGCCGCCGCGCACGTCCCAGGTCTTCAGCCAGTCGGCCAGGGACGGGCTGTGGACGGAGTGCACGTCCTCGTTGAGCAGGCCGGCGCGGTGCAGTTCGCCGAGCAGGGCCGGGATGCCGCCGGCGCGGTGCACGTCCTCCATGTAGTACGTGCGGTTCTTCGCGACGTTCGGGGCGACCTTGGCCAGGCACGGGACCCGGCGGGAGACGGCGTCGATCTGCTCCAGGCCGAAGGGGACGCCCGCCTCCTGGGCGGCGGCCAGCAGGTGCAGGATCGTGTTGGTGGAGCCGCCCATCGCGATGTCCAGGGCCATGGCGTTCTCGAAGGCCTGGAAGGTGGCGATGTTGAGGGGCAGGACCGAGTCGTCGTCCTGCTCGTAGTAGCGGCGGGTGAGGTCCATGACCGTGCGGGCCGCGTCGACGTAGAGCTGCTTGCGCGCGGTGTGCGTGGCGAGGACCGAGCCGTTGCCGGGGAGGGAGAGGCCGATGGCCTCGGTCAGGCAGTTCATCGAGTTGGCGGTGAACATGCCGGAACAGCTGCCGCAGGTCGGGCAGGCGTTCTCCTCGATGCGGAGGATGTCCTCGTCGGAGATCTTGTCATTGACGGCGTCGGAGATCGCGTCGACCAGGTCGAGGGTGCGGACCGTGCCGTCGACCAGGGTGGCGCGGCCGGACTCCATCGGGCCGCCGGAGACGAAGACCGTCGGGATGTTCAGGCGCAGGGCGGCCAGCAGCATGCCCGGCGTGATCTTGTCGCAGTTGGAGATGCAGACCAGGGCGTCGGCGCAGTGCGCCTCGACCATGTACTCGACGCTGTCCGCGATCAGGTCGCGGGAGGGCAGGGAGTACAGCATGCCGCCGTGGCCCATGGCGATGCCGTCGTCGACCGCGATGGTGTTGAACTCGCGCGGGATGCCGCCCGCCTCCGTGATCGCCTCGGACACGATCCGGCCGACCGGCTGCAGATGCGTGTGGCCGGGGACGAACTCGGTGAAGGAGTTGGCGACGGCGATGATCGGCTTCCGGCCGATGTCCGCACCCGGTACACCGGAGGCGCGCATAAGGGCGCGGGCGCCCGCCATGTTGCGGCCGTGGGTGACTGTGCGGGACCTCAGCTCGGGCATCGTCGCTCGCTCCTTCGAAGATCTGCCAGACAGTTCTGGTTGTCTCCGAGCGTACGCCGGTGCTCCAAACGCTGGACACGGCTGTCCGGAATGCGGGACGGCCGTCTCGGCGGCACGAGCCTCGCAGCGCGGCTCAGGTGCTGGTCAGGTGGTGCTGTACGACCGGTGCGACGCGCGCGATGATCTGCTCCAGGTCGGCGGACGCCAGCGGCTCCAGCTTGACGACGTACCGCATCATCGCCGTACCCACCAGCTGCGCGGCGGCCAGCTCGGCGCGCAGCTCGGCGTCGGGCAGGTCCAGCTGGGCGGCGATGCGGCGCAGCAGCTGGGAGGCGACGAGCCGGCGGAAGACGGCGGCTGCGGTGTCGTTGTTCACCGCGGAACGGAGGATCGCGAGGAGCGGCGTACGGGTCGTGGGGTTCTCCCAGACGCCGAAGACGAAGCGGGTCAGCCGCTCCCCCACCCCGTCGAGGGGGCCGGCGGCCAGGGCCTCGGGGGCGTTCAGCGCGGGCGCGAAGGCCACCGCGATCGCCGCCTCGAAGACCTGCTCCTTGGTGCCGAAGTAATGGTGGACCAGCGCGGAGTCGACACCGGCTGCCTTGGCGATGCCACGGACGGACGTCTTCTCGTACCCCCGCTCGGAGAACTCCTCGCGGGCGACGGCAAGGATGCGGTCGCGGGTATCGGCGGACTCCGTGCGCGGGGGCCTGCCGCGACGGCGGGCGGGCTGGGCGTCGTCGGTCACGACGGCGGACTCCGTGCGCGGGGGTGTGCCGGGGTCGCGGGTGTCGGCGGGCTCCGTGCGCGGGGGGCCGCCTCGGCGGCGGGCGGGCTGCGCGTCGTCGGCCACGGCGGCAGACTCCGTGCCCGGGGATGTGCCGGGGGCGCGGGTATCGGCGGACTCCGTGCGCGGCGGCCTGCCGCGACGGCGGGCGGGTTGTGTGTCGCCGTTCATGGCCCCCGCCCCCGCACCCGGGCCCGTGCTCGGCGCCCCGTCCCGGCCGTGGGCCGGCTGTGCGTCGCCGTTCATGGCCGGCGTACCCGGGCCGCCGACGACAGGTGCTTGCGGGTGAAGGCCAGGGCCTCGGCGAGGTCGGCCTCGCGTTCGGCGCCGGACATCGCCCGCCGGGTGTTGACCTCGATGACGACATGGCCGTCGAACCCGGACAGCGTCAGGTGTTCCAGCACCTCGGCGCAGGGCTGGGTGCCGCGGCCGGGCACCAGGTGCTCGTCCTTGGCGGAGCCCCGGCCGTCGGCCAGGTGGACGTGGCCGAGCCGGTCGCCCATGCGGCCGATCATCTCCAGGGCGTCGGTGCGGGCCGTCGCCGCGTGGCTGAGATCGATCGTGAAGTGCCGGTAGTCGTGCCGGGTGACGTCCCAGTCCGGGGCGTAGGCGAGCATCTCGCGGTCGCGGTACCGCCACGGGTACATGTTCTCGACGGCGAACCGCACGTCCGTCTCGTCCGCCATCCGCCAGATCCCGGTGACGAAGTCGCGCGCGTACTGCCGCTGCCAGCGGAAGGGCGGGTGGACGACGACGGTGGAGGCGCCCAGCTTCTCGGCGGCCGCCCGGGCGCGCTGCAGCTTGACCCAGGGGTCCGTCGACCAGACCCGCTGGGTGATCAGCAGGCAGGGGGCGTGGACGGCCAGGACCGGGATGCCGTGGTAGTCCGACAGGCGGCGCAGCGCCTCGATGTCCTGGCTCACCGGGTCGGTCCACACCATGACCTCGACGCCGTCGTAGCCGAGGCGCGCGGCGGTCTCGAAGGCCGTCGCGGTGGACTCCGGGTACACGGAGGCCGTCGACAGCGCGATACGCACGTCCGTTGGTTCAGCCACGTCGGCCACCTTACGGCGTGGAGTGGTGCCGGTGTTGGGTGCCTATTCGCCGTTGTGAGCTTTGCCATTCGGGCGGGTGCGTCGTCGTCGCGGTCGCGCGCGCCGTTCCCCGCGCCCCATGGGGCGCTACGCGGACCCCATGTGATCAAGCCGCCGGAGGATGACGCCCTCCCTCAGGGCCCACGGGCACACTTCCAGGCTCTCGACGCCGAACAGGTCCATCGCGCCCTCGGCGACCAGGGCGCCCGCGAGGAGCTGGCCCGCCCGGCCCTCCGAGACCCCCGGGAGTTCCGCGCGCTGCTGCGAGGTCATGCCGGCCAGGCGCGGGACCCAGGCCTCCAGGGACTCGCGCTTGAGTTCGCGCTGGACGTAGAGGCCCTCCGCGCTGCGGGCGGCGCCGGCGATGCGGGCGAGCTGCTTGAAGGTCTTGGACGTGGCGACGACATGGTCGGGGGCGCCGAAGCGGCTGAATTCGCCGACCGTGCGGGCGATCTCCGTACGCACGTGGCGGCGCAGGGCGCGTACGTCCTCGGGGGACGGCGGGTCGCCGGGCAGCCACGCCGCGGTCAGGCGGCCGGCGCCGAGCGGCAGCGAGACGGCGGTGTCCGGCTCCTCGTCCATGCCGTAGGCGATCTCCAGGGAGCCGCCGCCGATGTCCAGGACCAGCAGCTTTCCGGCGGACCAGCCGAACCAGCGGCGGACCGCGAGGAAGGTGAGGCGGGCCTCCTCCGCGCCGGAGAGGACCTGGAGTCGTACGCCGGTCTCGTCGGCCACGCGCGCGAGGACGTCGTCGGCGTTGGTGGCCTCCCGGACGGCGGAGGTCGCGAACGGCACCAGGTCCTCGACGCCCTTGTCCTCGGCGGCCTGGAGCGCGTCCTGGACGACGGCGACCAGCTTCTCGATGCCGGTGTCGTCGATGGCACCGCTGTCGTCGAGCAGTTGGGCGAGCCGCAGTTCGGCCTTGTGCGAATGCGCGGGCAGCGGGCGCGCGCCGGGGTGGGCGTCCACCACCAGCAGATGCACCGTGTTCGAACCCACGTCCAGGACACCGAGTCTCATGTACGGAACGCTACTGCCAGATCGTCCGCCGGCGGTCCCCGGAACGGGGCCCGGCCACTTACCCTGGACGGGTGCCAAAGACGAAAAAGGCGAAGGATCACAAATCCTCCAAGGGAATGAAGGATTCTTCGCAGGCGAAGGCGTCCGAGTCGAAGAAGTCGTCCACGAAGTCCACGAAGTCCCGGAAGTCCACGGAGTCCGCGGAGGCCCCGCTGGTGAGCGACGAGAAGGGGCTCGACTTCGCGCGTGCCTGGGTGGAGTTTCCGGATCCCGCGGACGACGAGCAGGTCTTCCGCTGTGATCTGACATGGCTGACCTCCCGCTGGAACTGCATCTTCGGCAGCGGCTGCCAGGGCATCCAGGCGGGCCGCGCGGACGACGGGTGCTGCTCGCTGGGCGCGCACTTCTCCGACGAGGACGACGAGAAGCGGGTCGCCGAGCACGTGGCGCGGCTCACGCCGGAGATCTGGCAGCACCATGACGAGGGGACCCGGAACGGCTGGGTGTCGGAGGACGACGAGGGCTCCCGGCAGACCCGCCCCTTCGAGGGCTCGTGCGTCTTCCAGAACCGGCCGGGGTTCGCGGGCGGCGCGGGCTGCTCCCTCCACATCCTCGCGCTGCGGGAGGGCCGGGAGCCGCTGGAGACCAAGCCGGACGTGTGCTGGCAGCTGCCGATCCGGCGGACGTACGACTGGATCGACCGCCCCGACGACACGCGTGTGCTGCAGATCTCGATCGGCGAGTACGACCGCCGGGGCTGGGGCCCGGGCGGCCACGACCTGCACTGGTGGTGCACCTCGGCGACGTCGGCGCACGGCGCGGGCGAGCCGGTGTACGTCTCCTACCGCGCGGAACTGACCGAACTGATGGGCAAGGCCGGCTACGACCGCCTGGCCGAACTCTGCGAGCAGCGCCTGGCGTCCCAGCTCCCGCTGGTCGCGCCGCATCCGGCCGACCCGACGCCGTAGACCGGGCCGGTCCGGGTGGGCACGGGCCGGCCCGGGTGGTCCGCGCCGGACAAGGACCCTGCCTGTCTCCACGCGCCCCCGCCCCTTCCCCAGAGCCGGCCCCTCACTCCCCGGACGGGCGCGGTGTCTCGCTGTCGCTGCCGCCACCCGATGAGGGCGGCGTGGACGGTGTCGGCGTCGGGGTCGGGTCGGAGGGGGACGGGGAGTCGGTGGGGGGCGGGGTCGGGTCGGTCGGGGTTGTCGACGGGGGGTCCGTGGGCGGGGTGCTCGGCGGAGTTGGCGTGGAGGACGTTGGTGGAGGGGTCGGGTGGTGGGTGGGGGCCGTGCCGTAGCCGTCGATGGTGACCACCGTGCCGGCCGGGGAGATCGCCACCTGTGCGTGCCAGGGGCCGGAGGGCTCGCGGAGGTGGTCGACGTACACCTTGATCGTCAACGTGTCGCCGGGGTCGAGGGTTCCCATGGACTGGCTGAGGTACAGCCAGGGCGCCGAGGTGGACGCCGACCAGCGGACCGGGGCGGAGCCGGACGCGGTGAGGGTGATCAGGGTGGTGTCGCCGTCGTTCGCGGCGCCGACCGCGAGGTGCCCCGCGCCCTTCGCGCCCACGCCGGTGACGCTGACGACCTCCACGGAGACGTCCGATTTGCCGTCCTTGCCGACGCGTACGCCGGGCTTCACGCTCGCGTTCCCGGCGTTCTCGTAGCCGCCGGCCGTGTCGCTGTGCAGGACGTCGTGGCCCTGGGACTCGCGCGCGGTGGGAGAGGGTCCGCTGCCGTCCGCCGTGGGCGCGCCCCGGTAGGCGGCCCACAGGGCCAGGACCGGCGCGGCGACGACCGTGGCGACGACCGTCGTCGTCACCGCACGCGCGCGTAGCCGGTCGCGGCGGGCCGCGCGGTCCTTGGGGTCCATCGGGAAGCCGCGCCGGTCGAAGCGGGGTGCCGCCGCGCCACGCGCGCGTGCGTGGTGTGCCAGCGCGACCTGCAGGTCCGCGCGGGGCGCTTCGAGGACGGGCAGTTCGGCGGGGGTGACCGTGGCGCCGGGCCAGCGGCCGGGGACGGCGCGCTCGGCGGTGCGGCGGCAGCGCGGGCAGTCGTCGACGTGCCGGACCAGTTCGCGGCGCAGGGCCGTGCTGAGGACGAGACCGCTGTCACCGGTGAGATGGGCCACGCCGGGGCAGCCGCCGGTCTCCACGACGGCGAGGGCCGCGCGGGTGCGCTCGACCTCGCAGGCGGCGGAGGCGAGCAGTTCGCGCGCGGCCGCCGGTTCCATGCCGAGCACGGCGGCGACCTCGTGCGCGGCCAGGTGGTGGCGGACGGCCAGCTCCAGGGCCTCGCGCTGCTCGGGCGTCGTGCCGGCCGCCTCCGGCCAGGCCAGCAGGGCGAGTTCGCGGCGGCGCCGCTCCTGGGCCTCGGCGGAGACGGGCGGCTCGGGGGTCTCGCGCGGACCCGCGGGGCGGCCGGCCGCGTGGGTGGCCTGACGTTTCTGCTTGGCCTCGGCCAGCTTGCGCAGGCACGCCCAGCGGGCCAGCGCGTACAGCCAGGCCCTGCGGTCGCCGGCGTTCTCCGGGGCGCGGTGTCCGCGCCGTTCGGCCAGGGCGAGGACGTCGCCGAGGGCGGCCGTGGCGGCGTCGTGGTCGCACAGCACCGACAGACAGTAGGTGAACAGTCCGTCCAGGTACGGCTCGTAGCGCGCGGGCGGCCGCTGGGCGATGGTGCGCGCGGCGGCTCGGTCGCGCCTCTCGCCGGCCTCGCGCACCTCTGCTTCTTCGCGCCCCTTCCGCGCCGCTCGTGCTTCACGCGCCTCCCCGCGCGCCCGGTGCGCGCCGGTGGTGCGGACGGTGGTCTCCGGACTACTGCTCATCACCCGTGCGACCGTAGGCGGCGGCGCCGGGCCCCTTCTTGAAGCTTGAGCTCTTTTAATTCGTACGGGTGAAACGATCCCTCATAAGGGGACAGGAGCCCTGTGTTCCGCGGCCGGATCCCGGCGGGTGATGGCCGATACCCGTTCACCCACACACGCCCCGGGGACCCGTTGTCAGTGCCGCGGGCTACGGTTTCCGCATGGCTGCCCGTACCAAGACCACCAAGGACCGCCCGTCCTACCGCTGCACCGAGTGCGGCTGGCAGACGGCCAAGTGGCTCGGCCGCTGCCCCGAGTGCCAGGCCTGGGGCACGGTCGAGGAGTACGGCGCGCCCGCGGTCCGTACGACGGCACCGGGCCGGGTGACGTCGTCCGCGCTGCCCATCGGCCAGGTCGACGGCCGGCAGGCCACCGCCCGCTCGACCGGCGTGCCCGAGCTGGACCGGGTGCTCGGCGGCGGCCTGGTGCCCGGCGCGGTCGTGCTGCTCGCGGGCGAGCCCGGCGTCGGCAAGTCCACGCTGCTGCTGGACGTGGCCGCCAAGTCCGCGAGCGCCGAGCACCGCACCCTCTATGTGACCGGCGAGGAGTCGGCGAGCCAGGTGCGGATGCGCGCGGACCGCATCGGCGCCCTGCACGAGGAGCTGTATCTGGCGGCGGAGACCGACCTGTCCGCCGTCCTCGGCCACTTGGACGAGGTCAAGCCGTCCCTGCTGATCCTCGACTCGGTGCAGACGGTCGCCTCCCCGCAGATCGAGGGCGCGCCGGGCGGCATGGCCCAGGTGCGGGAGGTGGCGGGCGCGCTGATCCGCGCCTCGAAGGAGCGGGGCATGTCCACTCTCCTTGTGGGCCATGTCACGAAGGACGGCGCGATCGCCGGCCCCCGCCTGCTGGAGCACCTGGTGGACGTCGTCCTGCACTTCGAGGGCGACCGGCACGCGCGCCTGCGCCTGGTCCGCGGCGTGAAGAACCGCTACGGGGCGACGGACGAGGTCGGCTGCTTCGAGCTGCACGACGAGGGCATCACCGGCCTCGCCGACCCCAGCGGCCTCTTCCTGACCCGCCGTGACGAGCCGGTCCCGGGCACGTGCCTGACCGTGACCCTGGAGGGCCGCCGCCCGCTGGTGGCCGAGGTGCAGGCGCTGACCGTGGACTCCCAGATCCCCTCCCCGCGCCGGACGACCTCGGGCCTGGAGACCTCGCGTGTGTCGATGATGCTGGCCGTCCTGGAGCAGCGCGGCCGGATCAGCGCGCTCGGCAAGCGGGACATCTACTCCGCGACGGTCGGCGGGGTGAAGCTGTCGGAGCCGGCCGCCGACCTCGCGATCGCCCTCGCGCTGGCCTCCGCCGCCAGCGACACCCCGCTGCCGAAGAACCTGGTCGCGATCGGCGAGGTGGGCCTCGCGGGCGAGGTCAGACGGGTGACGGGCGTGCAGCGCAGGCTCGCCGAGGCGCAGCGGCTGGGCTTCACGCACGCGCTCGTGCCGACCGATCCGGGCAAGGTGCCGCCCGGCATGAAGGTCCTGGAAGTCGCCGACATGGGGGACGCCCTGCGGGTGCTGCCGCGCTCCCGTCGCCGAGAGGCCCCACGGGAGGCGGAGGACCGCCGGTAGACTTTGCCCTGGTCTCGCCCGTCCGTACGAACCGCGTGCGGGTCACGGGGGCGCGTCAGAACCTGCGACCGGAGGAGTGCAGTGGCAGCCAACGACCGGGCAGCAGCTCCCGGAAAAATCGGTGGGAGTGCCGGTTCCGATGGCCTGATGCGCGCCTCGCTGAGCGCTGTGGCTCCTGGTACGGCCCTGCGGGACGGCCTGGAGCGCGTGCTGCGCGGCAACACCGGCGGGCTGATCGTCCTCGGCTCCGACAAGACGGTCGAGGCGATGTGCACGGGCGGGTTCGTGCTGGACGTGGAGTTCACCGCGACCCGGCTGCGGGAGCTGTGCAAGCTGGACGGCGGCATCGTGCTGTCGTCGGACCTGTCGAAGATCCTGCGGGCCGGTGTCCAGCTGGTGCCGGACCCGACGATCCCCACGGAGGAGACGGGCACCCGGCACCGTACGGCGGACCGGGTGAGCAAGCAGGTCGGCTTCCCGGTGGTCTCGGTCTCCCAGTCGATGCGCCTGATCGCCCTGTACGTCGACGGTCAGCGCCGCGTCCTGGAGGACTCGGCGGCGATCCTGTCCCGCGCGAACCAGGCGCTGGCCACGCTGGAGCGGTACAAGCTGCGGCTGGACGAGGTGGCCGGCACCCTCTCCGCGCTGGAGATCGAGGACCTGGTGACGGTGCGGGACGTGTCCGCCGTCGCGCAGCGCCTGGAGATGGTCCGCCGCATCGCCACCGAAATCGCCGAGTACGTGGTCGAGCTGGGCACCGACGGGCGTCTTCTCGCGCTTCAGCTGGAGGAGTTGATCGCCGGGGTCGAGCCGGACCGCGAGCTGGTCGTCCGGGACTACGTCCCCGAGCCGACGGCCAAGCGCTCCCGCACGGTCGAGGAGGCCCTGTCCGAGCTGGACGCGCTGACCCACGCGGAGCTGATCGAACTCGGCACGGTGGCGCGGGCGCTGGGCTACACCGGCTCGCCCGAGACGCTCGACTCCGCGGTGTCCCCGCGGGGCTTCCGGCTGCTGGCCAAGGTTCCGCGGCTGCCCGGCGCGATCATCGACCGGCTGGTGGAGCACTTCGGCGGCCTGCAGAAGCTGCTCGCCGCGAGTGTGGACGACCTGCAGACGGTGGACGGCGTGGGCGAGGCGCGGGCGAGGAGCGTGCGCGAAGGTTTGTCGCGTCTGGCCGAGTCGTCCATCTTGGAGCGGTACGTCTGACAGGGCGCCGGGCGCCTGCTGGGCCGGGTGGCGTGCGTCCACGGGCGACTGCGGGGCCGTGGTGGTTGTTCGCGCAGTTCCCCGCGCCCCTTTTGGGGCGCCTCAGCCTCAGCCCTCAGTCCGCCGACAGCACGAACGACGTGTGCACCGTTCCGAATCCCGGTGCCTTCGCCTCCAGCAGGTACGTGTCCGGCTTCGCCGAGCCCGCCGCGGGCGTCGCGCACTGGGGGGCGCTCGGCTTGCGGTCCCACTGCACCGTGTAGGTGATGCTCTGCCCGGCCGGCACCCGGAACACCAGGCTGCCCGCGCCCTTGGGGCAGTCGGCCGACGACCAGAACGTCTTGCCGCTCGTCGGCGTGATGGTCAACACCGCGT
Organism: Streptomyces sp. NPDC007189; assembly: GCF_040703635.1. Lineage (NCBI taxonomy): Bacteria > Bacillati > Actinomycetota > Actinomycetes > Kitasatosporales > Streptomycetaceae > Streptomyces > Streptomyces sp. NPDC007189. The sequence goes on from NZ_JBEYEY010000015.1 coordinate 20,681, forward strand.
TCTTCGGCCCGAGATCGACCTTGCAGTCGGCGGACGAGCTGTTCTTCGCGGTGAGTTCGAAGGTCGGCGTCTGGTCCGGCGAGTAGGAGTTGTGCAGGCTGCGCAGGCTCAGCGTCACCGCGGAGGCGGTGCAGTCGGGCAGCGTGGACGATGCCGGGATCGTGTCGCCCGTACCGACGGCGCCGCCGCCGGAACCCGTGCCCGAGCCGCCACCGGACCCGGACCCGGAGGACCCGGTGGAGCCGTCGTCCGAACCGCTGCCGCCGGCCGAGCCGGAGCCGCTCCCGCCGGTGCCGGCGCCGCCCGAGTCGTCGCGGCCGCCGGGGTGTTGGCTGATCGCGGGTCCGGACGAGGACGGCCCCGGGGTGATGGTGTGCGCGGGATTCTTGCCGTCGGATCCGCCGGCGTTGTTCTTGCCGCCCCCGCCACCGCCGGCGGTGACGATCCAGGTGATCAGCAGCGCCAACAGGGCGATCACCGACAGCAGTACGACCCTCCTTCGCCAGTAGATGGAGGAGGGAAGCGGCCCGACCGGATTGCGCAGAGATCCCACGGCGCAAACTGTACGAGAGATCGCCGTGCTCGCTTGCGTCACCCGCCGCGCGAGCGTCAACTTTTCCGGATCATCATCCCGGCAACTGCCGTAACGGCCAAGGATCTTCACCGTTCGGCACGCTGAGTGACCGTGCCGTCACCCTCCCTGGGTGCCGACCCGTGGCAGGATCGGAAGGCCATGACTGAGAAGCTGCACACCCCCGTGATCGCCTGGTTCGACGCCCACGCCCGCGACCTCCCCTGGCGCCGCCCGGAGGCGGGCCCGTGGGGTGTGATGGTCAGCGAGTTCATGCTCCAGCAGACCCCGGTCAACCGGGTGCTGCCGGTGTACGAGGAGTGGCTGGCCCGCTGGCCGCGCCCCGCCGACCTGGCGAAGGAGGCGCCCGGCGAGGCGGTGCGCGCCTGGGGCCGGCTCGGCTATCCGCGCCGGGCGCTGAGGCTGCACGGCGCCGCGGTCGCCATAACGGAACGGCACGGCGGGGACGTGCCGACGGAGCACGCGCAGCTGCTGGCGCTGCCCGGGATCGGCGAGTACACGGCCGCCGCGGTGGCCTCGTTCGCCTACGGGCAGCGGCATCCGGTGCTGGACACGAACGTGCGCCGGGTGCTCGCGCGGGCGGTGACGGGGGTGCAGTACCCGCCGAACGCGACGACGGCCGCCGAGCGCAGGCTCGCCCGCGAGCTGCTGCCCGAGGACGAGAAGACGGCCGCGCGCTGGGCGGCGGCCTCCATGGAGCTGGGCGCGCTGGTGTGCACGGCGAAGAACGAGGGGTGCGCGCGGTGCCCGATCGCCGCGCAGTGCGCCTGGCGGCTGGCCGGCAAGCCGGAGCACGCCGGGCCGCCGCGCCGCGGGCAGACGTACGCCGGCACGGACCGGCAGGTGCGCGGCAAGCTGCTGGCGGTGCTGCGGGAGGCGCACGCGCCGGTGCCGCAGGCGGTGCTGGACCGGGTGTGGCACGAGCCGGTGCAGCGCGCCCGGGCGCTCGACGGGCTCGTCACGGACGGCCTGGTGGAGCCGCTGCCGGGCGGCCTGTACCGGCTGCCGCTCAGCTGACGCACAGCCAAGTCACAGCCCCGGCGGCTTCGTTACGGCCCCTTTCGCCCGACAAAGACCAATGGAACGGGACATAACGGGTCGTCCCTTTACCCCGTTCCTACGGCTGTTACACAACCGACGGACAGCCGATTGCCAGCCGCAGGCTGGAGCGGACAACGCCGTGACAACCGCTCCCTACCTTCATTCCGTGCCCGGCAGACCACCGGACACGGGGAAGGTACGCAGCACTCCAGGCACGGGCCGGAGTGAACGGGGAAACGGAGGCGGTCGATCATGGCGCAGGGAGAGGTGCTCGAGTTCGAGGAGTACGTCCGCACCCGGCAGGACGCGCTGCTGCGCAGCGCCCGCCGGCTGGTCCCGGACCCGGTCGACGCCCAGGACCTGCTGCAGACGGCGCTGGTGCGGACGTACGGCCGCTGGGAGGGCATCGCCGACAAGCGGCTCGCCGACGCCTATCTGCGCCGCGTCATGATCAACACCCGTACGGAGTGGTGGCGGGCGCGCAAGCTGGAGGAGGTCCCCACCGAGCAGCTGCCCGACGCGTCCGTGGACGACTCCACCGAGCAGCACGCCGACCGCGCCCTGCTGATGGACGTCATGAAGGTGCTGGCACCCAAGCAGCGCAGTGTCGTAGTACTGCGACACTGGGAGCAGATGTCCACGGAGGAGACGGCCGCGGCCCTCGGCATGTCGGCGGGTACGGTCAAGAGCACGCTGCACCGGGCGCTCGCCCGGCTCCGCGAGGAGCTGGAGGCCCGCGATCTGGACGCACGCGCGCTGGAGCGTGAGGAGCAGGAGCGTTGCGCGGCCTGACCGGGTCCGGATCCGAACGGGTCCGGGGCAGTGCACAGGCGGTGATCGCGGCGGGGGCCGTGCTCGCCGCCGTCGCCCTTTTCCTCGCCGCGTGCGGGACGGGGGGCACCGGCACCCGCGACGAGGGGCCGGCGCACGCCTCGGCGGTCGCGGGAGTCGTCGACTCACCCTCGCCGAGCCCGTCCGGCGGCTTCCGGCGCGTGGACGCGGTCTCGCTGCTCAGGAAGGACCCGGTGGTCTCCGCCGCGGTGAAACGTGACCTGAAGCCGTGCAGCGGCGGCGACTACCCGGTCGACGTCACCTACGGCTATCTGACCGGCGGATCCGTCAACGACGTCCTCGTCAACGTGTCGACCTGCGGTGACTGGGTGGGCATCGGCACCTACGTGTACCGGCGGGTGGAGGGCGCGTACAAGAATGTGTTCAAGGCGGAGGAGTCGCCGGTCTACTCGGAGATCGACGGCACGGACCTGAGCGTGACCAAGCAGGTGTACGCGACGGACGACCCGGTGTCGAACCCGTCCCAGGAGACGGTGATCACCTACCGGTGGAAGGCGGGCCGGTTCACCGAGATCAACCGGCACGAGACCGACTACAGCAAGACCGGCGGCGACGCGGCGGCCACCACGGACAACTGACCCCCCACAGACACGAGGACTTGAGAGCACCGGGATGGCAGACCAGACCCACGTCCTGTTCGTCGAGGACGACGACGTCATCCGCGAGGCCACCCAGCTCGCCCTGGAGCGGGACGGCTTCGCGGTCACCGCCATGCCCGACGGCCTGTCGGGCCTGGAGGCGTTCCGGGCGAACCGCCCCGACATCGCCCTGCTGGACGTCATGGTGCCGGGCCTGGACGGCGTCAGCCTGTGCCGTCGTATCCGGGACGAGTCCACCGTGCCGGTGATCATGCTGTCGGCGCGCGCCGACTCCATCGACGTCGTCCTCGGTCTGGAGGCAGGCGCCGACGACTATGTGACCAAGCCGTTCGACGGCGCCGTGCTGGTCGCGCGGATCCGGGCGGTGCTGCGCCGCTTCGGGCACGCCGGCGGCAACGACCGGGGCGAGTCCGCCGAGGACCCGGTGACCGGCGGTGTGCTCACCTTCGGCGACCTTCAGGTCGACACCGAGGGCATGGAGGTGCGCCGGGCCGGGCAGCCGGTCGCGCTCACGCCCACCGAGATGCGGCTGCTGCTGGAGTTCTCCGCGGCGCCGGGCACCGTGCTCTCCCGCGACAAGCTGCTGGAGCGGGTGTGGGACTACGGCTGGGGCGGTGACACCCGGGTCGTCGACGTGCATGTGCAGCGGCTGCGCCAGAAGATCGGCCAGGACCGGATCGAGACGGTCCGCGGCTTCGGCTACAAGCTGAAGGCCTGAGCGGGGCGGCATGCGGGGGATCCTTCGGTACCCGGTCCGGCGGATGGAGCGGGCGGGCCTGCACACCGGGCTCAGGTGGAAGCTCAGCGCGGCGATCGCGCTGGTGGCGGGCCTGGTGGCGATAGCGCTCAGCCTGGTCGTGCACAACGCGGCCCGGGTCTCGATGCTCGACAACGCGCGCGACCTGGCCAACCAGCGCGTCCAGATCGCGCAGCGCAACTACGAGCTGAGCCGGCGGCCGAACTTCCCCAACATCAAGGTCGACGACCCCCAACTGCCGGACGCGCTGCGCGAGAAGGTCGAGGAGGGCCGCAAGGCCAGCGACGTCATCGACCACGGCCGCGCGCCGGACATCTGGGCGGCCGTGCCGACCAAGGACGGGCACGTGCTGTCCCTGCACAGCCATATGCCGGACCGTTCCACCGACGTGATGAAGGACCTCGACCAGGCGCTGGTCATCGGCTCGGTCGCGGTCGTGTTCTGCGGCAGCGCCCTCGGGGTGCTGATCGGCGGGCAGCTGTCCCGGCGGCTGCGCAAGGCTGCGGCCGCCGCGAACCGGGTCGCCAGGGGCGAGACCGACGTGCGGGTGCGCGAGGCCATAGGCGGGGTCGTACGGGACGAGACCGACGATCTCGCGCGCGCGGTGGACGCCATGGCGGACGCGCTGCGGCAGCGCCTGGAGGCCGAGCGGCGGGTCACCGCCGACATCGCGCACGAGCTGCGCACCCCGGTGACGGGCCTGCTCACGGCCGCCGAACTGCTGCCGCCGGGCCGCCCGACCGAACTCGTCCTGGACCGGGCGAAGGCGATGCGCACGCTGGTCGAGGACGTCCTGGAGGTGGCCCGCCTGGACGGCGCCTCGGAGCGGGCCGAGCTGCAGGACATCATGCTCGGCGAGTTCGTGGCCCGCCGGGTGGCGGCCAAGGACCCGGACATCGCCGTGCGGGTGGTGCACGAGTCGGAGGTCACCACCGACCCCCGCCGGCTGGAGCGGGTGCTGTTCAACCTGCTCGCCAATGCCGCCCGGCACGGCAGGCCGCCGATCGAGGTGACCGTCGAGGGCCGGGTGATCCGGGTCCGCGACCACGGTCCCGGTTTCCCCGAGGAACTGCTCGCCGAGGGCCCGAGCCGCTTCCGCACGGGCAGCAAGGACCGCGCCGGTACGGGCCACGGGCTGGGCCTGACCATCGCGGCGGGCCAGGCCCGCGTCCTCGGCGCCCGCCTGACCTTCCGCAACGTACGCCCCGTCGGGGCCCCGCCCGGCGTCCCGGCGGAGGGCGCGGTGGCGGTGCTGTGGCTTCCCGAGCACGCCCCTACGGCGACGGGCAGCTATCCGGTGCTGCCCCTGCCGGGGGGCACCGCCTGAGGCCGGCCGGCCGCCCGGCATACGGCACTTGGGCAGGCCCTCAGCGGAGCAGCGACTCGGTGAGCCGCTCGGCGGCGGCCGCGTCCAGCGGAGCGTGCCCCAGCAGGAAGCGGTACCAGAAGACCCCGTAGAACTGGTCGACCAGCAGGTCGAGGTCCCGGTCGGCGGCCAACTCGCCGCGCTCGCGGCCGCGTTCGAGCACCGCGCGCACCGCCGCCCGGCGCGACTGCGTGAACTCCCGCATCAGCTCGGCCAGATGCGCATCCCGCGCCGCCTCCCGGACCAGGGTCCGCAGGGCAGGCCCGGACGGCGCCCGCTGGGCCGCCTCGAACGTGGCGACGGCCAGCTCCCGCAGATCCGCCCCGAGGCTGCCCGTGTCCGGCGCCGGCACGTCCTGGGCGGCGCGGTCGAGGAGCGCGTCCAGCAGGACGGCGCCCTTGGAGGGCCACCAGCGGTACAGGGTCTGCTTTCCGACGCCGGCCGCGCGCGCGATGGTCTCCACGGTCACCGGGGCGCCGTCGGCGTCGGCGAGCAGGTCCAGCGCGGCGGTCAGGATGGCCCGGCGCGCGGCCTCGTTGCGGCGGCGCCCGGTGTGCGGGCGGGGTTCGTTGCTGTCGTGCACGGGCCCATCCTCTCCGAGGCGTGGCGGCGCCCCGAACACGCTTGACGAGACTGACGGTCTCGGTAACACTTTAACGAGACCGGCGTTCTCGACAAGCTCTCCGGAGAAGGGCGCCGGGATCCGGTGATCCGCTTCGATTCCTGGGGGAGCCCTCTCATGAGCACTGCGAACAGCTCTGTGCACCACCTCGCCGGACAGCGCGTCGTCGTGATGGGCGGCAGCTCCGGCATCGGTGAGGCCGCCGCCGCGTTCTTCACGGCGGACGGCGCGGAAGTGATCATCACCGGCCGCGACCAGGGCCGCCTCGACGCCGCGGCGGACCGGATCGGCGGCAAGGTCTCGGCGTACCGGCTGGACGGCGCGGACCGCGCCGCGGTGGACGCCTTCTTCACGCAGTCCGGGCCCGTCGATCACCTGGTCGTCGCGCTCAGCGGCGCCAAGGGCGGCGGCCCCTTCGCCCAACTGGACCTCGCCGAGCTGGCGGAGGGCTTCGACGCCAAGTTCTGGCCGCACGTCCAGGTGCTCCAGGCCGCCCTGCCGGCGCTGCGCCGCGACGGATCGGTGACCCTGGTGACCGCCGCCTCCGCCCGCGCCGCCCTGCCCGGCACGGCGGGCCTCGCCGCGATCAACGGCGCGCTGGAGGCGATGGTCCCGCCGCTCGCGGTGGAACTGGCGCCGCTGCGGGTCAACGCCGTCTCCCCCGGCGTCGTCGACACCCCCTGGTGGAACGGCGTCCCGGCCGAACAGCGCCAGTCCCTCTTCGACGGCTTCGCGGCCATCACCCCGGTCGGCCGCGTCGGCCGCCCCGAGGACATCGCCCGCGCGATCCACATGCTCGCGACGAACGGCTTCATGACAGGCGTGGTCCTGGAGGCCACGGGCGGGGCAACCCTGGCGACGGGCCGCTGACGGGCACCGGGCGGGGGCGCTGATCGACGCCGAGCCGCGGACGGGGGCGCGCCTTGGGACCGTACCGCGACGAGCGCTGATCGACGCCAAGCCGCGGAGGGGAGCGCGCCCTGGGACCGTACCGCGACGAGCGCTGAGCGGCGCCAAGCCACCGGAACGGGGCCACGCCTTGGGACCGTACCGCAACGAGCGCTGAGCGAGGCCAAGCCGCCAAACGGAGGCACACGCCCTGGGACCGTACCGCGACGAGCGCTGAGCGACGCCAAGCCGCGGAGGGGGCGGGCTGGGGACCGTACGGCGGCGAGGGGCGGCTCGGTACCCGTCACACGGGCTCCGCGCCCAGGACCCGCCACGCAGGCGCTCCCACCCGGCCCGCCAGGCCGGTGAGCGCCCAACACGCGGGAGAGGCCCCGGAAATCCCGGCCGCCCGGGCCCGCGCCCAGGGCCGCCATGCAGGCGCTCCCGCCCAGGCCCGCCAGGCTGGTGCACGCCCAACACGCGGGAGATGCCCCGGAAATCCCGGCCGACCGGGCCCAGCACGCCCGCTGAACGAGCCGACTAGGCGCCCGCGCCCCCGTCACCCGGCGGCCGGGCACGCGCCCCGAACCCGTCGGGCGGTTGCGCGCCCGGCATGCGTCAGGCGCCCTCGCCCCCATCCCCGCCAGGCGGGCCCGCGGCCCCGGCTCAGTACGCCCAGTCCCGCTCCAGGTCCAGCCCCTCTTTCCGTCGCTGTGTGAACGAGAACCAGTTGCCGGAGTCGTCGCGGAACAAGGCTTCCGTGCCGTAGGGGCGCTCCTGGGGTTCCTGGAGGAACTCGACCCCGCGCTCCTTGAGCTTCTTGTAGTCCCCGTGGATGTCGTCCGTCACGAGCACGCCGGCGCCCAGCGCGCCCTTCGCGACGAGCTTCTTCAGCATCTCGGCGGACTCGGGGTCCATCGCCGGCGGCCCCGGCACCATGAGGGTCAGCTCCACGTCGGGCTGGCCGGGGGCGCCGACGGTCAGCCAGCGCGCGCCGCCCTCGCCCATGGTCATGTCCGTACGGACCTCGAGGCCGAGTTTCCCGGTGTAGAAGTCCTTGGCCCGGTCCTGGTCGAGGACCCAGACGGTGGTGATGGCAAGCCCCTTGATCATGGTTCGGCCCTTCTGCCGGTGGTGCTGACGGCGCTGGTGGTGCCGTCCGCGCTGGCGGTGCCGTCCGCGCCGGCGGACAGCCCTTCGCCACCGTAGGCAGGGCCGGGCCCGGAGCGCTTCTCCGATCTTGCGGTGCTGAATCCGCCGGCCCAGAGCATGGCGTAGCACCCGGGTATCAGGGCGGCGCCGCGCCCCACGTGCCGTGCGCGGTACTCGCTGGGGGTGAGTCCGGTGCGGGCCTTGAAGCGGGCGGAGAACGTGCCGAGGCTGCTGAAGCCGACCAGGGTGCAGATCTCGGTCACGGTGAGGTCGGCGCTGCGCAGCATCTCCTCGGCCCGCTCGATCCGCCGGTGGGTCAGATACCGGCCCGGCGTCTCGCCGTAGACGTCCTTGAAGGCGCGCAGGAAGTGGAACCGCGAGTACCCGGCGCGGGCCGCCACGGCGTCCAGGTCGAGACCGGGGTCCGCCCAGTCCCGGTCCATGGCGTCCTTGGCCAGACGCATACGGCGCAGCTTGTCCATGCAGCCGATGGTGGCACGGGGCACTGACAACGGCGCCGGCCGGCGGGAACGCCATGAAAGGAAGAAGACCCCGGGGCGGACACCGACCGGGGTCTTCGTCTCAGACGAGCCTCACACGGGCTCGGCGACCTGCACCGGAGCCACGTCCTCGCCGCTCTCCGCCGACGGCTTGCCGGTCCGCAGCGGAACCTCCTTCACGAACAGCGCCGCGACGAGCACGATCACCGCGATCACCGCGCCCAGCAGGAACGCCGAGTGCGTGCCGGAGGACACCGCGTGCTGGTAGGCCTCCCGCGCCACGGCGGGCAGCTTGGCCAGGCTCTTCGCGTCCAGCTGCGCGGACTTCTCGGTGACACCCTTGCCCAGGGCGCCGGCCCGCTCGGCCATCACGTGCTTGACGCGGTCGTTGAACAGCGCGCCCATGATGGCCACGCCGAAGGAGGAGCCGAGCGTACGGAACAGGGTGGTGGACGAGGACGCGACGCCCATGTCCTTCATCTCCACGCTGTTCTGCGCGACCAGCATGGTGATCTGCATCAGGCAGCCCATGCCCAGGCCCAGCACGGCCATGTAGACGCCGGAGGTCAGCCGGGTCGTGTCCGTGTCCATCAGCGACAGCAGATACAGCCCGACGATCATCAGGGCACCGCCGACGATCGGGAAGACCTTGTAGCGGCCGCTGTTGGTGGTGACCCGGCCCGCGACCATCGAGGTCACGAGCATCGCGCCGAGCATCGGCAGGAGCAGCAGACCGGAGTTGGTCGCCGAGGCGCCCTGCACCGACTGCTGGTACAGCGGCAGGTAGAGCGTGGCGCCGAACATCACGAAGCCGGTGATGAAGCCGATGAGGGACATCAGGGTGAAGTTGCGGCTCTTGAACATGTGCAGCGGCAGAACGGGCTCGACGGCCTTGGTCTGCCACCACACGAAGCCGATCAGGGCGACGACGCCGAGGGCGATCAGCTCCATGATCCGCGCGGAGGTCCAGGCGTACTCGGTGCCGCCCCAGGTGGTGACCAGCACGATCGCGGTGATGCCGACGGTCAGCAGCGCGACGCCCAGGTAGTCGATGCGCGCCTGCGACCGCTTCCTGGGCAGGTGCAGCACGGCGCTGACCAGCGCCAGGGCGACGGCGCCGAGCGGCAGGTTGATGTAGAAGGACCAGCGCCAGCCCCAGTTGTCGGTGATGGTGCCGCCGACCAGCGGGCCGCCGATCATCGCCAGCGCCATCACGCCGGCCATCATGCCGGTGTACTTGCCGCGCTCCCGCGGCGGTATCAGGTCGCCGATGATCGCCATGACGCCGACCATCAGACCGCCGGCGCCGAGGCCCTGCACGGCCCGGAAGCCGATCAGCTGGTCCATGTTCTGGGCCATGCCGCTGAGCGCCGAGCCGATCAGGAACAGCACGATCGAGCTGAGGAAGGCGCCCTTGCGCCCGTACATGTCGCCGATCTTGCCCCAGATCGGGGTCGAGGCCGCGGTGGCCAGGGTGTAGCCGGTGACCACCCAGGACAGGTGCTCCAGGCCGCCCAGCTCGCCCACGATCGTCGGCATCGCCGTGCCCACGATCATGTTGTCCAGCATCGCGAGCATCATCGCGATCATGAGCGCGAGCAGGACCACCCGCACGCTTCTGGGCGGTTTACCCTCCGTGACGTTTTCTACTGTGTCCGCCATCTCTTCTCACTCCCCCTGCAGCAGCTACTTACTTGCCGCCCGGCTAGTTCATTACACTGGGAAGGTAGCCCCGTAACTAGCCGGGCGTCAAGTAAGTTTCCGCGGAAGCGCGAGGAGTACGAGGATGGGCGGCACCATGGACGGCACCAAGCAACAGCGCCGCGGCAACACCCGCCAGCGCATCCAGGACATCGCGCTCGAACTCTTCGCGGAGCAGGGCTACGAGAAGACCTCTCTGCGCGAGATCGCCGAGCATCTCGACGTGACGAAGGCGGCCCTGTACTACCACTTCAAGACGAAGGAAGAGATCATCGTCAGCGTCTTCGAGGACCTGACGCAGCCGATCGAGGACCTGATCGAGTGGGGCCGCAGCCAGCCGCACAACCTGGAGACTAAGCAGGAGATCGTACGGCGCTACAGCGCGGCCCTGGCCGCCGCCGAGCCGCTGTTCCGCTTCATGCAGGAGAACCAGGCGACGGTACGGGAACTGCGCATCGGCGACACCTTCAAGGACCGGATGCGCGGTCTGCGGGACATCCTCATCGACCCGGAGGCCGACCTCGTCGACCAGGTGCGCTCGGTCAGCGCGATGTTCACCCTGCACGCCGGGATGTTCGTGATGCACGACCTGGAACGCGACCCCGAGAAGGTGCGGGAGGCCGTTCTCGAGGTCGCCATGGACCTGGTCACCCAGGCACACGAACACGCCCGCGGCAAGGGGTAGGCCGGCGTCCGGCGGCGCTCGCGGCCACGCCCGCGCCGAAATGTGACGCACGCCTCTGGTCACCTACCGTGCAGTAACCCTACGGTTCCCCTCGCGCCACTCGCACCTCAGATCATGCCCCTGACATTTCAGGACGCGTACGGATCGCGCGTACGGACGTGAGAGGACCCCCACCGATGACCAGACGCCCCTGGGCGCCCCGCATCTGCGCAACCGCCGTCTCCGTGGCCGCTCTGGCCGCCCTGGCCGCCCCGGCCCAGGCGGCGGACGGCACGGCACCGGCCACGAGCACCTCCACGAAGGTCGACTACGCCACCTGGCAGAAGGACTGCCAGACGGTGATGGACCAGGCCCTGCCGTACCTGAAGGAACGCATCGCCGAGGCCGGGCCGGGCGAGAAGCAGGCGATCGTCTTCGACATCGACAACACCACGCTGGAGACCGACTTCGGCTTCAGCTACCCGCAGCCGGCCAACAAGCCCGTCCTGAACGTGGCGCGCTACGCCCAGGAGCACGGCGTCTCGCTGTTCTTCGTCACCGCCCGGCCGGGCATCATCTACCTGCCCACCGAGTACAACCTCGAACACGACGGCTACGACGTCTCCGGCCTCTACGTCCGCGGCCTGTTCGACCTGTTCAAGGACGTCGCCGCCTACAAGACCGCCCAGCGCGTCGACATCGAGAACCACGGCTACACGATCATCGCGAACATCGGCAACAGCGCCACCGACCTTTCCGGCGGCCACGCGGAGAAGACCTTCAAACTCCCGGACTACGACGGCCAGTTGTCGTAGGCGCCCGTTAGGCTCCATCCGTTCGCGCAACTCACGGGGTGGCGGATGGAGCCCGCGGTACTCGGCGGCAAACTGGCGTCCACCCTGGTCGGCCCACTGGTCAGGCCCGAACGTCCGCACCGTCCGGCTGTACCCGAGGCAGCAGTCCGTCTCCTGCGACGCAGCCACCTACGCGCACCAGTTCCCGGACGCCGACGTCGTCGTACCGTCCTCTCGTCCCTACGCCTTCTGAGGAGCCGCCGCATACACACCGAAAGGGGCCGGCGCCCGAAGGCACCGGCCCCTTTGGGGGTTCGGCTCTCGCCGGGAGGCTTACGCCTCCTTGCTCAGGTTCGGTCCGGCGCCGCCGGCCGCCTGCTCGATCGGCGGGACGTCGGGCAGCGCCGACTTCTCCTCACCGCGGAAGGTGAACTTCTGGGCCTCGCCCTCGCCCTCGGTGTCCACGACCACGATGTGACCGGGGCGCAGCTCGCCGAAGAGGATCTTCTCCGACAGCGTGTCCTCGACCTCGCGCTGGATCGTGCGGCGCAGCGGCCGGGCGCCCAGCACCGGGTCGTAACCCTTCTTGGCCAGCAGCTCCTTGGCGGACTGGGAGAGCTCGATGCCCATGTCCCGGTCCTTCAGGCGCTCGTCCACCTTGCTGATCATCAGGTCGACGATCCGCAGGATGTCGGACTGGGTCAGCTGCGGGAAGACCACCACGTCGTCGACGCGGTTGAGGAACTCGGGGCGGAAGTGCTGCTTGAGCTCGTCCGACACCTTGTTCTTCATGCGCTCGTAGTTGGTCTTCGTGTCACCCGCGGCGGCGAAGCCGAGGTTGAAGCCCTTGGAGATGTCCCGGGTGCCGAGGTTGGTCGTCATGATGATGACCGTGTTCTTGAAGTCCACGACCCGGCCCTGGGAGTCGGTCAGGCGACCGTCCTCCAGGATCTGCAGCAGCGAGTTGAAGATGTCCGGGTGGGCCTTCTCGACCTCGTCGAACAGGACGACGGAGAACGGCTTGCGGCGCACCTTCTCGGTCAGCTGGCCGCCCTCTTCGTAGCCCACGTAGCCGGGGGGCGAACCGAAGAGACGCGAGACCGTGTGCTTCTCGCTGAACTCCGACATGTCGAGGGAGATCAGCGCGTCCTCGTCACCGAAGAGGAACTCCGCGAGCGCCTTGGACAGCTCGGTCTTACCGACACCGGACGGGCCGGCGAAGATGAACGAACCACCCGGACGCTTCGGGTCCTTCAGGCCCGCACGCGTACGGCGGATCGCCTTCGACAGCGCCTTGACGGCGTCGACCTGGCCGATGACCCGCTTGTGCAGCTCCTCCTCCATGCGGAGCAGGCGGCTGGACTCCTCCTCGGTCAGCTTGAAGACCGGGATGCCGGTGGCCGTGGCGAGGACCTCGGCGATCAGCTCGCCGTCGACCTCGGCGACGACGTCCATGTCGCCGGCCTTCCACTCCTTCTCCCGCTTGGCCTTGGCGGCCAGGAGCTGCTTCTCCTTGTCGCGCAGGGAGGCGGCCTTCTCGAAGTCCTGCGAGTCGATCGCGGACTCCTTGTCCCGGCGGACGGCGGCGATCTTCTCGTCGAATTCACGCAGGTCCGGCGGAGCGGTCATCCGGCGGATGCGCATCCGCGAGCCGGCCTCGTCGATCAGGTCGATCGCCTTGTCCGGCAGGAAGCGGTCGGAGATGTAGCGGTCGGCCAGGGTGGCCGCCTGGACCAGGGCCTCGTCCGTGATGGAGACGCGGTGGTGCGCCTCGTAGCGGTCGCGCAGGCCCTTGAGGATCTCGATCGTGTGCGGCAGGGACGGCTCGGCGACCTGGATGGGCTGGAAGCGGCGCTCCAGGGCCGCGTCCTTCTCCAGGTGCTTGCGGTACTCGTCCAGCGTCGTGGCACCGATGGTCTGCAGCTCGCCGCGGGCCAGCATCGGCTTCAGGATGGAAGCCGCGTCGATGGCGCCCTCGGCGGCACCCGCACCGACCAGCGTGTGCAGCTCGTCGATGAACAGGATGATGTCGCCGCGGGTGCGGATCTCCTTGAGCACCTTCTTCAGGCGCTCCTCGAAGTCACCGCGGTAGCGGGAGCCGGCGACCAGGGCGCCGAGGTCCAGCGTGTAGAGGTGCTTGTCCTTCAGCGTCTCGGGCACCTCGCCCTTGACGATGGCCTGGGCGAGGCCCTCGACGACGGCGGTCTTGCCGACGCCGGGCTCACCGATCAGCACCGGGTTGTTCTTGGTACGGCGGGACAGCACCTGCATGACCCGCTCGATCTCCTTCTCGCGCCCGATGACCGGGTCGAGCTTGGACTCACGGGCGGCCTGGGTGAGGTTCCGGCCGAACTGGTCCAGGACGAGAGAGGTCGAGGGGGTGCCCTCGGCCGGGCCGCCGGCGGTGGCGGTCTCCTTGCCCTGGTAGCCGGAGAGCAGCTGGATGACCTGCTGCCGCACCCGGTTGAGGTCTGCGCCCAGCTTGACCAGGACCTGGGCGGCGACGCCCTCGCCCTCGCGGATCAGGCCGAGCAGGATGTGCTCCGTGCCGATGTAGTTGTGGCCCAGCTGAAGAGCCTCTCGGAGCGACAGCTCCAGGACCTTCTTGGCACGGGGGGTGAAGGGGATGTGCCCGGACGGGGCCTGCTGGCCCTGGCCGATGATCTCCTCCACCTGCTGGCGGACCGCCTCAAGCGAAATGCCGAGGCTCTCCAGGGCCTTAGCGGCGACACCTTCACCCTCGTGGATGAGACCCAGGAGGATGTGCTCGGTGCCGATGTAGTTGTGGTTGAGCATCCGGGCTTCTTCCTGAGCCAGGACGACAACCCGCCGCGCGCGGTCGGTGAACCTCTCGAACATCGTTAATCGCTCCTCAGAGCGGTCAGGCAGTGGGGGGAACTTCCCCTCCCTGTCCTTCCGCAGCTTAGTCCCGCAAGCGGGGACCGCTCATTCCAACTGCCGACACCGTCGATGGCCTCCTGACCGTGTGCGCCGACATCTGCTCCAACCCGATGGTGCGAGACGATGTTCCCGCAGGCCAGGCAGTTACCCCACTCGCCACTACGCCGATGGCGAACGTGAGACGGCCTCTCCTGCGCGTCGCCCCCTCCCACTAGGCATGTCTTACCCGCAGCCACTGACACTCCATGCGGCGCGCACCGGTTCCCTCCGCTATGGGCGAACAACCTTGCGCCTCCCCGTACCCCCGCACGCCCCCATTTCCAGCACAGCGTGCAATCAAGAGGGCACCCAGCGTAACTTGCCGGCCGATTCGGCGGTTGCACTTGGCATGGTCGGCTCGGTCCCCACAGCCTCAACGGTCCCCCTTCCCCGACGCCCTCTCGATCCGGACGCACCCGGCGCCTTTGATCCCGCCGCCGGCCCCGTGGCCCGGGCCCGGCACTGGTACGAGAACGATCTGGGCTGGGCGACGGTGCCCGGACGGCCGCTGCGGCTGGTCACCGGGGTGCGGTTCGACGTCCTGGACGTGCCGGCCGAGGCGGGCGCGGCAGCGCTCCGGCATCTCGCGCCGGACTCTCCGGTGGCCCTCAAGGGCGACCGGATGCGGCTGCTGGTGGCCGCGGGCAGCGCGGAGGAGCTGCCGGGCCTGCTGGACTGGCTGGAGTGGAGCGCCGTCACCCTCGACCTGCGGGCCCTGGGCGAGGGCGGGGCGATGGAGGCGCCGGCCCCGCCGGAAGCCGCTCGTGCCGCTCGTCCGTGGGCGGAAACCTTGCAGGGGGCCGCCGTGTGGATGCGGCCCCCTGGGGCTGGAGGCGAGGTCGAGGCCTCGCTGCCGGCGCTGCCGGCCATGGGGCGCGGACAGGGCGCCCCCGATCTCGTACGGCTGCTGGACACGGTGGCAGCGCAGTGCCACCGGATCCGGCTGCGGCGCCCGCGCACCGGGCCGCCGGCCGCCTGCCGGCGGGATCAGCCGTTGGCCTTCTCGTAGGCCTCGCGAATGGACGCGGGAACACGACCGCGGTCGTTGACCTCGTAACCGTTCTCCTTCGCCCAGGCGCGGATCGCCGCGGTGTCCTGGTTGCCACCGGAAGCGGCACGGGCCTTTCCGCGCCCGCCCGACGCACGGCCACCGGTACGACGACCGCCCTTCACATAGGGGTCGAGAAGGCTGCGCAGCTTGTCCGCATTGGCGGTCGTGAGATCGATCTCGTACGTCTTGCCGTCCAGCGCGAACGTCACGGTCTCGTCCGCCTCGCCGCCGTCGAGGTCGTCGACAAGAAGGACCTGAACCTTCTGTGCCACCGGATTTCCTTTCATCGATAACGTTGAGGAGCAGGGGGTGTGCGGCGTCCGCCGTTTCGCCGCCCCTGTTATATGCAGTACTGCAGTACGTCGGAAAGCAAACCGCTTTTGCCGGAAAAACACAAACCCCTGGGAGAGCACCGGTAGAGGACCGGCGGGCCGCCCCCGCCCGGAAACATACGCGTTTCGGACATAGGGCACCGGGCAATGACGATCACAGATGCAGAAGCATCCGGCTGTTGCCCAAGGTGTTCGGTTTCACTCGTTCGAGACCCAGGAACTCCGCGACGCCCTCGTCATAGGAACGCAACAGCTCCGCGTACACATCGGTGTCGACCGGTGTCTCCCCGATCTCCACGAAGCCGTGCTTGCCGAAGAAGTCCACTTCGAAGGTCAGGCAGAAAACGCGGCGAACACCGAGCCAGCGCGCGGTCTGCAGCAACTTCTCCAGCAACTGATGGCCGACGCCGGCGCCCTTGAGGCCGGGCTTCACCGCGAGAGTGCGGACTTCCGCGAGGTCCTCCCACATGACGTGCAGCGCGCCGCAGCCGACCACCTCGGCGTTGTCGTCGCGTTCCGCGACCCAGAACTCCTGGATGTCCTCGTAAAGCGTGACCGTGGCTTTGTCGAGCAGGATGCGGTCGCGGACGTAGGCGTCGAGGAGGCGGCGTACGGCCGGGACGTCGCCGGTCCGGGCACGCCGGACGGTGATGGCCCTTGCGGTGACTTCGGGACGCTCTGCAGACATGGGCGGACGCTATCGCCCGTCGGCGCCCCGTGCCGAGTCGGGGTTCTCCTCACCGGGCTCGGGGTTCTCCTGGCCGCGATCGCGGATGGCATCCGCGATTTCCGGTCCCTGAACGATGCGTACGGCGTCCCTGAGGGCCTGACGCTGTTCGTCGCTCATCATCCCGAAGAAGGCGACGAGAGCGGCGGCCGGGTTGTCGCTCTGCGACCAGGCGTCGTTCATGAGGGCGGCGGCGTAGGCGGCTCGCGTCGAGACGGCCTCATATCGATAGGCACGTCCTTCAGCCTCGCGGCGCACCCAGCCCTTCTGATGGAGATTGTCCAAAACGGTCATCACGGTGGTGTACGCGATGGAGCGTTCCTGCTGGAGGTCTTCCAGGACTTCTCGAACGGTCACCGGGCGGTTCCACTTCCACACCCGCGTCATGACCGCGTCTTCGAGTTCTCCCAATGGGCGAGGCACAACTCAGAACAATAGTGGGAGAACCGGTCCACGGCGTGCCGGACGTGCGCCCAACCCGTGAATGCGAACAAAAAGGGCGTACGGCTCAGGGGTGCGCGGAGAGGGGGACGGGAACCGGTCGGGCCCGGACCCCGTTTACCGGCCGGGTCAGGCGTCGCCGCCGGCGGAGGCCTGTCGCGCGCTCTCCGCGCGCGCGAGGGCGGCGTCGACGGCCGCGTCCTCCTTGGCCTTGGCGGCCCCGCCCTGGGTCTTCACGATCACCCTGACCACACCGATGAAGAACACGGCCATCACGACCGGGGGCACGAGCGCGGAGACGTAGTCCATGCCCACCAGAGTAGCCACGGCGCACCGGGCGAAAGGTACGGGGGGCGCAAACCCCGCGCGGGGTGCCGCTCTGACCGAAGAAGGCCCCCAGAACGCCCCGCACCCGCCGACGGCGAGCCCGCCCCACCAGGGCACCACCCACACCCGCCGACACCGAGACTCGCCCCCGCCAGGGCGACCACCCGCGCCCGCCGACGACGAGCCTCACCCCTACCTGGCACCACCCGCACCCGACGACGAGCCTCGCCCCCACCAGGGCACCACCCGGACCCGACGACGACGAGCCCGCCCCACTGGGGCCACCCGCACCCGACGACGCCGAGCCCGCCCCACCGGGGCACCACCCGCACCCGCCGACGGCGAACCCGCCCCACCGGGGCCACCCGCACCCGACGACGATTCCCGCACGGTGGTGCGGGTGGGAACCAGGACCCGGCCGGAGGCCGGGTGCCCCCCGACGCACCCGCACCCGAAGACGCACCGCCCACCCAAGACGGCGAACCCCCCGCAGGCCCCGGTGTAGGTCAGCCCGCCGCCAGCTGGCGGGGTTCGGCGGGGGCCGCCGGGGGCGTGGGCTTGCGGCGCGGGAAGACCTCCCCCGGCGTCGGAATGGGCCGCTTCGGCGCCGCAGGCTCCGTGCCCGGCCGCTCCCCGGGCGCCGGCGCGGGCTTCGGCGCCGGCTGCTTCTGCGGAGGCCTCTGGGCCGGCTGCTGCGGCTCTCCGGCCTGTTCCGCGGCCTGCCGGACCCCGGGCACTCCCCCACCGCCCGGAAGGGCCGTCAGGCGGGTCCTGGAGGGCGGTACGGCGGGCGCCGGCACCTTGCGCGCACCCTGCGCGAACCGGGCGCGTACGTCCTGCTCGGCCAGCGACTGGCAGCGGTCCAGCAGCGCGGCCGCCACCGGGTTCCCGCGCAGCGCCCGCAGCGCCGCGAGATCGTCCGGCGTCGGCCGGTGCCCGGCCGCCAGTGCCTCCTCCAGGAGGGCGAGATAGCCGGCGGCGGTGCCCGGCAGGGCGGCCCGGTACCGGCCGAGGTCGGCCACCAGGAATGCGCGCAGTCTCGCTCCCTCGCGCATGGCCTCGTCGAGCGCCTCGGCGAGCCGGAAGCAGTCCTGGACGTCCTCGGCGGACGTCTGGCCGGGGTGAAGGGCGAGGGCGAGGGCGCGGCGGAGCACATGGAGCTCCTCCACGCCGAACGCCATGCCGCCGCGGGATCCGTATGGCGTGGGCATGCGGCGACGCTACCGCTAATCGGACAAAAGTGACGAACCTGGCATATTGGTTCGCCGCGTGTCGCTCCCGGTTCCCCCGACCGGGGTCATGCCGGTCGCCTCAGAGCCGGGCCACGTTGCGCTCGTACACCAGCCGCAGTCCGATCAGCGTCAGCCACGGCTGGTGCTCGTCGATCACCGAGGACTCCCCCAGCACCATCGGCGCGAGCCCGCCCGTCGCGATCACCGTCACGTCGTCCGGGTCGTCCGCCAGCTCCCGCGCCATGCGGCTGACGACCCCGTCGACCTGCCCGGCGAAGCCGTACACGATGCCGGCCTGCATGGCCTCGACGGTGTTCTTGCCGATCACGCTGCGCGGCCGGGCCACCTCGATCTTGCGCAGCTGCGCGCCCTTCACGCCGAGCGCCTCGACGGAGATCTCGATGCCGGGCGCGATGACCCCGCCGACGTACTCCCCGCGCGCGGAGACCGCGTCGAACGTGGTCGCCGTACCGAAGTCGACGACGATCGCCGGGCCGCCGTACAGCTCGACGGCGGCCACCGCGTTGATGATCCGGTCCGCGCCGACCTCCTTGGGGTTGTCGGTGAGGATCGGCACGCCCGTCTTCACGCCCGGCTCCACCAGTACGGCGGGCACGTCGCCGTAGTAGCGCCGGGTGACCTCGCGCAGCTCGTGCAGCACCGACGGCACGGTCGCGCAGATCGCGATGCCGTCGATGCCGTCGCCCAGCTCCTCGCCGAGCAGCGGGTGCATGCCCATCAGCCCCTGGAGCAGCACCGCCAGCTCGTCCGCCGTACGGCGGGCGTCCGTGGAGATGCGCCAGTGCTCGACGATGTCCTCGCCGTCGAACAGGCCGAGGACGGTGTGGGTGTTGCCGACGTCGATCGTGAGGAGCATGGCCGTTACTCCGCCTCGCGCAGGTCGAGGCCGATGTCCAGGATCGGCGCGGAGTGGGTCAGCGCGCCGACGGCCAGGAAGTCCACGCCCGTGTCGGCGTACATGCGCGCGGTGTCGAGCGTGAGCCGGCCGGAGGCCTCCAGCAGGGCCCGGCCGCGCACGATCCCGACGGCCTCCGCGCACTCGTCCGGGGTGAAGTTGTCCAGCAGGATCAGGTCCGCGCCCGCCTCGACGACCTCCCGCAGCTGGTGCAGGGTGTCGACCTCGACCTCGATCGGGATGTCCGGGAAGCTCTCCCGTACGGCCTTGAAGGCCTGCGCGACGCCGCCGGCGGCGATCACGTGGTTGTCCTTGACCAGGGCCGCGTCGGACAGCGACATGCGGTGGTTGACACCGCCGCCGCAGCGGACGGCGAACTTCTCCAGCGAGCGCAGGCCCGGGGTCGTCTTGCGGGTGTCCCGCACGCGCGTCTTGGTGCCCTCCAGCGCGTCCGCCCACGCGCGCGTGGCGGTCGCGATGCCGGACAGACGGCACAGGATGTTCAGCGCGCTGCGCTCGGCGGTCAGCAGGTCACGCGTGCGCGTGGTGACCGACAGCAGCTTCTGCCCGGCCTCGATCCGGTCGCCGTCCTCGACGTGCCGCTCGACCTCGAACTCGTCCGTGCACACCACGGAGAGCACGGCCTCGGCGACCCGGAGGCCGGCGACGACGCCGCCCTCGCGCGCGGTGAAGTCGCCGGTGGCGACGGCGTCCTCGGGGATGGTGGAGACGGTCGTCACGTCCACGCCGCCGTCCAGGTCCTCCTGGATGGCCACGTTGGCGATGTCCTCGACCTCCACGGGGTCCAGCCCGGCGGCGGCCAGCAGCTCGGCGAGCGCGGGGTCGAGCCCGCTCTCCAGGTACTCCTCGTCGCCCTCCGCGCCGCAGGCGCAGCCGTCACCGCAGCCGCCGGTGGGGGCGAGGGGAAGGTCGTCGGTGCTCACGTTCGTCACTGCTCCTGGGCGCTGGTGTTACCGGGTCGGGGGGAAGTCTGCGGTGTCGGTGGTGTGCACGGCCAGCGACCGGTCGGGGTTCAGCCGTACGACGATGTGCCGCCGCCAGTGGGTGTCGTCGCGCTCGGCGCGGTCCTCGCGCCAGTGGCAGCCGCGGGTCTCCTCGCGCATCCGCGCGGCGGCGACCAGGACCCGGGCGACGCACAGGAGGTTGGTGGCCTCCCAGGTGTCGACGCCGGGCTCGGCTGTCTTGCCGTTCTCCGCGAGGGCGTCGCGGGCGTCCGTGTGCAGCCGCTGGAGCTGTTCGGCGGCCCTGGCGAGGGACTCCTCGGAGCGCAGCACGCCGGCGCCCTCGGTCATGATCCGCTGGATGGCGAACCGCGTCTCGGGGGCGAGCAGCGGGTGCGCGGGCTTGCCGGGCTCCGGGACCGGCTGGGGCACGCGCGCGTGGAGGCCGTTCTCCGCCCGGGACTCCGCGATGTCGGCGGCGATCCGCTCGGCGTAGACGAGCCCCTCGAGGAGGCTGTTGGAGGCGAGCCGGTTGGCGCCGTGCACGCCGGTGCAGGCGACCTCGCCGCACGCGTACAGGCCCGGCACGGTGGTGCGGCCCCGGGCGTCGGTGCGCACGCCTCCGGAGGCGTAGTGGGCGGCCGGGGCGATCGGGATGGGCTCGGTGACCGGGTCGATGCCGTTGGCGCGGCAGGCGGCCAGGATGGTCGGGAAGCGGTGCTGCCACATCTCGGCGCCGAAGTGCCGCGCGTCGAGGTACATGTGCTCGGCGCCCTGCTCCAGCATCCGCCGCAGGATGCCCTTGGCGACGATGTCCCGGGGCGCCAGCTCGGCCAGCTCGTGCTGCCCGACCATGAAGCGCACGCCGTCGGCGTCGACCAGGTGGGCGCCCTCGCCGCGCACCGCCTCGGAGACCAGCGGCTGCTGGCCCTCGGCCTCCGCCCCGAGGAACAGCACGGTCGGGTGGAACTGCACGAACTCCAGGTCCGACACCTCGGCGCCCGCGCGCAGCGCCAGCGCCACGCCGTCACCGGTCGACACCGAGGGGTTGGTGGTCGCGGAGAACACCTGGCCCATGCCGCCGGTGGCGAGGACGACCGCGGGGGCGTGCACGGCGCCCACGCCGTCGTGCTGGCCCTCGCCCATCACGTGGAGCGTCACACCGGCCGTACGGCCCTCGGCGTCGGTCAGCAGGTCCAGCACGAGCGCGTTCTCGATCGTGCGCACCCCACGCGCCTGGACGGCCTCCACGAGGGCGCGGGAGACCTCCGCGCCGGTCGCGTCGCCGCCCGCGTGCGCGATCCGGCGCCGGTGGTGGCCGCCCTCGCGGGTGAGCTGGATGTCGCCCTCGTCGTCGGTGTCGAAGTGGGCGCCGGTGGAGATCAGCCGCCGTACGGCGTCGGGGCCCTCGGTGACGAGGATCCGCACCGCCTCCTCGTCGCACAGACCCACGCCGGCCACCAGGGTGTCCTCGAGGTGCTGTTCGGGCGTGTCGCCCTCGCCGAGGGCGGCCGCGATGCCGCCCTGCGCCCAGCGCGTGGAGCCGTCGTCCAGGCGCGCCTTGGTGACGACCACGGTGCTCAGGCCCGCGGCCTCGCAGCGCAGCGCCGCGGTCAGGCCGGCCACTCCGGAGCCGACGACGACCACGTCCGCGGAGATGGCCCAGCCGGGGGCGGGCGCGTGCAGTCGTATGCCTGTGCTGGTCACGAGGCGGCTCCGAGGGTTCCGAAGGTGAGGGGGAGGTTGTCGATCAGCCGGGTCGTGCCGACCCGCGCGGCGACGGCCAGGACGGCCTCGCCGGTGAAGTCGTCGCCGATCTCGGTGAAGTCGGACGGGTCGACGAGGGCGAGGTAGTCCAGTTCGAGCGGCGGGACGAAGCGCGTGGCCTCGTCCAGCACCTGGCGGGCGGCCGTGCGGACGGCGGCCGGGCCGCCCGGGGACGCCGTGGCGACCGCGTGCGCGTCGGCGGCGGCGCGGGACTCACCGAGGGCGCTCAGCGCCTCCGCACGCGCCTGCGTGGAGGGCACTTCGCGGGCACGCGCGCGCAGCGCCTCCTGCGCGGCGTGCCGGTCGCGGCCCGCGAACAGCGCGCGGGACAGTGCGAGCGCGGTGGCGCGCTCGGCCGGCGAGAGGTAGCGGTTGCGGCTGGACAGGGCGAGCCCGTCCTCCTCGCGCACGGTCGGTACGGCGACGATCTCGACGCCGAAGTTCAGGTCCCGCACCATGCGCCGGATCAGGGCCAGCTGCTGGGCGTCCTTCTGGCCGTACAGGGCCGCGTCGGGGCGGGTGAGGTGCAGCAGCTTGGCGACGACGGTGAGCATGCCGTCGAAGTGGCCGGGCCGCGAGGCGCCCTCCAGGCGCTCGCCCATGGGCCCGGCGCTGATGCGGACCTGGGGGGCGCCGCCGGGGTAGACCTCGTCCACGGAGGGCGCGAACACCACGTCCGCTCCGGCCTGTTCGGCGATCTTCACATCGGCGTCGAGGGTGCGCGGGTAGCGGTCCAGGTCCTCGCCCGCGCCGAACTGCAGCGGGTTGACGAAGACGGTGACGACGACCTCGCCGTCCGGTCCGGCGATCCCGCGCGCGGTGCGGATCAGGGTGGCGTGGCCCTCGTGCAGGGCGCCCATGGTCATCACGACGGCGCGGCGGCCCCGGCGCACGCGCGCGTGCAGCTCGTCGGCGGTGCTCAGCAGGGCGGTGGTCATCGGTCGTTCCCCTCGGTGCCGGTGGTGCCTGGGCCGGTGCTGCCGGTCGTGCCGGCGGCCCCGTCGGCCAGCACGCCGAGCAGGTCCTCGGCGAGTTCGGGCTTCAGCAGGCCGTGCGCGAGCGCCCGGTCGGCGGTCGCGCGGGCCATCGCCACATAGCCCGCGACGGTCTGCGGGGCGTGCGCGCGCAGCTCGGCGATGTGCGCGGCGACCGTGCCGGCGTCCCCGCGCGCGACGGGCCCGGTGAGCGCCGCGTCGCCGGAGCGCAGCGCGTTGTCGAGGGCGGCGCCGAGCAGCGGGCCGAGCATCCGGTCGGGGGCCTCGACGCCCGCGGTGCGCAGCAGCTCCATCGACTGGGCGACCAGGGTCACCAGGTGGTTCGCGCCGAGGGCGAGCGCCGCGTGGTACAGCGGGCGGTTCTCCTCGCTGATCCACTCCGGCTCGCCGCCCATCTCGATCACGAGGGCCTGGGCGGCCAGCCGCAGCTCCTCGGGCGCGGTGACCCCGAAGGAGCAGCCGGCCAGGCGCTGGACGTCCACCGGGGTGCCGGTGAAGGTCATCGCGGGGTGCAGGGCCATCGGCAGCGCGCCCGCGCGCAGGGCCGGGTCGAGGACCTTGGCGCCGTACCGGCCGGAGGTGTGCACGAGCAGCTGCCCGGGCCGTACCGCACCGGTCTCGGCGAGCCCGGAGACCAGTCCGGGCAGGACGTCGTCGGGGACGGTGAGCAGCACCAGGTCGGCGCGGCCGAGGACCTCGGCGGGCGGCACCAGCGGCACGTCCGGGAGCATGGTCTCGGCGCGCCGCCGGGAGGCGTCGGAGACGCCGGAGACGGCCACCGGGCGGTGCCCGGCGAGCTGGAGGGACGCGGCGAGCGCGGGACCCACGCGGCCGGCGCCGACGACGCCGACGGTGAGCCGCGCGGGGCGGTCCTTGAGGTCTTGCTGGTGGACTGTACTCACGCGACGGCGGCCTTCCCGTTCCAGTCCGCTCTGGGTACCGGACGATTTCTCGTCATGTTAACGCTATCTCGGTCCGGAGCCGACCGGTCGTCCACAGGCTGTGGGTTACGCCACGCCCTCGCGGGCCCGGAAGAACGGTGCTGCAGCGCGTCCGCGCGGGAAATACGGCTGTCCGTCCGGGCCGCCGCACGGCATGATCCGCACATGACCGATGAGGCGCGACCGGACGAAGAGCAGCGGGAACAGCAGCAGGCGGAGCAGTCCCCGCAGGAGGCGATGCGGGCGCGGCGCCGCTCCGCCCTCGCGAAGGCGGAGCGCGTGCTGGCACGCCCGGGCTTCGGGCGCACGATCAGGGAGCGGCTGGCGGACCTCCAGCAGGCGGCGCCCGAGGTGTACGACCTGGACCGGCCCGCGGACATCTACGGCAACGGGATCGTGGCGCACCTGGAGGAGCGGATCGCGTCCCTGCTCGGCACTCAGGCGGCCGCGTTCTTCCCGACCGGCACGATGGCCCAGCAGGTGGCGCTGCGCTGCTGGGCGGGCCGCACCGGCAACCGCGCGGTGGCCCTGCACGCCCTGGCCCACCCGGAGGTGCACGAACGGCACGCCTTCAGCGAGGTCAGCGGGTTGCGCCCGGTGCGGGTGACCAGTGAGCCGCGGCTGCCGACCGCCGCCGAGATACGCGGCTTCGACGAGCCCTTCGGGACGCTGATGCTCGAACTGCCCTTGCGCGACGCCGGTTTCGTGCTGCCCACCTGGGAGGAACTGACCGAGGCCGTCGAGGCGGCGCGGGAGCGCGACGCGGTGGTGCACTTCGACGGCGCACGCCTGTGGGAGAGCACGGTCCACTTCGGCCGCACGCTCGCGGAGATCGCCGGCCTCGCGGACAGCGTCTACGTGTCGTTCTACAAGTCCCTCGACGGCTTCGGCGGCGCCGCGCTGGCCGGCCCGAAGACGCTGGTGGAGGAGGCGAAGACCTGGCGGCACCGGTACGGCGGCATGGTCTTCCAGCAGTTCCCGACCGTGCTGTCGGCGCTCGCCGGCCTGGAGCGCGAACTGCCCCGGCTGCCGGACTACGTGCGGCACGCGCGCGTGGTCGCCGCCGCGCTGCGCGAGGGTTTCGCCGCGGCCGGCCTGCCGTGGGCCCGCGTGCACCCGGAGGAACCGCACACCCACGACTTCCAGGTGTGGCTGCCGTACGACCCCGACGTCCTCACGGAGGCGGCGGTGCGCCAGGCCGAGGAGACCGGGACCTACCTCTTCGCCGCCCCCTGGGACCGCGGCGGCCCCGGGCTGTCCTTCACCGAGGTCGCCGTGCGCTCCGAGGGCCTTGCGTGGACGGCGGACGACGTGCGGACGGCCGTCGCCGGCTTCGCCACGCGCCTGCCTACGCCGTGACCGGCAAGCCCGGCTCCCGCGCTCAGCCGTGGCCGCCCGCGCGGACCAGGCCGGTCTCGTAGGCCAGCACCACGACCTGGACCCGGTCGCGCAGGCCGAGCTTGGTCAGGATGCGGCCGACGTGGGTTTTCACCGTCGCCTCGCTCAGCACCAGCCGGGCCGCGATCTCGCCGTTGGACAGTCCCTGCGCGACCAGCACCATGACCTCGCGCTCGCGGTCGGTGAGCCGGTCCAGCTCCTTGTGCTGCGGCTCCTTGCCGGTGGAGGGCAGCATCGGGGCGAAACGGTCCAGCAGGCGCCGGGTGGTGGACGGCGCCACGACCGCGTCGCCGCTGTGCACCGCGCGGATGGCCGCCAGCAGATCACCGGGCGGCACGTCCTTGAGCATGAACCCGGAGGCGCCCGCCTTCAGCCCGGAGAACGCGTACTCGTCCAGGTCGAAGGTGGTCAGGATCAGCACCTTCGGCGGGTCGGCCTCGGCGCAGATCCGCCGGGTGGCCTCCACGCCGTCCAGCTTCGGCATGCGCACGTCCATCAGGACGACGTCGACCGGCGTGGACTTCACCACCTGCAGGGCCTCGACGCCGTCGCCCGCCTCCGCGACGACCTCCATGTCCGGCTGGGCGGCGAGCACCATCCGGAACCCGGTGCGCAGCAGCACCTGGTCGTCGACGAGCATCACACGGATCGTCATCGGGCCTCTTTCGGTCGGGACGGGTGGTCTGGTGGTTCGGGCAGGGCGTGACAGGTGTCAATCGGGGGCGTGCGGCTGCGTCAGTGCGCTGGTTTGAGCGGGAGCAGGGCACTGATGCGGAATCCTCCGCCCGGCCGCGGGCCGGCGTCCAGGGTGCCGCCCACCATGCCGACCCGCTCGCGCATCCCGATCAGGCCGTGCCCCTGGCCGTCGGCGCCGCCCTCCTCGTACAGCTCGTGCGGGGCGCCCTTGCCGTCGTCCTCGACGAGCAGGCCGAGCCCGTCGTCGAAGTAGACCAGCCGCACGCTCGCGCCCGCGTTGGGCCCGCCGTGCTTGCGGGTGTTGGTGAGCGCCTCCTGCACGATCCGGTACGCGGTCAGCTCCACGCCGCTCGGCAGCGGACGCGGGGTGCCCTCGACCTTGAAGTCGACCGGCAGGCCGGCGTTGCGGCACTGCTCGACGAGGTCGTCGATCTGCTCGACGTCCGGCTGGGGAACGTACTCCCCGCCCTCCTGGTGCTCCCCGGTGCGCAGCACGCCCAGCAGGCGGCGCATCTCGGCGAGCGCCTGGCGGCCGGTGGAGGAGATCGTCTCCAGCGCCTTCCTGGCCTGGTCGGGAGCGGCGTCCAGGACGTACGCGGCGCCGTCGGCCTGCACCACCATCACCGACACGTTGTGCGCGACCACATCGTGCAACTCGCGCGCTATCCGGGCGCGTTCGGCGGCCACCGCGACCTTCGACTGCGCCTCGCGCTCCTTCTCCAGACGGGCCGCGCGCTCCTCCAGCTGGGCGAAGTAGGCGCGCCGGGTGCGCATGGAGTCGCCGAGCACCCAGGCGAGCGCGAAGGGCACCGTCTGGAAGGCGACTATGGCGATCCGCCCGAGGAAGCCCGCGTGCTCGGCCGGCCAGCGCAGCTGCGCGAAGGCCGCCGCGCACAGGCTGACGACGAGCGCGAGCCGGGAGGCCCAGCGCGCGCCGACCGCCGCCACTGTGTAGGTGATCACCAGCATCGCGAAGTCGGCGACGGTCGTCTCGACGTCCAGCACCAGCTGGACCAGCCCGGTCGCGAGGGCGACCAGCAGCATCGGCTCCGGGAAACGGCGGCGCAGCGCCACGACGACGCACAGCACGAAGGACACGGCCATCCCGGCGGCGACCGACATGTGGTGACCGGGCACCCCGCTCAGATTGACCACGCTCACACCGGACAGCCCGAACAGGGCGACGGCCCAGAAGGTGTCGACCCACGTCGGGTGGCGGCGGAGGAAGTCATAGAGGCGCTGCACGTAACCCAGCGTAGGCAAACCAGATGCGTGCAGGGGTCAACCGGAGGGCCGATCCGCGTCCGGCGCGCGTACTCCGCAAGGTGGAGGAAGTGATCATCTGTGCGCCTAGTCTGGTGCGGTGACGGATGAGACGCCGCGGGAAGCGGAACGGCGCGCCCGCGAGGGCGGCGGACCGCGCGGCTGGCGCGCGGCGGCCGAGGCGGCGCTGTACGGCCCCGGCGGCTTCTACCGCCGCCCGGAGGGCCCGGCCGGCCACTTCCGTACGTCCGTGCACGCCTCCCCGCTGTTCGCGCGGGCCGTGGCCCGGCTGCTGTGCCGGGTCGACGAGGCACTGGGCCGGCCGGCCGCGCTGGACTTCGTCGACATGGGCGCGGGGCGCGGTGAACTGGTCACCGGGGTGCTGGCCGCCCTGCCGGCGGACGTGGCCGCACGCGCGCGTGCGTACGCCGTCGAACGCGCCGGCCGCCCGGCCGGTCTCGACGAGCGCATCACCTGGCTGGACGCGCCCCCGCCCGCCGTCACGGGCCTGCTATTCGCCAACGAGTGGCTGGACAACGTGCCCGTGGACGTCGTCGAGGTCGACCCCGCGGGCGTGCCCCGGCTGGTGCTGGTCGCCGACGACGGCACCGAGCGGCTCGGGGAGCCGGTGACCGGCGCGGACGCGGACTGGCTCGCCCGGTGGTGGCCGCTGCCGCCCGAGGAAGGGCTGCGCGCGGAGATCGGGCTGCCCCGCGACCTGGCGTGGGCGTCGGCGGTGCACCGGCTGGTGCGCGGGCTCGCGGTCGCCGTGGACTACGCGCACACCGCCGACACGCGCCCCCTGTTCGGCACGCTCACCGGCTTCCGCGCCGGGCGCGAGACGGCGCCGGTGCCCGACGGATCGTGCGACATCACGGCCCACGTCGCCCTGGACGCCTGCGCGACGGCTCCCACGGCGCACGCGCCTTCGGGTACGCCAAGCATGCCCGCGGACACGGCGCACGCTCCCTCCGGCCCAGTGCGCGCCCTGTCTGCCCCGCGCCTGCTCACGCAGCGCGCCGCTCTGCGCGCTCTCGACATCACCGGCGCACGACCCCCGCTCGCGCTGGCCTCCACGGACCCCGCCGCCTACGTGCGCGCCCTCGCGGGCGCCGGGGAGGCCGCCGAACTCACCGCTCCGGGCGGGCTCGGCGACTTCGGCTGGCTGGTCCAGCCGGTCGGTATCGCCGACCCGCTCGCCTGAGCCCCCTGCTCCTCGCCGACCCTACGCGCGCCCAGGCGGCCGACCCCCACCCGGCGGCCGGCCCCCACCGGGGTCGCCCTACTTGTCGATGTCGCCGACGACGAAGAACATCGAGCCCAGGATCGCCACCATGTCCGCCACCAGCGTCCCCGGCAGCAGCTCGGTCAGCACCTGGATGTTGTTGTACGAGGCCGAGCGCAGCTTCAGCCGGTACGGCGTCTTCTCGCCCTTGCTGACCAGGTAGTAGCCGTTGATGCCGAGCGGGTTCTCGGTCCACGCGTACGTGTGCCCCTCGGGCGCCTTCAGCACCTTCGGCAGCCGCTGGTTGATCGGGCCGGGCGGCAGTTCGGCGATCCGGTCCAGGCAGGCGTCCGCGAGGTCGAGCGCGTTGTGGGTCTGCTCCAGCAGCACCTCGAAACGGGCGAGGCAGTCTCCCTCGCTGCGGGTGGCGACCTTCAGGGCGCCCCCGAGGTCGCCGTACGCCAGGTACGGCTCGTCGCGGCGCAGGTCGAAGTCCACGCCCGAGGCGCGCGCGATGGGCCCGCTGACGCCGTACGCGTGCACGGTCTCCGGCGCGAGCGCCCCCACCCCGCGCGTGCGGCCGCGGAAGATCTCGTTGCCGAGGACCAGGTCGTCGAAGACGTCCATGCGCGAGCGCACGTCGGCGACGGCGGCACGCGCGCGTGCGGCCCATCCGGCCGGCAGGTCCTCCTTGAGGCCGCCGACCCGGTTGAACATGTAGTGCATGCGCCCGCCGGAGACCTCCTCCATGACGTTCTGGAGCACCTCCCGCTCCCGGAACGCGTAGAACACCGGCGTGATCCCGCCCAGCTCCAGCGGGTAGGAGCCGAGGAACATCAGGTGGTTCAGGACCCGGTTCAGCTCGGCCAGCAGCGTGCGCGTCCACACCGCCCGCTCGGACACCTCCATGCCGAGCATCCGCTCCACGGCGAGGACCACGCCCAGTTCGTTCGAGAACGCCGACAGCCAGTCGTGGCGGTTGGCGAGCACGATGATCTGGCGGTAGTCGCGCGCCTCGAAGAGCTTCTCCGCCCCGCGGTGCATATAGCCGATCACCGGCTCCGCGCGCATGATGCGCTCGCCGTCCAGCACCAGCTTCAGCCGCAGCACACCGTGCGTGGACGGGTGCTGAGGCCCGATGTTGAGCACCATGTCGGTGCTTTCCGCGGCGCCGCCGATCCCGACCGTGGTCTCCGTCGTAGGAGTCATGGCCCCAGTTTCCCCTACGTACGCTGGCCCCATGGAAACGGGGAGCCTTGACGAGACCGGTATACCGGGGGCCGAGCCGGTGTGGCGGGGCCTGGAGTCCGCTCTGCTGCGGATGCGGCTGCTGCTCGTGCTGGTGTGGGCGGCGGGGCTGGCCCTCGCCACCGGGCTGGTCCTGGGGCTGGCCGTGGGGCCCGCGTGGGCCGTATTCGCGCTGGTGCCGATGGCCGGCGGCGCGTGGGGCCGGCGGCTGGTGGGGCGGAACTGGCGCTCGTGGCGGTACGCCGAGCGCGCGGACGACCTGCTGATCAGCCGCGGTGTCCTGTGGCGCGAGGAGACGGTGGTGCCGTACGGGCGGATGCAGCTGGTGGAGGTCACCTCCGGGCCCGTCGAGCGGCGCTTCGGGCTGGCCACCGTGCAGCTGCACACGGCGGCCGCCGCGACCGACGCCACCATCCCCGGCCTGGACCCGGCCGAGGCGGAACGGCTGCGCGACCGGCTCACCGAGCTGGGCGAGGCACGCTCGGCGGGCCTGTGACCACCCCGGACCACGGCGACGCGGCGGACGCCACGCGCGCGTACCCCGCGGACGCATACCCCGTCGACGCCACGCGCGCGTACCCCGCGGACACCCCGGCCGGCACGGGCGCCGGGGGCGCGGAGGACCGCGCGGCCGTGCCCGAGCGGCGGCTGCACCCCGTCACGCCCTTCCGCCGGGCCTGGGCGCCGGTCGCCGTGCTGGCCGGGTGGGCGGTGCACGACCCGAACGCGACGCAGGCGCAGCTGGCGCGGCTGACCACCACCGCGCTGCTGCTCGGCCTCGCGGTGCTGGTGCCGGCGGCCGGTCTCTACGGCTTCCTGTCCTGGTGGTTCACGCACTTCGCGGTCACCGGCACCGAACTGCGCATCCGCACCGGCCTGGTGTTCCGGCGCACCGCGCACATCCGGCTGGAGCGCATCCAGGCCGTGGACGTCTCCCGCCCCCTCCTCGCGCGCGTGGCGGGTGTCGCCAAACTGCGGATCGACGTCGTCGGCGCCGACGACAAGGACGAGCTGGCCTTCCTCGGCGAGCAGGAGGCCCGCGCCCTGCGCGCGGAACTGCTCGCGCGCGCGGCGGGTTTCGCGCCCGAGACGGCGCGTGAGGTCGGCGAGGCGCCGGCGCACGAACTGCTGCGCGTGCCCCCGCGCGCGCTGGCGCTGTCCCTGGTGCTGACGGCCGCCCCCTGGGTCTCGCTGTGCGCCGCGCTCGTCGTACCGGCCGTGCTGTGGCTCGCCACCCACAGCCTGTGGACGGTTCTCGCGACCGCCCTGCCGCTGTTCGGCGCGGCCGGCGCGCGGAGCGCGGGACGGTTCGCCGCCGAGTTCGACTGGAAGGTGAGCGAGTCGCCGGACGGGCTGCGCATCGACCGCGGGCTGCTGGACCGTACGCACGAGACGGTGCCGCCCGGCCGGGTGCAGACCGTGCGGCTGGTGGAGCCGCTGCTGTGGCGGCGGCTCGGCTGGGTGCGGGTGGAACTGGACGTGGCCGGATCCGCGAACTCGGTGCTGGTGCCGGTCGCGCCCCGCCCGGTCGCCGAGTCGGTCCTCGCGCGCGTGCTGCCCGGTGTGACGGTGCCTCAGGAGCTGTCGGGGCCGCCGCGGCGGGCCCGCTGGTGCGTGCCGGTGTGGTGGAGCGGGCACCGCCTCGCGGTCACCGGCGCCGTGTTCGCCGCCCGGCACGGCCTGCTGCGGCGCCGGCTCTCGCTGGTCCCGCACGCCAAGGTGCAGAGCGTACGGCTGACCCAGGGGCCCTGGCGGCGGCTGTGGCGGCTCGCCGAGGTCCATGTGGACACGGGGGCCGGCAAGACCGTGACGGCCGGGCTGCGGGACGCCGAGGAGGCCGTACGGCTGCTGCACGCCCAGGCGGAGAGGTCCCGCACGGGCCGCCGCGACGCACGCCCCGACCGCTGGATGACCTGAGGCCCGGCTTCCGCGCGGGAAGCCGGGCCTCGTGCCTGCTGTGTGGCGCCGGGTCAGGACGCCGCGCTGCGCAGGCCCTGGACGTCGATCTGCTCGGTCTCGTCGTGTGCGGTCAGGTCGATGACCTGACCGGCGCCGTCCGGCCGGGCGTGGGCCTGCTTGAACCCGGCCTCGGCCTCGGCCTTGTGCACGGCGAGCGCCTCCTGGCCGACGACGTCCGCGAGATCCTCGTTCTGCACCGACTCCAGCGCGGCCTTCGGCCCGCCCTTCTGGGTGCCGAAGAAGTCGAAGCCGCCCTCGACCACCGGGCGGCGGACGGGCGCGGCCGGTACGACGGCCACCGCGGTCGGCACCGTGAAGTGCCCGGCGGGCGGCGGGCCCACGGCCGTGGCGGGCTCGGCCGGCGTCATGGGGGCGGCGGCCGCGCGCGCGTGCTCGTCGGCCGCCTGGGGCTTCCCCTGGGCCTCCTCCTCCTGGGCGGCCGGCGCACCGGCCTCGCTGCGGGAAGCCCCGGCGCCGTCCGGCACGCCTTCCACCGCGGCGGCGGCAGCGGACTCCGCCTCAGGCTCGCCTGCCGTACGGACGGGGTCCGCCTTGCCCGTCGCGACCGCGCCCGCGTCGCCCTTGGCCGAGCGGTCCTCGGGCTCACCGGCCTCGGCGCGCGCCGCCTGCGGGGCCGTATCCCCCAAAGCCGCCGCCTCGGAGGCCGCTGCTTCGGATTCCGCCGCCTCGGACGCCTCGGCCGTGGCCGTCGGCTCGGTGTCCGTACCGGAGTCGCCGCGCGTGTCGCTGCCGAAGCGGGCCAGGGCCGTCAGGGCCTGCTGGTAGAGCCAGGCGCCCTCGCGTGAGAACACCGCGTAGGCCACCGGCTCGTCCCCGGAGTCCGCCTGCGCCTCACCGGCGGCCTGCTCCAGGGCGGCCTCTTCGTTCGCCCCGGCCGGCTCCGGCCCGGCGCGGCGCGCGGGCGGCAGCGCGGGCGAGGACGAGGGCGCGGTCGCCTCGATCTCCAGCAGCCGGCGTCCCTCCAGGGCGCTCGCGCGCTCGGTCTCCGCGGTGGCGTACCGGCGCAGCAGGGCCGCGTGCTCGTTGCGCAGGCCGGCCAGCTCCGCGCGCTTGGCGCGCAGCCGCTGCTCCAGCTTGGCGCGCAGCTCGCGCGACTCCTCCAGGTCGGTCTCCAGTTCGGCGACCCGCTCCTCGTACCGCCATTCGTCGCCGGCACGCGCGCGTATGAGCTCGGCGACCCGCTTGCCCGCCTGCGCGTCCCAGCGGCGCATCACGACGGCGCCGACGACCGCGGTCGCCGCGGCGACGGCCGCCAGCGCGCGCAGCGCCGTGGCCTCGGAGAACACCCAGGGACCCAGCGCGCAGACGACGGACACACCGGCGATGGCCGTCGGAGGCAACAGCCGGTGCAGAGGTGGGGAATGGCGGTGGCGTCCACGTGGCATGGCCAGAAACTTACCGCGCGTAGGCGAATCGCGGACCCCCGCCCCGTAAAAACACGGCCACAAGACCGGCTTCACGAGACGTCAGGCATGCCCGGGTCAGTGGGCGACCAGCCGCTGGCTCAGCCACTGCAGCATCGGCGGGATCTCGCGCCGCCAGGTGTTGAAGTTGTGGCCGCCGCTCGGGAGGATGATCGACGAAATCCTGGTCACGTTGGTCGCCTGCACGCTCTTGATGAACTTGAGCGTGTCCTTGTAGTTGTGCTCGCCCACCCTGCTGCTGGTGACGAGCAGCGACGTCTCGGGCGCGGACAGGTGCGTGATCGCCCAGAAGAGGTTGGCGCGATTCCGCAGATTCGTATCGCCTCGGAAGAGGTCTCCGGTGGTGGGGTCGACCGGCGCCTTGTAGTACGGCGACAGCCCGGCGGCGGCCGCGTACGCCTTCGGGTGGTGCATGGCGATCTTCAGCGCGCAGTAGCCGCCGGTCGAGTCGCCGGCGATGCCCCAGCTGGCCGGCGTCCTGTCGACCCGGTAGTGGGCGGTCACCGAGTCGCGCAGGTCCCTGGCGAAGAACGTCTCGGCCTGCGGTCCGCCGGGCACGTCCACGCACTCGGTGTCCCGCGGCGGCGCCACGGTCGGGCGCAGCATCACCAGGATCATCGGCTGCATCTTCCCGGCCTTGGCCAGCTGCAGTGCCGTACTCGGGTAGTGCAGCTTGTCCACCAGCGCCTGGGCCGTGCCGGGGTAGCCGGTGAGGATGACGGACACCGGGAACTTGTGCGTGCGGTTCTGCGGCTGGAAGTACTCGGGCGGCAGATACACGAACGCCGGCGTGGCCAGGTGGGTCGTACGGCCGATG
This sequence comes from Streptomyces sp. NPDC007189, assembly GCF_040703635.1. Classification (NCBI taxonomy): domain Bacteria; kingdom Bacillati; phylum Actinomycetota; class Actinomycetes; order Kitasatosporales; family Streptomycetaceae; genus Streptomyces; species Streptomyces sp. NPDC007189. Next base: position 54,891 of record NZ_JBEYEY010000015.1, read on the forward strand.
ATGTCCACCTTCTGAACCTGCCCGGCGACCTGCGGCAGGGCGCTGCTCATCCCGATGACGCGGGAGGTGGACACCACTTGGACGGGGCTGCCGGCGCCGCCGCCCGTTATGTGGTCGACGACCACTCCCTGTCCGGTCTCCTGGCCGAACAGGTCGGCCCAGCTGGCGTAGAAACCGAAGGCCTGGTTCACGGCCAGGCCCACCGAGGCGAAGAGCGTCAACTGGGTGCCGAGCAGCAGCCCGACGCGTCCGCTGACGGCCCGCCAGTTCCGCCGGGCCAGCCGCGGCCACCACCACACCGTGCCCAGGAAGAGTACGACGGCGAGGACGACCGCCAGCGCCAGCACCTTGTTGCTCGTCAGACCCATGGGCTGTTACCTGCCTGCGCTCTCCGCCCGGCGCCCGTCCGCGCGTCGTCGCACGGGCTTGCCCGGGGCTTTCCTTGGCCTTTGACCCGACTTTCCGGTGGGGAGTGAACCTGTCTCCCCGAGACACCGTCCTAGAGGGCGCAATGTCGCCGGATGCCCGTATCGGGCCCGGGTTCAAGGTCTCTCGCAGAACTACGGGATGCGATGTCTGTCAGGATAGATGGGGAAATGTCGGGCGGGGTTCCGAGCCGATCCAGCCGGGCGCGGCGCATACTGCGCGGCCCGCGCCCCGAGGCCGTCCCCGTGCTCGTCGGCAGGGCCGCCGCCCTCGTGGGCGTCCTGGACATTGCCGCGGGCGTGTTCCCGCGCTTCCGTCACAGCCGTATGCACGCCCTCGCGGAAGTGCTGCCCGGCTCGTTCGGGCCGTTCGCGGCCGCGCTCTCGCTGAGCGCCGGCGTGCTGTTGCTGCTGCTCGCGCACGGGCTCAAACGGCGCAAGCGCCGGGCGTGGCGGGCCGCGGTCGCGCTGCTGCCGGCGGGCGCGGCGGCGCAGTTCGCGTACCGGCACTCGCTCGCCGGCGTGCTCATCGCCGTCGCGCTGCTCGTGCCGCTGCTGCTCCACCGCGACCAGTTCGCCGCCCTGCCCGATCCGCGCAGCAGGTGGCGCGCACTCGCCAACTTCATCCTCATGAGCGCCGGCTCTCTCGTCCTCGGACTCGTCATCGTCAGCGTCCACCCGCACCGGACGATCGGCGACCCGAGCCTGGCCGATCGGCTGACGCACGTCGTCTACGGCCTGTTCGGCTTCGAGGGCCCGGTCGACTACCAGGGCAACACGTCCTGGACCGTCGCCTTCTCCCTCGGCGCCCTCGGCTGGATCACCGCCGCCACCACCATCTACCTCGCCTTCCGCCCCGAACACCCCGCCGCCCGCCTCACCGAGGAGGACGAGTCCCGGCTGCGGGCCCTGCTGGACAAGCACGGCGGGCGCGACTCCCTCGGCCACTTCGCGCTGCGCCGCGACAAGGCCGTCGTCTTCTCCCCCAGCGGCAAGGCCGCCGTCACCTACCGCGTCGTCTCCGGCGTGATGCTCGCCAGCGGCGACCCCATCGGCGACGTCGAGGCCTGGCCCGGCGCCATCGAGCGCTTCATGGACGAGGCCAGGGCCCACTCCTGGACCCCCGCCGTCATGGGCTGCTCGGAGACGGGCGGCGAGGTGTGGACCCGCGAAACCGGCCTGGACGCCCTCGAACTGGGCGACGAGGCGGTGGTGGACGTCGCGGATTTCTCGCTCGCCGGACGCGCGATGCGCAACGTGCGACAAATGGTCAAACGCATCGAGCGGGCCGGCTACGAAACCCGGGTACGGCGCATCCGTGACCTCGGCGACGCCGAACTGGAGCGCATCCGGCGGGCGGCGGAGGACTGGCGCGGCACCGACACCGAGCGCGGCTTCTCCATGGCGCTCGGCCGCATCGGCGACCCCGCCGACGGCGACTGCCTGATCGCCACCGCGCACAAGCAGGACGACGAGCCCGGCGAGTACGGCGACCTGAAGGCGATCCTGCACTTCGTGCCCTGGGGCGGGGACGGCGCCTCGCTGGACCTCATGCGCCGCGACCGCAGCGCCGACCCCGGCATGAACGAACTGCTCATCGTCGCCGCCCTCCAGGCCGCGCCGAAGTTCGGCATCACCCGGGTCTCGCTGAACTTCGCGATGTTCCGCTCCGCCCTCGCGCGCGGCGAGAAGATCGGCGCCGGTCCGGTGCTGCGCGCCTGGCGCGGGCTGCTGGTGTTCCTCTCGCGCTGGTTCCAGATCGAGTCGCTGTACAAGTTCAACGCCAAGTTCCAGCCGCGCTGGGAGCCCCGCTTCGTGGTCTACCGCAACAGCGCCGACCTGCCCCGCATCGGCTTCGCCGCCATGCAGGCGGAAGGCTTCGTCAACCTCGCCCTGCCGCTTCCGCGCTTCCTGCGCCGGCGCAGGGCGACCGCCGAGCGCCCCTGCGCGCACACCGTGGCCGAACGGGACGTCCGCGCGGCCTGAGCCGCGCGGACCAGGGCACCGCGAAGGTGAGCGGTGCGACCGGGTACGGGCCCGGGCGGTCGCCCCTCCCCCTCCAGCACCGGGGCGACCGCCCGGGCCGCCGCGCGTTCCGGGCGCCCCGCTGGGCCTACGCTGAACGTATGAACAACCTCAGCGGACGCGGGCACGTCGCCGGCCTTCCGGTATGGGACCGGTGCGCGGTCATGGGTGTCGTCAACGTGACCCCCGACTCCTTCTCCGACGGCGGCCGCTGGTTCGACACGACCGCCGCCGTCAAACACGGCCTGGACCTCGTCGCCCAGGGCGCGGACCTGGTCGACGTCGGCGGCGAGTCCACCCGCCCCGGCGCCACCCGGGTGGACGAGGCCGAGGAACTGCGGCGTGTCATCCCGGTCGTCCGGGGCCTCGCCTCGGAAGGTGTCGTCGTCTCCGTCGACACCATGCGCGCGTCCGTCGCCGAGCAGTCCCTCGCCGCCGGCGCGTCCCTCGTCAACGACGTCAGCGGCGGCCTCGCCGACCCCGCGATGATCCCGGTGGTCGCCGACGCGGGCGCCCCCTTCGTCGTCATGCACTGGCGCGGCTTCCTCGAGGGCGGCAACGTCAAGGGCGTCTACGACGACGTCGTCGCCGACGTCGTGGACGAACTGCACGCGCGCGTGGAGGCCGTTCTGGCCGGCGGCATCGCCCCCGACCGCGTCGTCGTCGACCCCGGCCTCGGCTTCTCCAAGGACGCCGAGCACGACCTCGCCCTCCTCTCCCACCTCGACCGCCTGCACGGCCTCGGCCACCCCCTGCTCGTGGCCGCCTCCCGCAAGCGGTTCCTCGGCCGCGTCCTCGCCGGCCCGGACGGCGCCCCGCCGCCGGCCCGCGAACGCGACGCCGCCACGGCCGCCGTCTCCGCGCTCGCCGCACAGTCCGGCGCCTGGGCGGTGCGCGTGCACGAGGTACGCGCCAGCGCCGACGCGGTACGGGTCGCACGCGCCGTGGAGGAGGCGCGCACGGCAGGCCTGGTGCCGGGGGCGCAAGCGCTGCGCGCGGAGCGCGAACACGGGGTGTGCGGCAGCGGGCGCGCGCCGGGTGTGAGTGGCCCGCTCGGGGCGGAAGGAGCCCGGTGAGCGCCCCTCACACCGACGTCGAGCAGGTGGAGGCCGCCAACACCGCCTTCTACGAGGCGATGGAACGCGGCGACTTCGAGGAGCTGTCCTCCCTCTGGCTCACCCCGGCCGACCTGGGCGTGGACGAGGAGTACCACGACCCCGCGGACACCGGGGTGGTCTCCTGCGTGCACCCCGGCTGGCCGGTGCTCACCGGACGCGGCGAGGTCCTCAGGTCGTACGCCCTGATCATGGCCAACACCGACTACATCCAGTTCTTCCTCACCGACGTGCACGTCTCCGTCACCGGCGACACCGCGCTCGTGACCTGCACCGAGAACATCCTCAGCGGCGGCCCCGCCCCCGAGGACGGCGCGGAACTGGGCCCGCTGGTCGGCCAGCTCGTCGTCGCCACGAACGTGTTCCGGCGCACACCCGCCGGCTGGAAGCTCTGGTCGCACCACGCCTCCCCCGTCCTCGCGGAGACCGACGACGAGGACGAGGAGACCGGCGTGAACGGCGTGAACCCGGACGACGGACCCCTCGCCTGAGCGGACGGGCGCCGCGCGGGAACCGGGAGACCACGGGGACCGAGAAGTGGTTGGAATCACCTACCCCGGGGTAGAAGCCGCTACCAGCCCATGACACCGCCGGGTTTCTCCGGGGAAACGCGAGATGAACCCTCGCGGTCCAGACGCGGGCCCGTCTCCCGCGGCCCGGCTTTGTCAGTGCTCGCAGGTAGATTCGTCTTCAGGCCGGTGTGCCGCCCGCACGTGGTACGGACCGGTCCTTCCCGACGATTGCAGGAGTGATTCGCGTGGATCGTGTCGCGCTGCGCGGCCTCAAGGCCCGCGGGCACCACGGTGTGTTCCCCAAGGAGCGCGAGGAGGGCCAGACCTTCATCGTGGACCTCGTCCTGGGGCTCGACACCCGTCCGGCCGCGGCCGACGACGACCTGGCGAAGACCGTCCACTACGGCATCGTGGCCGAGGAGGTCGTGGCCGTGGTCGAGGGCGAGCCGGTGGACCTCATCGAGACCCTCGCCGAACGGATCGCCCGGACCTGCCTGAAGCACGAAGGGGTACAGGAGGTCGAGGTCTGCGTCCACAAGCCGGACGCACCGATCACCGTCCCCTTCGACGACGTGACCGTCACCATCACCCGGAGCCGAGTATGACCCGACCGTTCCTCCAGGGTCACAGCGACCCGACCGTCCAGCCGGTGCCCGCCTCGGTCGTCGAGAAGGTCGACGCCGCCGACACGACCCTGCAGAACCCGAAGTGGGCCGTCATCTCCCTCGGCGCCAACCTCGGCAACCGCCTGGAGACCCTCCAGGGCGCCGTCGACGCGCTGGAGGACACCCCGGGCGTCCGCGTGAAGGCGGTCTCCCCGGTGTACGAGACCGAGCCCTGGGGCGTGGCGCCCGGCAGCCAGCCGTCGTACTTCAACGCGGTCGTGGTCCTCAAGACCACCCTGCCCCCGGCCTCCCTGCTGGAGCGGGCGCACGCCGTCGAGGAGGCGTACAAACGCGTCCGCGACGAGCACTGGGGCCCGCGCACCCTGGACGTCGACATCGTCGCCTACGCCGACGTCACCTCCGACGACCCGCAGCTCACCCTGCCCCACCCGCGCGCCCACGAGCGCGCCTTCGTGCTCGCGCCCTGGCACGACGTGGACCCCGAGGCCCAGCTGCCCGGCCGCGGCCCGGTGGCCGAGCTGCTGTCGGCCATCACCCGCGCGGGCGTCGAACCCCGCGCGGACCTGGAACTCCGACTGCCGGAATAGTCGTTAAGGTCAAGACGACTGAAGACGACAAGGTCGCGTACGACCGCGGTCCGCACCGGTCCGGGGGAGCTGAAGGGACACCGTGAGAGAGCTGCGCATCAGGGTGCTGGCGGGCGTGTTCGTCGTGGCCGGCATCCTGTCCTGGGCGGGCGCCCGCCTCTGGAACTCGATCGGGACCCTGCCCAGCGTCCCCCTGGCCGCCCCCATCGTCCTCGCGCTGATCGCGGTGGTCCTGCTGTCGACGGCGCTCTCGCTGCGCGCCCGTCTGAAGGCCCAGCGCGAACGCCGCCCCGGCGCCAAGGGCGTCGACCCCCTGATGGCCGCCCGCGCCGTCGTCTTCGGCCAGGCCAGCGCCCTGGTCGCCGCGCTCGTCGCCGGCATGTACGGCGGCACGGGCGCCTTCCTGCTGGAGCTCCTGGACATCCCCACCCGCCGCGACCAGGCCATCTACGCCGGCTTCTCGGTCCTGGCCGGCATCGGCGTCATAGCGGCAGCCCTGTTCCTGGAACGGGTGTGCAAACTCCCGGACGACGAGGACCAGAACACCCCGGGGGCTGAACCGGCGGCGTGAACACGGGTTTCCGCTACCAGGGCTCACGAGCGAGGTGGCCGTTGACCAGGAAGCCCGGGTGGGGGTCGAGGCGGTAGCTGTAGAGGGTGTAGGGCTTGTCCGGCGTGAAGCGTGTCCTCACCTCATGGACCTGCGTCCACTCGGACTCCTGCAGCTGAATCGGATGGCTCTCAGGCCGAAATGTGCCGCGCGCGGGCCAGCTGTCCGCAACGACCAGGTGGGACGCCGTACCGTCCGCTCGCGGAGTGAATCGGGCGCCAATGACGCGTGCGAGTTCTGCAAGAAAAGGCACGTTGGCGCTGACCAGCACCCGGCCGCCCTTGATCGGACAGCCGTCGCCGTCCGCGTAACCGTCCAGGAAGCCGTCGAAGGTCGCCCTGTCCCGCAGCACCACACGAGGAAAGCGCTGCCGCATGTGGTGTGCGTCCCCGCCGACGTACTGCCTCATCAAGTCGGCCAAGTAGGACGACACGACCCGCGCCCTGAAGCCCGGTGCTTCGCGTCGCAGGTAACCGGAGGGCCGGGTCACCGGCTCCAGCCGAGCCCTCAGTCCCGTCGCCGCGCTGAGGCACTTCGCATAGCGCTCGGCGAAGCCTTCGTCGTTGACCACCACAGAGACATAGTTCTTGCCGACCGTTCCGTCCGAACAGGTGGCTCCCACTAGGTAGCCGAATTCGTAGCCCGGATCGATCGACAACCGTTGCCGAACCAGCTTTCGGGCAGGCGTCCACGCGAGCACGGTCCCCTGTGCGTCCCTCGCATGGATCCATCCATCGGGGGTTCCCAGCATCTGGTCCGGCGCCACGGTGAACGTGAGATGGTCGGTGACGGCCTCGAGGACCTCACGCGCCTTCGTCATCGCCACGGCCGTGACCGTGGTCTGCACCGTTCGGTCCCCCTGCAGCGCCCACAGCCGACAGCCCACCTGAACACTGCGGGCCTGCAGGCGTCCGCCGACGGCATTGACCGTCTGCTTGCTGGGCAAACCATGTGCCATCCAGATCCCCCCTTGATCAGTGAGCAACCACTGATCAAGGGGGGATATCGGGCACCAGTCAACGGGGTCAGTTCGCCAGTATCAGGCTCATCGCCTCGGCGCGGGTCGTAGCATCCCGGAGCTGGCCGCGGACCGCCGACGTGGTCGTCTTGGCGCCGGGCTTGCGGATACCCCTCACCGACATGCACATGTGCTCGGCCTCGATGACGACGATCGCGCCGCGGGCCTCGAGGATGCGCATGAGGGAGTCCGCGATCTGAGTGGTGAGTCGTTCCTGCACCTGCGGGCGACGGGCGAACACCTCGACCAGGCGCGCCAGCTTCGAAAGGCCCGTGATCTTGCCCGTCTCGGCCGGAATGTAACCGACGTGAGCTACGCCATGAAAAGGCAGCAGATGATGTTCACAGAGAGAAACGATCTCGATGTCCTTGACCAGGACCATCTCGTCATGTCCCAGATCGAACGTCGTCGTCAGGACATCCTCAGGCTCCTGCCACAGCCCGGCCAGAAGCTCTCGGTACGCCCGTGCGACCCGCGCCGGCGTTTCCCTGAGGCCCTCGCGGTCGGGGTCCTCGCCGACCGCGATCAGGAGTTCGCGGACGGCGTTCTCGGCGCGCTTCTCGTCGAAGTCGCCGATCAAGCCGTCGCCGGCCAGCGTCACGGGGTCGGTCATCTGATGCCTCGTTCCTGTACGTCTTGCCCGCGGGCATACGAAAATGCCGCGCCCCCCAGGCTAAAACCTGGGGGGCGCGGCGTTCATTCCGGCCCTGTTGGCCGGATTGCGTCAGCTCTCCGGGCGTTCGTCCGGGGTCTGGTCCCTGACCGGGGTGGACTCCGTGGCCGTGGACTTGGCCGTGCTGATCGCGGCCGTCGCGCCGTTCGCGCCGTTGGTCAGTGCCAGCTCCTTGGGGGAGAGCACCGGCGGGCGGGTGGACGGGGTGCGTCGCGAGGAGCCGGTCCAGGCGGGCCGCGGCGGGCGCTTGACGATGGGGGCGAAGATCTCGGCGATCTCCTCCTTGCCCAGGGTCTCCTTCTCCAGCAGGTGAAGGACGAGCTGGTCGAGCACGTCGCGGTTCTCGACCAGGATCTCCCAGGCCTCGTTGTGCGCGGTCTCGATGAGCTTCTTGACCTCTTCGTCGACCAGCGCGGCGACCTCTTCCGAGTAGTCGCGCTGGTGAGCCATCTCACGGCCGAGGAAGGGCTCGCTGTTGTCGCCGCCGAACTTGATGGCGCCGAGCCGCTCGGTCATGCCGTACTGGGTGACCATCGCGCGGGCCAGGTTGGTGGCCTTCTCGATGTCGTTCGCGGCGCCGGTGGTCGGGTCGTGGAAGACCAGTTCCTCGGCGGCGCGACCACCCAGCATGTAGGCGAGCTGGTCGAGCATCTCGTTGCGCGTGGTGGAGTACTTGTCCTCGTCCGGCAGGACCATCGTGTAACCGAGGGCGCGGCCGCGGGACAGGATGGTGATCTTGTGGACCGGGTCGGAGTTCGGTGAGGCCGCCGCGACCAGGGCGTGACCGCCCTCGTGGTACGCGGTGATCTTCTTCTCCTTGTCCGACATGATCCGGGTCCGCTTCTGCGGGCCCGCGACCACGCGGTCGATCGCCTCGTCCAGCGCCTTGTTGTCGATCAGCTTCTGGTCGCCTCGGGCGGTGAGCAGCGCCGCCTCGTTGAGCACGTTCGCCAGGTCGGCGCCCGTCATGCCGGGCGTGCGGCGGGCGACGGCGGCCAGGTCGACGTCGGGCGCGACCGGCTTGCCCTTCTGGTGGACCTTGAGGATCTCCAGACGGCCCTGCAGGTCCGGCGGGTCGACCGCGATCTGGCGGTCGAATCGTCCGGGCCGCAGGAGGGCCGGGTCGAGGATGTCGGGCCGGTTGGTCGCGGCGATGAGGATCACGCCGCCCTTGACGTCGAAGCCGTCCATCTCGACGAGCAGCTGGTTCAGGGTCTGCTCGCGCTCGTCGTGACCGCCGCCGAGGCCGGCGCCGCGGTGGCGGCCGACCGCGTCGATCTCGTCGACGAAGACGATCGCCGGGGCGTTCGCCTTGGCCTGCTCGAACAGATCGCGGACCCGGGAGGCGCCGACGCCGACGAACATCTCGACGAAGTCGGAACCGGAGATCGAGTAGAAGGGGACGCCCGCCTCGCCGGCCACGGCTCGGGCGAGCAGCGTCTTGCCGGTACCCGGGCGGCCGTAGAGCAGCACGCCCTTGGGGATCTTGGCGCCGACGGCCTGGAACTTGGCCGGCTCCTGCAGGAACTCCTTGATCTCCTGGAGTTCCTCGACGGCCTCGTCGCAGCCGGCGACGTCGGAGAAGGTCGTCTTCGGGGTGTCCTTGGTGATGAGCTTGGCCTTGGACTTGCCGAAGTTCATGACCCGGGAGCCGCCGCCCTGCATCTGGTTCATCAGGAACAGGAAGACGACCACGATCAGGACGAAGGGGAGCAGGGAGAGCAGGACGCCGACGAACGGGTTCTGCTTGGACGGCGACACGGTGTAGCCGTCCGGGATCTGCTTGTCCTGGTACTTGGTCTGCAGGTTGCCGGCGAGCTGGGAGCCCTGGTCGCCGATGTAGCTCGCCTGGATCTTCGAGCTGCCGTCGACCTTGTAGTTGTCCTTCAGCGTGACCTTGATGCTCTGCTCGTCACCCGTGGTGAGCTTCGCCGACTGGACCCTGTTGTCATTGATCGCCGCAACGACCTGGCCGGTGTCCACCGTCTTGTAGCCGCCGGACGAGCCGACGACCTGCATCAACACGACCACGGCAAGGACGGCCAGCACGATCCACATGACCGGCCCACGGAAGTATCGCTTCACGTCCATCCATACGGAGCGGTGCCGCCCCGTCCCTCCTGCCATAGTGAGTTTGATAAGACAGTTCTTCTGACGGTACCCCAGCGTGGTGGTCCGAAGCCGCACGAAGTCCGCTTCGAGGGCCGGGAAGGCCGTCTCTGCAAGCTTCAACGGCGCGGAACCCGCCGGGGTTCCCGATCGTCCTACAAGGCTTGGGCCGAGTGGCCGAGCTCACGTCCTGCCCGGGCTCAGCCGCCGTAGACGTGAGGCGCGAGCGTACCCACGAACGGCAGGTTGCGGTACTTCTCGGCGTAGTCGAGGCCGTAGCCGACGACGAACTCGTTCGGGATGTCGAAGCCGACCCACTCGACGTCGATGGCGACCTTCGCGGCGTCCGGCTTGCGCAGCAGCGTGCACACCTTCAGGGAGGCGGGCTCGCGGGAGCCGAGGTTGTTGATCAGCCAGGACAGGGTCAGGCCGGAGTCGATGATGTCCTCGACGATCAGGACGTGCTTGCCCTTGATGTCGGTGTCGAGGTCCTTGAGGATCCGCACGACACCGGAGGACTGGGTGCCCGCGCCGTAGGAGGACACGGCCATCCAGTCCATGGTGACGGGGGTGGACAGCGCCCGGGCGAGGTCCGCCATGACCATCACGGCGCCCTTGAGGACGCCGACGATGAGCAGGTCCTTGCCCGCGTACTCCGCGTCGATCTTCGCGGCCAGCTCGGCCAGCTTCGCGTCGATCTCTTCCTTGGTGATGAGCACCTGCTGGAGGTCGGCACCCATGTCTTTCGCGTCCACCCGCATCACTTTCGGTCGTCCCGCACTTACGGCCGTAGTCCACGGCCACCGGCTGCCCGGACCGGCCGCCGGAGGGTCGCTCCGCGGGACCGGGTTTCAGCCTTGCCGAATCACCAGTCTGCCACCCTGCCGCTGGGCGACGACTCTGCCCGGGAGATTGATGGCTCCCTGGCCGCGCCAGCCGGTGATCAGGCGGTCGACTTCCTCGATGTGGCGGGCGAAGAGCGAACCGGCCGGGGCGCCGGCCTCGATGGCGGCGCGGCGCAGGATGCGGCGGCGTACGGCGGGCGGCAGGGCGTAGAGCTTGGCGCACTCCAGCCGGCCAGCGGCGTCGCGTACGGAGGCTTCGGCCTGGCTGGCCCAGGCGTCGAGGGCGTCGGCGTCGTCGCGGGAGAGCTGGGCGGTGCGGGCGAGCGCCTCCACGACCCCTTTGCCGAGGGCCTTCTCCAGGGCGGGCAGGCCTTCGTGGCGCAGCCGGGAGCGGGTGTAGGCGGGGTCGGTGTTGTGAGGATCGTCCCAGACGGGGAGGGACTGGGCCATGCAGGCCTTGCGGGCGGTCTGCCGGTCGAGCTGCAGGAAGGGGCGCCGGTAGCGGCCGCCGGCCCCCGAGACCGCGGCCATGCCGGACAGGGAGCGGATGCCGGAGCCGCGGGCGAGGCCGAGCAGGACGGTTTCGGCCTGGTCGTCGCGGGTGTGGCCGAGCAGGACGGCGGTGGCGCCGTGGCGTTCGGCGACGGCGTCGAGGGCGGCGTAGCGGGCGTCGCGGGCGGCGGCTTCGGGCCCGCCGTCGCGGCCGACGGTCACGGCGACGGACTCGACCGGGTCGAGGCCGAGTTCGCGCAGGCGCAGGGCGACCTCGTCGGCGCGCAGGTCGGAGCCGGGCTGGAGGCCGTGGTCGACGGTGACGCCGCCGGCGCGGATGCCGAGCTTGGGCGCTTCGAAGGCGAGGGCGGAGGCGAGGGCCATGGAGTCGGCGCCGCCGGAGCAGGCGACGAGCACGAGCGGGGAGCCGAGCGGGGAGGGGGGCCGCTCGGCGGTCCGGTGCGGGTGCCGGCCGCCGGCCTGCCGGCCGGGGCCGCCGGTGACCGGGCGCGCGGGGCTGCCGGCGGTCAGCGCGCCGGTGCGGCCGGCGGAGGCCTGCTCGCCGAGGCCGCTGAAGGCCTGGCGTCCGGGGACGCCGGAGGTCTGGTGGTCGTTGAGGATGTCATGGAGGACGCGGCGAACCGCCAGGCGTATCGCCGCGACCGCAGGATGGGGACCCATGTCCGGTTCCCTTCATGAAGTTTTCGGGGGGTGAGCCCGAGTTCGGTCACTCAGAGTGTGTAGATGGTGACAGAACCGGGGCGTTCCCCGAGCATTGCACGCCTACGCATGGCTCACGGTCCCTCGGACGGGTGATTGGAGGGGCGTTCGCCTGTCGTCGGCCGGATTCGTTTCACGACGTGTCCATGCCGTTCACGACTCGGCCTTGCGGTGCACCCGCGCGACCCAGTCCGCCGGTTTGGCGATCTCCGCCTTCGTGGGCAGGGTGTTGGGCGAGGTCCACACGCGGTTGAAGCCGTCGGTGCCGACCTGTTCGACGACGGCCCGCACGAAGCGTTCGCCGTCCCGGTACTGCCTCAGTTTGGCATCGAGACCGAGCAGCTTGCGCAGGGCGAGGTCGAGGCGGGAGGCGCCCTTGGCGCGGCGCTGCTGGAACTTCTCGCGGATCTCCGCGACGGTCGGTACCACGCTGGGGCCGACGCCGTCCATCACGTAGTCGGCGTGGCCCTCCAGCAGGGACATCACGGCGGTGAGGCGGCTGAGGATCTCGCGCTGGGCGGGGGTCTGCACCAGTTCCACGAAGGAGCGGCCGCCGTCCTCGTCCTCGCCCTCGACGCGGCCCCCGGCGAGGGACTGGGCGGCTTCCCTGATGCGCTCCAGGAAGGTCATCGGGTCGACGTCGGTCTCCGCCAAGAACGACTGGATTTCGCCCTCCAGGTGGTCGCGCAGCCAGGGCACGGCCGTGAACTGGGTGCGGTGCGTCTCCTCGTGCAGGCACACCCACAGGCGGAAGTCGTGCGGTTCGACGTCGAGTTCGCGCTCGACGTGGACGATGTTCGGTGCGACGAGCAGCAGCCGGCCGCCGCCGTTCTCGCCGGCCGGCAGGTCGCGGCCGACCGGGGCGAACGTCTCGTACTGGCCGAGGACGCGGGAGGACAGGAACGACAGCAGCATGCCGAGTTCGACGCCGGTGACCTTGCCGCCGACGGTGCCGAGCACCGCGCCGGCGGGGTTGCCGGAGCGGCGTTGCTGCATCTTCTCCAGCAGCGGCCTGAGGATCTCGCGGAAGCCGGCGACGTTGGCGCGGACCCAGCCGGGGCGGTCGACCACCAGGACGGGGGTGTCGTGGGTCTCGTCGGTGCCCATACGAGTGAAGCCCCGGACGTGTTCCTCCGAGGCTTTGGCGTGCCGGCGCAGCTCCGCGACGACGGCGCGGGCCTCGTCGCGGCTGACGTCGGGGCCCGGGCGTACGAGCCGCGTCGCGGTCGCCACCGCGAGGTTCCAGTCGACCATCCCGGGAGATGCGGTGCCACCGAAGCCAGTCATGCTGCCAACCGTACGGGAACGTCCCCACTTGGGGCAGTCCGTGTGAGGTCGGCGGCGGGCGGGCACCGGGGCTGCGGCGGTGCGGCCCGCCCCGGAAGGCCCGCGCGGTCCCGGGGCGGTCACCGGCAGCCGCAGGACGCCAGGGCCGTCGCCGCCTTGTCCAGGGCCGACTCCGCTGCCAGGGGGTCGGTGGTGCCGGAGGCCATGAAGGCGAAGGCGAGGAGGCGGCCGTCGGCGTCGACGACGGTGCCGGCGAGGGTGTTCACGCCGGTGAGGGTGCCGGTCTTGGCGCGTACGACGCCTGCCGCGCTGTCGGTGTAGCGGTCGGCCAGCGTGCCGGTGAAGCCGGCCACGGGCAGGCCGGTGAGGACGGGCCGCAGGCCGGGGCGGGCGGGGTCGCCGGCGGTGACCAGGAGGCCGGTGAGGAGGCCGGCGGTGAGCCGGTCGTCGCGGTCGAGCCCGCTGCCGTCGTGGAAGGAGGCGCCCGACATCGGCAGGCCCAGCTTGGTCAGCCGTGCGGCGATCGCCTTGGCGCCGCCGGCGAAGCTGCCGGGCTGCCCGCTGGTGAGGGCGGTCTGGCGGGCGAGGGCCTCGGCGATGTCGTTGTCGCTGTTGGTCAGCATGCGCTCGACGATGTCGGACAGCGGCGGCGAGGCGACCGTGGCGAGGGTCTGCGCGCGCGTGCCGGCCTTGGAGGGGCCGGGGGGCGTGGTGGTGATGCCGGCGTCCTTCAGGAAGGCCGCGAACTTGCTCGCCGCGTCCTTCGCGGGGTCGCTCACGCGGGGCGCCGGACCGCTGCTGGAGCCGTCGGTGCGGCCCTCGTCGGCGATCAGGGGGCTGACCGGCGCGAGGTTGTCGTTGACGCCGATGGGGTGCAGCTGGGGGCCGGAGTACAGGGTCGTGTCGTAGGAGAGCGTGACCTTGCGGATGCCGCGCCGGTGCAGGGCCTGGGCGGTGTGCGCCGCGAGGTCGCGCAGGCTGGCCCAGCCGTCGCTCCTGCCGCGCGCGGTGAGGGTGGGGTCGCCGCCGCCGACGAGGACGAGTTCGCCGGTGTCGCCTTCGATGGCGGCGCGGGTGGTGAAGCGGTGGTCGGGGCCGAGCGCGGACAGGGCGGCGACGGCGGTGGCGATCTTGGTGGTGGAGGCGGGGGTGAGGGCCTCGTCGGCGTCGGTGTCGTAGAGGCGCTTGCCGGTGGCCACGTCGACGACGGCCGCCGCGCGGGTACCGCCCAGTGCGGGGGCGCCCAGGAGGGGTTTGAGGACGTCGGAGAGGGGCTTTCCGTCCGGCGCGGCCTTCTTGGTGTCGACGGCCGCCACGGGGCCGTCCAGGCCCACCAGGACGGGTGCGGCGCTCGGCGCGGGCCGGGCCGTGCCTGCCGTCGTGCCGGAGCGGCCGTGATCTGCGCCACCCGGCTGCTCCAGGGCGACTGCCCGGTCCCGCTCGGCCGTACGCTGACCGTTGGCGTCCCAGGGTCCGGCCGCGGTCACCACACCGGCGGCGAGCGCCAGGCCGGCGGTGGCGGCGCCCGCGGTGTACTGCCAGGTCCTGACCGCTCCCGGACGCGGGAGCCGCGGGGTCCGGGGCCGCAGGGCCCGCGCCAGCCGCGCGACCCGCGGCCGGGCGGCGGCACCGGCCCGCGCCAGACGCGGTCGTACGGCGTTCGCGATCCGCTCCACCTGCGGTCTCGCGGCCTGCCACGGCCTCAGCTCTGGCACGACCACCAGCCCCTTTCGCGATCACACACCTGCGTGAGGGACACTTAACCACCAGAACTATGTGCTGATCATGGAGGAGCCACCGGTGGAGTTCGACGTCACGATCGAGATCCCGAAGGGTTCGCGCAACAAGTACGAGGTGGACCACGAGACCGGTCGGATCCGCCTGGACCGTCGTCTCTTCACCTCGACCGCCTACCCGACCGACTACGGCTTCGTCGAGAACACCCTCGGCGAGGACGGCGACCCGCTGGACGCGCTGGTCATCCTGGACGAGCCGACCTTCCCGGGCTG
This sequence comes from Streptomyces sp. NPDC007189, assembly GCF_040703635.1. Lineage (NCBI taxonomy): Bacteria > Bacillati > Actinomycetota > Actinomycetes > Kitasatosporales > Streptomycetaceae > Streptomyces > Streptomyces sp. NPDC007189. The sequence continues at coordinate 69,944 of NZ_JBEYEY010000015.1, forward strand.
CCTGATCCGCTGCCGCGCGATCGGCATGTTCCGCATGACGGACGAGGCGGGCGGCGACGACAAGCTGCTGTGCGTTCCGGCCACCGACCCGCGCGTGGAGCACCTGCGGGACATCCACCACGTGTCGGAGTTCGACCGCCTGGAGATCCAGCACTTCTTCGAGGTGTACAAGGACCTGGAGCCCGGCAAGTCGGTCGAGGGCGCCAACTGGGTGGGCCGCACGGACGCCGAGGCCGAGATCGAGCGGTCGTACAAGCGCTTCGAGGAGCAGGGCGGTCACTGACCGGCCGGTTTGTCTTCCGCGGGCCGCGGCACCCTGCGTGGGGTGGCGCGGCCCGTTTGCGTACCCATGCGCATACTGAGGCCTACGGAAGGTGTCGTTCAGGAAGCGGTGCGAGGTGACGGAGGCGGAGGACCGCAAGCCGCGGTCCGACGAGGCGCGGTACGACCCGGAGATCACGTCCGAGTTCGCGATTCCCGAGGGCATCGAGGTCGCCGAGGGTGGCGGTGAACCGGAGACGACATCGGAGTTCGCCCTGCCCAAGGGCCTTCAGACGCCGCAGTCGCCCAGTGCCGAGCCGGAGGGGTCGGCGTTCAGCCCGCCGCGCACCTACGGCGCCAGGGAGGTCCCGCCGGCGTTCACCCCGGCCACCGGGGTGCCCCTGGTCAGCCTGGTCAAGGACGCGCCCTGGCAGGACCGGATGCGCACGATGCTGCGGCTGCCGGTGGCCGAGCGGCCCGCGCCGGAGCCGGTGCAGCGGGCCGAGGAGGAGGGCCCCGCGGTCCCGCGCGTGCTCGACCTGACCCTGCGTATCGGGGAGCTGCTGCTGGCCGGCGGCGAGGGCGCGGAGGACGTGGAGGCCGCGATGTTCGCGGTGTGCCGCTCCTACGGCCTGGACCGCTGCGAGCCGAACGTCACCTTCACGCTGCTGTCGATCTCGCACCAGCCGTCGCTGGTGGACGACCCGGTGACGGCGTCGCGGACGGTACGGCGGCGGGGCACCGACTACACACGGCTGGCCGCCGTGTTCCGGCTGGTGGACGACCTGACCGACCCGGAGACCCATGTCTCCCTGGAGGAGGCCTACCGGCGGCTCGCGGAGATCCGCCGCAACCGGCACCCCTATCCGGGCTGGGCGCTGAGCCTGGCCAGCGGGCTGCTGGCCGGTGCGGCCTCGCTGCTGGTCGGCGGTGATCTGATCGTGTTCGTCGCGGCGGCGCTCGGCGCGATGCTCGGCGACCGGCTGGCCTGGCTGTGCGCGGGGCGGGGGCTGCCGGAGTTCTACCAGTTCACGGTCGCCGCGATGCCGCCCGCGGCGATCGGAGTGGCGTTCTCGCTGGCGCACGTCGACGTGAAGGCGTCCGCCGTCGTCACCGGTGGGCTGTTCGCGCTGCTGCCCGGGCGGGCGCTGGTGGCGGGCGTCCAGGACGGCCTGACCGGCTTCTACATCACCGCCTCCGCGCGTCTGCTGGAGGTCCTGTACTTCTTCGTGGGCATCGTCGCCGGCGTGCTGCTCGTCCTGTACTTCGGCGTGAAGGTCGGCGGCAAGCTCAACCCGGACGCGGCGCTCGTCACCGACGAACGGCCGCTGATCCAGATCGCGGCGTCCATGCTGCTGTCGCTGACCTTCGCGGTGCTGCTGCAGCAGGAGCGGTCGACCGTGCTGTGGGTGACGCTCAACGGGGGCGTGGCGTGGACGGTGTACGGCGCGATGCACTACGTCGCCCACATCTCGCCGGTGGCGTCGACCGCTGTGGCGGCGGGGCTGGTCGGGCTGTTCGGGCAGCTGCTGTCCCGGTACCGGTTCGCGTCCGCGCTGCCCTACACGACGGCGGCGATCGGGCCGCTGCTGCCGGGCTCGGCGACCTATTTCGGGCTGTTGAACATGGCCCAGAACCAGGTGGACAAGGGACTGGTGTCGCTGGCCAACGCGGCGTCGTTGGCCATGGCGATCGCCATCGGGGTCAATCTGGGGTCGGAGGTCTTCCGGCTGTTCCTGCGGGTCGGGTATCCCGGCAAGCGCCGGGCGGCCAAGCGGACCAGGGGATTCTGAGCGCTTAGGAGCTCGCGTTCGCGGGTGCGGGTGCGCGGTGGCTGTTCGCGCAGTTCCCCGCGCCCCTACGGGGCGCGGTACTCGCCCTGGTCGTGGTCGTAGGGGTACTGGTACTGCTGCTGCGACTGGTACTGCTGCTGCCCGTACTGCTGGTGGTCGTAGTACTGCTGGTCCCAGTCCTGCTGCTGCGGCTGCTGGTACGGCTGCTGCCCGTACGGGTCGCCGTACTGCTGCTCGTACGGCTGGTCCGGCTCGATGCGGCGCAGCTGGGTGGTCTCGGTGTCCATGACCGGCGCGTACGGCTGCTGGGGCGTCTGGGGCTGCTGCGGAGCGTGCGCGGCCTTCTTCTCCTTGCCGCGGGCCCGCAGGAACTCGATCGCGATCGGGACCACGGAGACGAGGACGATCAGGATGAGGATCGCCTCGATGTTGTTCTTGACGAAGCCGATGTTGCCCAGCCAGGAGCCGAGCAGGGTGACGCCCGCGCCCCACAGGGTGCCGCCGATGACGTTGAAGACAAGGAACGAGCGGTACCGCATGCCGCTGACGCCGGCGATGATCGGCGTGAACGTGCGGACCACGGGCACGAAGCGGGCCAGGACCAGGGACTTCGGGCCGTACTTCTCGAAGAACTCGTGCGCCTTGGTGACGTTCTCCTGCTTGAACAGGCGGGAGTCCGGGCGGTTGAACAGGGATGGGCCGACCTTCTTGCCGAACATGTAGCCCGCCTGGTCGCCGAGGACGGCGGCGAGGCAGATCAGGCCGATCGCGCCCCACAGCGGGAAGTCCAGCTGGTGCGAGGTGATCAGCAGACCGCAGGTGAACAGCAGCGAGTCGCCCGGCAGGAAGAAGCCGATGAGCAGGCCGGACTCGGCGAAGACGACGAGCAGCAGGCCCCAGATGCCGTAGGTGCCGAGCAGGTGGTTGGGATCCAGCCAGCTCGGGCCGAGGGCGAGTGTCATCACGGGTCCGGGCTCCTGAAGGGGTGAGGCGGCTTCGGCGGCTGGTCTCGGGGAAAGGCCGTACAAAGCTATCAACGTGAGGCGACCGCCCTAGGTTCCACCGGTGTATCCAGGATGCACTGTGCGGTGACCGGGAGAAAGCTGTGACTCATGGGACTCGATGACTACGGCGGCGGCCAGGGGCCCCAGTCCGATGTGCTGGTCGTGACGACGAACGACGTGCCGGGATACCGGGTGCAGCAGGTGATCGGCGAGGTCTTCGGGCTCACCGTGCGCTCGCGGCACCTGGGCAGCCAGATCGGCGCCGGTCTGAAGTCGATGATCGGCGGTGAGCTGAAGGGGCTCACCAAGACGCTGGTGCAGACCCGCAACCAGGCCATGGAGCGGCTGGTGGAGCAGGCACGCGCGCGTGGCGCCAACGCGGTGCTCGCGTTCCGGTTCGACGTGACCGAGGCCGCGGACGTGGGCACCGAGGTGTGCGCCTACGGCACGGCGGTGGTCGTGGCCCGGGAGTGACCCCCGTGCAGTCCCGGGCCGGGGCCGGTCAGGAGGTGTGCCGGTCGGCGTTGGCGAGGATCGCGGCGCGCAGGTGCTCGGCGAGGCCGGGGCGCATCGAGTCGTAGAACGCCTTGAAGCGCTCGTCGGAGACGTACATGTCCGCGAAGCACCGGTGCATCTCGTAGGGGACCTCGAAGTAGTACCTGCTGATGTGCTGCCGGTGTTCCTCGGCCAGGTCCATGGCCGCCTCGCCGGCCGGCTGCTCGCCGGCGGCCACCAGGTCGGCGTAGCGCCGGCCCCAGTCGTCGACCTCGGCCTGGATGCGCTTCCAGTCCTCCTTGGTGTAGGTGGCGGCGCGGCGCTGCGACTCGGCGTAGGCCTCGGTGTTCCCCCAGCGCTGCTCGGCCTCCTCCCGGTACTGCTCGGGGTCCTTGTCCCCGAAGACCTCGAACCGCTCCTGAGGGGTGAGGTTGATGCCCATCTTGCGTGCCTCCATGGCGTGCTCCACGGCCGCGGCCATCTTCGTGAGCTTCTCGATCCGGGCGGTCAGCAGGTCGTGCTGGCGGCGCAGGTGTGGGCGCGGGTCCGCGTCCGGGTCGTCGAGCAGGACCGCGACCTCCTCGAGCGGGAAGCCGAGCTCCCGGTAGAACAGGATCTGCTGGAGCCGTTCGAGGTCGGCGTCGGTGTAGCGCCGGTGGCCGGCGTACGTGCGCTCGCTGGGCACGAGCAGGCCGATCTCGTCGTAGTGGTGCAGGGTGCGCACCGTCACTCCGGCGAACCCCGCGACCTGTCCCACGGAGTAGACCTGTCCCTCGGGGTGGCTCACTTTCCGCTCCTTCGGTCGGTACGTCCTCCACGCTGAGGCCTCACGCCACGTGAGGTGCAAGCCGGTTCCGGTTCAGCATGTTCGACACGGTGTGGGCATTTTGTCCGCTTATGGTGAGCCCGTGGCCCAGGAAACCGACGCGCCGCAGGCGCCCCCGACCGCCCCTACGGCGCCGGCTCGGGCCCTGCTGCCGTTCATCCTGCCCGGCGTGGCGGTGGGCGTGGCCGCGAGCCTGGTCTTCGTCGGGGTCAGCGCGGCGGCGGAGCAGCTCCAGCACGTGCTGTGGGGGCCGCTGCCGGACGCACTGGGGCTGGGCCGCTTCTCGGCGGCGTGGATGTCCGTCATGCTCGTGGCGACCGGTGCCGCGGTCGGGCTGGTGGTGTGGAAGGCACCCGGCCACGCCGGCCCCGACCCGGCCACCCTCGCCCTGAACGCCCCGGTGCTGCCGCCGGCCGTGCTGCCGGGCCTGGTGCTGGCGGCCGGGCTGATGCTGGCGGGCGGCCCGAGCCTCGGCCCGGAGAACCCGGTCATCGCGGTGAACGTGGGCCTCGCGGCCTGGCTCGGCGGGCGCCTGATGCCCCGGACGCCGGGCGAACTGTGGCCGGTGCTGGCCGAGTCGGCGACGATCGGCGCGCTGTTCGGCACACCGGTGGCCGCGGCGCTGGTCATCTCCGAGGCGCTCGCCGGGCGCCCGATGCGCGGCCGGCTGTGGGACAACCTGTTCGCGCCGCTGACCGCCGGCGCCTGCGGGGCCGTGACGACCACCCTGGTGGCCCGGCCGAGCTTCGACCTGGGGCTGCCGCCCATGGGGCACCCGCGGGCGGGGGATGTGCTGGCGGCCGTGGTGATCGCCCCGGCGGCGGCGCTGCTCGGCATGGCCGCCGTATACGCCTTCCCGTACGTCCACGCGGTCTTCCGGCGGCTGCGGCACCCGATGCTGATGCTTCCGGCCGGCGGGGTCGTGCTGGCCGCTCTGGGCGTCCTGGGCGGCCCGCTGACGCTCTTCAAGGGGCTGGCGGAGGTCGGTGAGCTGGCCCGGCGTCCGGACGGCTGGTCGGCGGGGCAGTTCGCCGCGATGGCGGTGGTGAAGCTGGCCGCGTTGCTGGTGGCCGCGTCCTCGGGTTTCCGCGGCGGCCGTATCTTCCCGGCCGTCTTCGTCGGCACGGCCCTGGGACTGTGCGCCCACGCGCTCGTGCCGGCCGTGCATCCGGTGGTGGGCGTGGCCACGGCCGTCCTGGGCATGCTCCTCGCGGTCACCCGGCAGGGCTGGGTGAGCCTGTTCACCGCCGCCGTGCTCGTCGCCTCGCCCGGCGTGCTCGCCCTGCTGTGCATCGCGTCCCTGCCCGCCTGGCTGCTGGTGACGGGGCGTCCGCAGATGCAGCTGGGCGAGGACGGGGCACCAGTCCGCTGACATCCCTTACCCGGATCCCCTGGAGACAGTTTCATGGCCCTGCACAAAGGTCCCGAGAAGCACGACGAGCGGACGATGTCCGTCAACCCCTTCTTCGGGGAGGCCGACCCGGTCGGCGGCATGACCGAGGCCCCGCCCACACACCGGCTCCCGGACGCGCCGATTCCCCCGTCCACGGCGTACCAGCTGGTGCACGACGAGCTGATGCTGGACGGCAACTCCCGGCTGAACCTGGCCACGTTCGTCACCACCTGGATGGAGCCGCAGGCCGGGGTGCTGATGGGAGAGTGCCGGGACAAGAACATGATCGACAAGGACGAGTACCCGCGCACCGCCGAACTGGAGCGGCGCTGTGTGGCGATGCTCGCCGACCTGTGGAACGCGCCGGACCCGGCGGCCGCGGTGGGCTGTTCGACGACCGGCTCCAGCGAGGCCTGCATGCTCGCCGGGATGGCGCTCAAGCGGCGCTGGGCCAAGCGCAACGCCGACCGCTACCCGGGCGCCCGCCCCAACCTGGTCATGGGCGTCAACGTGCAGGTGTGCTGGGAGAAGTTCTGCAACTTCTGGGAGGTGGAGGCCCGGCAGGTGCCCATGGAGGGCGACCGCTTCCATCTGGACCCGCAGGCCGCCGTGCAGCTGTGCGACGAGAACACCATCGGCGTCGTCGGCATCCTCGGCTCCACCTTCGACGGCTCCTACGAGCCGATCGCCGACCTGTGCGCCGCCCTGGACGCCCTCCAGGAGCGCACCGGGCTCGACATCCCCGTGCACGTGGACGGCGCGTCCGGCGGCATGGTCGCGCCCTTCCTGGACCCGGACCTCGTATGGGACTTCCGGCTGCCGCGCGTGGCCTCGATCAACACCTCCGGGCACAAGTACGGGCTGGTGTACCCGGGGGTCGGCTGGGCGCTGTGGCGGGACAAGGAGGCGCTGCCCGAGGAGCTGGTCTTCCGGGTCAACTACCTCGGCGGCGAGATGCCGACCTTCGCCCTCAACTTCTCCCGGCCCGGCGCCCAGGTGGTCGCGCAGTACTACACCTTCCTGCGCCTGGGCCGCGAGGGATACCGCGCGGTGCAGCAGTCCACGCGGGGCGTGGCGACCTCGCTCGCCGGCGGGATCGAGGCGCTCGGCGACTTCCGGCTGCTGACCCGGGGTGACGAGCTGCCGGTCTTCGCCTTCACCACCGCCCCGGACGTGACGGCGTACGACGTCTTCGACGTCTCCCGGCGGCTGCGCGAGCACGGCTGGCTGGTGCCCGCGTACACCTTCCCGGCGAACCGGGAGGACCTGTCCGTGCTGCGGGTCGTGTGCCGCAACGGCTTCTCGCACGACCTGGCCGACCTGTTCCTGGACGACCTGACCCGCCTCCTGCCGGAGCTGCGCCGGCAGCCGCACCCCCTGACCCACGACAGGGCGGCGGCCACCGGCTTCCACCACTGAGCCACCGGGGACCTTCCTTGCCATTCCGGTGGCGTGCACGCGCGCGTGGCCGTCGGCTTGCGCACTACGCGCGCGTGCACGGATGCCGTACGGCCGCCCGCCCGGCGCTCACCCCCAGGAGCCGCCCTGTTCCCGGGCGACGAGCTCGAAGGCGGTGCTGCCGTCCAGGGACTCGCGGATGATGTCGGCGTGGCCGGCGTGCCGGGCCGTCTCGCGGATCAGGTGCAGACACACCCAGCGCAGCGAGACCCGGCCCTCCGGCGGGAACCAGGGGTCCGGCGGCAGCGGGAAGGTGTCGTCCAGGCTGGGCGCCGAGCGGATGAACTTCTCCGTCTCGGCGGCGACCTGCTCCCAGTACGCCAGCTGCGAGGCGACTGTCTCCTCGCCGACCAGCTGGAAGCTCTCGTGCCAGTTCGACGCGTCGCGCCGGACGGCCGGGGGCTCCTGCCGGGCCCGCGCGATCCACATCTGCTCCACCTCGGCGACGTGCTTGAGCAGGCCGCCGAGCGACAGTTCACTGGCGCTGGGGCGGGAGCGGGCCTGCTCCTCGGTCAGTCCGAGCAGAGCCCGGCGGATCCCGCCGCGCTGCTCCTCGATGAACGCGAGCAGCGCCCCGCGCTCGTCGCCCTGCGCCTCCGCCGGTACGTGCTTGACCATGGCCGACCGCCTCTCCTCACCGTCGCCGGGGCCTTCCGCCCCCTGACACCGACGACGCTACGGGCCCTTGCGGTCAGGTGCTGTCCGCAAGGGCCCGGAGTCTTCAGTGAAAGCGCGGCCGCGATGAAAGGGGCCGCGACCGGCGGCTAGAACGGGAAGCCGCTGCGGCCGTGCTGCACCGAGATCCACTTGACGGTGGTGAAGACCTCCAGGGTCGTATCGCCGTTGAGGCGGCCGACGCCGGAGTGCTTCTCGCCGCCGAAGGGCACGATCGGCTCGTCGTGGACCGTGCCGTCGTTCACGTGGAACATGCCGGTGTCGACCTGCTTGGCGAAGGAGACGCCCCGCTCGATGTCCCCGGTGTGGACGGCGCCGCTGAGGCCGTACGGGGTGTCGTTGACGATGCGCAGCGCCTCCTCCTCGCCGTCGAACGGGATGAGGAAGACGACCGGCCCGAACACCTCCTGCTGGAGCAGCGCGGAGTCGGCGGGGACGCCGGTGAGCACGCTGGGAGCCACCAGGTTGCCCTCCGTGGCGCCCCGCACCAGGGCCGTGGCGCCCTCGGCGAGCGCCTGCTCGACGGCGCCGGACAGGGCGTTCGCCTGCTGGCTGTTGATCACCGGGCCGATGACGGTCTGCGGGTCGCGCGGGTCGCCGACCTTCAGCGACTTCACCTTGGCGACGAACTTCTCGGTGAACTCCGCCGCGATCGCACGGTCCACCAGCACCCGGTTGGCGGCCATGCAGACCTGGCCCTGGTGCACGAACCGGCTGAAGACCGCCGCGTCCACCGCGTAGTCGACGTCGGCGTCGTCCAGGACCACCAGCGCGCTGTTGCCGCCCAGTTCGAGCACCGAGCGCTTGAAGTTCGCGGCGCAGACGGTGGCCACGTGCCGGCCGACCTTGTCCGAACCGGTGAAGGAGATGACCCTCGGCACCGGGTGCTCCAGGAACGCGTCGCCGATCTCGGCGATGTCGGTGACGACCACGTTGAGCAGGCCGCCGGGCAGCCCGGCGTCCTCGAAGATCTTCGCGATCAGGGTGCCGCCGGCGATCGGGGTGTTCTGGTGCGGCTTGAGGACCACGGCGTTGCCGAGCGCGAGCGCCGGGGCCACCGACTTGATCGACAGCAGGAACGGGAAGTTGAAGGGGCTGATCACGCCCACGACGCCCACCGGCACCCGGTAGACGCGGTTCTCCTTGCCGTCGGCCGGGGAGGGCAGGATCCTGCCCTCGGGCCGCAGCGCCAGGTTGACCGACTCGCGCAGGAACTCCTTGGCGAGGTGGAGTTCGAAACCGGCCTTCACGCGCGTGCCGCCCAGTTCCGCGATGATCAGGTCGGCTATCTCCTGCTCGCGGTCCTCTATGAGCCGCAGGGCCCGCTCGAAGACCGCGCGACGGGCGTAGGGGTTGGTCCCCGCCCACTTCTTCTGGGCGCGGGCGGCGGCCCGGTAGGCCTGGTCGACCTCGTCGACCGTGGCCACCGTGATCGAGGCCAGCTTCTCGTCGTCGTAGGGGTTGAAGTCGATGACGTCCCAGGACCCGGTGCCCGGTCGCCATTCACCGTCGATGTACTGCTGGGCCAGGTCGCTGAAGTAGGACGACATGTGATCCCTCAATCACTCGCGGAGCCAGATCCCGGTCACGGTCTGATCACACGTCATCGTACTTGTGTTTCAAGTGAGTTGAAGGAGACCTCGGAGAAGGTCCCGGCTCTCGGCGGGGCCGGGGCTGTCCTGCTGGAGCTCCTTGAGGGCCTGCTCGTACTGGGCCACGTCCTCGCGCTTGTCCAGGTACAGGGCGCTGGTCAGCTGCTCCATGTAGACGACGTCGGACAGGTCGGCGTCGGGGAAGCTGAGGATGGTGAAGGCGCCGCTCTCGCCGGAGTGCCCGCCGAAGCTGAACGGCATGATCTGCAGCCGTAGGTTGGGCCGCTCGGAGATGTCGATCAGGTGCTGCAGCTGGCCGCGCATCACGGCGCGGTCGCCGTAGGGGCGGCGCAGGGCGGCCTCGTCGAGCACGATGTGGAACTCGGGGGCGCTGTTCGCGAACAGGTGCTTCTGCCGCTCCAGGCGCAGGGCGACCCGGCGTTCCACGTCGGCCGGGCTCGCGCCCTTCATGCCGCGCCGGACCACCGCGCGGGCGTAGTCCTCGGTCTGGAGCAGGCCGTGCACGAACTGCACCTCGTAGACGCGGATGAGGGACGCGGCGCCCTCCAGGCCCACATAGGTGGGGAACCAACTGGGCAGGACATCCGTGTAACTGTGCCACCAGCCGGCCACGTTGGCCTCCCGGGCGAGGGACAGCAGCGACTCGCGCTCGCTCTCGTCGGTGACGCCGTACAGCGTCAGCAGGTCCTCGACGTCCCTGGTCTTGAAGCTCACCCGGCCCAGCTCCATCCGGCTGATCTTCGACTCGGAAGCGCGGATCGAGTAGCCCGCCGCCTCGCGCGTGATCCCGCGCGCTTCCCGCAGCCGCCTGAGTTGCGAGCCGAGCAGCATCCGCCGCACCACCGATCCGGGCTCTCCCGCACTCACCTTCGTCAGCCTCCCCAACCGTCTTCAGGGCCCGCAGTCTGCCACTAAAACACTTCGAGCTGTACTCGTCCGGTTACAGAAACGGAAAGACGGGGCCGTTTCCGCGCGCGTGCGGTCGGGAAAAGGTCAGGACCTGTGGCGGCGACCGCCGACAAGATGGCGGAAAAAATGACCAAGAAGCGGTACGAGCAGGGCGATTTCGGTCGCGTGCACGTGCATCTGCCCTTGCATCTGGTGTGCGCATCCGAAACCATGGTGCCGCGCCACCGCTGCATCGCAACGACCGCGAATTCCCGGGAGTGCCTCGCATGGGGACGAATGGATCGACCATGCTCAAGCCGTTACGGCAGGGCCTTCCGCCGCTGGATCCCGCGGCCGTGTCCAATGCCGCCTCCTGCGCCCTGCCCGCCCGTTACGAAGCGGTGCGCGAGGCCCGGAGATTCACCCGCTGCACTCTCGACCAGTGGGGCGTCGGCGACCGCTTCGACGACATATGCCTCGTCGTCTCCGAACTCGTCACCAACGCCCTGCGCCACGGACTCACCCCTGATGCGGCACGCCCCGAGCACGCCTCGTCCGTACGGCTGCACCTGATGCGCTGGACCGAGCGGCTGGTGTGCGCGGTGCGCGACCCGAGCCACGAGACGCCGGTGCCGCGCGACTCGGACGACTTCTCGGCCGAGTCCGGGCGCGGGCTCTTCCTGGTCGACTCCTTCGCCGACAGCTGGGGCTGGCACCCCATCGCGGGAACGCTGCACGGCAAGGTCGTCTGGGCGCTGTTCCGGCTGCAGCAGGCCGGCTGACGCGCTACGGCACCGACGCACGACCGGTGTCTACGCGCGTACACCCCGACATCGTTGCCAACGGCCTGAGCAGGGATGCGCCGTCGGGCGTCAGCTCGCTATCAGGTGGTCGAACTCGCCGTCCTTGACGCCGAGGAGCATGGCCTCGATCTCCGCGCGCGTGTAGACGAGCGCCGGGCCGTCGGGGAAACGCGAGTTGCGTACGGCGACGTCGCCGCCCGGAAGTCTCGCGAACTCCACGCAGGATCCCTGCGAGTTACTGTGCCGGCTCTTCTGCCAGGCCACTCCGTCCAGCTGCTCGGCAGCCATGCCGTTGTACACGTCGTACCCCCCGTACACGCCGTCAACGTCGCGGTCCACAGGTCGCTCCCCGCTGGTGCACTGGCTGGTGTGGCCATAGATGCTGTGGTCAACTGACCCGGATCATAACCCCGTTCACGTGCAGATGCATGAGCACATGCACGTGCACGGCGGGTGTTCCCACGGTTACAGGTTTGACGTCCGCTTTACCGGAGCCGCCCTGTGACCTGTGCCGTCGATCGCTCATCGCAGCCGAGGCGCCCGGTCCTGTCGTCGCGATGCAGGCGCGGGGTTTGACGGCAGGGCCTAGCCGAGCTGCTCCAGCGTCTGCCCCAGAGCGGGAAGGACATGCCCCCGCCACCCCCCGTCCATGATCTTCCGCGCCATCAGCTGAGCCGGATCGTCCGGATCGAAACCTTCGTGCACCAGGAAGAGACGCGTTCCGCGCCCTTCCTGTTCCAGGGTCCAGGTGATGGTCCAGTCCGCGGGGTTGGCCGGATCGGCGTCGCTCCAGCGGACGGACAGCATCCGCTCGATGTCGTAGGCCAGCACCCGCACCTCCACGACCCCGGAGAAGCGCGTGTTCGGACGCGGGACGGACGTCATCCGGTACCGGTGGCCGACCTGAAGCCGGAAGCCCGCGGCGCCGGGCATCTGCCACTGCGCGAGCAGCCGGGGGTCGGTCAGGGCGCGCCAGACCTTGGCGGGCGGGTGCGGGAAGAACTGGTCGACGCGGATGGTGGTCAGGTCGTCCGCGTCCTGCTCACTGCCGGGTTCGGTGCTCATGACTGGCTCACTGCCGGTTCGGTGCTCATGACCGGTCATCGTCGGGCAGCCGGTCGAGCAGCTCGCCGAGGTCCTTCAGCCGGTCGCGCCAGAACCGCTCGTACGGGTGGAGCCACTCCTGCACCTCGGCGAGGGGGGCCGCCCGGAGGCGGTAGATGCGCTGCCTGCCGGAGCGCTGCTCGGAGACCAGGCCGGCCTCCCTCAGCACCCTGAGGTGTTCCGACAGGCTCGGGCGGCGCATGTCGAAGTGGTCGGCCAGGGCCTGGACGGGCTGCGGCCCGCGCTCGCGCAGCAGCCGCAGCACCTCGCGGCGGGTGGCGTTGGCGAGCGCGGCGAAGACGCGGTCCTCGGCGGCGGTACCCGTCCCGTTCATGGAGCGGTCAGAAGCCTTCCTTCTCCGTCAGCAGCATCAGACCGTTGCCGTCGGGATCCGCGAAGGAGGCCATCCGCCCCCAGGGCAGGTCGTCCGGCCCCTGCACGGGGATCCCGGCCGCGGCGAGCCGCGCGCAGTCCGCGTCGACGTCGGTCGTCACCAACATGATCCCGCGCGCGGACCCGGGCTCGAAACCACCCATGCCGGGCCCGGAGAGCGTGAAGACGGTCTGCGCGCCCTCGGGCGCCACCTGGAGCCAGCGGCCCTGGGGCATGTCCCGGTCGGCGGTGACCTGGAATCCGAGGACGTCCCGGTAGAAGCGGAGGGCACTGTCCTGGTCCGAGACCGGGAGGGTGACGAATGAGGCGTGGGTGATGGTCATGAGTCGAGGATAGGTAGGGGATTTCCTACGCGTCAAATGTAGGGGGATTCCTACGTGTGGGGGATGACCTGCGGAGGTGGGTGCCTGGCAGGGCCGTCTCGGGGCGCTCTTGGCGGTCTGCGGTGGGGAGCAGGTGGACGGGGGGTGGCACGGCCGTCTGGGGGGCGCGATTTTGGTGGTCTGGGGGAGGAGCAGGTGGGCGGCTCGGTGCGGGGGTGGCTCGGCGGCCCGGTGGCTCGGCGGCCCGGTGGCGGGGTGACTCGGCGGCTCTGCGGCTCAGCAGCTCGGTGGCCCGGCAGCCGGGTGGCGGGGGATTCGGCGGCTCTGCGGCGGGGTGGCCCGGCGGCGGGCTGGCCCGACGGCCCGGAGGCCCGGTGGCGGGGTGGCTCGGTGGCGGGCTGGCCCGACAGCCCGGAGGCCCGGAGGCCCGGTGGCGGGGTGGCTCGGTGGCGGGCTGGCCCGACAGCCCGGAGGCCCGGAGGCCTGGCGGCTCGGCGGCTCTGCGGCTCGGCAGCTCGGTGGCCCGGAGGCCTGGCGGCTCGGCGGCTCTGCGGATGGCCGGATGGGGCGTCTGGCTGGGTGGCACGGGCTTGCGGCGGGCTTTACGGCGCTCTCAACTTATTCCTGTCCTGGGTCCGGAGGTCCTCCGGGTAACTGCTGGTAGCTTGCTGCGAGCCGTCCGGGCGAGGACGGCCGGCCGCTACAGCTTGGGAGCTTTCGGTGACTTCTGCGACTGCTGCGACTGGCACAACTGGCATGACCGATGGTTCAGGCGGGTCCGCCGGAACCGCTCGCTCAGCGAAGGCGCGGACCGCGGCGCTGGCCGTGGGCCTGGTGGGCGCGCTCGCCGCGCTGACCGCCTGCAGCGGAGGCGGGAGCGGCGGCGACAAGACCGCCGCCTCCACGACGCCGAGCGCGACCGCCACGGCCTCTGCCTCCTCGGGAGCGGGCTCCGGAACCGTGACCGGAGCCGCCGGCAAGCTGGAGGGCAGCTGGATCACCACCAGCGGCGGCAAGATCGTGGCGCTGGTGGTCACCGGGAAGAAGGCCGGGCTCTTCGTGACCGGCCGGAAGGCCTGGTGCCAGGGGTCCGCCGGCCGGCAGGCGGGGACGCAGACGATCCGTCTGACCTGCCCCGACGGCAACAAGGACCGGACCACCGGCACGGTCGACTCGGTCGACGCCAAGAGCATGACGGTGACCTGGTCGGGCACGGTCGGCAAGGAGACGTACACCAAGGCGGAAGGCGGCAAGCTGCCTTCGGCGCTGCCGACCAAGGCGAAGGGGTGACCCTGGGCGATGGCCGAGTGCGGTGGCCGCGTGTGGGCGTGAGCCGGTTGAACCGGTGTGAGCCGAGTGAGGCGTTCCACCTGATGCGGTGATTCCACCGGGGGTGGGCGAACGGGACCGCAGTGCAGACGCCATGATGCAGGGGCACCGTCACAACCTCGATGGGACCTGCCTCATGCGCGCCATTCCGCTCACCGTCACGGCCCTCGCCGCCGCCCTGCTGCTGACCGCCTGCAACGGCGGTGGGAGCAGGAGCGGCAACAAGAACAGTTCGGCCTGCGAGATCGGCGGGGTGTCCGTGCAGATCGGCTCGGCGAGCGTGGCGCCGAAGGCCGGCGACACGGGTGAGGTTCCGGTCAGCATCACCAACCAGAGCAAGCCGTGCACCCTGGACCACTTCGCGAACATCACCCTGAACGCAGGCGGCACCAAGGCGGACGTACCGGCGCTCAAAGGCGCGAAGGCCCAAACGCTGAAGCTCGCCAAGGGCGACTCGGCGTCCTTCACCATCTCGTATGTGCGCGGCGCGGCGGGCGACAAGAACGCCCTGGACGCCAAGACCGTGAAGATCACCCTGCCCGGCACCACCGCCTCCCGGAGCTTCCCCTGGTCGTACGGCCCCGTCGCCGCCCAGTCCGGCGGAAGCGGCCCGAACGCCTCCGTGACCGCCTTCCAGCAGGTCGGCGACTGAGTGTCACTCGGGCGTCGGGGCACGACTCGGGGTGCCGGCCCGGCACCGTCGCTCCGGGCTGAGGTGTCGTCCTGAGGTGCCGTCGCCTCGGCCCTGCGCCGGAGGCGGTCCCCGGCCGGAGACCGTCACTCCAGGCGGCGGTGGGCCCTGACCTGCGCGCGGTCCGCCGCTCGGGCGCCCTCCGTCCACCCGGCCGCGTCGCTCACCCCGCGCAGCCGGGTGGTGGTGGTCTCCGGGAACATGCGCTCCATCCGGTCCGTCACGGCTATCTGTCTGGTGGCGAGGACCGGCAGCAGGTCCTGGCTGACCTGCGTCTCGGCGGCGGCCGCGAGCCGGTCGCCGACGCGGTGGGCGTAGGCGGCCAGGAACGACTGCCGGAACGTCTTGGTCCGCTTCCGTCCGCCGGCTCTCTGGGCGGCCTCCGCCTTGGCCATCGCGTGCGTGGCCTGCACCAGCAGCGAGGTGTAGAGCAGTTCGACCGCCTCCAGGTCCGCCTCGAATCCGACGACCGTGGAGAAGCCGAGCGGTTCGTTCCACACCGCGCGGCAGTTGTTCGCGCCTGCCACGGCGTCGAGCAGGATCGCCTTGGCCTGTTCGTACGGCGGCTCGACGCCGATGCGGCAGGCGCCGGGTGCGTCCGGGACGGGCGCCTCGGCGGCGAGCAGCGCCTCGTCGACGCTGTGCCGCGCCATCAGCTCCTGCGCCTTCGCGCTGAGCGCCTCCGCCTCCTCCGGATACCCGGTCGCCTCGGCCTTGGCGAGCAGCGCGCGGATCCGGGCGAGCATGCGGGAGGCGGCGGGGCCGGAGGCGCGGCGGGGCTCCTCCTCCAGGGGCTCCAGGGCGGGCAGCCGCAGCAGCAGGCGGTACAGCTCCAGCGTGGTCGTGGCCTGCGAGAAGCGGTCCGGCTCGCGGGCGGGGCCCTCGGGCAGTTCCGCCAGCTGGGCGGCCCAGCGGCGCCCGCGCGGGCGGTCCTGCCCGGCCTGCGCGCGGATCAGCGCGGCGGCCAGGCCCACGTGCGCGTCCGTGAGCTCGCGCCCCACGAGTCGTACGACATCGGCGGGCTGCCAGCCGCGCCGCCAGGCCGTCGCCACGAACTCCTCGCCCCGCCGCGCGAGTTCGGCATCCGCGGCGGGGTCGGCGGCGAGCAGCGAGGCGCCCGTGTCGAGGCCGGTGTCGGTGTCGTCGTAGAGAGCGGCCCGAAACGCCCTCTCGACCGTGCTGGCAGTCCTGGTCACACCGTCGATCGTGCCATGCCCCACCGACAGCGCGCCGAGCGTTGCCCACAGGCTGTGGATGCAGGGCGCGGGACCCAGAAACGGACTCCGCTGGCACCCCGCATCGTGCACCGCGCGATGCCGCCGGCCACCGCTCCCAAGAAACCGACCCACGCGGGCGTCCCCCATGGGCCCCGGAGCGACGCCGCCGGCGAGGGCGGTCGCGCCGTCAGGACTGGGGCGTCGATGCGCCGGCCGCCAGCTGGAGGGCCCGGTCGAGGGCCGTGTCGGCGGGGCAGGGGACGTCGGGGTGGACGCCGGTGCCCTCCCAGTTGGTGCCGGTGACGGGGTTGATCGAGCGGCCGACCGGGACCGTGGCCTCCAGGTGCGGGTGGACCGCCCAGCCGTCGCGCGGATGCGCGCCGCCCCGCGTGGTCTCGCCCACGACCACGGCGCGCTCCAACTGCTGCAGGTCGTAGGCGAGTTCTTCGCCACCGGAGAAGGTGCGGCAGCTGGTGAGGACGTACACCGGTTTGACCCCGCCGAAGCGGGCGCCCGGCACGTGGGGAAGGGTCCAGAACTGCTCGTAGCGCTCACCCGCGCGCCAGTACTGGGTGTTGAGATGGGTCCGCTCCTCCAGGAGGTAGCTGCACGCGAACGCCACCGTGTCCGGATCGCCGCCGACCGTGCCCCTGAGGTCGAGGATCAGCGTGGACGCGCGCGTGGCCAGCGTGAACGCCGCCGACAGCGGCTCGGCCGACCAGTCCAACGGGAACAGCAGCGGGCCGAGTTCGAGGACAGCGGCCCCGCCGTCCAGGAGCTGCACGCGTGGCACTCCGCCCAGGGAGGCCGCGAACGAGCGGCGGAGTTCGGCGAGGTCGACCGGCCCCTCGCCCTCCCGCAGCGGTTCGGGATGGAATTTCAGGCGCAGATGCCGATCGCCGTTCTCCGACTGCAGGTCGGCCGTGACGCGGGCGCCGAGTTCGGCCGGGTCGTCGGTGTCGTACACCCCCTTCGCCAGCCGGGCACGCAGCCGGGCCGCGAGCCGGTCCGCCACATCGGGGAAGACGTAGTGGTCGACGAGGAGTTGGGCGGTCTCCTCGATGACGGCGGGCACATCGGTGACGGGGGCGGGCGGTGCTGTCGGTGTGGTCATGAGCGAGGAGTAGAGCACCGGGCTTGCCAAAGCGTCAAGGAAATTAGACGCTTTACGCCATGACCGGACCTGAGCCGCCCGAGGACGGCGCCGACGGCGTGCTGGACATCTCCACGCCCGAGCAGTTCGCCGCGCTCGCCCACCCGCTGCGCCAGCGCCTGCTCTTCGCGCTGACCCACGAGGCCGCCACGATCAGCCAGTTGGCGGTGCGCCTCGGCGTGGCCAAGGGCAGCGTGGCGCACCATCTGAAGACGCTGCACGCGGCGGGGCTCGTGCGCATCACGCGGACCCGCAAGGTCCGGGGCGGCACCGAGCAGTACTACCGGCGGACCACGCGCCGGCTGCGGATCGCCGAGCCGAGCGCGGCCGACAGGGCGGCCCTGTTGAACGCCGTCGCCCAGGAGGTCGAGCGCTCCCCCGACGACCATCTGCTCAGCCTGCGCCACCTGCGCCTGAGCCCGGAACGGGCGCGGCGGCTGCGCGAGACGCTGGCCGAGCTGGTGGACGAGGCGGAGGAGGACGGCGCGGACCAGCCGGTGCACGGCGTGCTGGTGGTGATGTACGAGCAGGAGCGGGAACGGCCCTGAGCCGGCAATGGGCCCCGTGCGTCCGTACGGCGTCCCGCATCCCCAGCGATACCCCGCGCCGCCAAGGCAACCCGCCCCCCGTCGCGTCTCAGCCCCTGGAAATCCGCCACGCGCGCGTGGGCGTGCGCGGAGCATGGCGGCATGGTGGACACGTCTCTCTACGCGGCGTTCCTGATCGCCGCTTTCGCGCTCTGCGTCACTCCCGGACCCGACATGATGTTCATCGTGGCGGTGGGCGGCCGGGGCGGCCCCCTGACCGGGGTGGCGGCCGCCGTCGGGGTCGCCTGCGCGATGCTCGTGCACGCGGTCGCCGCCGCGCTCGGCCTCTCGGCGCTGTTCCTGGCCCTGCCGGCGCTCTACGAAGCGCTGCACTGGGCGGGCGCGGCCTATCTGCTCTTCCTCGCCGTCAAGGCGTTCCGGGGCGACGGCGGCCCCGTCGCGGAGGCGGCGGCACCGCGGCACGGGCGCCGACGCGCGTTCTGGCGGGGCGCCGTCACCAACCTCCTCAACCCGAAGGTGATCCTCTTCAACGTCTCCTTCCTGCCGCAGTTCGTGAACCCCTCCCTCGGTCACGTGCGCGAGCAGTTCCTCGTCCTGGGCTTCACGATCACGGCGATGGGCGTCCTGGTGGACGGCTCGGTCGGAATGCTCTCCGGAAAGCTCGCCTCACTGCTGCGCCGCAGCCGGCGGGTGGCCCGGGGTCTGGACTACTTCAGCGGGACGGTGTTCGCCGGGCTCGCGGTGCGCCTTGCGGCGACCCCGAAGTGACCCGCAGACCGGCAAGGCAAGTGACACCGCCGTAGGAAATTCGGACTGTCAACCATCGGTTGACAGCCCCCTAGAGGCAACCTACGGTTGACACATGGCGACCAACCCGAACATCACGGCATCCGTACGCCTCGACGACCTCATCGAGGCCATCAAGAAGGCCCACAACGAACCTCTCGAGCAGCTCCAGGACGCGGTGATCGCCGCCGATCACCTCGGTGACGTGGCCGACCACCTGATCGGCCACTTCGTGGACCAGGCACGGCGCTCTGGCGCGTCCTGGACGGAGATCGGCCGGAGCATGGGGGTCACCCGGCAGGCGGCGCAGAAGCGGTTCGTGGCCAAGGAGTCCGCCGACCTCGGCCCCGAGGACTTCAGCCGGTACACCCCGCGCGCGCGGAACGTGGTCATCGCCGCGCACAACGAGGCGGTGGCGGCCCGCAACACCGAGGGCCGGCCCGAGCACCTGGTCCTCGGACTGCTCGCCGAACCGGACGGCCTGGCCGCGAAGGCGATCACCGCGCAGGGCGTGCTCCTGGACTCCGTACGGCAGGCCGCGACCGCCGCTCTCCCGCCGGCCGCGGACAAGGCCCCGGACCTCGTCCCCTACGGCCCCGACGCCAAGAAGGCCCTGGAACTCACCTTCCGCGAGGCCCTGCGGCTCGGCCACAACTACATCGGTACCGAGCACATCCTGCTGGCGCTCCTGGAGCAGGAGAACGGCGAGGGCGTCCTCAGCGGCCTCGGCATCACCAAGGCCGCGACCGAGGAGCACATCGCCACGATGCTGTCGCTGCTGCTGGAGCAGACGAAGGCGGCAGCGGGGAAGGAGGCCGGGCCGACCCCGTCCGAGGAATGAGACAGAGGACTGAAACCGCAGGTCAAGGCGATTGTCAGACCCGGCTGCCACACTCGCAGTCATGACGGACCGGTGGGCGCTCGCACCGGCCGAGGACGGAGGCGTGGAGATCGCCCCCCTCGGCCCGGACGGGCTGCCCGCCGGGCCGGTGCGGCGGGAGAGCGATCTCGCCGGGGCGGTGCGGAGCCGCCCGGAGGTGACCCGCTGGGTGTGGCGGTCCACCCCCGAGGTCTACCCGCGTCTGCTCGCCACGGGGGTGCGAGTGGAGCGGTGCTACGACATCGAGGACGCCGAGACACTCCTGCTGGGCCACGAGGGCCGGTACGGCGAGCCGCGCTCGGCCGCCGCCGCTCTGGCCCGCCTCCGGGGCGGCCCCGTGCCGCCCGACCCGCCCCAGCGCCCGGCCGAACCGGGCGCCCAGTCCCCGCTGTTCGAGCCCACCGGCGCCCGCCTGCCGCTGACCGACCTCCTCGCGGTCTACGCCGAGCAGCTCAGGCGGCACCAGCGGGCCGCCCACCCCGACCGGATGCGGCTGCTGACGGCCGCCGAGTCCGCCGGGATGCTGGTGGCCGCCGAGATGAACCACGCGGGCGTGCCGTGGAGCGCCGAGGTCCACCGCCGCCTGCTGCACGAGCTGCTCGGCGAGCGGTACGCGGGCGGCGGCGAGCCGCGCCGACTCGCCGAGCTGGCCGACGAGATCTCCGCCGCGTTCGGCCGCCGGGTGCGCCCGGACCTGCCCGCCGATGTGATCAAGGCCTTCGCCCAGGCCGGGATCAAGGTGCGCTCGACGCGCCGCTGGGAGATCCGGTCCGTCGACCACCCGGCCGTGGAACCCCTGCTGGAGTACAAGAAGCTGTACCGCATCTGGGTGGCGCACGGCTGGTCCTGGCTGCAGGACTGGGTGCGCGACGGCCGCTTCCGCCCCGAGTTCCTCGCGGGCGGCACGGTCACCGGACGCTGGGTGACCCACGGCGGAGGGGGCCTGCAGATCCCCAAGGTGATCCGCCGGGCCGTGGTCGCCGACCCGGGCTGGCGGCTGGTGGTGGCCGACGCCGACCAGATGGAGCCGCGCGTGCTCGCCGCGATCTCCCGCGACCCCGGCCTGATGGAGGTCGCCGGCCGGGACGGCGACCTCTACCAGTCCGTCTCCGACCGCGCCTTCTCCGGCGACCGCAACCAGGCCAAGCTCGCCGTGCTCGGCGCGATCTACGGCCAGACCTCGGGGGACGGCCTGAAGAACCTCGCCGCGCTGCGCCGCCGCTTCCCCAAGGCCGTCGCGTACGTCGACGAGGCGGCCCGCGCGGGCGAGGAGGGCCGGCTGGTGCGCACGTGGCTGGGGCGCACCTGCCCGCCCGCCGCCGGCGCGGGCGAGGACGCCGCGGAGGAGGCGGGCATCCCCGTCGGCGACGACGACACCGAGGCGCAGGGCGACGGCCAGGCGCCCTGGGTGCCCGGCTACGCCTCCACCAACTCCCGGGCGCGCGGCCGCTTCGCGCGGAACTTCGTCGTCCAGGGCAGCGCCGCCGACTGGGCCCTGCTGATGCTCGCCGGGCTGCGCCGGGCCTGCACGGACCTCAAGGCCGAACTGGTCTTCTTCCAGCACGACGAGGTGATCGTGCACTGCCCCGCCGAGGAGGCCGACACGGTCGTCGAGGCCATCCGGTCCTCCGCCGGCCTCGCCGGGCGACTGACCTTCGGCGACACACCGGTGCGCTTTCCGTTCACGACGGCGGTGGTGGAGTGCTATGCCGACGCCAAGTGAGAGCCGTACGGGCGCAAGGGGCTGCGGCGAAGCACTCCAGTCACGGGGATCACCACGGTCACTCCGGCCACTCCGGCCACTCCGGTCACTCCGCGAGAAGGTCCCGCAGCTCCGCCACGATGGCCTGCTCGTCGGTGCCGTCCAGTGCCGCGAGCGCGGCGCGCCAGGCGTCGTACGCCTCGGTCAGCCGGCCCCGCGCGCTCAGCAGCAGCCCGTGCTGGTGCCGGGCCAGACCGCCCATGTAGCGGTCGGCGCGGGCGTCGGCCCGGCGCAGCAGCTCGGCGCACTCGCGGCCCGCACGCTCGGTCTGCTTGAGCTGCCGCAGCGCGCGGACCAGGCCGAGCCGGGTCTGGGACTCGCCGTGCCAGTCGCCGTGGCCGCCGAGGATGCGCAGGCTCTCCTCGAAGTGCCGGGCGGCGGCGGCCGGTTCGCCGAGGGTGAGATGGGCGTAGCCGATGTTGCAGTGCGCCGAGTGCTGCACGATGACGGCGCCGATCTCGTTCCCGATCGCCAGGGAGAGCCGGTGCTGCTCGATCGCGGCGCGCGGATCGGTGTGCTCGTAGAGGTTGCCGAGGTGGCTGTGGGTGACGGCCTCTCCGTACGGGTCGTTCAACTGCCGCGAGTAGGCGAGGCTCTGCCGCAGTGCCTCCTCGGACTCCGCGTACCGCCCGAGCCCCTCCAGCAGCAGCCCCCGGTTGTTCAGGGAGCGCCGGATCCTGGAGAGGATGCCGAGCTGCCGCCAGATCTCCAGGGACCGGTCGGTGAGGGCGAGGGCGTCCTTCTGCCGGCCGGTGAGGAAGTGCAGGGCCGCCAGGTCGCCCAGCGCGTAGGCCTCGGCCGCCGCGTCCCCGAGCCGCCGCGCCGCCCCGAGCGCGGCCCGCCCCAGCACCTCCATCTCGGCCACCCGGCCGGCGCGCTGGGCGTAGGGGAAGAGCAGCCGGGCGAGCGTCGAAAGATGGGCGGCCCGCACCCGGTCCGCCGTACCCGCGTTCCGGGACACCAGGGCGACGACGTTCTCCAGCTCGACCTCGCCCCAGCCATGGGCTTGCTCGGCCGACTCGAAGCGGGCCAGTCCGGCCACGTCGGCCGCGTGCTCCGGCGGCTGCGCACAGGTCGGCCGACGCCGGTCGTCCAGATCGATCCCGGGCTCGACGACAGCCTCCAACACCCGCTCGGCGACGGCTGCGTACCAGCGCAGAGCGGTGAGATCGGGCGCGGATGCGGGACCGTAATCGGGAGCGCCACGGTGGTCGGGCGCGGGACCGTGATCCGGAGCGGGACCGTGCTCCGGAGCGGAGACTGCGGGCTGGCCGGGTGTGGCAGCGGAACCGGGCACGGTGGGGCGAGTGGACGCAGCCCCGGCGGCAGGGGCGGCAGGCAAGGACACGGCGATGGAGGCAGGCGTGGCAGCGTGAACGGCTCGGCCGACGTGATCCGAACACGAGCCGGGGCACGACTCGGCGCCGGGCGCGGCTCCGGACTCCGTGCCGGGTAGCGCACCCGTCCTCGCGCCGACCGGCGCGCCGGACCCGGTGCCGAGCGATGCCCCCGACTCCCCCCAGCTCTTCCCCTCCCCCTCCCCCGCGTCCGCCAGTTCGCGGGCGAAGTCGCGGACCAGGTCGTGGGGGGCGTAGCGGCCGTAGGTGGTCTCCTCCAGGAGGGCGACGTCGACCAGGCGGTCCAGGGCGGCTTCGGCGCGGCGTTCGTCGGTGCCGGTGAGGCGGGCGATCAGGGGGGCGCCGTAGGTCGGCAGGTCCAGCGCGCCGATGCGGCGCAGGGCGAGGGCCGCGTCCCGGTCCGCCTCGCGTGCCGCGGCGGCGAGCGCGTCATGGGCGACGGCCAGGGAACGCCGGACGCTCAGGTCGTCGTACTCGAGGTGGCGCAGGCGTCCGCCGGTCTCGGCGAGTTGGCCCGCCAGCACGTCCGGGGTGAGGGCGCGGCGGGCGGCGAGCCTGGCGGCCACGACGCGCAGCGCCAGCGGCAGCCGGCCGGTCAGCTCGACCAGCGCGTGACCGGCGTCCAGCCCCTCGCGTCCGCTCACCGCGCGCAGCAGTGCCGCGCTGTCCTCGCCGGTCAGCGGGCCGAGCGGGAAGCGCCGGGCGCCGTCGAGGGCGGTCAGCGGCGAGCGGCTGGTGACGATCACCGCGCAGCCGGATCCGGCCGGCAGCAGGGGCCGTACCTGGGCCGCGGTCGCCGCGTCGTCCAGTACCAGCAGCACACGGGCGGGGGCGAGCAGCGAGCGGAGCAACGCGGCCGCCGCGTCTGGGTGTTCGGGGATGCTGCGCGGCTCGACGCCGAGGTCCCGGAGCAGCGCGGCGAGCGCCTGGACGCAGGTCAGCGGGGTCATGCCCGGCGTGGCGCCGTGCAGGTTGACGTACAACTGCCCATCGGTGAAACGTTCCCGCAGCTCATGCGCGACGTGCAGCGCCAGTGCGCTCTTGCCGACGCCCGCCATGCCGCTGATCACGGCGACGGCGGGAGCCGGGGCGGCCGGCTCGGTCAGCGCGTGCCGCAGTGCCTGGCGTACGTCGACGCGCCCGGTGAAGTGCGCGGGCGGGGGCGGGAGTTGGGCGGGTCGCGGAGTCTGCCGGGCGTCTGGCGTGACGCCGTTCCCCCCCCCGGCCGGGGCTTCCGCCGGCCCCTCCGCCTCGCCCAAGTCTCCGGTCGCGCCGTCCTGTTGCCGGACAGCGCCCGCCTGCCGAGCGTCGCGTTCCTCCTCTGCCCGCTGACCGCCCTCGTCGCCGCCCCGCAGCACCTCGACATGCGCCTCGCGGACCGCGGGGCCGGGTTCGACGCCCAGTTCCTCGATCAGGCGGGCGCGCAGATCGCGGTGGACGGCGAGGGCCTCGGCCTGACGGCCGGTGCGGTGCAGGGCGAGCATGAGCTGACGGTGGTAGGCCTCGCGCAGCGGGTACTCGGCGACCAGCGCCGCGAGCTCCGGCACGATACCGGCCAACCGCGCGCCGCCGAGGGCGAGTTCGGCGTCGTAGCGCCATTCCAGCAGCAGCCGGCGCGCCTCCTGGAGGCGCTGCACCAGGGCATAACCGCCGAGGTCGGCCGGCAGCCCGCTGAGCGGGGTGCCGCGCCAGAGCGCGAGTGCGGCCGCACAGGCCCGTACGACACCGGGCCAGTCCCCGCCGGCGTGGGCGGCACGCGCCTCGGCGACCCGGGCGTCGAAGACGTGCACGTCCAACTCGCCCTGGTCGACGCGCAGGAGGTACCCCGGTGGTACGGCCCTGAGCCGGTCGGGGTCGTCCAGGAGGCGGCGCAGCCGGGTGACGTGGTTGTGCAGGGACGCCTGCGCGGACACGGGCGGCGCCCCGCCCCACAGGGCGTCCTTCAGCGACTCCACCGACACCACCCGGCCCGGTTCCAGCAGCAACGCGGCGAGCAGGGTGCGCACCTTGGGACTGCCGATGGCACGGACGCCGTTGTCGAGGGTGTCGTCGGGGGCTTGGGGAAGGGGGTCGAGGGCGGCGGAAGCGGGCTTGCCGGTACGGGTGTCGGCGGCGGCCGGCTCGCCGGAAAGGGCGTCGGGGCTGTTGCACGAGATCCCGAACGGCGGTCGGTCGTACAGGACGGGTGGCCCCAGCAGCCCGAACCGCAGCTCGTACCGCCGCATCTCGCGCTCCACTGCCTTCCCGCCGACTGCCTTCCCGCGCGGCCGGGGCCGACCGCGCTCCGCGACGAGCCCGCGCCCGCCTGTCTCTGACGCAATTCCGCCCTGCCCAGGGCGGTTTCCCGCCACCGTCTGCCGGCCGGACGGGGCCGGGACCAGCCTGCCCGAGGGCCCGTTCCGGCAGACCGCTGGCGAATTCCGGCCAAGGGGTCCGTCAGCCTACGGCAAACCGTTGGCCACATGTTAGCGATCCGTTGGCGCGTCCTGATCAGATCGTTTCCATCGGATCTGGATCTACGGCGCGCGCGTATGACGCGTAACTCGGGGGAGTGTCGCCGCAGGCCGGGTCCGGGGACGCAAGGGGCCCCGGTCGGCGGAGGTGAACGCCTGGGGCCCCGCGTCCCGTTCCCTTCTCCCGCTGGGCTTCATCCACCGACAAGCCCCTCTCGCAAGCCCTTCTCGGCCCGGCAGGCGTCCCCGCCTCAGATCACCGGCGGGCGCCCCAGCCTGGTCAGCCGCCACACGGTTCGCCAGCGCATGGGGCGGCGTTCGCCCGCCGGTTCCCGGAGTCCTTCCACGAACCCGCCGAACCAGGCCTTCAGCCCGGCCGCCGACCGCGTGCGGGCGAGCGTGAGCAGCGTCCACACCCCGAGGTGCACGGGGACGAGCGGCCACGGCAGCCGGCGCCTGGCGAGCCAGACGCGGTTGCGGGCGTTGACGCGGTAGTAGATGGCGTGCCGGGCCGGTGAGGTCTTGGGGTGCTGGAGGAGCAGCTCGGGTGCGTAGAGGATCTTCCAGCCGGCGTCGGCTGCGCGCCAGGCGAGGTCCGTCTCCTCGTGCGCGAAGAAGAACTCGGCGGGCCAGTCCCCGGTCTCGGCCAGCATCGCCATGCTCAGGGCGTGCCCGCCGCCGAGGAAGCCGGTGACGTAACCGCCGCGCAGGGGGTCGGAGTTGCCGACGCGGGGCACGTGCCGCTGCTGGGTCTCACCGCGCTCGTCGGCGATGCGGAAGCCGACGACGCCGAGGCGGGGGTCGGCGGTGTACAGGTCCCGTACCCGGCGCAGCACATCGGCGTCGACGAGCAGGCCGTCGTCGTCCAGTTCCACGACGACGTCCACGTCGCCGTACTCGCGCAGCCGGGCGAGCGCGACGTTACGGCCGCCCGGGCAGCCGAGGTTCTCCTCGACGTCGATGGTGGTGACCTCGCCGGGCAGGGAGAGCCGGCGGGCGAACTCGGGCAGCCGGCAGCCGTTGCCGACGATCACGATGCGGGCGGGGGCGAGGTCCTGCTTGGCCACGGACTCCAGCAGGGCGTCGACCTCGGCGGGCCGATTCCCCATGGTCACCACGGCGACGGCGATCCTCGGCTCCACCACGTCCCTCACCCCATCCGGCCCGACGGCGGCACCGCGCCCTGACCGCGCGGCGCCCGCCGTTCACCAAGATGTTGCCTCACCTACGGCCGTTGCTCGGGAGCCGATCCACTTTGCATCCTTTTTGCGGTGCTTTGCCATGACTAGACGATCTCCCGTCGAGCCGGGGACAGCCCCGGCACGGCAGCCCCACCGCCCCAGCCTTCTGGAACAGTGTAAACATCGCTCAGTACGGCGTAAACACTGGCAGGAACGTCGTAAACCACGATGGCCCGGGAGCGCGGCAACCGTCTGCGGGGCCACAGAAGGACAGGTAATGGATATGTAAACCACTACGACCGGAGCCAATGGTTCCGTTTGTAAGCTTACGGCGAATGCGCACGTAAATGATCCGCTTCAGCCTCGCCGTTCGCATGCGCATGCGAATCGTCCTTGACATGGGCTAGTTCACCATGCGATAAATTGCTGGCCTCTGAAACTAAGCGGTGGCTCCGCAGTCGACGGACGCGCCACTTGCACTCAGCGGGGTGACGGGGGAATGTCACACACAGAGCGAGGCCGAGTCCTGCCATCGACATGGCGGGTCGACAGATCCTGCACATAGGCGTATCGGACGCCGTTCGTTCACGTCTCACGGTCGTCGCCGCACCACTGACACCGCAGTTTCACGCTGCCCTTTCGCGGTCGGCACGACTGTTTCACCAGTTACCCGCCATGACTCGCAGCCCGACTGAACAGGTCGAGGCCCGGCGAGACGGAAGCATGCGGGTGAAATTCGTGGGGGCCGGCTGCCGCATTGCCCTGCGCGCAGAAATGGCTGAAAAGAAAGCCATCCACTGACCTCCCCTGCGATTACTTCGTATTTTCCGGAGGCTGCCGAATTGGACGTGACAACACTTGCGGAACTCTGGGAGCGGACGGCAAGGAAGTTCCCGAGCAACGCCGCGATCTTATCCGCGGGCGAATCCCTTACGTACGAGGACGTGAACGACCGGGCCAACCGGCTCGCCCGCGTGCTCGTCGAGCGGGGCGCGGGTCCCGAACGGCTGGTGGGGCTGGCCCTGCCCCGCTCCGCGCACATGGTGATCGGCGTGCTCGCCGCGGCCAAGGCCGGCGCCGCCTTCCTTCCCGTCGACACCACCTATCCGGCCGAGCGCGTGTCCTACATCGTCGAGGACGCGGCACCCGTGCTGCTGTGCACCACGCAGGACGCGGGAACGGCACTCCCGGGCCGGCTCCCGGCTCCGCGGCTGGCCCTCGACGGTCCCCAGCACCTCGCCGCACTGGAGGCGGTCCCGGGGACGGACCTCGCCGACGACGACCGGGCCGGCCCGCTCTCCCCCGCACACCTTGCCTACGTCATCTACACCTCCGGCTCCACCGGCCGCCCCAAGGGCGTCGCCGTCACCCACACCGGCCTCGCCGGACTGGCGGCCGCCAAGGTATCGGCGATGCGGGTGGAACCGGACAGCCGTGTGCTGCAGTTCGCCTCTCCGAGTTTCGACGCCTTCCTGACCGAGCTGCTCGCGGCCCTCACCAGCGGAGCCGCACTGGTCGTGCCGCCGGCCGGGACGCTGGCGGCGGAGACGCTGGAGGCGGTCCTGCGCGAGCACCGGATCAGCCACGCCGTGCTTCCGCCCACCGCCGCCATGACGGTCGTCCCCGAGCGTCTCCCGGACCTGCGCACCCTGGTTGTCGCGGGAGAGGCCTGCCCGCCGGCCCTCGTGGAGCGCTGGGCGCCCCACGTGCTGCTGCTCAACGCCTACGGCCCGACCGAGGGCACCGTCTGCGCCACGATGA
This sequence comes from Streptomyces sp. NPDC007189, assembly GCF_040703635.1. Taxonomy (NCBI): domain Bacteria; kingdom Bacillati; phylum Actinomycetota; class Actinomycetes; order Kitasatosporales; family Streptomycetaceae; genus Streptomyces; species Streptomyces sp. NPDC007189. Next base: position 98,092 of record NZ_JBEYEY010000015.1, read on the forward strand.
CCGGGCCGCTCTCACCGGGCGACGAGGTGACGATCGGCCGTCCCCTGCCCGGGGTGTCGGTGCACATCCTCGACGACGAGCTGCAACCGGTGCCCACCGGTGAGATCGGAGAGCTGTTCATCGGCGGCCCCGCCCTCGCCCGCGGCTACCTGGGCCGGCCCGCAACGACCGCGGAGCGCTTCGTGGCGAACCCGTTCTCGGCGGCCGGCGAGCGCATGTTCCGGACCGGCGACCTGGCCTCCTGGCGGTCCGACGGCCGGATCCTCTTCCACGGCCGGTCGGACGACCAGGTCAAACTCCACGGATTCCGGATCGAACTCGGCGAGGTGGAGGCCGTACTCGGCCGGCACCCGAAGGTCGCGCAGGCGGTGGCCACGCTGCGCACCGACCACGGATCGAGCCCCCAGCTGGCGGCCTATGTCGTGCCGGCAGACGGCACCGCGCCCACCCCCGCCGAACTGCGCGAGCACATGATGCGCTCCCTGCCCGACTACATGGTCCCGGCCGTCTACGCGCTGCTCGGCGCGCTGCCGCTCAGCCCCAACGGCAAGGTCGACCGCGCGGCCCTCCCGGCCCCGAGCCTCACCCCGCGACCCGCCCTCCGGCAGCCGGACACGCCGGCCGAGAAGGCCCTGTGCGAGATCTTCAGCGAGCTGTTCGAGGGGGCCGAGATCGGCGTCGAGAGCAACTTCTTCGAGCTCGGCGGCACCAGCATCCTCGCCATCTCCTTCATCCAGCGGGCCCAGGAGGCCGGGCTGGAGTTCTCCCCGCGCGACGTCATCGAGAACCCGACCATCGAAGCACTCGCCGCCGTGGCGGCGGCCAAGGAGTGAGATGACCAGGCGACCCATGGTCCGACCCGAGGACATCGACACCATCGACCTCGCCTCACCGCGGCTGTACGCCGAGTACGAACTGGACGAGGTCTGGCGTCATCTGCGTGCCCACCGGCCGGTCTACTGGCACCCGCCGCGGGAGGACCGCCCCGGATTCTGGGTGATCACCCGGTACGCCGACGTCAACAAGGTCTACCAGGACAAAGCCCACTTCACCACGGAGAACGGCAACGCGCTCGCGACGCTTCTGACCGGCGGCGACTCCGCGTCCGGAACCATGCTGGCGGTCACCGACGGCATACGCCACCACCAGATCCGCAACGTGCTGAACAAGGGCTTCTCACGCCGGACGCTGAACCTCATCGCGCACTCCCTCCAGCAGAGCGTGGACCGGCTCCTGCTGACCGCGCTGGAGAAACGCGAGTGCGACGCCGCGCAGGACATCTCGGCGAACGTTCCGCTCGGAGCCATCTGCGACCTGCTGGAGATACCCGAGCCCGAGCGCAAGTTCCTGCTGAGCCAGACCGCGCACGCCTGGAGTTCCGACTACGCCGACGAGCCGCCGGAGGAGAACTGGGTCGCGAAGAACGAGATCCTGCTCTACTTCAGCAAGCTCTGCCGGGAACGCAAGGGCAGCGACAACGACGACATGGTCAGCCTGCTGGCCAACTGCCGCATCGAGGGCGAGCCTCTCAACCCCGTCGAGCTCATGGCGAACTGCTACGGCCTCATGATCGGCGGTGACGAGACCGGGCGGCACGCGATCACCGGTGCCATCCTCGCCCTGATCGAGCACCCCGACCAATGGCGCGCGCTCAAGAACGGCGACGTGGACCTCGACACCGCGACCGAGGAGGTGCTGCGGTGGACGGTGCCCTCCCTGCACGGCGGCCGTACGGCCACCGGTGACGTCGTCGTCAACGGCGAGCAGATCAAGGCCGGCGATGTCGTGAGCGTGTGGATCTACTCGGCGAACCGCGACGAGACCGTCTTCGACCGTCCGGACGAGTTCAACCTCGCCCGCACGCCCAACAAGCACTTCACCTTCGCCTACGGCACCCACTACTGCCTGGGACACCATCTCGGGCGCATGGAGGTCTACGCGGTGCTCGACGGACTGCGCAGGCTCGTCTCCGACCTGGAGCAGATCGGTGAGGAGAAGTGGATCTACTCCAGCATCCTGCACGGCATGAGTTCGCTGCCCGTGCGTCTGACGGCCTGAAATCCCGGGAAGGGAAACGGACTTCATGAACGCGTTCGAGGACGAGCAGCGAAGCTTCCACGTGCTGCGCAACGCCGCCGGGGCGTATTCGCTGTGGCCGGCCGGCATCGACATCCCCGGTGGCTGGCACGCCGTCGCGGGCCCGGACAGCCGGGATGGCTGCCTCAGGTATGTCGAGGAACAGGCAGACACGCGATGACCACGCCCCCCTCAAGGGTCGCCGTCGTCACCGGCGCCGGCCGGGGCATCGGGGCGGCCGTCGCCGCGCGCCTCGCCGCGACGGGGGCCTCGGTGGCCGTCGTCGACCGGACCGAGGACGACACCGCCGACACGGTCGCCGCCGTCCGGGCCACCGGTGCCACGGCACTGGGCCTGGGCTGCGACGTGGCCGTCGCCGACCAGGTGAGAGCCGCCGCCCATGAGGTCGTCGGCGCCTTCGGCCGGCTGGACGCCCTCGTCAACTGCGCAGGCGTCACACGGGACCGGTTGCTGCTGACCATGGACGACGACGAGTGGGACACGGCTCTCGACGTCAACCTGGGCGGGACCGTGCTGTGGTGCCAGGCGGCAGCCGGGCAGATGCGGCGGCAGCGCAGCGGACACATCGTCAACTTCGCCTCCGTGGCGGCCGACGGAAACCCCGGCCAGACCAACTACGCGGCGGCGAAAGCGGCGGTCACCGGGTTCACCCGTGACCTGGCCGCCGAACTGGGCCCCTACGGCGTCACGGTCAACGCCGTCGCCCCCGGCTTCGTCGCCACCCCGATGGTGGACGCCCTCGCCGAACGGCTCGGGGCCGACCGCGCCCAGTTCCTGGACCGGGCCGCCGCCGAGTCCGCGCTCGGCCGCGTCGGCTCCGTCGAGGACATCGCCGCTGTAGTGGCCTTCCTGGCCGGCCCTGACTCCGGATTCGTCACCGGGCAGACCGTTTACGTCGACGGGGGTCAGCCATGAGCCCGGTCGCCGTACTCGCGGGCGCGGCGGAGGGCACGGGACTGGCCGCCGCCGTCCGGCTCGCCGAGTGCGGGCTGGACATCGCCCTGGTCGACCCCGACCCCGCGCCCGCCGACGACACGCTGCGGCGGATCACTGCCACCGGCCGGCGGTGCACCGCCGTGGCGGCGGACCCGGCCGACACCGGCGCCTTCACCGCCGCGCTCGCCCGGATCCGCTCCGCGCTCGGCAGGCCCGGCGTGCTGCTGACCCTGATCGGCACCGGCCCCGACGACGACACGCCCTCGATGTACGAGAACGACACCCGTGCGACGTACGAGGACGACGTCATCGCCGGCGTGGCGCGCTATGCCCTGCTGCGGCGAGCCCTGCGCACCCTCTTCGTCACCAACCGGGCCGCCGCCGCGGAGATGGTGCGCGGCGGCGGCGGCCGGATCATCAACGTCGCGCGTGCCCCGCGGACGGACCGACCGGCCCCCGAGCCGGGCCGGACGGCGGCGGCCGGAACGGCCGGGGGCATGCGCCGGACCGTGGTCGCCGGGATGGCCGGGTTCACCGCGTCCGCGGCACTGGAGCTGGCGCCCTTCGGCATCACCGCGCACTTCGTCGCACCGGCCGCCCTGCGTCCCGGCACCCGTCCGCCGGTCGGTACGGCGCCCCCGGAGGACACCGGTACCTACTCCGACCACCTAGCCGACCAGGCCGCCTTCCTGATCGGCGCCCCGGCGGCGGCCCTCACCGGGCAGGGCGCCTACCTCCCCGGACGCCCGCCGGCCGGGCCTCCCTCCCCGACCACCACCCCAACCAGCCGAGGAACGGTAGCCACACCATGACCAGCACCGCGAGCGCGGCCGGCGGGAGCATGCGGGACGCGCACTACGCCGTCCGCATCCTCGACCGGCTCGACCGCAACGAACGCCCCGTCATCCACTGGGGCCAGGACGTCATCTCCAGCTCCGAACTCCGCTCGGCGGTGCTGCGCGTCGTCGGCGCCCTGACCGAACTCGGCGTCGGCGAAGGCTCCGCCGTCGCGATCCTCACCGAGGTGAACAGCCCGTGGCTGTTGGCGACCCGGTACGCCGTCCACCTCGTGGGCGCGACGGTGGTCGCCGTCTCCGGGGCCAATCACGGCACCACCACGCACCGGCTCACCACCGAGACCCGCGCCCGGATGGCCCGCGAGTGCGGCGCGCGCGTGCTCGTGCACGACGAACCGCAACGCGAGGAGGCCGAGCGGATACGCGCCCTGCTGCCCGGCGGCGCCGGCCTGTGCCTGCTCGGTACGCCGCTCCGCGGACCGGTGAGCGCCGGCGGCCGCCGGATCGGCGGTCCACCGCCCGGCTTCTCCCCGCGCGTCCCCGCCCGCGGACTGGTGATCTACACCAGCGGCAGCACCGGTCGGCCGAAAGGGGTGATCAAGCCCTTCGCGGCCTGGAACACGGTCGTGCTGAACGAGTCCGCCGAGATGACCGACAAGGTCTTCCTCGCCATGAGCGCGGTCACCCACACCGGCGGCCTGCTGGTGGACACGGCGGTCGCCTCCGGAGGGCGCGTGGTGCTGCGCACCGGGTTCGACCCGCGAGCCCTCCTCAAGGACATCGGCAGGCACCGCGTCACCGACACCCTGATGGGCGTCCCGCAGTTCTACGAGCTCATCCACCATCCCGACGTGCACCGGGCCGACCTGTCCTCGCTGCGGCGCCTGCTGTACGTGGGGTGCCCGGCCTCCCCCGAGCGGGTACGGGAAGCCGTCAAGGTGTTCCCCGGAGTACTCCACCACTCCTACGGCACCACCGAGACGGGTCAGATCGCCATGCTGACCGCGGCCGATCACGAGGTACCCGAGCTGCTGTCCACCGTGGGCCGGCCGAGGCCCGGTCTGGACGTGGTCGTCCAGGACCCCGAGACGGGCCGGGAGCTGCCCCGCGGGGAGACCGGAGAGGTGGTCGTTCGCAGCCCACTCGCGATGGAGGGCTACGCCGGCGACCCGGAGCTGACCGGCCGGGTCCTGCGCGACGGCTGGGTGCACACCGGGGACCTCGGCTGCCTGGACGCGGACGGCTACCTGCGACTGAGCGGCCGTATGAACGACGTCGTCAAGGTGCACGACACCAAGGTCCACCCCAGCGAGGTCGAAAAGGTGCTCGTCGGGCACCGGGGCGTGATCGACGCCCATGTGTACGCCCACCGGCGACCCGATCTGATCGAGGAACTGCATGCCGCCGTGGTCCTCCGGCCGGACGACCCGCCGGGTTCGGGGGACCTGCGGGAGCACGTGGCGCGCGTGATGACGCCGACGCACGCGCCCGTCCGTTTCGTGCGCTGGCGCGAGTTCCCGGTGGGCGGCAACGGCAAGGTCGACCGCCGGCTGGTACGCGAACGCGGCCTTACCGCCGGCCCCGACGACGAGCCGCTCACGGCCGAGTGACCGCCCGGCATCCTCCGCTCTCACCACGCACTCGAAGGATGAGGCCATTGTCAGCCATCACCGGAAACTACGAGAGCTTGATCCGCAAGATACGCGGCTCCGCCACGGGACCCGGCAAACTGGTCCGCTTCTTCTGCCTGCTGTGCGGCAAGGAGTGTCCCGAGTCACCGCGCACCCGCTGCTCCGGCTGTGACGGCGCCCTGGACGCCTTCTACGACCTGGACCAGGTGACCTTGCCGACGACCCGTCAGGGCCCGGACCCGCTGCGGCACTACTTCTCCCTGCTTCCGCTGCGCGAGAGGGACTCGGCCCGCTGGGGAGGGGAGGGGAACACCCCGTGCTTCGAAGTGCCCGAACTCGCCGCCGCCCTCGGCGTCGGACGGCTGTTCTTCAAGGACGAGTCGGCCACACCCCGAGGACGACTACCCCCTCTGGGAGAGCACCGCCGGCCCGGTCGTGATCGCTCCACTCTTCGTCCTGTCGTACCCGAGCCGCTCGGCGTGGTGCAGGGCCCGGACCGCGGCCACGGAGGCGCGCCTGGCCTCGGTGGACAGCGCGCTGCCGACCGTGCTCGTCAACCACTTTCCCCTGGTCCGCACACCGACCCGGGCTCTGCGCAACCCCGAGTTCGCTCCGTGGTGCGGCACCGAGGCCACCGCCGACTGGCCCCGCCGCTTCCGTGCGGCGGCGGTCGTCTACGGCCATCTGCACATCCCCGGCGTCCTCCACGTGGACGGCATCCCCCACCACGAGGTCTCCCTCGGCTACCCACACGAGTGGCACCCCCGCCCCTCGGCCCCGGAGCGGCCGGCTCGGGTGGGGGATGGGGTGGGAGTCGGGCTCTGAGCTGGGCGAGGGCCGGGATGGGCCGGAGGAGGAAGGCCGGGGCCTGCCGGGTGGACCGCCGGGGCGGCATGGGTGCGCCGGGGCGGATGCGTCCGGGGTGGGCGTGCAGGCTGTGCACGCCGGGCACCCAGCGCCCACGCTCCTCGCCCCTCCCCGCACCCACGGTTCGCCTTCCATGCCTGCCGCGCGGGCGCGGGGAGCGCGGGAGGGCCGTCCCCGTGCGGGGTTGGTCGCTCCTGGGGCCGGCGCCACTCATACCGAGGCCCGCTCAGTGGGATGGCCTCGGGGGCAGGCCGAGCCGGGTGGCCATGCCGTCGAGGAGGCAGTCGAGGCCGAACTCGAAACGGGCGTTCTCGTCGTCGTCGGGTGAGCCCTCACGGACGTATCGCTGGTAGAGCGGATAGTCGCCGGCCTCGAGGAGGAAGGAGAGGCGGGCCAGGTTGGCCTTCCGGGCCTCCTGCCCGCTGCTCCAGCCCTCGGGGGCGCGCAGCCGGGCGCGGGCGATCTCGTCATGGGTGCTGGCGCGGGTGTACGCGGTGACGGCGCCGGTGACGTCGGCCATCTGCTCCATGGACAGCCCGAGCCCGTCCAGCGCGGTGAACTGCTGCTCCATCAGGGCCAGATGGGCCGGCGTGGGGGCGAACAGGATCCTGCCGGGGACATCTGTCATCCAGGGGTGCCGCAGCACCACCTGCCTGAAGCGCAGCGCGGAAGCCCTCAGCACCTCCCGCCAGAAGCCGCCCGGCTGCTCCAGCAGCATCTCCGCCCGGACCCTGTCGAGCATCAGCTCGATGATGTCGTCCTTGCCGGAGACGTACCGATAACAGGTCATCGCGGAGACGCCGAGCTCCGTCGCCAGGCGCCTCATGGAGACGGCGTCGAGGCCGTCGGTGTCCGCGATCGTGAGCGCGGCCGCCACGATCCGCGCATGGGTGAGCACCGGGCGCGGAGCCGGCGGGGACTGGGCCATCCGCTCCCAGACGGACATCGAGCCATCGGCCCGCCCGGTGTCCGCGCCCTCGGCGCGATCTGTGCGGTCGGCGGCTCGGTCGGTGCGATCGGCAGGCATGCGTACAACGTTACCGTGGATTTACGCCGTAAGCACAGGCGTGTACGGTGTAAATATGGAACAACGCAGCCATCACAGCCCTGCGGACGACCCAGGCTCCTCCGATCCCCGCCGCTGGCGTGCACTGGCGGTCTGCCTGATCGCAGGTTTCATGACCCTGCTCGACGTCAGCATCGTCAACGTCGCCCTGCCATCCATGCAGAGAGGGCTCGACGCCTCCCCGGCGGACGTGTCGTGGATCGTCTCCGGGTACACCCTCACCTTCGGACTCGCCCTGGTGCCGGCGGGCAAACTCGGTGACGTCCTGGGGCGCAAGCCCATGTTCCTCGCCGGACTGGCCTTCTTCACCGCGGTGAGCGTGCTGTGCGCCGTCTCACCGAACCCCACGTGGCTGGTCGTCGCGCGCCTGCTCCAGGGCGCCGCCGGCGGGCTGCTCAACCCGCAGGTCATCGGGATGATCCAGCAGCTGTTCCGGGGCCCGGAGCGGGGCCGCGCCTTCGGCCTGTACGGCGCCTCCATCGCGATCTCCACCGCCGTCGGCCCGCTCGCCGGCGGGCTGCTGATCCAGGCGGCCGGCGTGCACAGCGGCTGGCGCTGGGTGTTCCTGGTCAACCTGCCCATCGGACTGGTCGCCCTGGTGCTGGGCGTGGTGTGCCTGCCGAGGACGGGGCCGCGGCGTGCCGGCAAGGGCCTGGACCTGGTGGGCGTTCTCCTGCTGGGCGGGGCCGTCGCCGCGGTCCTGCTGCCGATGATCGAACAGGAGCAGCGCGCCGCGTCGGTGCGGTGGTGGCTGTTCGGCCTCGCGGCCGGGCTGCTCGCCTGCTTCGTCGTATGGGAGACCCTGTGGCGGCGGACAGGACGCGATCCCCTGGTCGACCTCGGGCTGCTGCGCGCCCTTTCGTTCGGCACCGGGAGCGCCGTCGGCTCGGTGTACTTCGCCGGCTACACCGGCCTGCTGCTCGTCCTGACGCTCTATCTGCAGCAGGGCCACGGCTACTCGGCGCTGGAGGCCGGCGCGACCGGGCTGCCGTTCGCCCTGGGTTCCGCCCTCACCTCCACGCTGGGCGGACGCGCCGTGTTCCGTTTCGGCCGCCCCATGGTGGTCGCCGGCATCACCGCCGTCGCGCTCGGGCTCGGGACCACCGCCGCCGTCGTCGGCCACCATCCGCACGGCGATATCTGGCTGTACGTCCTCGGCCCCCTCCTCCTGGCCGGCCTGGGCAGCGGCCTGGTCATCGGCCCCAACCAGACCCTGGCACTCGCCGACGTACCCCCTGCCCGCAGCGGTACGGCGGCCGCCGTGCTCCAGACCGGCCAGCGCATCGGCACGTCCCTGGGCACCGCCGTGGCCGCGACCCTCTTCTACAACCGCCTGGCCACGGCCCACGGTGACTTCCCGCACGCCACGAGCCACAGCCTCTACGGCGCGGCGGCCCTCACCTTCGCGGCCCTCACGATCGCCACAGCCGACCTCCTCGTCCCCCATCGCGCCGACCGCATCGACCGCGCAGAGCAACGCCCCGCGCCGGCCAGGGCACAAGAAAACCCCAGGTCGGCGAATACCTGACCTGGGGTCGAGTGGAGCCGCTTTCGGGATTCGAACCCGAGACCTACGCATTACGAGTGCGTTGCTCTGGCCATCTGAGCTAAAGCGGCGCGCTGCCCGCACCATGGTGCGATCGGCAACGTCGGTAAGTCTACACAGTTTCCCGGGGTGCTTCGTACCGGCCCCGGAGCACGCGGTTCCGGGGCCGGGGGCGGGGGCTAGGAGCAGCGCTTTCCGACGGGTGGCGGGGTGCCCCGCAGCAGGTAGGCGCCGATCGCGGAGTCGATGCAGGAGCTGCCGCGGCCGAAGGCGGTGTGGCCGTCGCCGGCGTAGGTCAGCAGGCGGCCCGAGGAGAGCTGGTGTGCCAGGGAGCGGGCCCAGCGGTAGGGGGTCGCCGGGTCGCGGGTGGTGCCGACCACCACGATCGGCGCCGCGCCCTTCGCCTCGATGCGGTGCGGCTCGCCCGTGGCCTTCACCGGCCAGTACGCGCAGTTCAGCGAGGACCAGGCCAGGACCTCGCCGAAGACCGGGGACGCCTTCTCGAAGGCCGGCAGCGCCTGCTCGACCTGCTCGGGGCCGGTGAAGGCCGGCGGCAGGTCCAGGCAGTTCACGGCGGCGTTGGCCATCATCAGGTTGCTGTAGTGACCGCCGGCGTCGCGTTCGTAGTAGCTGTCGGAGAGCGCGAGCAGGCCCGCGCCGTCGTTGCCCTTCATCGCCGAGGTGAGTGCCTCGCGCAGCTGCTGCCAGGTGCCCTGGTCGTACATCGCCGCGATCACCCCGGTGGTGGCCAGCGCCTCGCCCAGCTTGCGGCCGTCCGGGTCGCCTGCCGGGATGGGGTGCGCGTCGAGCTTCCGGAAGAACGCCTCCAGGTGGTCGCCGACCTGTGCGGGGGTCGTGCCGCCGGTGCCGAGCGGGCAGTCGGAGTGCCGTACGCAGTCCTTCGCGAACGCCTGGAACGCGGTCTCGAAGCCGGCCGTCTGGTCCAGGTTCATCCGCCGGGCGTCCAGGGCCGGGTCCATCGCGCCGTCCAGCACCATCCGGCCGACCCGGCCGGGGAACAGGCCCGCGTACGTAGCCCCGAGGAACGTGCCGTACGACGCCCCCACGTAGTTCAGTTTCGGATCGCCCAGCACCGCCCGCAGGATGTCCATGTCCCGCGCCGCCTCGACGGTGGAGACGTGCCGCAGCAGGCGCGCCGAGTGCGCCCCGCAGCTCTCGTCGAACGTCCTGTCCGCCGCGGCCACCGCGTCCCGCTCCTTCTGGTCGTCGGGCGTCAGGTCGGTCTGCGTGTACGCATCCATCCGGCGGCCGTCCAGGCATTCGACGGGCTCGCTGCGGGCGACGCCCCGCGGGTCCATGGCGACCATGTCGTAGTGGGCGCGGACGCCGGCCGGATAGCCGACACCGGCGTAACTCTGCAGGTAGGCGATCGCCGAGCCGCCGGGACCGCCCGGGTTGATCAGCAGCGAACCGAGCGGCCTGCCCTTGCCGGCGGCCTTCTTGCGGGCCACGGCGAGCCGGACGTCTCCCGCGCCGGGCTTGGCGTAGTCGAGCGGGGCCTTCATCGTCGCGCACTCGAAATCGGGGACACCGCAGGCACGCCAGCGCAGCGTCTGCGTGTAGTACGGCGAGAGCGCCGACGGTGTCGCACGCGGCAGCGCGGCCAGCGCGGCGTCCACCGTCTCCCCGGCCGAGGTCGAGCTCCCGGCGGAGCAGGCGGACAGGAGCAGGGCGGCGGCCGTGAACAGGGTGGCCGTGAGGCGGGCCGTCCGGGTGCGGGTGCCCCGGGTCCGGCGGAGGGATGGCCTGGTGTGCATCAGGCGAGCGTAACGCTCCGCGTTGTGCCGGATGCGGTGCGTGGGGATTGTCGCCTCGTACGGGGGACAACCGCGGCCTGGCACCGGTGACGGCACCGGCCGGCCTCCCGGGGTCGGGTCTCAGCCCGCCCGCAGCGCCATCGTCATCGCCTCGACGGCCAACAGCGGGGCCACGTTGCGGTCCAGGGCCTCGCGGCAGGCCGCGATCGCCTCGATGCGGCGGAGGGTGGATTCCGGGGTGCTGCCGCGCGCCAGCCGGTCCAGGGCGTCCTGCGCGTCTTCGTTCGCGATCGCCACGCGCGAGCCGAGCTGCAGGGCGAGGACGTCGCGGTAGAAGGCGGTGAGGTCGCCGAGGGCGACGTCGAGGCTGTCGCGCTGCGTGCGCGTTCTGCGGCGCTTCTGCATGTCCTCGAGGTCCTTCATCACGCCCGCCGTGCCCCGCGGCAGCCGGCCGCCCTGGGCCGCGCCGAGCGCCGCCTTCAGCTCGTCGGACTCCTTGCCGTCCATCTCCTCGGCGAGCTGCTTGGCGTCCTCGGCGGCCGCGTCGACCAGCTCCTGGGCGGCCTTCAGGCAGGCGCCGACCTCGTCGAGCCGCAGGGGCAGCTTCAGCACGGCCGCGCGGCGCTCGCGGGCCGCCGGGTCCGTGGCCAGGCGCCGGGCGCGGTCGACGTGCCCCTGGGTGGCGCGGGCGACGGCCACCGCGACATCCGGCTCGATGCCGTCGCGCCGCGTCAGCATGTCGGCGACCGCGTCCACCGACGGCGTGCGCAGGTTCAGGTGGCGGCAGCGGGAGCGGATCGTGGGCAGGACGTCCTCGATGGAGGGCGCGCACAGCAGCCAGACCGTGCGGGGGGCGGGCTCCTCCACCGCCTTCAGGACGGCGTTGGCCGACTTCTCGTTCAGCCGCTCGGCGTCCTCGACCAGGATGATCTGCCAGCGGCCGTTCGCCGGGGCGGTGAACGACTTGCGGACCGTGTCCCGCATGTCCTTCACCAGGATTTCGGCGCCGACCGCGGCCACCGAGGTGACGTCCGCGTGGGTGCCGAGCAGCGCGGTGTGGCAGCCGTCGCAGAAGCCGCAGCCGGGGGCGCCGCCGAGGGCGCGGTCGGGGCTCACGCACTGCAGGGCCGCGGCGAAGGCCCTGGCCGCCTGGTTCCGGCCCGCGCCGGGCGGGCCCGTGAACAGCCACGCGTGCGTCATCCGCGACGCCTCGGGCAGCGGCTCGTCGGCCGCGGCGGCCGTGACGAGGGCGTCGGCGTCCCGCGCGGCCGCGTCGAGCACCGCGCTCACCTTCTCCTGCCCGACGAGGTCGTCCCACACCGTCATGGATCACGCCGCCCTTCCGTCACACTCCGCGTTCCGGGATCCATTGTGCGGGTGGGCACTGACAACGGGGGCGGCGGACGGGGGGGGACCCGGGGGACGGCCGTGACGCCGGTGCCCTGCGCGGCAAGGGCGGCGCCGGTCGCTGCTCCGACCCGCGCCGCCCTGGGTTCCGTGTCCGCCCTGTCCGCCGTGCCCGTGCGGAGCCGGTGGCGTCAGCCGCGCCGGCCCCGGCCGCGGCCCTTGCGGCCCTGCTCCTCGTCCTGGTCGCCGTACTCCCCCTCGTCGTACGTCCCCAGCAGTTCGTCCGCGAGCGACGGCAGGTCGTCCAGCGGGGTCTCCTCGGCCCAGTCGGGGCGCGGTCGGCGGCGCGGGGCACCGTCGGCGTCGAGCTGCGGCATCTCGCGCGTACGGTCCTCGGAGCCGTCGGGACCCGCGGCGGTCCGCTCGTCCCGGAAGAAGCCGGGCGGCACCCGGTCCGCCGGTGCGTCACTCCGCACGGGCGGCAGTACGGCCGTCTCATCGGCCGCACCCGGAACCACCGGCGGCAGCACCGCGGTCTCGTCGGCCGCGCCAGGAACCGGCGGGAGCACCGCCGTCTCATCGGCCGCACCCGGGACCTGCGGCTGCGGCAGCTCGGCCGTCACCTCGGTGTCGGCGCCGGACTCGCGCGTCCGGGCGGCTCGCCGGTCCCGGGTGCCTTCCGCCCGGCCGCCCTCGGGCTGGTCGGCCTCGTCGCGCACGGGCCGCAGCACCGTCGTCTCGTCCGTGCCCGCGCCGCGCCCCGCAGGCTCATCGGAGCCCGGCGAGACCACCGGCGTCGGGACCGTCGCCGCGTCCGGGAACACGCCCGGTGCGGACGGCAGGGGTGTCGTGGAACGGCGGGCCGCCGTGTCGGCCGCCGCCGCTGCCTCGGCCGCCTGCCTGCGGGCCTCCTCGGCGCGCAGCAGCGCCTCCTCGGCCTTGCGCTGCGCCTCCAGGCGCCGTGCCTCTTCCTCGGCGCGCAGCCTGGCCTGGCGGGCCTCTTCCTCGGCGCGCAGCCGGGCCTCCTCCTCGGCCTGCTTGCGGCGCCGCTCCTCCTCGGCCCTGCGCCGGGCCTCCTCCTCGGCGCGGGCCTTCTCCTCGGCGAGCAGCCGCTGCCGCTCCTCCTCCGCGCGCCGGGCCGCCTCCGCCGCCCGCTGCCGGGCCTCCTCGGCCTGCCGTTCGGCCTCGCGGCGCTGCGCCTCCTCCAGCTCGCGGCGCTTGCGTTCCTCCTCCTCGGCGCGCAGCCGGGCCAGCTCCTCCTGGCGCTCGCGCTCCAGGCGTTCCTCCTCGGCCTTGCGCGCGGCCTCTTCCTCGGCCTTGCGGCGGGCCTCTTCCTCGGCCTTGCGCCGCGCCTCCTCCTGGGCCTTGATCTCGGCCTCGGACAGCGGCAGCAGGGTGTCCAGCCGGTGCCGGATGACGGTCGTGACGGCCTCGGCCTCCTGGCCCGCGTCCACGACCAGGTAACGGCCGGGGTCGGCGGCGGCCAGCGTGAGGAAACCGGACCGCACGCGCGCGTGGAACTCCGCCGGCTCCGACTCGAGACGGTCCGGCGCCTCGGTGAACCGCTCGCGGGCGGTCTCCGGGGAGACGTCCAGCAGGACGGTCAGGTTCGGGACGAGCCCGTTGGTCGCCCAGCGGTTGATGCGGGCGATCTCGGTCGGGGACAGATCGCGGCCGGCGCCCTGGTAGGCGACGGACGAGTCGATGTAGCGGTCGGAGATGACCACCGCGCCGCGCTCCAGGGCGGGCCGTACGACGGTGTCGACGTGCTCGGCGCGGTCGGCGGCGTACAGCAGCGCCTCCGCGCGGTGGGACAGGCCCGCCGAGGACACGTCCAGCAGGATCGAGCGCAGCCGCTTGCCGACGGGCGTGGCCCCCGGCTCGCGGGTGAGCACGACCTCGTGGCCCTTGGCGCGGATCCACTCGGCGAGGGCCTCGGCCTGGGTGGACTTGCCGGCGCCGTCGCCGCCCTCCAGGGCGATGAAGAAACCGCTGGTCGCCGGTGCCTCGACCGGGTCGTCGCCGCCGAGCAGCGCGTCCTTCAGGTCCTGGCGCAGCGGGATGCCGGAGCGGTCGTCGACCTTGGCGAGCACCAGGGCGGCCACCGGCAGCAGCAGCGCGCCGACGAGCATCAGGGTGAAGGAGGCGCCGCCGTGCGCGAAGACGAACCTGCCGTCCTGCAGCCGGTGCCGGCCGATGAGCCCGGCGACGACGGGCGCGATCAGGGCGCCGAGCGCTATGAAGACCCGGACGACGGCGTGCAGGTGCTCGGTGACGCGGGCCCGGCGGTAGTCCTCGGTCTCCTGGTCGAGCAGGCCGTGCCCCGTGCTGGCGGCCACGCCCGCGGTGACACCCGCCAGGGTGACGATGAGCAGCACGGTGGTGACGTCCGGGACCAGCCCGGCGGCCAGCAGGGCGATGCCGGTGAAGGCGATGGCCAGGGCGAGCAGCCGGCGGCGCGAGAGCGAGGGCAGCACCGCGGGGGCCGTACGGATGCCGACGGCGACGCCGCCGGTCAGGCCCAGCACCAGCAGGCCGTACAGGACCGGGCCGCCGCCCAGGTCGGTGGCGTGCAGCACGCACACCGAGACGGCCGCCGCGATGGCCCCGGCGACCGCGGCGCAGGCCGGGACGAGCAGTGGGATCGCGCCCGTACGGCCCTTGTCCACGCCGGTGCCGGTGCGCGGGCGGCGCAGGCCCTCCAGCGGGGACCGCGCGCGCGGGGTGCGCACCGCGGGCAGCTCGAGGAAGGTCAGCAGGGACAGGGAGGCCGCGAACAGGCCGGCCGCCACATACGACCCGAGGGCCGCGTGGTGCTGGTCGAACCAGGCCACGCCGGTGCCCAGGAGATTGTTCAGCAGGCCGGCGACGACCAGCGCGGCGGCGGCCAGCGGGACGGCGACGAAGCTGGTGCGCAGCGACAGACGGCGCAGGGCGTCCATGTGGTCGGGCAGCGGCCGTACTGTGGCGCCCTCCGGGGGCGGGCCGGGCAGCAGGGCCGGGGCCGCGCTCTCCCGGCACACCGTCCACAGGCGCTCGGCGACGCCGGTGACGAAGGCGGTGACGAGGAGGACGGCCGGTGCGTTGTCCGGGGTCCAGTCGATCCACAGGGGGGCGACGATCAGCAGGGCGGCGCGCACGCCGTCGGCGCCGACCATGGTCCAGCGGCGGTCGAGCGGGCCCTCCTGGGCGGTGAGGGAGCTCAGGGGGCCGAGGAGGACCGCGCCGAAGAGCAGCGCGGCGAGGACGCGCGCGGCGAAGACCGTCGCCACTGCGAACGCGACACCCCGGTATCCGCCTCCGAAGGCGCCCTGGGCGATCGCCGCCTGGAGGACCAGGACGACCAGGACGAGGAGTGCAAGGGTGTCGCCGACACCGCTGACCAGCTGTGCGCTCCACAGGCGCCTCAGCTGCGGGCGGCGCAGCAGGGAACGGACGGCGCGCTCGCGGGAGTCCGCGACCAGGGCGTCGTCCGGAGCTGTGGTGGGGGCCGTTGGCTGCTCGGCTCGCGTCATGCGTTCAGCCTATCCGCAGCCGCCGACACCACACCCCGCCGCTCCTGGCATGTGCACGCCCCGACACCAAAGTGATGCGGAGGCGTTCGCTCTGCGAAGCCGAAGAGGGCCCCCTCAAGCAGGAAGCCGCCGGCCCCTGAAAACCCAGGAGTCGGCGGCACCCACGTCGGCGGCGTCAGTCCTCCGCGCCGGAAGCCGTGGCCTTCGCAGCCGTCGCCTTCTTGGTGGTCGTCTTCTTGGCCGCCGTCTTCTTCGCGGCAGCGCTCGTCGTCGTCTTCTTCGCCGCCGTCTTCTTGGCGGCGGTCTTCTTGGCCGGGGCCGCCTTCTTGGCCGTGGCCTTGGTGGCGGTCTTCTTCGCCGTCTTCTTGGCGGGGGCCTTCGCGCGCTTCTCGGCGAGCAGTTCGAAGCCGCGCTCGGGAGTGATCGTCTCCACGCTGTCGCCGGAGCGGAGGGTCGCGTTGGTCTCGCCGTCGGTGACGTACGGACCGAAGCGGCCGTCCTTGACCACGACCGGCTTGCCGGAAACCGGGTCCTCGCCCAGTTCCTTCAGCGGCGGCTTGGCGGCGGCCCGACCACGCTGCTTGGGCTGGGCGTAGATCGCCTGCGCCTCCTCCAGCGTGATCGTGAAGAGCTGGTCCTCGGACTGCAGCGAGCGCGAGTCCGTGCCCTTCTTCAGGTACGGGCCGTAGCGGCCGTTCTGCGCGGTGATCTCCTGCCCGTCGGCGTCGGTGCCGACGACGCGCGGCAGCGACATCAGTTTCAGGGCGTCGTCGAGCGTCACCGTGTCGAGGGACATCGACTTGAAGAGCGACGCCGTGCGCGGCTTGACCGCGTTCTTGCCGGTCTTCGGGGTGCCCTCGGGGAGGACCTCGGTGACGTAGGGGCCGTAGCGGCCCTTCTTGGCGACGATCGTGTGGCCGGTGGCCGGGTCGGTGCCCAGCTCCCGGTCGCCGCTGGGCTCGGCCAGCAGCTTCTCGGCCAGCTCGACGGTCAGCTCGTCCGGCGCCAGGTCGGCCGGGATGTCGGCGCGCTGGTGCTCCTCGGTGTCCTTCTCGCCGCGCTCGATGTAGGGACCGAAACGGCCCACGCGGAGCACGATGTCGTTGCCCACCGGGAACGACGACACCTCACGGGCGTCGATCGCGCCCAGGTCGGTCACCAGCTCCTTGAGACCGCCGAGGTGGTCCCCGTCGCCGTTGCCGGCCTCGGCCGCGGCGCCGACGCCGTTGTGCCCCTCGCCGAAGTAGAAGCGCTTCAGCCACGGCACGGCCTGGGCCTGGCCGGCGGCGATGCGGTCGAGGTCGTCCTCCATCTTGGCGGTGAAGTCGTAGTCGACCAGCCGCCCGAAGTGCTTCTCCAGGAGGTTGACCACGGCGAAGGACAGGAAGGACGGCACCAGGGCCGTGCCCTTCTTGAAGACGTAACCGCGGTCGAGGATCGTGCCGATGATCGACGCGTACGTCGACGGGCGGCCGATCTCCCGCTCTTCCAGCTCCTTGACCAGGGAGGCCTCGGTGTAGCGGGCCGGGGGCTTGGTGGCGTGGCCGTCGACCGTGATCTCCTCGGCGGACAGCGCGTCGCCCTCGGCGACCTGCGGCAGCCGGCGCTCGCGGTCGTCCAGCTCGGCGTTCGGGTCGTCGGCGCCCTCGACGTAGGCCTTCAGGAAGCCGTGGAAGGTGATCGTCTTGCCCGACGCGCTGAACTCGACATCCCGGCCGTCGGCGGCGGCGCCGCCGATCTTCACGGTCACGCTGTTGCCGGTCGCGTCCTTCATCTGGGAGGCGACGGTCCGCTTCCAGATCAGCTCGTACAGCTTGAACTGGTCGCCGGTCAGACCGGTCTCGGCGGGAGTGCGGAAACGATCGCCCGAGGGCCGGATCGCCTCGTGGGCCTCCTGCGCGTTCTTGACCTTGGCGGCGTACGTACGCGGCTGCGGCGGCAGGTAGTCGGCGCCGTAGAGCTGGGTGACCTGCGCGCGGGCCGCCCCGATCGCCGTGTCGCTCAGCGTCGTGGAGTCCGTACGCATGTACGTGATGTAGCCGTTCTCGTACAGCTTCTGCGCGATCTGCATGGTCGCCTTCGCACCGAAGCCGAGCTTGCGGCTGGCCTCCTGCTGCAGCGTCGTCGTACGGAACGGGGCGTACGGCGAGCGGCGGTACGGCTTGGACTCGACGGACCGCACGGAGAAGCGGGTGTTCTCCAGGGCGGCGGCGAGGGCGCGGGCGGTCGCCTCGTCGAGGTGGAGGATGTTCGCGCTCTTGAGCTGTCCCACCGAGTCGAAGTCGCGGCCCTGCGCGATCCGCCTGCCGTCGACGGTCTGCAGGCGGGCGACCAGCGTCGACGGGTCCGACGGGTCTCCCGCGCGGCCGGTCGCGAAGGTGCCCGTCAGGTCCCAGTACTCGGCAGAACGAAAGGCGATGCGCTCGCGTTCCCGCTCGACCACGAGTCGTGTGGCGACGGACTGGACACGGCCGGCCGACAGGCGCGGCATGACCTTCTTCCACAGGACCGGCGAGACCTCGTAGCCGTAGAGGCGGTCGAGGATGCGGCGGGTCTCCTGGGCGTCGACCAGCTTCTTGTTGAGCTGGCGCGGGTTGGCGACGGCCTCGCGGATCGCGTCCTTGGTGATCTCGTGGAAGACCATCCGCTTGACCGGGATCTTCGGCTTGAGGACCTCCTGGAGGTGCCAGGCGATCGCCTCGCCCTCCCGGTCCTCATCGGTGGCGAGGAACAGCTCGTCGGAGTCCTTCAGCAGGTCCTTGAGCTTCTTGACCTGCGCCTTCTTGTCAGCGTTGATCACATAGATCGGCTGGAAGTCATGGTCTACGTCCACACCGAGGCGGCGGACGTCGCCGGTGTACTTCTCCGGCACCTCCGCGGCGCCGTTGGGGAGGTCGCGGATGTGCCCGACGCTCGCCTCGACTACGTAGCCGGGGCCGAGGTAGCCCTTGATCGTCTTCGCCTTGGCAGGCGACTCGACGATGACGAGTCGGCGGCCGCCCTGTGCGGTCTCGCTGGTCGGGGACAACTTCGCTCTTCTCTCCGGTCGACGCTTGGGCCTCCCCAGGCCTTGGTCCCGGGGTCGCGGCGTACTGCTGGCAGGTGTGACGCTGCGGAGTGTGACGGTACATCCCGCCCCCGTGTCAAACGGGAAAAGCCCACAACGGCCACTCGAACGGTAACCCGACTACCGGCATTCCTGCCGCCCGGACTACCGGGCACCCACGCGCGGCATGTCCGGAGCGTGGCGCTCCCCTTACTCTCGCCGCACGCGCGCCATCATGCGCCCGCCGATGTCACAGGCGCGTGAGGCAGTACACGCCGAGGGCCAGCGCGGCGGTCCCGGCCACGCTCGCGAGGGCCGCGGATGCGATCCGGTTCACACCGTGGGCCACCGGCTCGCGGCGCCTGAGGCGGGTGCCGGTCCAGGCCAGCAGGGCGCCTCCGAACAGGGCGAACACGGTTCCCGTGAAGATCGCCGGCCCGCTGTCCATCCCCCGCCCACCTCTTCCGTGCCGTCCGGCCCTGCCCGCGCCGCGAGACTGGCACGGGCGGGCGACACGCGGGCGACACCGGGGTGAACGGAGAGCCACCGTGATATCGAACACATACCCGAAAGACACCTTGGGTGGGCGTGGCGCCCATAATTTTCCGGCCGTTTTCCGGGCGCGGGCATCTCAGGGCGCAGGCGCGGGCGTGCCGGCATCTCGGGGCGCACACCGCCGGTGCGCGCGGGCGGCGTCACGGCGGGCGCCGCCGTGCGCGCCGGGTCGCGCCACCGGCGTACGACGACGATCCGGGCGCGGGCGATGAAGGCATCCGGGAGCGGCTACGACGGCACCGGTATGCGCCCTGCCTCGGGCGGCGCAGGCCGTCGTACACCTCAGGGACGGGCCCGCGCGCACCGGGCGCCAGCCCCCGGCGCCGCGGCCCGGCCCCCGTCCGGCCGGCTCAGCGCACCGGCTCCAGGAAGCCCTGTTCCACCAGCAGGCGGATCTGGGCGGGCGTCCGGTCGCGGAGGACGACCGGGTCCTCGTCCACGAGCTGGGCGATGGCGTCCAGGATGCGGCCCGCGCTCAGCGTGCCGTCGCAGACGCCCGCGAACCCGGCGCCGACCGTGTCCACCTTCGTGGCCCGGCGCATCCCGCGGTGCTGGCGCAGCACCACATGCTCCGGGTCCTCGGCGCCGGGCAGCCCGACCTGCTCCTGGACCACCTCGGCGGCGAGCCTGAAGCGGCTGTCGAGCAGCGCCGCGTCGTCGTGGTCCCGGAGATAGTCCAGGCGCTCGAAGTGCGCCCGGACCGTGTCCCCGAGGGGCTGCTCGACCGGGTGCGGCCACTCCTCCACCGTGACGACGGGCTCGGCGGAACCCGTCCTGCGCAGGGTGATCCAGCCGAAGCCGACCGCCTTGACCTTGCGCGCCTCGAACTCGTCGAGCCAGGCGTCGTACCGCGCCTGGTACTCCGCCGGATCCCCGCGGTGGTCACCGGCGTCCCTCAGCCACAGCTCGGCGTACTGCGTGACGTCCTGCACCTCGCGCTGCACGATCCAGGCATCGCACCCGCGCGGCACCCACGACCTGAGTCTGTCCTGCCAGTCCTCCCCTGCCACATGCTGCCAGTTGGCGAGGAACTGCGCGAACCCGCCCTCGTTCAGCCGTTCCCCCGCCTGCTGAACGAGCGAGCGGCACAGATCGTCCCCGCCCATCCCGCCGTCTCGGTAAGTGAGGCGGGCGCCGGGCGAGATGACGAAGGGCGGGTTGGAGACGATCAGGTCGAAGGTCTCGTCGTCCCGGACCGGCTCGAACAGCGAGCCCTCGCGCAGGTCGGCGGCGGGCGCGCCGGAGAGCGCGAGCGTGAGCGCGGTGATGTGCAGGGCACGCGGGTTGAGGTCGGTCGCCGTCACGCGCGTGGCGTGCTGCGCGGCGTGCAGCGCCTGGATTCCGGAGCCGGTGCCGAGGTCCAGCGCGGATGCGACCGGCGCGCGGACGGTGATGCCGGCGAGGGTCGTGGAGGCGCCGCCGACGCCCAGGACGACGCCCTCGTCGCGCTGTCCGATGCCGCCGGCCCCGCCGACCGCGCAGCCCAGGTCGGAGACGATGAACCAGTCCTCGCCGCCGGGGCCGCCGTAGGGCCGTACGTCCACGGTCGCGGCCACCTCGTCGCCGCCCACGCGCATGAGCCACCCGGCCTCCAGGGCCTCCTCGGCCGGCAGAACGGCCGCCACGCGCGCGTGCGGCACCGGTTGCTGGAGCAGGAACAGCCGTACGAGCGTCTCCAGCGGCGTGTCGCCACGGGTCGCCCTCAGGGCGGGCACGGTCTCGCTGCGGGCCAGCGCCGCGTACGCGGGGGCGCCGAGCAGGTCGAGCAGCCCGTCGGCGGTGAAGGAGGCGGCCAGCAGCGCGTCACGCAGGCGCGCGGCGATGTCGGGCCGGTCGGAAGCGGGCAGGGAAGCGAGTCCGGAGTCAGTCACGCCCCCATTGTGACCCGCGGCACCTTCCGCGGGCGGCCTGAGCACGCCTCACCGGCACGCGGCACGGCTCACCCCGGCCACGGCTCAGCACGGCTCTCGCCGGCCGGTGCCGACGCCCGTGCCGCGGGCCGCCGTCCGCCTGCCGTACGAGTGGCCCTGTGCGGTGTCCTGTCAGCCCGCCGACGGCGACGCCGAGGACGCCGCCGAGGCCGTGGCCGCGACCTTCTTGCAGCTGGCCTGCTGGGCGATGGCGTTCTTGACGTCACCCTGCTGGAGCTTCTCCAGCGCGTCGGTGCCGCTCTGGTGCTGCTTCTCCAGGTCCGTCATCTTCACGGCGATGTCGTGCAGCCCGGAGGCGAACTTGGCCTGGTCCTTGGTGTCCAGCGCGTCGACCTGCTTCTTCAGGCCGGCATAGGAGGCGGAGAGGCCGTCGAAGCTCTTCACGACGTCCCGCAGCCGCTGGGCGCCGTCCTGGACGCCGGGAGGCGCGCCCGCGTCACCCACGGCGGTGGCTATCGCCTTGTAGCCGTCGGCCATGTCCTGGAAGGCCTGCGAGTCCGTCTTCTGGAGCGTCTCGGGCTTGGCGGTGTCCGCGGCCGTCGTGCTGATCGCCGCGTTCGCCGCCTTGATCTTCGCGTCCTGGGCGGGCACCGCGTCGCACACCGACTTGGCCCAGGCGACCAGCTTGGGGTCGGGCCCCTTGTCGCCGCCGCCGCTGCTGCATCCCGTCAGCGCCACCACCAGTACCGCACCGCCGGACAGTGCGGCCGTGAGCTTCTTGTTCACCGGATTGGTCCCTTCCATGGCTCTCGGCCCACGGACCCTACACGGCGGACGCACACCCTCCGCACCCCGTACGCCCCCCAAGGCGCCCTTTGTGACCCTTTACACCATGAGAGAGAAGGCTCACCACGTGGGCGAGCCCACAGCCGGCCCGTGGACGGCAGCGGGCGGGCGGCGCGTCAGCACGCGCCGCCCGCCCGGCCGTTGAGCAGGCATGTCCCGGAAGGGTCAGGAAACCACCGCCGTGTCCGGTGAGTTGGAGACCCGTTCGGCGCTGTCGTCGTCGCCTACGGCGATTCCGCGCCGCTTGGAGACGTACACCGCGACGACGATCACGGCCAACGCGAAGATCGCGACTGCGATCCGTACGCCCAGGTTCTTGTCGCTGCCGTAGGAGAACTTGATGACCGCGGGCGCGATCAGCAGCGACACCAGGTTCATGACCTTCAGCAGCGGGTTGATCGCCGGGCCCGCGGTGTCCTTGAAGGGGTCGCCGACGGTGTCGCCGATCACCGTGGCCGCATGGGCCTCGCTGCCCTTGCCGCCGTGGTGGCCGTCCTCCACCAGCTTCTTGGCGTTGTCCCAGGCACCGCCGGAGTTGGCCAGGAACACCGCCATCAGCGTGCCCGCGCCGATCGCGCCGGCGAGATAGGAGCCGAGCGAGCCGACGCCGAGCGTGAACCCGACGAAGATCGGCGCCATCACGGCGAGCAGACCGGGCGTGGCCAGCTCCCGCAGGGCGTCCTTGGTGCAGATGTCGACGACGCGCCCGTACTCGGGCTTCTCGGTGTAGTCCATGATCCCGGGGTGCTCGCGGAACTGCCGCCGCACCTCGAACACCACCGAACCCGCCGAGCGCGACACGGCGTTGATGGCCAGTCCGGAGAAGAGGAAGACGACCGCGGCGCCCGCGATGAGGCCGACGAGGTTGTTGGGCTGCGAGATGTCCAGGGACAGGCTGAGCGGCGCCCCGGGCCCGGTGAGCTTCTCCCCGACGTCCTGCACGTTGGTGGTGATCGCGTCGCGGTACGACCCGAACAGCGCCGACGCGGCCAGCACGGCGGTGGCGATGGCGATGCCCTTGGTGATGGCCTTGGTCGTGTTGCCGACCGCGTCCAGGTTGGTGAGCACCTGCGCGCCCGCGCCCTCCACGTCACCGGACATCTCGGCGATGCCCTGCGCGTTGTCGGAGACGGGGCCGAAGGTGTCCATGGCGACGATCACGCCGACCGTGGTGAGCAGACCGGTGCCGGCCAGCGCCACCGCGAACAGCGCCAGCATGATCGACGTACCGCCGAGCAGGAACGCGCCGTACACGCCGAGCCCGATGAGCAGCGCGGTGTAGACGGCTGATTCCAGGCCCACCGAGATGCCGGAGAGCACGACCGTGGCCGGGCCGGTCAGGGACGTCTTGCCGATGTCCCGCACCGGGCGGCGGCTGGTCTCGGTGAAGTAGCCGGTCAGCTGCTGGATGACGGCGGCGAGCAGGATGCCGATCGCCACCGCGACCAGGGCGAGGATCCGCGGATCGCCGTCCTTGCCCCTGATCGCCGCGTCGGAGATGCCCTTGAGGGCCGAGTACTTCGACGGCAGGTAGACGAAGACCGCGATCGCGACCAGCGCGAGCGAGATCACCGCGGAGATGAAGAAGCCGCGGTTGATCGCCGACATGCCGCTGCGGTCGGCGCGCCGCGGGGCGACCGCGAAGATGCCGATCATCGCCGTGACGACGCCGATCGCGGGCACCAGCAGCGGGAAGGCGAGGCCGGAGTTGCCGAAGGCGGCCTTGCCGAGGATCAGGGCGGCCACCAGGGTCACGGCGTACGACTCGAACAGGTCGGCCGCCATGCCCGCGCAGTCGCCGACGTTGTCGCCCACGTTGTCGGCGATGGTCGCGGCATTGCGCGGATCGTCCTCCGGAATGCCCTGCTCGACCTTGCCGACCAGGTCGGCGCCGACGTCGGCGGCCTTGGTGAAGATGCCGCCGCCCACACGCATGAACATGGCGATCAGGGCGGCGCCGAGGCCGAAGCCCTCCAGCACCTTCGGAGCGTCGGCCGCGTACACCAGCACCACGCAGGAGGCGCCCAGCAGGCCGAGCCCCACCGTGAACATGCCGACGACGCCGCCCGTGCGAAATGCGATCTTCATCGCGGTGTGCGAGACGGTGGTGAGATCCTTTTGCGGTTCGCCGGGTGCCGGGGTGGCTTCGCGGGCGGCCGCGGCGACGCGCACATTGCTGCGCACGGCGAGCCACATGCCGATATAGCCGGTGGCCGCCGAGAACGCCGCACCGATCAGGAAGAACACCGAGCGTCCGGCACGCTGATTCCAGTCGTCCGCGGGCAGCAGCATGAGCAGGAAGAACACGACGACGGCGAATACGCCGAGCGTGCGCAGCTGCCGCGCGAGATACGCCATCGCGCCTTCCTGGACCGCCTCGGCGATCCGCTTCATGCTGTCGGTGCCCTCGCCTGCCGCCAGCACCTGGCGCACCAGGATCCCCGCGACCACCAGCGCGGCCAGGGCGACCGCCGCGATGACGGCCACGATGATCCGGTTGTCGTCGGTCAGGACTGCGGCTGCGAGGGATGTGAGGTGACCCGGTTGAGGGGTAGAAAGCCCCGCCATTCGTCCTCCTTGACGCTTGGGCTGAGCTCAAGATGTGGGGATTCTAGGTACCTCAGTGTGATCTAAACAGGGCGCGGTAAACGGAATTCGCCTCCGGCGACTCATCGGCAAATGATCGAGATCTCTCCGGACAACCCGAATGGAGTAATGCCCTCAAGGCATTGACAATGATCGTGAATTTCTTCACGAATTGGGGAGGGTGTCGCCGGGTGGCCGGAAAAACACCGAGGGCCCTGATCGGCAGGGCCCTCGTGACGTGGTGGTACGACGCTTCAGACGAGCGTCGTGGCCGGTGGTGCGGTGGGCCAGGTCATGCGGATCAGACCGCCGTCGTGTCCGGTGGTGACCTGGACGTCGTCGACGAGGCCGCTGATGACCGCGAGGCCCATCTCGTCCTCCTCGACCTCCGCGTCGCCGTCCTGCCCCCCGGGCGCGCCGCCCGGAGTGGCGTGCGGCGCCTCGTCGCCGACCTCGATGGAGAACTGTTTCTCCTCTTCGATCAGCGCCACCTTCACCGGCGCGGTGATGCCGCTGCTCTGATGCAGTCCGACGGCACGCGAGCAGGCCTCGCCGACGGCGAGCCGGACCTCGTCGAGGACGGCCTCGTCCACCCCGGCCCTGCGTGCCACCGCGGCCGCCACCAAGCGGGCGGTCCGGACGTGCTCGGGCAGCGCGCTGAAGCGGAGTTCGACGGTGGCCATGCATCCCCCTCGCGACTACGGGCGTGCGGTCGGGGGCGGGGCCGCCGAGAGCCCGCACCCCCTGCTGTGCTTCTGTGCCCCGGGCCGCTCGGGGACCCGGGACGGAATCGGTCGACGCGCCGGCCGCGAACGCAACGGGCCGGACGGGACCGGCCGACGTCCGGACTCCCCACGGGAGCCCGGCGCCGGTGACCGGTCCGGGGTCAGTCGGTGGCCGCCACCGCTTCCTCGACCGAGGTGTGGATCGGGAACACCTTGGTGAGGCCGGTGATACGGAAGATCTTCAGAATGCGCTCCTGGTTGCAGACCAGGCGCAGCGAGCCCTCATGGGCACGCACCCGCTTCAGGCCGCCGACCAGCACGCCGAGCCCGGTGGAGTCGAGGAAGTCCACGCCCTCCATGTCGACGACGAGGTGGAAATTGCCGTCGTTCACCAGCTCGACCAGCTGCTCGCGCAGCTTTGGCGCGGTGTATACATCGATTTCGCCACCGACCTCGACGACCGTACGATCGCCGACGGTACGGGTCGACAGGGACAGGTCCACGGATCCTCCAGCACCTTGCTATCGAGCGGTCGCCCCTCGGGGACACCTCGGCGGCCCCCGGGACGCATCGCCAGCCGCGATGGCATTCAATCACTTACCGGCAGGCGTGCACGACGCCTTGGCTCCATTGTCCGTCACGCCAGTGACACACTCGGTGCCGATGGCCAAGAATCACCGATCCGATCGATCCCCGGCGGACCCGGCATCGCGCCCGTCTCCGGGCGCGGTCCTGGACCGGCTCGCCTCCGGGCCGAGCCGGGCTGCGCGCATCACCCATACGGAGCACTTGCCCCCGCGCGCGGGCCGCCATGCCGTCTGGCCTCACCGGATTCGCTCCGAGGTGATCGCGGCCGTTCGGGCGTGCGGCATCGAACACCCCTGGGCGCACCAGGCACTGGCCGCCGAGCACGCCCTGGACGGCGACTCGGTGGTCGTCGCCACCGGCACCGCCTCCGGCAAGTCCCTCGCCTACCTCGTGCCCGTCCTGTCCACCCTTCTGGACGGCGCCGAGGCTCCGAACGGCCGAGGGGCCACCGCGCTGTACCTGGCCCCCACCAAGGCGCTTGCGGCGGACCAGTGCCGGTCGGTGAAGGAACTTTCACAGCCGCTGGGCACCGCGGTACGCCCGGCCGTGTACGACGGCGACACCCCCTTCGAGGAACGGGAGTGGATCCGCCAGTACGCCAACTACGTCCTGACCAACCCCGACATGCTGCACCGCGGGATACTCCCGTCCCACCCGCGCTGGTCCTCCTTCCTGAAGTCGCTGAAGTACGTCGTCATCGACGAGTGCCACACCTACCGGGGCGTGTTCGGTTCGCACGTCGCCCAGGTGCTGCGCCGGCTGCGCCGCCTGTGCGCCCGCTACGGCGCCTCGCCCGTCTTCCTGCTGGCCTCGGCGACCGCCGCCGAGCCCGCCGTCGCCGCCCGCAGGCTGACCGGCCTGCCGGTGACCGAGGTCGCCGACGACGCCTCCCCGCGCGGGGAACTCGTCTTCGCCCTCTGGGAGCCCCCGCTCACCGAGCTGCACGGCGAGAAGGGCGCACCCGTACGGCGTACCGCCACCGCCGAGACCGCCGACCTGCTGACCGACCTCACCGTGCAGGGCATCCGCTCGGTGGCCTTCGTGCGGTCCCGGCGCGGCGCCGAGCTGATCTCGGTGATCGCCCGGGAGAAACTCGCCGAGGTCGACCGCTCCCTGGTCCGGCGTGTCGCGGCCTACCGGGGCGGCTACCTCCCCGAGGAGCGCCGCGCCCTGGAGCGCGCCCTGCACTCCGGCGAACTCCTCGGGCTCGCCGCCACGACGGCCCTGGAGCTGGGCGTGGACGTCTCCGGTCTGGACGCGGTGGTCATCGCCGGCTACCCGGGCACCCGCGCGTCCCTGTGGCAGCAGGCGGGCCGTGCGGGCCGCTCCGGGCAGGGCGCGCTGGCGGTGCTGGTGGCTCGCGACGACCCGCTGGACACCTTCCTCGTCCATCACCCCGAGGCCCTGTTCGACCAACCGGTGGAATCGACGGTCCTCGATCCCGACAACCCCTACGTCCTCGCCCCGCACCTGTGCGCCGCCGCCGCGGAACTCCCGCTGACCGAGGAGGACCTGGACCTCTTCGGCCCCGCCTGCGCGTACGTGCTGCCGCAGCTGGAGGCCGCGAAGCTGCTGCGCCGGCGGACGAAGGCCTGGCACTGGACGCGCCGGGAGCGGGCCGCCGACCTGACCGACATCCGCGGCGCGGGCGGACGCCCGGTGCAGGTCGTCGAGTCCGGCACGGGCCGCCTGCTCGGCACGGTCGACGCGGGTGCCGCGCACTCCACGGTCCACGAGGGCGCCGTCCACCTCCACCAGGGCCGCACCTACCTGGTGCGTCACCTGGACCTGGAGGAAGCGGTCGCCCTGGTGGAACAGGCCAACCCGCCGTACTCCACGGTCGCCCGCGACACCACCTCCATCTCCATCCTGGAGACCGACACCGAGATCCCCTGGGGCGCCGGCCGCCTCTGCTACGGCTCGGTCGAGGTCACCAACCAGGTCGTCTCCTACCTGCGCAGACGCCTCATCACCGGCGAAGTGCTCGGTGAGACCAAACTCGACCTCCCTCCTCGTACGCTGCGCACGCGCGCGGTGTGGTGGA
Source organism: Streptomyces sp. NPDC007189 (assembly GCF_040703635.1). Lineage (NCBI taxonomy): Bacteria > Bacillati > Actinomycetota > Actinomycetes > Kitasatosporales > Streptomycetaceae > Streptomyces > Streptomyces sp. NPDC007189. Next base: position 125,933 of record NZ_JBEYEY010000015.1, read on the forward strand.
CGGTCACCGACGACCAACTGGACGAGGCCCGGATCAACCCGGAGATCCTCGGCGGCTCCCTGCACGCCGCCGAACACGCCTCCATCGGCATGCTCCCCCTCTTCGCGACCTGCGACCGCTGGGACATCGGCGGCGTGTCCGTACCCCTGCACCCGGACACCCTGCTGCCCACGGTCTTCGTGTACGACGGCCACCCGGGCGGCGCGGGCTTCGCCGAGCGCGCCTTCCGCACCGCCCGCGCCTGGCTCACCGCCACCCGCGAGGCCATCGCCTCCTGCGAGTGCGAGGCCGGCTGCCCGTCCTGCATCCAGTCCCCCAAGTGCGGCAACGGCAACGACCCACTGCACAAGAGGGGTGCGGTACGACTCCTCACGGTCCTGCTGCGAGGAGCGCCGGAGGAAAACCCGGCCGAATCGCAGACGCCGGAGCCGACACGGGGGCCGGTGTCTGGGGGTTGAACGGGTGCCTCGTGCTGAACGGCGTCTCGTGGTTGACCGGGGCCTTGTGCTTGGCGTGGGCGGCCGAACTCTCCGGTGGCCGCGGGCGGGCGCGGCTTGGCCGTTGATCAGGGGCGAGTCGGCTCTACCGGGGCCCCTTGGGCGGGCCTGGTCACTCCGGTGACGGCGCCGTCCTCCTCCCCGCGGGAGGCCACCGGCGCGGGTCCGGTCGGCGCCGGTTCTCCTCCCGGCTAGGGGCTGTTCGGCGCGGATCTTTCCGGCGCCGGTTCCGCCGGGCCCGCTCTCGCCCTGGCCTCCGCTGTGAACGGTCCCTTTCCGGAGGCCGCCGTCACGTCCGAGGTCTCGCCGACGATCGTGCACCGCACCAGCCGTACCCCCTGGGCCGCCGCCACCCGCTCGGCCCGAGCGCAGGCCGCCGCGCCGCCCTCTTCCCAGTGGGCCGCCGCCGCGAGCGCCGCCAGGTCCGCGCCGCCGGCCGCCCGGTGCCGGACGACGACGGCCTGCCCGAGCGCGAGCACGGCGCCGAACACCAGGCACAGCACCGCCATCGCGCCCAGGCTCCACACGGTGGCGGAACCCTGGTCGCCGTACGGCCGGCTCCTCGTCGCAGCGAGTCTGCAGAGCGCATGCCCCCGCCTCACTGCCCCGCCTCCCCCGTCGGCGCCGTCTCCTCGGCCGGTGCGACGGCTTCCTCACGGAGTTCGAACGGCAGTCCGCTCAGCACCGGCGGCCTGGCCACCACCGTCACCCGGACCTGGTCGCCCTCGCGTCCCACCGTCACCCGCGACCCGCGCGGCGCCGCCTCCCGGGTCACCGTGATCACCGCGTCGGCGGGATCCTGCCGGGCGGCGGCCCGGGCGCCGATGCGGGCGGCGTCCACGCACCGGATCTGCGCGGACACCAGGAGCAGCCCCCAGACCAGCGCCATGGTGAAGGCCACCAGTACGCACAGCACCACGGCCGCCTCCGCGGTGACGAATCCCTGGTCCCCACCTCGCTCACATCCGCGCACTGAGGGCCTTCTTCACGATGTCCTGCAGTTCGCCCCGGACCTGGCCGCTGGTGACGACCTCGTAGAGCAGCACCGCGAACCCGACGGCCGCGATGATCCCCATCGCGTACTCGGACGTCACCATTCCGGCGTCCCCACGGCCCTTCCGCCGCAGGCGTGCCGCCATCTCCTCGATCTTCTTGTGCAGGTGCATTCCAACCCCCGTGAGGCTCAGTGGTCTTTCGGTCGTTCGGTCTTTTGTTCCTTCGCGGCTCGCCGCGATGTCGTCGGCTACTTAGGCTCGCCGGCTCTCGTCCGTCTCATCTGCCTCCCATCACCCCGCCCGCCAGTCCGATCACGACGGGCAGCACGCCGACCGCGATGAAGGCGGGCAGGAAGCACAGGCCCACCGGAGCGGAGATCAGCACCGCCGCGCGCCGGGCGCGGGCCGTCGCCGTGCGGGTCCACTGGGCGCGCGCGTCGGAGGCGAGACGGGCGGCCGGCCCTGCCGCCGGCAGCCCGGACTCGTCGGCACGCTCCAGCAGCCGCGCCAGCGCCCCGGCGCCGGGCAGCTCGGCCAACCGCCGCCAGGCGTCCGCCGGTTCACCGCCGAGCCGTACCTCGGCCGCACCCCGCGCCAGCGCCTCACCGACAGGTCCGCCGAGTGCGTCGCCCACCGCCTGCGCGGCGATCACCGGACCCGCACCGGCTGCGACACAGGCGGCCAACAGATCGGCGGCCAGCGGGAGTTGCCGTAGCGCTTCGGCGGTGTCGGACGGCTCCATCCGCCCGGATGCCAGTTGCCGGCTCCGCCACCGCCACAGCACGGCCCCGGCGCCCAGCCCGAGCACGGCTCCGGCCACCCCGCCGACCAGCACCCACGCCCCGCACGCCGCCATGGCGGGGGCCGGCCATCGCCGCACCGCGCCCGCAGCCGCGAACCGCGGTCGGCCCGCCGGCACTTGTGACCCCAGCAGCTCGGCCACCCGCCGCCGCGCTCGGCGCCGCCGCCGGACCAGATCCAGCCGCAGAACGGCCCAGCCGAGAGCCAGCACAAGAACCCCGCCCATCCCCAGCCTGTGGACAACTTCCCCACTCATACCGCCCGCTCTCCCACACAGTCCGCACAGCCGCCCACTCACCCGACCCCCGCTCCCCGCACGATCCGCACGGCCCACCACAGCCCGGCGATCTCGAAGGCGGACCCGATCGCCAGGCAGCCGAGGCCGGCGCCGGTGTGGAGGAGGACGTGGAGGGGGGCCGCGCCCATGGCGGAGCCCAGGAGGAGACCGAGGGCGGGGAGCACGGCGAGCAGGACCGTGGTCGCTCGGGCGCCCGCCAACTGGGCGTGAAGGTCGGCCCGTTGGTCGCGCTCGGCGCGAAGGGCGGCCTCCAGCCGGTCCAGGCCGGCCGCGAGTCCGGCACCCTGGTCCACGGCCACCCGCCAGCACGCGGCCAGCCCGAGCAGCCCCTCGGCACCCGGTTGCCGGGCCGCCCCGGCGAGCGCGCCCGGCACGTCCCCGCCGAACCGCGCCGCCGCGACCACGGCCGCCTGCGCCTCGCCGAGCCCGCCGGAGTCCTGCGCCGCCCGCAGCAGCGCCTCTCCCGGCTGCCGTCCGGCCCGTACCTCCCCGGCGAGGGCCCCGCACAGGGCGATCACCGCGTCCGCCTGCCGCTCCCGGACGCGGCGGGCCTGCCGGGCCAGCCGTACCCGGCGCAGCACCGGCACCCCGGCCGCCCCCGCGACGACCGGAAGCACCGATGCCCCCAGCAGCCCGAGCACCAGGCCGGCGGCGAGCGCCCACCACTCGGCCCCCCATCGGGCCCTCATCTGTCGCAGGCGTGCGAGGGCCCGGTCCCAGGAGGGCGGGCCGGTCGTCACCACGCCGCCGCCCGCGAGCAGCAGTCGCGCCCGCCGCATTCCGTAGTGCCGCTCGCCCAGCAGCCAGGCCAGCGCGCCGAGACAGATCAGCGCGGCACTCAGGGACGTCTCACCGATCACTTCCATCACTCCCCGTCCCCGGACTCGCCTCGAAGCCACCCTCGAAGCCGTCCTCGAAGCCGTCCTCCAACTCGTCCTCGAACTCGCCCGCGGCCCTCAGCAGGTCCCGCAGCCGCTCCCAGCCCCGCTCCCGCGCGAAGGCCCGTTCGCCCCGGCGCAGGGCCGGCACGGTCCGGACCAGCCCCGAGGCGTTCCGCTCCAGGACGTGCACCTCGGCGATCCGGCGCCGCCCGGACCGGTCCCGTACGAGGTGCAGGACGACGGAGAGCGCGGCGGCCAGCTGGCTGTGCAGCGCGGCCCGGTCCAGCCCGGCGGCCGTGGCCAGTGCCTCGAGGCGGGCCGGGACGTCTGCGGCGGCGTTGGCGTGGACCGTGCAACAGCCGCCTTCATGACCCGTGTTGAGGGCCGCGAGCAGGTGCACGACCTCCGGTCCGCGGACCTCTCCGACGACCAGCCGGTCGGGCCGCATCCGCAGCGCCTGCCGGACGAGGTCCTCCAGCGTGACCAGGCCGGCGCCCTCCTGGTTGGCGGGCCGGGTCTCCAGCCGTACGACGTGCGGATGGTCCGGCCGCAGCTCGGCCGAGTCCTCGGCGAGCACGATCCGCTCGCCGGGTCCGGCCAGGCTCAGCAGGGCGCTGAGCAGGGTCGTCTTGCCGCTTCCCGTGCCGCCGCTGACCAGGAAGGACAGCCGGGCCGCGAGCAGCGCCTTGAGGACGCGGTCGCCGCCGGGCGGCACCGTGCCGGCCTCGACCAGTTCGTCCAGGGTGAACGCCCGGGGCCGTACGACCCGCAGGGCCAGACAGGTGCAGCCGACGGCGACCGGGGGCAGCACCGCGTGCAGCCGGGTGCCGTCGGGCAGGCGGGCGTCCGCCCACGGCCGGGCGTCGTCCAGCCGGCGTCCGGCCACCGCGGCGAGCCGCTGGGCGAGGCGTCGTACGGCCGCCGCGTCGGGGAAGGTCACCGGAGTCAGCTCCAGGCCGCCGCCGCGGTCGACCCACACCCGGTCCGGGGCGGACACCAGGACGTCGGTGACGTCGGGGTCGGCGAGCAGCGGCTCCAGCGGGCCGGCGCCGACGAGTTCGGACCTCAGCTGCCGGGCCGCGCCGAGGACTTCGGCGTCGCCGAGCACCCGGCCCTGCTCGCGCAGAGCCTGGGCCACGCGCGCGGGGGTGGGCTCGGCGCCGCTCTCGGCCAGCCGGCGCCGGACGCCGTCGAGCAGGGCGGCGCCGTCCGCGCGGTCGAGTCCCGGGAGGGTCATCGGGTGCCTCCCGTCTCGACCAGCGCACGCTCCCAGAAGGTCGCGCAGAAGCGGGCGAGCGGGCCGCGTCCGGTCGCGCCGGGCGGCTTCGCGCCGCCGTGGGGGCGCTGCAGCGCCGGTTCGACCGGCACCTCCCCGGCCAGCGGCAGGCCGAGCAGCCGGGCCACCTCCTGGTCGTCCAGCCCGGGTGCGTACGGCCCGCGCACCGCCACGCGCAGATCGCGCACGACCATCTGCACGGCGGAGGCGACACGCCCGGCGGCGGCGACCGCGCGCAGTTCGGCGGGGACGACGAGCAGCGCGAGGTCGAGCTGGGCGAGGGCTTCGGCGACTGTGTCGTCGAGGCGGCGCGGCAGGTCCACCACGACCGTGCCGCCGCGCCGCCGGGCGGCGGCGAGCACCGCGCGCACCGCCTGAGGCGGGACGGCGACGCAGTCGCCGCGGTCCCAGCTGAGCACGCGCAGGGAGTGCAGTTCGGGCAGCGACTCCTCCAGGGCGCCACCGCCGACCCGGCCGCGGGAGGCGGCGAAGGCGGGCCAGCGCAGTCCGTCGGCGCTCTCCCCGCCGAGGAGTACGTCGAGTCCGCCGCCGAGCGGATCGGCGTCCACGAGGAGGGTGCGCAGTCCCTGGCGCGCGGAGGTGGCGGCGAGCGCGCACGCGAGCGTGGAGGCGCCGGCGCCTCCCCGGCCGCCGATCACTCCGACGGTGAGGGCCGGGCGGCCGGCTCCCTCGGCGACGTCGGCGATCCGGTCGACGAGCCACTGCTCGCCGTCGGGAAGCATCAGGACGTGGTCGGCGCCGATCTCGACCGCGCGTTGCCACACCCCCGGGTCGTCCTGGTCACGGCCGACGAGCACCACGCCGCGCCGGCGCGTGGCCCCGCCGATCCGGCGGACGGCGTCGTCGCCGACGAGCACCAGCGGGGCCGTGTCCCAGCCGTCGCCGTGTTCCGGGATGCCGTGGTGGACCTCGGGGGTGGCGCCGGCGGCCGCGCACAGGCGCAGCAGGTCGTCCAGGAGCTCGGCGTCCTCGGTGAGGATGAGGGGCCGGCCCGGCGGGTCGGAGGCGCCGGGCGGCGGGTCGTGGGTGACGGCTGCGGTCACGGGTGTTCCCCCTTCGCTGCGTGGGCCGCGTGGCCCCCGCGGCCACGCGATTCCCAAAGGTGTGAAGAACCGGCAAGCGGCCTCCCATATGAGCGGCCGGCGGAAACCGGCCATAGGCGCTGCGGCAATCGGAACCGGCCATGAACTCGCCCCGGCCGAGCGCGCTGGAATCACGGTGCAGCGATCCGCGAAATCATGTGGATCTTGGTCGAAATCTGTGGACAACTCGAGGCCTGTGAATATCGCCGTCACCCATACCGGTGACCTCTGTACCGATCCCTGTGCGAGTTCCACAGAGCAGCGCGATGATTACACGCAGTAACGGATCTTGGTCAGGCGGAAGCGGTGCCCGCGGCGCAGCCGTGCCGGCGCCGCGGTCGCGCGAGAAAAGGGGAGGAGGGAGAAAACCCGTCCGGACATGCGACGACCCCCGCCGGGGGGGAGAGCGGGGGTCGTCTCCACGGCCGACTCGGGGGGGGAGGAGTCGGACCGGGTTAGCACGGTCGCGAACGATCCGTGACTTCCATGGTGTACCCGAGAGCCCTCTCAGGCAAACCCACGCGCCCACCTTACGCCGAATGGGCTCCGCCTATGCTCAGGGACGTGGAAAACCACTCCATGCCCCGCGCGGCAGCCTTCTTCGATCTGGACAAGACGGTCATTGCGAAGTCGAGCACGCTCACCTTCGGCAAGTCCTTCTACCAAGGCGGGCTGATCAGCCGCAGGGCTGCGCTGCGCACCGCATATGCCCAGTTCGTCTTCCTGGCCGGCGGCCTGGACCACGACCAGATGGAGCGCATGCGCGAGTACCTGTCGACGCTGGTCCGCGGCTGGAACGTGCAGCAGGTGCGGCAGATCGTCGCCGAGACCCTGCACGACCTGATCGACCCGATCATCTACGACGAGGCCGCCTCCCTCATCGAGGAGCACCACGCGGCCGGCCGGGACGTGGTGATCGTGTCGACCTCGGGCGCCGAGGTGGTCGAGCCGATCGGCGAACTGCTGGGCGCGGACCGGGTGGTGGCCACGCGCATGGTCGTCGGTGCGGACGGCTGCTTCACCGGGGAGGTGGAGTACTACGCCTACGGCCCGACCAAGGCAGAGGCGATCCGGGAGCTGGCCGTGTCCGAGGGCTACGACCTCGACCGCTGCTACGCCTACAGCGACTCGGCGACCGATCTGCCGATGCTCCAGGCCGTCGGGCACCCGCGCGCGGTGAACCCGGACCGCGCGCTGCGCCGTGAGGCACTCGCGCGCGGGTGGCCGGTGCTGGAGTTCCGCCGGCCGGTCCCGCTGAAGAAGCGGCTGCCCGCGTTCTCCGTGCCGCCCCGCCCCGCGCTGGTCGCGGCGGCCATAACAGCGGCGGCCGCGACCGCCGGCCTCGTCTGGTACGCCAGCCGGCGCCGGAGCACCGCCTGAGCGGGCGCATCTCCGCCGAAGGACGCCCGATTCACCCCCGTTTGAACCTGGAAGCAAAGAACGGCAGACAGGGCTTCCGCTTCCTCGCGGCTCGCGGTACAAAAGCCTTAGGCCCGCGAGACCACAGGACATCCGAGAGGATCCCCTACCACTACGCAGTGGCCCCACGGACCGCGCATGGACACCGGGCACCCACGCGACGTCGACCCGTCGATTACGGGCCAGCCGCACCAGGTGACGGGCAAAGTCCCCGCCTGATGGGCACATATCGAGGACGCATGGTAACTGGGTGAACATGCCAGCGGCGGTACGAGAACTCGTACCGCCGCATCCCATCTCCGGGGGTGGTTCCGGGCGTTGCCTCAGGCCGCGCCGCGCTGCAGCGCCTCGCACACGGCCGTCGACTCGCGCGCGCCCAGTTCGACCGCCCTGCCGCAGTGCGCGATCCAGGCCGCCATGCCCTCGGGGGTGCCGGAGACGTATCCCTCCAGCGCGGCCAGATAGGCGGCGCGGCCCAGCTCGGCGTGGCCGACCTCGGCCGGGCAGATCGCCTTGGGGTCCAGGCCGCTGCCGATCAGCACGATCCGCTCGGCAGCGCGCGCGACCAGGCCGTTGTGCGACACGAAGGGCCGTAGCGCGAGCAGCTCGCCATGCACCACGGCCGCCGTCACCAGCGCCGGAGCCGATGTCCCGGCGATGATCAGATCGGCGAGCCCCTCCAGCCGCCCGGAGACCTCCTGGGCGTCCGGCAGCGGCAGCTCGATCAGCGGCTCGTCCACCGGCTCGCCGGCCTGGCGCGGCCTGCCGACCTCGTCGCCCTGGGCCGCCGCGGCCACCACGTGCAGCCGGGCCAGCACCCTGAGGGGCGACTGCCGCCAGACGGACAGCAGCTGCCCGGCCTCCGCCGACAGCCTGAGCGCGGCGCCCATGACGCGCGCCTCCCCGTCGCCGCCGAAGTCGGTGCGCCGCCGCACCTCCTCCAGGGCCCAGTCCGCGCCGGACAGCGCCGCCGAGCCGCGGGCGCCGCGCAGCGCCGCCTCGGAGGTGATCTCGGGGCTGCGCCGCCGCATGATCCGGTGCCCGTAGACCCGGTCCACGGCCTTGCGCACGGACTCGACGGATTCGGCCACTCCGGGCAGCGAGCCCAGGGTCGCGAGCGGGTCGGCGTTCGCGCCAGTCGTACTCATGAGTACGACCCTACGCACCTCATCGGCCGACCCCTCGAAGGAGTGGTCTTCTTCACTCCCGCCGTGCACATACAGCTATCAGCTGACTACTCTTGGTGAACATGAAAATTGCTTTCGTCGGGAAGGGCGGCAGTGGCAAGACCACGCTCTCCTCCCTCTTCATCCGCCATCTCGCGGCCGCCGGCGCCCCGGTGGTCGCCATCGACGCGGACATCAACCAGCACCTCGGTCCGGCGCTCGGCCTCGACGAGGCGGAGGCCGCCGCGCTGCCCGCCATGGGCGAACGGCTGCCGCTGATCAAGGAGTACCTGCGCGGCAGCAACCCGCGCATCGCCTCCCCAGCCCAGATGATCAAGACGACTCCGCCCGGCGAGGGTTCGCGGCTGGTCCGGGTGCGGGAGCCGAATCCGGTCTACGACGCCTGCGCGCGGCCGGTGGAACTCGACGGCGGCGCCGTCCGTTTGATGGTCACGGGCCCCTTCACGGACGCCGACCTGGGGGTCGCCTGCTACCACTCCAAGACGGGAGCGGTGGAGCTGTTCCTGAACCACCTCGTCGACGGCCCCGAGGAGTACGTCGTGGTCGACATGACGGCGGGTTCGGACTCCTTCGCCTCCGGCATGTTCACCCGCTTCGACATGACGTTCCTCGTCGCCGAACCGACCCGGAAGGGGGTCTCCGTCTATCGCCAGTACAAGGAGTACGCCCGCGACTTCGGCGTCGCCCTGAAGGTCGTCGGCAACAAGGTCCAGGATCAGGACGACATCGACTTCCTGCGCGCGGAGGTCGGGGACGACCTGCTCGTGGCCGTCGGCCGCTCGGACTGGGTGCGCGCCATGGAGAAGGGCCGGCCGCCCGGGTTCGACCTGCTGGAGGAGGCCAACGCCCGCGCCCTGCACACCCTGCGGGCCGCCGTGGACGCCACGTACGAACACCGCGACTGGGAGCGCTACACCCGGCAGATGGTGCACTTCCACCTGAAGAACGCCGAGGCGTGGGGCAACGAACGCACCGGGGCCGACCTGGCGGCCCAGGTCGACCCCGCCTTCGTGCTCAGCGAGACCCTCGGCGCGGAAGCCACAACGGCGGTGTGACCCGCTGCTTGAGTGGCAACTGCGGCGTGCGGTGACCCTTAAGGCCTGACCGCCGGCGCCCCGGGGACGCCCTTCGGCGCCGGGGCCGGGCGGCCGGAGAGGAAGGACGCCCAGCCCTGCCTGGGGGCCTCGCCCACCTGGAGGGTGCGCAGTTTCTCCAGGACCCGTGGATCCTGGGCGTCCAGCCAGTCGGCCAGCTGATGGAAGGAGACACAGCGCACGTCGGGCTTGGTGCACACCTCCTTCACCGTCTCCTCGACGGCGCGCATGTAGGTGCCGCCGTTCCAGGACTCGAAGTGGTTGCCGATGATCAGCGGCGCGCGGTTGCCGTCGTAGGCCCGGTAGAAGCCCTTGAGCAGGCCGTCGCGCATCTGGTCGCCCCAGTACTGGAACTTGTCCGGGTCGCCCTGGGTCCGGGTGCCGGACTGGTTGACCATGAAGTTGTAGTCCATGGTCAACTGCTCGTACGTGTGGCCGGGGAACGGCACCAGCTGCATCGACAGGTCCCACAGGCCCTGCTTCTTCGTGGGCCAGACCTGCTCGACGACCCCGCTGGAGTCATAGCGGAAGCCCAGCTCGCGGGCCGCCTTCATGAAGTTCTTCCGGCCTTCCAGGCAGGGGGTGCGGGCGCCGATCAGCTCCTTGTCGTAATCGAAGGGCAGCGGCGCCGACTTGGTCATGCCGGTGTTGGTCTTCCAGGACTTCACGAACTGCTTGGCCTGGGCGATCTCGCTCTTCCACTCGTCCACCGACCAGGTGCCCACCCCTCCATCGGTACCGCAGAAATGGCCGTTGAAGTGGGTGCCGATCTCACTGCCCTCCAGCCAGGCCAGCCGGGCCTGCTCGACGGTGTCGGCGATCCCCTTCTCGTCGTTGAAGCCGATCTCGGAGCTGCCGGGCGAGTGCTGGGGCGGCTTGTACAGCTCGCGCTTCTCCTTCGGCAGCATGTACACGCCGCTGAGGAAGTACGTCATGGCCGCGTGGTTCTCCTTGGCGACCTGACGAAAGTGCGAGAACAGCTTCTGGCTGTCCTCGCCCGCGCCGTCCCAGGAGAACACCACGAACTGCGGCGGCTTCTGACCCGGCTTCAGCCGCTCGGGTCTGGGCAGATGCGGCTGCGAGCCGGTGTACGCGGTGGATCCGTCGCCGATCAGCCGAAGCACGCTGCCCGGCGCCGGCGCCCCCTGCTGCGGGCCGGGCGCAGCCTGCTTCGCACCATGAGAACCGTGGGAGGGTGAGGTGTGGGAGCCGGTCGCACAACCGGCGAGCGGCGAGGCACAGGCCGCGGCGACCAAGACGCCGACGGCGATCCTCTGGGTGGCGGCCATCTTCCGCCCACCTTCTTCCTTCTCTCTGGCAATCGCTGACGTGGGCCGTTTTCTGGTGATGCGCCGGGCTTGCACCGACAGCGCCGCCAAGGTCGCACGAGATCGAGAAGGAATTAGTACGACAAGCCGATCACGTGATTACTTCACTCATGCGAGGGATGAGCTGGGCTGTCCGCCGCGAAACGTCATGCACGGCCCCCGCCACCAGGGGACCGACCAGCCACACCAACAGGTCTAAACCAATTTTCCCGGCGACCCTTGTCATCGGACCCCCGCGTCTGATGAGCTGTGGCCCGGGACACAACGGACACCCTTCGAAAGGGAGATGTCGTGAGCAACGAGAGCCTGGCCAACCTGCTCAAGGAAGAACGCAGGTTCGCGCCCCCGGCCGACCTGGCAGCGGACGCCAACGTCACCGCGGAGGCGTATGCACAGGCCAAGGCTGACAGGCTCGGCTTCTGGGCCGAGCAGGCCCGCCGGCTGACCTGGGCCAAGGAACCGACCGAGACGCTGGACTGGTCGAACCCGCCGTTCGCGAAGTGGTTCAAGGACGGCGAGCTGAACGTCGCCTACAACTGCGTGGACCGGCATGTGGAGGCCGGGCACGGGGACCGTGTCGCCATCCACTTCGAGGGCGAGCCGGGCGACAGCCGCTCCCTCACCTACGCCGAGTTGAAGGACGAGGTCTCCAAGGCGGCCAACGCGCTGCTGGAGCTCGGTGTCCGCAAGGGCGACCGGGTCGCCATCTACATGCCGATGATCCCGGAGACCGCGATCGCGATGCTGGCCTCGGCCCGTATCGGCGCCACGCACTCGGTGGTCTTCGGCGGCTTCTCGGCGGACGCGCTCGCGACCCGCATCCAGGACGCGGACGCCAAGGTGGTCGTCACCGCCGACGGCGGCTACCGGCGTGGCAAGCCGTCCGCGCTCAAGCCCGCCGTGGACGAGGCGATCACCAAGGTCGACAACGTCGAGCACGTGCTGGTGGTGCGCCGTACCGGCCAGGACGTGGCGTGGACCGAGGGCCGGGACGTGTGGTGGCACGAGCTGGTCGAGCGGCAGCCGGCCGAGCACACCCCGGAGGCGTTCGAGGCGGAGCACCCGCTGTTCATCCTCTACACCTCGGGCACGACGGGGAAGCCGAAGGGCATCCTGCACACCTCCGGCGGCTACCTCACCCAGACGGCGTACACGCACTGGGCGGTCTTCGACCTCAAGCCGGAGACGGACGTGTACTGGTGCACGGCCGACGTCGGCTGGGTGACCGGGCACTCGTACATCGTGTACGGCCCGCTGGCCAACGGGGCGACGCAGGTCATGTACGAGGGCACGCCGGACACCCCGCACCAGGGCCGGTTCTGGGAGATCGTGCAGAAGTACAAGGTCACGATCCTCTACACGGCGCCGACGGCGATCCGGACGTTCATGAAGTGGGGCGACGACATCCCCGCGAAGTTCGACCTCGGCAGCCTGCGTGTCCTCGGCTCCGTCGGCGAGCCCATCAACCCCGAGGCGTGGGTCTGGTACCGGAAGAACATCGGCGCCGACCGCACGCCGGTGGTGGACACCTGGTGGCAGACCGAGACCGGCGCGATGATGATCTCGCCGCTGCCCGGCGTCACCGAGGCCAAGCCGGGCTCCGCGCAGACCCCGCTGCCCGGCATCAGCGCGACCGTCGTCGACGACGAGGCCAACGAGGTGCCCAACGGCGGCGGTGGCTACCTGGTCCTCACCGAGCCCTGGCCGTCGATGCTGCGCACCATCTGGGGCGACGACCAGCGGTTCATCGACACCTACTGGTCCCGGTTCGAGGGCAAGTACTTCGCCGGCGACGGCGCGAAGAAGGACGACGACGGCGACATCTGGCTGCTGGGCCGGGTGGACGACGTGATGCTCGTGTCCGGGCACAACATCTCCACCACCGAGGTCGAGTCCGCGCTCGTCTCGCATCCCGCGGTCGCCGAGGCGGCCGTCGTCGGCGCCGCCGACGAGACCACCGGACAGGCGATCGTCGCGTTCGTCATCCTGCGCGGTACGGCCGCGGAGACCGAGGCGCTCATCGGCGAGCTGCGCGACCACGTGGGCGCCACGCTCGGCCCGATCGCCAAGCCCAAGCGGATCCTGCCGGTGGCCGAGCTGCCCAAGACCCGCTCCGGCAAGATCATGCGCCGTCTGCTGCGGGACGTGGCCGAGAACCGCCAGCTCGGCGACGTCACCACGCTGACGGACAGCACGGTCATGGATCTCATCCAGGCGAAGCTGCCCGCGGCGCCGAGCGAGGACTAGGCGAGGCGGCGGCACGAGGGCGCCCGGTGTCACCACCGGGCGCCCCTTTTCGTTCGGATCGCTAAATGTTCCGCGTCAAAAACTGGTAAAGTGGCAGGCACAGGGTGTGCCGGGAAGTCTGGTCGGCGACGCCGTCGGCGACCGTGCGCGACGGCGTGATCATCGTCGTACGACCCGGAGGTCCCCGCCGTGGCCGCACCCCGCACCCGCACCCCCCGCAAGGCCCTCGGACGCCTGTCCCTGCCCGAGCGCGCCTTCGTCGCGGACGCGCTGCGGACCGAGACCGTCGGTGGTGTCCTGCTGCTCCTCGCCACCGTGGCGGCGCTGATCTGGGCGAACATCCCCGCCCTGCACGACAGCTACGAGTCCGTCAGCCACTTCCACCTCGGTCCGGGCGCGCTCGGCCTGCACCTGTCCGTGGCGCACTGGGCCGCCGACGGCCTGCTCGCGGTGTTCTTCTTCGTCGCCGGCATCGAGCTCAAGCGCGAACTGGTCGCCGGGGACCTGCGCGACCCCAGGGCGGCCGTCCTGCCCGTGGTGGCCGCGCTGTGCGGGATGGCCGTACCGGCACTCGTCTACACGGTCACCAACCTCACCGGACACGGCTCGGCGCAGGGCTGGGCGGTGCCCACGGCCACGGACATCGCGTTCGCGCTCGCCGTCCTCGCGGTGATCGGCACCTCCCTGCCCAGTTCGCTGCGGGCCTTCCTGCTCACCCTGGCGGTGGTCGACGACCTCTTCGCGATCCTGATCATCGCGGTCTTCTTCACCGACGCTCTGGACTTCGCCGCGCTCGGCGGGGCCGTCGCCGGGCTGGTGGTGTTCTGGCTGCTGCTGCGCAAGGGCGTCCGCGGCTGGTACGTGTACGTGCCGCTCGCCGTGGTGATCTGGGCGCTGATGTACAACAGCGGCGTGCACGCCACCATCGCCGGCGTGGCGATGGGCCTGATGCTGCGCTGCACCACCCGGGAGGGTGAGCGGCACTCGCCGGGCGAGCACGTCGAGCACCTGGTACGGCCCCTCTCCGCCGGGCTCGCGGTGCCGATGTTCGCGCTGTTCAGCGCCGGCGTCGCCGTCACGGGCGGCGCGCTCGGGGACGTGTTCGGCAGGCCGCAGACGCTGGGTGTGGTGCTGGGGCTCGTGCTCGGCAAGACGATCGGCATCTTCGGCGGCGCCTGGCTGGCCGTCCGCTTCACCCGCGCCTCCCTCAGCGAGGACCTCGCCTGGGCGGACGTCTTCGCGGTGGCCTGCCTCGCCGGCATCGGCTTCACCGTCTCCCTGCTCATCGGCGAACTCGCCTTCGCCGGGGACGCCGTCCTCACCGACGAGGTCAAGACGTCCGTCCTCGTCGGCTCGCTCATCGCGGCGACGTGCGCGACGGTGCTGCTGAAGATACGCAACACCAAGTACCGCAGGCTGTGCGAGGAGGAGGAGCGCGACGAGGACCTCGACGGCATCCCGGACGTCTACGAGCAGGACGACCCCGCCTATCACCTCCGTATGGCCGAGATCCACGAGCGCAAGGCCGCCGAGCACCGCCGTATCGCCGCCGAGAAGGCCGCGGTGGCGCGCCACGGGCTTCAGGAAGTACCGGGCGGGGCAGGCGAGGAGGACGACCGTCCGGCATGATCTGACGAGACGGTACAAAACAAGACGGCCACACCGGCGGGCCCGCCGGCCACGTACGACGGCACGCGCACGACGCCGCGCGCACGACGTCACGACGGCACGGCACCGGCACGCCGCGGCACAACAGACCTCTGAGGGAGAACGCGATGAGCGCACCCGACGGCAGCCCGGTCGGCGCCGAACGCAGCATCGGCCAGCTGTTCGCCTCGGCGACGACCGAATTGTCGGCGCTGGTGCACGACGAGATCGCTCTGGCCAAGGCCCAGCTGAAGCAGGACGTCAAGCGCGGCGCGACCAGCGGCGGCGCGTTCACGGCGGCCCTGGTGCTGCTCGTCTTCTCGCTCCCGATGCTCAACTTCGCCCTCGCCTACGGCATCCGGACCTGGAGCGGCTGGAACCTGGCGATCTGCTTCGTGCTGTCCTTCGCCGCGAACGTGCTCGTCGCCGGCCTCCTCGCCCTGATCGGCGTGGTGTTCGCGAAGAAGGCCAAGAAGGGCAAGGGCCCGCAGAAGGCGGCCGCCTCGATGAAGGAGACGGCGAACGTCCTGCAGCACGCCAAGCCGCACCCCCGCGCGGAACTGCCCGAGGACCGGGCCCCCGCGGCCATCGAGGCTGTGGCACGCTCACAGTCATGACGGAACCCGCCCCCTCGGCCGTACGGATCGAAGGTCCCTGGCTGCACAGGGACGTCGCCGCCAACGGCGCCCGCTTCCACATCGCCGAGCTCGGCGACGGCCCACTGGTGCTGTTGCTGCACGGCTTCCCGCAGTTCTGGTGGGCCTGGCGGCACCAGCTGGTCGCGCTCGCGGACGCCGGCTACCGGGCGGTGGCGATGGACCTGCGGGGCGTCGGCGGCAGCGACCGCACGCCCCGCGGATACGACCCGGCGAACCTCGCGCTCGACGTCACCGGCGTGATCCGCTCGCTCGGCGAGCCGGACGCGGCGGTGGTCGGCCACGACCTGGGCGGCTATCTGGCGTGGACGGCGGCGGCGATGCGGCCCAAGCTCGTCCGGCGGCTGGCCGTGGTGTCCATGCCGCATCCCCGGCGCTGGCGGGCGGCGATGCTGCGGGACGCCCGGCAGACGGCCGCCAACTCCTACATCTGGGGCTTCCAGCGGCCGTGGCTCCCGGAGCGTCAACTCACCGCGGACGGCGGCGCGCTGGTGGGCCGGCTGATCCGGGACTGGTCCGGGCCGCGCCAGCCGGAGGACAAGACGCTGGAGACCTACCAGCGCGCCATGTGCATCCCGTCGACCGCGCACTGCGCGATCGAGCCGTACCGCTGGCTGGTGCGCTCGCTGGCCCGGCCGGACGGCATCCAGTTCAACCGCCGGATGAAGCGCCCGGTCCGGGTGCCCACCCTGCATCTGCACGGCTCACTGGACCCGGTGACGCGCACGCGCAGCGCGGCCGGTTCGGGCGAGTACGTCGAAGCGCCGTACCGCTGGCGGCTGTTCGACGGCCTCGGCCACTTCCCGCACGAGGAGGACCCGGCCGCGTTCTCCACGGAACTGGTCAACTGGCTGAAGGACCCCGAGCCGGATCGGTGACGAACACCGGTGGTGACGCACGCCGGTGAGCGACACCCGGAACCGGCGAAGTTCACCCGTACCGGTGACGCGTGCCGGTGACCGTGCGGTGACGGTTCGATGCGGGCAGTATCCGGTTCCTGAACAGTTGTCCCCCGAACGGCCACATGCCTGCCGCATAGGCCAATTGGACGGCGCTCAGGCGGTTATCGACCTTCGGGCAGGGGCACACGTCCGGGTATGGGCTGGACGCACGACTACAGTGACGCACCCCGCAACCGCCGCTCCGCCGCGGGTCTGAGCACGCCTCGGCGCGGCAACGCGCAACTCGCGGAAGGGGACCTCCGGGTGGGCATTCCGCGCATCCTGCGCCGCCGGGCGCGCTGGGTCTCGATGCGTCTGCGTCATCCCCGCACCTGAGTCCCCTCCGGACGGTCACAGGGCGCAGCTGTCCGTACCCACCTGCTCGTTCGCCGCGCGCCCCTGGGCGATGTCGGGCCGGATCTCGTCCGCCGTGAGGGCGTAGCCGGTCTCGGCGTCGTCGAGGGACTTGGCGAACACCACGCCGTACACCCGGCCGTCGGGGGTGAGCAGCGGACCGCCCGAGTTGCCCTGGCGGACCGTCGTGTAGAGCGAGTAGACGTCGCGGCGGACGGTGCCGCGGTGGTAGATGTCCGGGCCGTTGGCCGTGATGCGCCCGCGCACGCGCGCCGCGCGCACGTCGTACGAGCCGTTCTCCGGGAAGCCCGCGACGATCGCGCCGTCGCCGCCGGCCGCGTCCTGGCCGGAGAATTGCAGGGCGTTCGCCTTCAGGTCGGGTACGTCCAGTACGGCGATGTCGCGCTTCCAGTCGTACAGGACGACCTTGGCGTCGTACTTGCGGCCCTCGCCGCCTATCTGCACCGTGGGCGCGTCGACGCCGCCGACGACGTGCGCGTTGGTCATGACCCTGCGGTCGGCGAACACGAAGCCGGTGCCCTCCAGCACCTTGCCGCAGCTCTGGGCGGTGCCGGTGACCTTGACGATGGACCGCTGGGCGCGCACCGCGACCGGGCTGTTGGCGAGCGCCGGGTCGGGCGGCCGGACGTCCTTGATCGGCTCGTTGGCGAACGGGCTGAAGACCTGCGGGAAGCCGTTCTGCGCGAGGACGGAGGAGAAGTCCGCGAACCAGGTGTCGGCCTGCGCCGGCAGCGCCCGGGAGACGCCGAGGAGCACCTTGGAGCCGCGGACCTCCCTGCCGAGCGTCGGCAGGGTGGTGCCGGCGAGGGCGGAACCGATCAGCCAGGCCACCAGCAGCATGGCGACGACGTTGACCAGGGCGCCGCCGGTGGCGTCCAGGGCGCGGGCCGGGGACCAGGTGATGTACCGGCGCAGCTTGTTGCCGAGATGGGTGGTCAGGGCCTGGCCGACGGAGGCGCAGACGATCACGACGACCACGGCGACCACGGCGGCGGTGGTGCCGACGTCCGCGTTGTCGGTCACGGCGTCCCAGATCACGGGCAGCGCGTAGACGGCGACGAGGCCGCCGCCCAGGAACCCGATCACCGACAGGATGCCCACGACGAAGCCCTGGCGGTAGCCGACGACCGCGAACCACACGGCCGCGACCAGCAACAGGATGTCCAGCACGTTCACGGAGGACACCCTGTCATGCGCGCCAGTCCAGCGGGACCTGCTTCTCCCTGTCCCAGGGGCGCTCCCAGCCCGCGTAGTGCAGCAGGCGGTCGATCACTCCGGCCGTGAAACCCCAGACCAGCGCCGATTCGACCAGGAATGCCGGGCCCCGGTGACCTCTGGGGTGGACGGCGGTGGCGCGGTTCGCGGGGTCCGTGAGATCCGCCACGGGGACCGTGAACACCCGCGCCGTCTCGTTCGGATCGACGACGCCGACCGGGCTGGGCTCGCGCCACCAGCCGAGCACGGGCGTGACGACGAAACCGCTGACCGGGATGTACAGCGCGGGCAGCACGCCGAAGAGCTGGACGCCGGACGGATCGAGGCCGGTCTCCTCCTGCGCCTCGCGCAGCGCGGCTCTGAGCGGGCCGTCGGTGTGCGGATCGCCGTCCTCGGGGTCGAGCGCGCCGCCCGGGAAGGACGGCTGCCCCGCGTGCGAGCGCAGCGAGCCGGCGCGCTCCATCAGCAGCAGCTCCGGGCCGCGCTCGCCCTCGCCGAACAGGATCAGCACGGCCGACTTGCGGCCCGAGCCGTTCTCCGGCGGCAGGAAGCGGCTCAGCTGGAGCGGCTCGACCGTCTCGGCGGCCCGCACCACCGGCGCCAGCCACTCCGGCAGCCCCTCCTTGCTCAGCGTCACCCGTCCGTGCGCCGCACCACGCGTCACCGCACCGCCCCGCGTCTCACCGGTCCTCGCCATCGCCGCCCCCTCGCTCCGCCTGTCCAACGTCCGAGGACCCCGAGATCGTTCCGTCACGCGGCCCCCAGGGGCGGGGCCGGCCTGCCGCCCGCGTCGAGGTAGGCCTGCGGGGGCCTCAGCCGCTGGCCGGGGAAGCCGCCCTTCTCGTACTTCAGCAGCTTCTTCGCCTTCTCCGGGTCGATCTCCCCCTCGCCGTACGCCGGGCACAGCGGGGCGATCGGGCAGGCGCCGCAGGCGGGCTTGCGGGCGTGGCAGATACGGCGGCCGTGCCAGATCACGTGGTGGGACAGGTCGGTCCACTCGCTCTTCGGGAACAGCGCGCCGACGGCGGCCTCGATCTTGTCGGGGTCGGTCTCGTCGGTCCACCGCCAGCGCCTGACCAGCCGCTGGAAGTGGGTGTCCACGGTGATCCCGGGCCGGCCGAAGGCGTTGCCGAGCACGACGAACGCGGTCTTGCGGCCGACGCCGGGCAGCTTGACCAGGTCCTCGAGCCTGCCGGGCACCTCGCCGCCGAAGTCCTCCACGAGGGCCTTGGAGAGCCCTATGACCGACTTGGTCTTGGCCCGGAAGAACCCGCAGGGGCGCAGGATCTCCTCGACCTCCTCCGGATTGGCGGCGGCCAGGTCCTCGGGGGCCGGGTACTTCGCGAAGAGCGCCGGGGTCGTCTGGTTGACGCGCAGGTCGGTGGTCTGGGCCGACAGCACGGTGGCCACCAGCAGCTGGAAGGGGTTGTCGAAGTCCAGCTCGGGGTGGGCGTACGGGAACACCGCGGCGAGCTCGCGGTTGATACGGCGGGCGCGGCGGACCAGGGCGGTACGGGACTCGCCCCCCGGCGGCTGAACGGCGACCTTCTTGACGGGCGCCGCCTTCTTCACGGCGACGGGCTTCCCGCTCGCCACGACCTTCTTGACCGGGGAGACCTTCTTGGCGGAGGCGGCCTTCTTGGCGGGGGCGGTCTTCTTGGCCGGGGCAGCTTTCTTGGCAGGGGCGGCCTTCTTGCCCTGAGCGGCCTTGGCCGAGGCGGTCTTCTTGGCTGCGGTCTTTTTGGCCGCTGCGGTCTTGCCCGCCGCCGTCTTCTTGGCCGCCGTGGTCTTCCCGGCCGCCGCCTTCTTGCCCGCCGCCGTCTCCTTGGCGGAGCCCGAAGTAGCCTTTTTTGCCGTTTTTCCGGTTTTCTTATCGCCGCCGGGGCTCTGTTCGCCCACAGCGGAATCGCGACGTACAACCACCCGCTAAGCCCCCTTGGCCTGTGCTCTCACCGGCGATTTGGACACCCGGCCAGCCTAGAGCCCGGCACCGACATCCGCCCCGGACCCCGAGGACCGGCCCCCGATTGGACCCCTGGCGCTTACCTCAGGACACCTGTGCGGCATCCTTGTGACAGATCACACTGTTTGGACCGTCCGGCAAAATGGGGAACACGGTCCCCTGGCACTCGGGGGAGCAAGATCCCCTGAGCAGGTCGACAAGGAGAGAACTCAGTGGACGACGTTCTGCGGCGCAACCCGCTCTTCGCGGCTCTCGACGACGAGCAGGCCGCGGAGCTTCGCGCCTCCATGAGCGAGGTGACCCTCGCACGCGGCGACTCCCTCTTCCACGAGGGCGATCCCGGCGACCGGCTGTACGTCGTCACCGAGGGCAAGGTCAAGCTGCACCGTACCTCCCCCGACGGCCGCGAGAACATGCTCGCCGTCGTCGGCCCCGGCGAGCTGATCGGCGAGCTGTCGCTGTTCGACCCGGGCCCGCGTACGGCGACCGCGACCGCGCTGACCGAGGTCAAGCTGCTCGGTCTGGGCCATGGCGACCTCCAGCCCTGGCTGAACGCCCGGCCCGAGGTGGCCGGCGCCCTGCTGCGCGCCGTCGCCCGCCGTCTGCGCAAGACCAACGACGCCATGTCCGACCTGGTCTTCTCCGACGTCCCCGGCCGCGTGGCGCGCGCCCTGCTGGACCTGTCGCGCCGCTTCGGCGTGCAGTCCGAGGAGGGCATCCACGTCGTGCACGACCTCACCCAGGAGGAGCTGGCCCAGCTGGTCGGCGCCTCGCGCGAGACCGTGAACAAGGCGCTGGCGGACTTCGCGCAGCGCGGGTGGCTCCGCCTGGAGGCGCGGGCGGTCATCCTGCTGGACGTGGAGCGGCTGGCCAAGCGGTCGCGCTGACGCTGGTCTCGGCCGTACGACCGCGGGGTCCCGCTTCTCATGGAGCCGGGCCCCGCTGTCGTTGCCGCCCCGGACTGCCGCCGCGCCGAAAATGCGCCGCACGTCCGCCTCACGGGCGGCACAGTTGCCCCATGGCTGAAACGATCCGTCGGCCCGGGCTCGACGAGCAGGGCTTCATCGCGCGCGAAGGCTCCCTCGCGCGCGTGCCCGGTGTCTTCCGTCCCGTCGTGGCCGCGGCGCGCGACCGGCTGGCGGCCGTCTTCGGGCCGCGCCTGCACAGCGCCTACCTCTACGGCTCGATCCCGCGTGGCACCGCGCGTGTGGGGCGCAGCGATCTGGACCTGCTCGCCGTGCTGCGGGAGGAGCCGACCGAGGCGGACCGAGAGGCCGCACGGACGCTGGACAAGGCCGTCGACAAGGAGTTCCGGCAGATCGACGGGGGCGGCACGCTGCTGTCCAGCCGGGACCGGGCGCTGAGCGAGCTGGAGCGGTACGACCTGGGGTGGTTCGTGGCCTGCCTGTGCACCCCGCTGCTCGGCGAGGACCTCGCCGAGTACCTGCCGCGCTACCGCCCCGACTCCCTGCTCGCCCGGGAGACCAACGGCGACCTGGCGCTGTGGCTGCCCCGCTGGCGGGAGCGGATCGCGGACGCCGAGGACACCGAGGAGGCTGGCCGCCCCCTCGTGCGCTTCATGTCCCGGCACCTCGTCCGCACCGGCTTCACGCTCGTCATGCCCCGCTGGAACGGCTGGACGAGCGACCTGCACGAGATGGCCGAGGCGTTCGGCACGTACTACCCGCTGCGGGCCGCACAGCTGCGCAGGGCGGCGGAGTACGGCTACGAGCCCGTCGGCGACCCGGACGTCCTGCGCCCGTACGTGGACGACCTCGGCCCCTGGCTCGCCGCGGAGTACGCGCGCGTGCACGGCGTGAAGGCGCCCCGGCCGGACGGCCCCTAGATGAGCCCGTGCTCGCTCAGGTAGTCCAGCTGGGCCCGTACCGACAGTTCCGCCGCCGGCCACAGGGAGCGGTCCACGTCGGCGTAGACATGGGCGACGACCTCGGCGGGGGTGCGGTGGCCGTCCTCGACCGCCGTCTCCACCTGGGCGAGCCGGTGGGCGCGGTGGGCGAGGTAGAACTCGACGGCGCCCTGCGCGTCCTCCAGGACCGGCCCGTGGCCCGGCAGGACGGTGTGCACGCCGTCGTCCACCGTCAGGGACCGCAGGCGGCGCAAAGAGTCCAGATAGTCGCCGAGGCGGCCGTCGGGGTGCGCCACGACCGTCGTGCCGCGCCCGAGGATGGTGTCCCCGGTCAGCACGGCCCGGTCGGCCGGGAGATGGAAGCACAGCGAGTCCGCGGTGTGCCCGGGCGTCGGTACGACCCGCAGCTCCAGGCCGCCGACGGTGACCACGTCTCCGGCGGCCAGGCCCTCGTCGCCCAGGCGCAGCGCCGGGTCGAGGGCACGCACGCGCGTGCCGGTCAGTTCCGCGAAGCGGGCGGCGCCCTCGGCGTGGTCGGGGTGGCCGTGGGTGAGCAGGGTCAGGGCGATGCGCCGGCCGGCCTTCTCGGCGGTGTCGACGACGGTGCGCAGATGGCCGTCGTCCAGGGGCCCCGGGTCGATCACCACGGCGAGGTCGGAGTCGGGCTCGGCGACGATCCAGGTGTTGGTGCCGTCCAGGGTCATCGGGGAGGCGTTGGGCGCGAGGACGTTCACGGCCCGTTCGGTGGCCGGGCCGGAGCGCACCTGGCCGCGCGGCTGGCCGGGCAGCGTGCTTGCTTCGGTCATGCGGGGCCTCCGCCCGTGGTCTCGGCGCCCGTCGGAGCCGTCGGGATGTGCTTGGTGAACTCCTCGTGCCCGGGCCAGGACAGGACGATCTCGCCGTCCCTGAGGCGGGCGCGGGCCAGCACCGGGGTCATGTCGCGCCCGGGGGCGGCCGCGAGCGTCTCGGCGGCGGAGGCGTACGGCAGCAGCTGGCGCAGGGTGGCGATGGTGGGCGGCATCATGAGCAGCTCGCCCTTGTCGTACCGGGCGGCGGCCTCGGCCGGGCGGATCCACACCGTGCGGTCGGCCTCCGTGGAGGCGTTCCGGGTGCGCTGGCCCTCGGGCAGCGCGGCCACGAAGAACCAGGTGTCGTAGCGGCGGGACTCGAACTCCGGGGTGATCCAGCGGGTCCAGGCGCCCAGCAGGTCGGAGCGCAGCACCAGCCCGCGCCGCTGCAGGAACTCGGCGAAGGACAGCTCGCGCGCGACCAGCGCGGCGCGGTCGGCCTCCCAGTCCTCTCCGGTGGTGTCGCCGACGACCGAGTCCGCGTCGGGCCCGGCGAGCAGCACGCCGGCCTCCTCGTACGTCTCGCGTACGGCCGCGCAGACGATGGCCTGGGCGCCCGGCTCGTCCACGCCGAGCCGCTCGGCCCACCACGCGCGCGTGGGGCCGGCCCAGCGCACCAGACGGTCGTCGTCGCGCGGGTCGACGCCGCCGCCCGGATACGCGTACGCGCCTCCGGCGAAGGCCATGGAGGCGCGTCTGCGCAGCATGTGGACCGCGGGGCCGTCCGGCGTGTCCTTCAGGAGCAGCACCGTGGCCGCGCGCCGGGGGGACACCGGGGTGAGGGTGCCGGCCGCGAGCGCGCGGATGCGGTCGGGCCACTCCGGGGGGTACCACTGACCGTTCGCCATGGCCGGAGGCTATCCCGTGTAGGGCGAATGTTCGAGAGCTGCCCGAGGTCAGAGGGTTACTGAGCCAGCTCGACCTGGATCTCGACCTCGACCGGCGCGTCCAGCGGCAGCACCGCGACGCCGACGGCGCTGCGGGCGTGCACGCCCTTGTCGCCGAGGACCTCGCCGAGCAGTTCGCTGGCGCCGTTGACGACTCCGGGCTGCCCGGTGAAGTCGGCCGCGGAGGCGACGAAGCCGACGACCTTCACCACGCGCGCGATGCGGTCCAGGTCGCCGGTGACGGACTTCACCGCGGCGAGCGCGTTCAGCGCGCAGATCCGGGCCAGGTCCTTGGCCTCCTCGGCGGTGACCTCGGCGCCCACCTTGCCGGTGACCGGCAGCTTGCCCTCGACCATCGGCAGCTGGCCGGCGGTGTAGACGTACACGCCGGACTGCACGGCCGGCTGGTACGCGGCCAGCGGCGGCACGACCTCCGGCAGGGTCAGCCCCAGTTCGGCCAGCTTGGCCTCGACCCCGCTCATGCCTGCTTCTCCCGCTTCAGGTAGGCGACGAGCTGCTCGGGGTTGTTGGGCCCGGGCACGACCTGGACGAGCTCCCAGCCGTCCTCGCCCCAGGTGTCCAGGATCTGCTTCGTGGCGTGGACGAGCAGCGGCACGGTGGCGTATTCCCACTTCTTGGTCATGGGGCCGACTGTATCCGCTGTGGCCGGTGGGGCCGGCGGCCGACCGGCGGGGGCGTTGTCCACAGGCCGGGCGGCCCGCTGTGACCTTCGTTATCCACAGCCTCCCGCGTGAGTGTCGAGCGAACTGGTTAGTCTCGAAGACGTGAGCAGGCTCCAGGTCGTCAGCGGCAAGGGCGGGACCGGAAAGACGACGGTCGCCGCCGCACTGGCGCTGGCCCTCGCGACCGAGGGGAAGCGGACGCTTCTCGTCGAGGTCGAGGGCCGGCAGGGCATCGCCCAGCTTTTCGAGACGGAGGCGTTGCCGTACGAGGAGCGGAAGATCGCGGTGGCTCCGGGCGGCGGTGAGGTGTACGCCCTGGCCATAGACGCCGAACTGGCCCTTCTGGACTACCTCCAGATGTTCTACAAGCTCGGGGGTGCGGGCCGGGCCCTGAAGAAGCTGGGCGCGATCGACTTCGCCACCACCGTCGCGCCGGGCATCCGGGACGTCCTGCTGACCGGCAAGGCGTGCGAGGCGGTGCGCCGCAAGGACCGCTCCGGCAGGTTCGTGTACGACTACGTCGTCATGGACGCCCCGCCGACGGGCCGCATCACCCGCTTCCTGAACGTGAACGACGAGGTGGCGGGCCTGGCGAAGATCGGCCCGATACACAACCAGGCGCAGGCCGTGATGCGGGTGCTCAAGTCGCCGGAGACGGCGGTGCACCTGGTGACGCTGCTGGAGGAGATGCCGGTCCAGGAGACCGCCGACGGCATCGCCGAACTCCGCGCGGCGCGGCTGCCGGTGGGCCGGGTCATCGTGAACATGGTCCGCCCCGAGGTGTTGGACGCGGCCGACCTGGAACTCGTACGTGCCGTGGAGCGTTCCTCCGTCGCACAGGCGCTCTCGGCCGCGGGGCTCGGCGGGGCCCGGCGGGGCGGGAACGCGGAGAAGCTGGTGGACCCGCTGCTGGAGCAGGCGGCGGAGTACGCCGAGCGGTACGCGCTGGAGCAGGAACAGCGCGCGGTCCTCGGTGAGCTGGGTCTGCCGCTGGGCGAACTGCCGCTGCTCGCCGAGGGCATGGACCTGGCGGGCCTGTACGAACTCGCCACCGAGCTGCGGAAGCAGGGGTTGACATGAGTCCGGACCCGGCCGAGGCATCCGAGACGGCAGTGACGGCCGACGGGCCGGCGACGGCCCAGGGGCTCGCGAGGGCCGAGGGGCGGGACAAGCCCCACGGTCTCTCCCCCGCGCGCGTGCTGGACGTCGATCCGCTGCTGGACGACCCGAAGACCCGGATCGTGGTGTGCTGCGGCTCGGGCGGGGTCGGCAAGACGACGACCGCCGCGGCTCTCGGGCTGCGGGCGGCCGAGCGGGGCCGCAAGGTGGTCGTGCTGACCATCGACCCGGCCCGGCGGCTGGCCCAGTCGATGGGCATCGACTCCCTCGACAACGTCCCGCGCCGGGTGAAGGGCACCGAGGGCGAGGGCGAACTGCACGCCATGATGCTCGACATGAAGCGCACCTTCGACGAGGTCGTGGAGGCGCACGCGGATCCGGAGCGGGCGGCCGCGATCCTGGCGAACCCCTTCTACCAGTCGCTCTCGGCGGGCTTCGCGGGCACGCAGGAGTACATGGCGATGGAGAAGCTCGGCCAGCTGCGGGCGAGGGAAGAGTGGGACCTGATCGTCGTCGACACCCCGCCGTCCCGCTCGGCGCTGGACTTCCTGGACGCGCCGAAGCGGCTGGGCTCCTTCCTGGACGGCCGGCTGATCCGCCTGCTGACCGCGCCGGCCAAGCTCGGCGGGCGCGCGGGCATGGCCTTCCTCAACGTCGGCATGTCGATGATGACCGGCACGCTCGGCAAGCTGCTAGGCGGCCAGCTGCTGAAGGACGTCCAGACGTTCGTGGCCGCGATGGACACCACCTTCGGCGGTTTCCGCACGCGCGCGGACGCCACGTACAAGCTGCTCCAGGCTCCCGGTACGGCCTTCGTGGTGGTCGCGGCGCCGGAGCGGGACGCGCTGCGGGAGGCGGCGTACTTCGTGGAGCGGCTGGCCGCGGAGAAGATGCCGCTGGTGGGCCTGGTGCTGAACCGAGTCCATGGCACCGGCGCCGGGCGGCTGTCGGCGGAGCGGGCGCTCGCCGCCGCCGAAAATCTTGAGGACCGCCGCATTGTGGATCAGGGCGGCGGGAAAGCTGGACTTCGTAACTCTCCCGACACATACGGCAGTTCGCGATCTCCCGCATCCGAGGCCGCAGCCGACGCCCCTGCTTCCGAAGAAGGCTCCCCCGCCGACACGGAGCGCTCCGTCGACCGGCTCACCGCGGGACTGCTGCGACTGCACGCCGACCGCATGCAGCTGCTCTCGCGCGAGCGGCGCACGCGTGACCGTTTCATCGCCCGCCACCCCGAGGTGGCGGTCGTGGAAGTACCCGCGCTGCCCGGCGACGTCCACGACCTCGCGGGCCTGCGCGACATCGGCGCCCGGCTGGCAGCGGGCGCGACAGAGCCGACGGAGCTGCCGTAGCGCGGCATCGGCCGACTGCTGCGGGGCGGCCCGGGCGCGGGTGAAGCCGTACGCGCGGTGATCGTCGTACAACGCGCGCTGACGGTCCTGCGTGGGGGGTGGCATGCGCGGGCGGTGTCGATGGCACGCGCGAGCAGGAGCCATGTGCGGGCAGCAGGCGCAGGCCGGAGCCGCGCGTGGTGCTGTCCGGTCAACCGGGTGCCGCAAGGCCGGTCATGACTTCCCCAGGCGTAGGCCCGACCGGCGCTTCTCTCGCCTCACCGCTTGCCGAGTTCCGGGTGGACACCGCTCGGCGTACCCGGACCCGGGTCTGTCCGGCCCCGCTTTCCGTGGCCCACGCCCGGACGATCCCGATGGCGCGTGCCCGGTCGGGGGCCGTGTGCCCCGGGTATGTGCCGCGGGGAACGCCCTCCGGCTCCCTCAGCTCACGGCCGCGTAGTTCTCGTACACTTCGTCGTTGTCGAGCGGCACGATGCCCGCTCCGCGCTCGTACTCCGAGCGGGCGGTCTCCAGCAGCCTGCGCCAGGAGGTCACGGTGGGCCGGCGGCGCAGCAGTGCGCGGCGCTCCCGCTCCGTCATGCCTCCCCACACGCCGAACTCGACGCGGTTGTCCAGCGCATCGGCGAGGCACTCGGTGCGTACCGGGCATCCGGTGCACACCGCCTTGGCCCTGTTCTGCGCTGCTCCCTGAACGAACAGTTCATCCGGATCGGTAGTGCGGCAGGCAGCCTGCGCACTCCAGTCGGTAACCCAGCCCATACCGGCGCCGTCCTCTCCCGAATCGAGGCTCCCCCACGGCGGCAGCGGCATATTCACCGCCGCCAGTTGAGGACGTTACGGAAGGTGGGCACAGCGCAACACCCCCTTCGGGCCCAATCTTGAATGGCCCGAACGGACTATGGGTTAGCGGCAGATCACCCGCGGGAGTGAGCTGGCGACATACGCGACCATCCCGGCAAACCGGGACGGCTGTGGTGCGCCACAACGGGCACCGGGTGACACACGAGGCGGATTCGGGCACGCCACCCTCAGATGCCGGTCACGGCCCGTGCGGGAAAAACGGGTACGCCCGGAACGATTCGGGGTCGCCGGACGTATTGATACATGACCGCACTGCTGTGACAGTTGAGAGCAGCTTAGGCCAAGGCCTGGGCGCGTGTCCGGCGAATGGGAAGGCAGACGTCCCGCTTTGCCGTGCCGTGACGCGGTCGCCCTTCGGAACGCTCAGACGTACGGATTAGGCTGCCCCCATGGCAAAGAAGCGCTCGGGCGGTGGTCTGTCGCCAACGCAGCAGGCCGCCAAGTTCCTCGGTGTCAGTGTGCTCGCCGGAGCCGTGATGGCGGGCATCGCGCTGCCCGCTGCCGGTGCGCTGGGCCTCGCCGCCAAGGGGTCGGTCCAGAGCTTCGACGAGATCCCGGACACCCTCAAGAGTCCCCGGCTCAGTCAGCGCACGACAATCCTGGACAACCAGGGCAATCAGATCGCGAGCGTCTACTCCCGCGACCGTACGGTGGTGGACCTCAAGGACATCTCGCCCTACATACAGAAGGCGATCGTCGCGATCGAGGACGCGCGCTTCTACCAGCACGGCGCGATCGACCTCAAGGGCGTGCTGCGCGCCCTGAACAAGAACGCGCAGGAGGGCGGCGTCGCCCAGGGCGCCTCCACGCTCACCCAGCAGCTGGTGAAGAACTACTTCGTCGAGGAGGCCGGCGACGACCCGACGAAGGTCGCCGAGGCCACCCAGCAGACCCTGGGCCGCAAGATCAAGGAACTGAAGTACGCGATCCAGCTCGAGGAGAAGCTCGGCAAGAAGAAGATCCTCGAGAACTACCTGAACATCACCTTCTTCGGCGAGCAGGCCTACGGCGTCGAAGCCGCCTCCCAGCGCTACTTCTCCAAGCACGCCAAGGACCTGAACCTCCAGGAAGCGGCGCTGCTGGCCGGCATCGTGCAGTCCCCGAGCCGTTACGACCCGGTCAACGACGAGTCGGAGGCCACCAAGCGGCGCAACGTCGTGCTGCAGCGGATGGCGGACGTCGGCGACATCTCCCAGCAGGAGGCCGACCAGGCCAAGGAGCAGCCCCTCGGGCTGCACCCGAGCCAGCCCAAGAACGGCTGCATCACCGCGGTCAAGGGCGCCGGCTTCTTCTGCGACTACGTCCGCGACGTCGTCCTGAACGACCCGGTCTTCGGCAAGACCAAGCAGGCCCGGGCCAAACTGTGGAACCAGGGCGGTCTGACGATCCGTACGACGCTGGACCCGCAGGCGCAGGAATCGGTGGAAGCGTCCATCAAGCAGCACGTCTACAAGTCCGACGCCGTGGCGACGGCCGCGACCATCGTCGAGCCCGGCACCGGCAAGATCCTCGCCATGGGCCAGTCCCGCCCGTACGGCTTCGGCAAGGACGAGACGCAGATAAACCTCTCCGTCAACTCGGACATGGGCGGCGGCGCGGGCTACCAGCCCGGTTCGACCTTCAAGCCGATCGTCGCCGCGGCCGCGATCGAGGGCGGCAAGCCCGCGACGCAGAAGTACCCGTCGCCGTACGAGATGACGTACCCGAGCCCCGTGCAGGCGTGTGACGGCAAGGTCTGGCGCAACGACCCGAACAACCCGGCCAAGGTGACGAACGAGAACGAGTCCGAGCGCGGCCCGATGGGCATGAAGGAGGCGACCGCCAAGTCGGTCAACACCTACTACGTGCAGCTCATCAGCGACATCGGCATCTGCCCGGTCATCGACATGGCCAAGAAGATGGGCGTGCAGCGCGCGGACGGCCAGGCGATCGCCCAGAGCCCCTCCCTCGCGCTCGGCGCCCAGGAGATGTCGCCGCTGACGATGGCGAACGCGTACGCCACCTTCGCCTCGCGCGGTACGTACTGCACCCCGATCGCCATCGAGTCGATCACCCAGAAGACCGGCACCGAGGAGAAGACCCTGGACGTGCCGCGGTCGACCTGCTCACGCGCGATGTCGCAGAAGACGGCGGACACCGTCACCACCCTGCTCAAGGGCGTGGTCGAGGACGGTACGGGCCAGCAGGCCGGCCTCGGCGACCGCCCGAGCGCGGGCAAGACGGGCACGACCGACGAGCGCTTCGCGGCCTGGTTCGTCGGCTTCACCCCGAATTTGGCCGGCGCGGTCTGGGTCGGCGACCCGCAGCACAAGCGGCACATGGTCGACATCACGATCGGCGGCGTCCCGCACGCCAAGGTCTACGGCGGCGAGGTCCCCGGCCCGATCTGGCGCGACATGATGACCGGCGCGCTGAGCGGCAAACCCGTGCAGGACTTCCACCTGATCGACATCCCCGACGACAAGAAGGACAACAACAAGGGGGATGGTCAGGGAAAAGGCCGAGGGGGGGCCAACGGGGGCAACACGGGCGGGATCGGGGGACTGATCGGCGGACTGACGGACGGGGGAACGACAGTCGGCGGCACAACGGGTGACACGACCGGCGGCGCCTTCCCCAGCCCGACCATCTCCCTCCCGGGCAACTTCATCCAGGGCCAGGGCAACGGCGGGAACAAGGGGACCGGAGGGCGCTGGGGATAACGGCCTGGTGTGAGTACGGCGGCGGGGCCGCACCCTGGGTTTCAGGGGCGCGGCCCCGCCGCCGTGTCCGTCCCTGCTGCGCGGCCCCGCCGCCGTGTCCGTCCCAGCTTCGCGGACCCGCCGCCGGGTCCGTCCCAGCTTCACCGCGGCTCAGCCGCCGTGTCCGTCCCAGCTTCGCGGACCCGCCGCCGTGTCCGTCCCTGCTTGGCCCCGGCGCTCAGCCCTGGAGGAGCTTCTTCACCGCGGCGGCGACGCGGCCGCCCTCGGCCTGGCCGGCCACCTTCGGGTTCACGATCTTCATGACGGCGCCCATGGCCCTCGGCCCCTCGGCGCCGGCCGCCTTCGCCTCTTCCACGGCCTGGGCGACGATCGCGTTCAGCTCGTCGTCGGACAGCTGCTTGGGCAGGTAGTGGGCGAGCACCTCGCCCTCCGCCTTCTCCCGCTCGGCCTGCTCGGCGCGACCGCCCTGCGCGAAGGCATCGGCCGCCTCCCGGCGCTTCTTCGCCTCGCGGGTGATCACCTTGAGGACCTCGTCGTCGGACAGCTCCCGCTTCTCCTTGCCCGCGACCTCCTCCTTGGTGATCGCGGCGAGCGTCAGCCGCAGCGTCGAGGAGCGGAGCTCGTCGCGCTCCTTGATCGCGGCGTTGAGGTCGTCGTGCAGCTTCGACTTGAGCGTGGTGGTCATGCCGTCGATTGTCGCAGGTGTGCCGACGTGAACGCCCGCTGATTTAAGGGGCGCCGGGGAGCGGAGGAGAGCCGGCCGGTCCCGTCGTACCGCCGGGGTCTGACACGATGGAGGCATGCGCGCGCGATACGGAGTACCCCTGGGAATCATGGCGGCAGGCGCCGCCGGTCTGGCGTACGCGGCGGGCTTCGAGGTCCGCTCCTTCCGCCTCCGACGGGTGACGGTCCCGGTCCTGCCGCCGGGCATGCAGCCGCTGCGCGTGCTCCAGGTCTCCGACATCCACATGGTGAGCGGCCAGCGCAAGAAGCAGCGGTGGCTGCGGTCGCTGGCGGGCCTGCGCCCGGACTTCGTGATCAACACGGGCGACAACCTCTCCGACCCCGAGGGCGTCCCCGAGGTCCTGGACGCGCTCGGCCCGCTGATGGAGTTCCCGGGCGCGTACGTCTTCGGCTCCAACGACTACTACGGCCCCCGACTGCGCAACCCTGCCCGCTACTTGCTGGAGAAGACGAGCGGCCGCCACGGGCTGAACGGCAACCCGCCGGCCGTCGGCGTCGTCCACAACCCGTGGGAGGACCTGCGCGACGGCTTCGACACGGCCGGCTGGCTGAACCTGACCAACACGCGGGGTGTCCTGAAGGTCGAGGGCGTGTCGATCGAGCTGACGGGCCTGGACGACCCGCACATCAAGCGCGACCGCTACGCCAAGGTGACGGGCGGCCCGTCGCAGACGTACGACTTCTCGATGGGCGTGGTGCACGCGCCGTACCTGCGGGTGCTGGACGCGTACACGGCGGACGGCTACCCGCTGATCCTGGCCGGCCACACCCATGGCGGCCAGCTGTGCATCCCCTTCTACGGCGCGCTGGTCACCAACTGCGACCTGGACACCGACCGGGTGAAGGGCCTGTCCACCCACACGTCGGCCGGCCACACCTCCTACCTCCACGTCTCAGCGGGCTGCGGCACGAACCGCTACACACCGGTCCGCTTCGCCTGCCCGCCGGAGGCTACGTTGTTGACGTTGGTGGGGAGGGAGTAGAAGGGCAGGGCCAAGCCCGGGACCGGGGCACGTCGGGGTCCTGGGGGAAGTCGGGACCGGCGGCCGGGGCCAGGGGTGGGATCCCGGCGAGGGACCGGGACCGTAACCCACCCGGCCTAAGCCCGATAGCCGCCCCCTCCCCCCGCTCCTAGCGTGAGGGCATGAGCGCCTCGATGCCGCCGATACCCCCGATACCCAGGGACATCCCGGACCTGCCCGCGGTCCCGAGCCCGCCCGTTCTGGTGCCTTCGCCCGTCCCCGCCACGGCGGTGGTGGCGCCCATTCGCCGCCCCATGGTCGCGCTGTTCCGCCTCCTGACCGCCCTGGCGGCGGCAGCCGGCGTGGCCCTGGAACTCCTGCTGGGCCCCCCGTCCCGCATCCTGAGCTACTTCGGCATCCAGACCGCCATCCTGCTGGCCGTCGTCATGCTCATGTCGGCATCGAGGGCCTGGCGAGCCCGCCGCCCCCTGCCTTCCTCCGTGTCAGGCGCCACACTCCTCTACGTCGTGATCTCGGCGCTCGTCTACCACCTGTTCCTGGCCCACACGACGCCGCCGTTCTCCATGACCGGCGCGACGACGGTTCCGGAGCGTTGGCACGGCTCGTGGGCGACCCTGCAGATCCTGCACACTCTGACGCCGGCGGCGGCCGTACTGGACTGGCTGCTGCTGACCCCCGCGGCCCGCCTGCACCTGCGCCAGGCGGCCGCCTGGCTCCTCTACCCCCTGGCCTACCTGGTCTTCTACCTGATCCGAGCGGCTGCCCTCACCCCCACGAACCCCGCCCGCTACCTCTATCCCTTCCTGGACGCCGCCACGCACGGCTACCGCAGCACCCTGGCGAACGCCCTCCTCCTGGGCCTCGCGATGTACGCCCTGGCCGTCCTCCTCGTGGCCCTGGACCACACCCGCCCGACCCCGGTCCGCCGCCGCGTCTAAACCGGATTTCGTCTACAGCCACCGGTGGGCTAAAGTAAACGTCGTCGCCGCGAGAGCAGCGACATCGGGGTGTAGCGCAGCTTGGCAGCGCGCTTCGTTCGGGACGAAGAGGTCGTGGGTTCAAATCCCGCCACCCCGACGCTGGCCAGAGGCCCATTCGCGTGATCGCGAATGGGCCTCTGGTGTACCTGGGGGCCAAAGCAAGTGGATCAAGGCATAGCGGGTCTGGCGGGGGCAGCACTCGGCGGGTTAATCGGCGTGGTGGGCACTCTGGGGCCTCCGCTCGCTTGACGGGCAGAGACCAGAGGCGTACTCAGCATGAGCACTGGCGGCGGCAGCAGCAGCGAGACGCTTACAGCCAACTGGTGACCCAGACGACAGAGGCGATCTCGAAAGGCTCTGAGGCCACCGACGCCTATGCAGACGGCGAGTCTGCCGTCGACAGCCTCTCTGAGCAGTTCAGCGATGCAGTCCGCCAAACAGACAAAGCCGAGAGTCTCGTAACCCTGGAGGGTCCGGAAGAGGCAGCCAGTGCGGCCATGGAACTCACGTCGTCACTACGCGTGTGGGCCAATCTCCTGGAGCTCCGTCTTGCAATAGACAGCGGGACCTACGTGCCCATGCCAGGCGAACCGCCATTGGCATCGTCTGGCCGATGGCGTCGGTACGCGAGGGCAGGCGGCCCGCGGAGTCGTACTCATACGTGAGGGTGGCCGTCGAAGCCCGTCTCCGCAACCAGTGCCCCGCTGGGTCGTACTCGCAGCTCCAGGTCAGGGTCTGTAAGTTGGTGACCTGCGACAGGCGCAGTTCCGTCTCGTGCCGTAACTCGCAGCGCGCCTCGTCTTGGCCGTTCGGGCGGTGGGCAGGTGGAAGTGGGTACTCGACTCGGGGTGACGCCGCCCAGGGGGTCGGTGTGGCTGGTGCAGTTACCCTCGCCGACGTACGTCCAGATCTCGGCGTTGCCGTCCGGCGCCGTGCGGCGGGTCAGGTGGCCTCCACCGTCCCGTCGACTTCGGCATCCCGTTTCCGGGCGGCGGCCAGTCCTCCCGACGGTGGCGGCTGGGCGCACTGCGGCCCCGAGGACCTCCGCGCCGCGTGCAGCGTGGCGAAGGCCGGCTCTGGAGCCGGCGTCCGACCGGCGGTGCTGTTCTTCTCGCGTATCACCGCGCCGAGGCGTGCCGACGACAATCGGGCGGCAGGCGTCAGTAGTAGTCCTCCTGCTTTCGCATGTGCCCCGTGGGCTCGATCTCGTCGCGGAGGAATGTGTACACCTCCTCCTCCCCGTCGAGCAGCACCGCATAGGCGGGCGGAATCGATGGGTCGGGCGGCTCCGTGATGCCGAGGATTCCTCCGTACTTACCCTCCAAATCGGGTCTTTCGGAGGCTCGAAGCACGCGCACTTCTGCGTAGAACGGGAGGGTGTCCGCCATCGTGAAGTCAGTCCTTTCCCATCACCTATGGGTGATCTCACCGTCGAGTGACACATTAAGGTGGCTGCCATCTCTGCTGAGCCACCCCAGTTTGGCCTTGCCCAGCTTGCTGAGCTGGACATCCCACTCGAACGGCTGTCCGGCAGTCCTGGAAGGCCCCTTGATCCATTCGTTACCGAACCGGTCGATATAGCCCTTCCGGGGGCCACGGGGCAAGCCCGTACTGACCGATACCCTCTTGTCCGGGACAAATCGGATGCGTCCCGTGTGGGGGAGCTGGGCGTCCTTGATGATCCCCTTGACCCCGGTCCGAGGAGTAGGAACGACCTCTTCACATTTCAGACCCAGCGGGTCGATCAACAACAGCGGCGCGTCGACGTAGGCATGGTGATCGGGAGCAGCGTCGAGCCCAAGTGGGTCGGGGCTGAGGTACCGGGCGACTTCGGGGTCGTAGTAGCGGAAGTAGTTGTAGTTCAGGCCCGTCTCGGCGTCGGCGTACTGGCCCGGGAAGCGCAGCGGACAGGTGGCGGATTCCGGCTCGTCGGTCCCGGCCGGGACGTGGGTACCCCACAACGTGCTACGACGCTGCCACACCACCTCGCCCTCTCCTGTGACGAGTTCCATGGGGGCACCGGCGTTGTCGGTGATGACGGCCAGAAAACGCGTGGTGTTCTCGAGGCCCGTCTCCTCGGCGAGCCGAGCGAGGAAGGAACCTCCCTCAGGTACATGCGGGGGTGTGCGAAGGGTCTGGGCGACCGGGCGGTGCGTGTCCGGTTCGTAGTCCCATGTGGTCACCTTTCCGTCCGGTCCGGTCTGTTCTGCCAGGCGGGTGTCGTCCCAGGAGAACTCGACACGGTCGGTTGGCGATCCCTCAGCGGTGACACGGTGCTTGGAGATGCGCCGACCGAGCGGGTCGTAGGTGTACCTCCATCGGTCCCCGCTCGGCGTGACCACCTCGGTCAGGCGGTCCTCCGCGTTCCAGGCGTAGGACCATGTGTGGGTTTTCCCGCTGAGGAGTGTGCGCGTTCGGCGGACAAGCCGGCCCTGGGCATCGTGGTCGTACGCCGTCCGCCCCGCCCGGCGAACGAGCGTGCCCTCGAACGCGCGCTCGCCCGGAGAATCGTGGCCAGGCGCCGACACCTCCCGCACTTTGCCGGTGGTGTCGTAGGCGTAGGTCTCAGTCCAGCCGTGCGCCCGTACCTGTGTGACCCGACCCGTACCGTCCAGACCGAAGCGCCGTGTGCCAGACGTCAACTCACGGATCTCCGTGAGGTGGCCATCGGCCCGGTAGGCATACGTGCGATGCTGGAGGAGGCGGTCCGGGATGATCCCGGCGGTGGCGGAGGTCAGGGACTGGGCGGTCATCTGCCCGTTCGTGTTCCAGCTCTGCTCAAGCGTCACGCCTTCCCCGAACCGACGCTCGGTCTCACGCCCGGCGGCGTCGTGCGTGAAGTCGAGTGAGCCCGCCGCCGAACGCAGTTGCACCGGTCGTCCGGCCGCGTCATACGTCCAGTCCGAAACCAGGCCGGATGGTGCCACGCGACGCGTGCGGCGCCCGAGAGCGTCGTACTGGAAGACCGATGTGCGATCGTTGACCGTCTCCGACAGGATCCGCCCCAGCCCGTCCCGTTCCAGGGTCAATTCGGCATCCGCGTTGGCTGCGCGGCACAGGTCACCGCCCGGCGCGTAAGCGTACGTCGTGATCTCACCGCTCTCGGTTTCCTGGGCCACTACCCTGCCGCGTGGGTCACGGGTGAAGCGCAGGTTCTCGCTGGCGCCGTTCGTCCGGGCGATCAGCCTGCCCGCGGCGTCGAAGGCGTACGTCAGCGTGCGCCCGTTGAAGTCGGTCTCCGCGACGAGTCGACCAGCCTGGTCGTAGAGATAGGACCAGGTCCGCCCCTCAGGGTTGGTGACACCTGTCAGGCGCAACTCAGTGTCGTATGTGAACGCGTACCGGGTGCCGTCCGGGTCCGTGCGGGTCGCCGGGACATCGAAGTGGGCGGTGGTCTGCCGAGTCGTGTTTCCGGCGAGATCAGTATGCGCGATCAGGTTGCCCTCGGGGTCCCAGGTCCAGGATTCACGCGTGCCGTCGGGGCGCTCCTGCCACTTCGGCTTCCCTTCGACGGTCCACCCCATGCGTGTGGTGTGACCGAGTGGGTCGGTCACACCAACGATTCGGCCGAACGAGTCACGGCTCACGATCGTTTCGTGTCCCAGTTCATCACTGAGTGTGATCGGCAAGCCGGCCGCGTTCGATACGATCCTCCGTGTGTGACCCAGTGCGTCGGTGACGGCGGTCAGGTGCCCTGCGCTGTCGTACTCGTAGCAAGTCTCGGCTCCGGTCGGATCCACCGTGGCACGCACGTTGCCACGGTCATCGTAGGTGTGCCGCCAGATCGCCCCGCCCGGCTCGACGACCATTGTCGGCAAGCCGAGCGCGTTGTACTCCGCCTGGGCCGCCGCGCCATCGGGGAGGGTGAGGCCGGTGAGGTTGCCCGTGTCGTCGTACGTGTACCGCGTGGTGTGTCCCAGCGGGTCTGTCACGGTGACCGGCCGGGCTCCGTGCTCGTCCCATTCGGTGCGAGTGACGTGTCCGAGCGGGTCCGTCTCCTCCACCACCAGGCCCTCGGTGTTGTAGCGGTGGACCGAGGTGTGGCCCTGGGAGTCGGTGTACTTCGTCGTGCGGGTCGTGTCGTCGTAGGTGAGGGTGCCGGAGAGGATGCCGTCGACGCCCTCGGTACGGGTCACCCGGCCGCGGTCGTCGTAGACGTACGAGAACCAGGTGCCGTTGCGGTCGGTCCAGCGGGTGACGCGGCCCTCGGTGTCGTAGGTGAAGCGGAGGGGTTCGCCGCTGGAGTTGATGACCTCGGTGAGGTTGCCGGCGGTGTCGTAGCCGTAGCGCATGACGACCGTGCCCTCGTCGGACGCCGTGCCGGGACGGTAGCGGGAGGGTGGCTCGGCCAGGAGGCGCAGGGCGGTGATGCGTGGGCCCTGGGTGTCGACGGCGACGTAGTAGCCGCCGGAGTGACGGAGGCCGAACGGGATGCCCTCGTCGTCGCGTTCGACGTCGATGCGGTTGCCGTTGCGGTCGGTCCAGGAGTCCAGGGCCAGGTGGAAGACGCCGAAGGAGGGGGAGGGGACGGGGGCGGCGAAGGTGCGGGTCACGCCCGTGGCCGGGTCGGTGACCGTCATCGCGCCGTCCGGTTTGCCGTCCCACTCCAGGGGCCAGCGCGGGCCCTTCACCGGCATGGTCGGCACGCCTGGTTCCGGTACCGGGTAGACCAGGCGCATGCCGTCGGCCGACGCGAAGACGACGCCCTCGCCGTCGATCTGGAGGCACTCGTCCAGGGTGGAGATCCAGGTCGGGCCGAAGCAGACGCCTCCCCGATAGGAGGAGAGGTGGGTGCGCGTGAACTCCAGCGGCAGACTGCCCGGCAGGGTCAGGTCGGTCTGCGTCATCAGCATGGCGCCGGTCGCCACGTCGATCGGCTCGCCGACACACGGGGTGCGCTCGGCGTTGCGGGCCGCCGGGCCCAGCTCCACCAGGTCGGGGCGGAGGGAGGGCGGGCGCAGCAGCAGGGGGGTGGTGTCGGCGAGGCCGCCTTCCATGCTCGCCTTCAGCAGGCCACTGCCCGCTCCCAGGGCGCCGCCGAAGATCATGCCGTCCTTGGCGGCCTGGTTCACCTCATCCAGGCTGAAGCCCTGCTGCAGCCCGGTCGCGATCTTCAGCGGCTGGGCCACGGCGAGGTCGACGGTGACCGACTCGACCCCGCCGAACGCGGCGGCGATCAAGGTGCCGCCGGCGATCTCGGCCACCGTGGTGGAGACCGCGACGCCCATCGTCGCGCCGAACTCGATGACCGCGTCCGCCGCCGCGACAGCCGCCCCGGAGGCCAGGCCCGCGGTGAAGAAGGCCAGTGCCACCCCGCCCGCGATCACCGCCGCGTCGATACCGATCCGTGTCCAGAGCTTGTTGATCGCGTCGTCTATGGCGTCGGCGAACTTCTCCAGCGCCGTGGCCATCTCCCGCGAGGACTTCGCCAGGTCGCTCAGCCAGCCGCCGTCCTGGTCCTTGGCATAGCGGCCCCAGAACTTCTCGAACGCCTCGATCGACTCACCGGTGTTGTTGTGGATGATCGAGGACGCGCTGCGGTGCACGGGAGCGCGGACGTCGTCCACCGAGTCGGCGAAGGCACGCCAGGCCTTCGCCACGTCCCGCAGCTTGCCGGAGTCCGCCTCGGGCCACCACAGACCCAGCTTGAGAAGGATGTGGCGGGCCTTGTCCTCAACGCTCACCGGCACCGTCGCTCTGCTGAGGGGTCTTCACTTGCGTGAACATTCCGGCGATGAGCTGGTCGTTGTCCACCTGCCCGTCCGAGAGGTCCACCATGGCCTCGTGAATGCTCGTCAGACCGAGCACCAGGATGCCCGCCGCGCTCTCGATCTTCTTCTGCTGCGGCTTGTAGACGTTGCCGAACTTGTCGCCCTGCTCGTCGTGACCCCAGGGCTCACCCAGACCGTCCAGGGTCTGGATCAGCGTCGTCAGAGCCTTGCTCAGATCGATGGCTCCCTGGTGGAAGGCCGGTGCCGCCGCCTTGATGTCGGCGGTCTTGATGTCCAGGACCTTGCCAGGGACCTTGCCGTCGCCCACCGATGAACCCCCGTTCGCAATCGCGGTATCCGACCATAGGGCAGACAGGTAAAGAGAGTGTCATGTCGAGAGCGTGCGTGCGTAATGGTGCCCGTCGCGTGTTCGTCTCCGAGGCCTCCGGCTGGTTGGCCGTGACGGCCTTCCGAAGAGCGGGTGGGTGATCGCCTCGTTAACCGAGGAGATGACCAAGGAGGCCGCGGTGATGCGGGCCTGCGCCTGCGCCAGAACTCGGGGTCGAACAGGTGGCGGGTAGGCGTGCAGAGCCCTTCGGGCGCACGCCCTGGGAGCCATCTGGGAGCCGACCCGCTCCCCGAACCCCTTCCAGACCCCGCGTCACCAACCGAGCCCACCGCTCTGACCTGCGGAAACGCCATCAAGGCTGGCGGGCTCACCAACCAAACCTCGTTCGAGACGAAGAGGTCGTGGGTTCAAATCCCGCCACCTCGACAGCCAAGTAGTAGGTCAGAGGGGAAGGGCCCTCTGGCTTTGCTGCGTGTCGTCGCGGGTGGGCGCCGAGGATTCCGTCCATGACCACGGCGCCGGTCTGGATCACGGGCTGGATCTGCTTCCGGTAGACCTCCTCGGTTACGGCGGTTCCAGAGTGATCCACGAGCCGGGTGATCTCCCCCAGTGGGACGGCACGGTCGGAGAGAAGGGACGCGGAGCCGTGCCGCAGCGCCCTCGACGTCCACTCGTCGGCACTGATCCCTTCAACGCCCTCAGCGTCTGGCGGAGCCGGAGATGACATGTGACGAAGAGGCGGACTCGGGTCTCGCCTCAGGATGGTTTGAGGATCTTGCCTACGCGGTCGACCAGCTTCCACCGGCCGACCGCCTGCGGCCGGCAGCAAGTCATCGAGTCCACACTCGCTGGAACTCTTCGGCCGGGATGGCCTCCAGCGGGTCCTCTTCAGGGTCGATCGCCTGGTCTGTCAGGCCACCGTGCTCGTCGTCCAGGTGCTCCCAGCTATACCGGTGCAGTTGGCCGGCCGAGGTCAGCTCGGCCTGCTTGATGACGATCAACTCGCCGCGGTCGGGTACGGCCTCGATGTACCAGAGGCCGGCTTCCTCGTCAGCGTGGCGGAAGTGGTGCCGCAGGGTGGCGCCCTCGTCGAGTGCCCGGTAGTAAGCCGCGATTTCTGCGATGCGTTCCTGGTCAGCCACGAGTCCATCGTGCCGGCCAGCGCACACGCTCGCGCCGACCTGACATCCACGCTTGACTGCGCCCATTGCTTCTCTTCACCGCAGCTCTGATCATCAGGCTCATGGTGTCAAGCATCGTCGTTCAGTACACCGATCTTCTGCGCACCAGCGACCCTCGGCCTTTGGTGCCGGTTGCGGGAGCTGCTGACGGGCCAGGGGCTCGATCCGGGCCGGACGGTTGTCGTCGACCTCTTGCAGGAGGGGCCCGATCACGAGGATGGCCAGGTCATCTCCGAAGACGGCAGGGTCTACAGGTTCAGCCTCTTCTACGACCAAGCGTCCGAGCACGGTGCGCGCAGCGCCTGTCTCCATGGCTGGACCGACATCACCGACTGTTGGCGAACCGGATCACTGGCTACTCGCACCGCAGACGCCTTCGCATGGATGTCCCGCTCCGCTGAGGGGAGTTGATCTCCGAGGCGCCCTTGGAGGTCGTCGCAGAGGTCCGGACGACTCGTTGAGGGAGGGCGCGGTAGTACGGTTCCGGCGCACCGTCCCCCGGTCGGCCCCCTCCCCGGGCTTCCCGGGCAGGCCTCC
This sequence comes from Streptomyces sp. NPDC007189, assembly GCF_040703635.1. Taxonomy (NCBI): domain Bacteria; kingdom Bacillati; phylum Actinomycetota; class Actinomycetes; order Kitasatosporales; family Streptomycetaceae; genus Streptomyces; species Streptomyces sp. NPDC007189. The sequence continues at coordinate 166,660 of NZ_JBEYEY010000015.1, forward strand.
TCGTATGGTGAACCCGTGACTGTCACACAGCCCGTCGCCGGCATGCGCGGGGCCCGCCACCGAGTGGTGCGCCCTGCCGTGCTCGTTGCGCTGTTGCTCGGGCTGTTCCTCATGCACGGTGGTCCGGCAGCGGCGGCGAGCGGCTGCCACGGGGGCATGCCGGGCGGCGGCTCCGCCGTCCCGCGTTCGGCCCCTGCCGCGCCGGTACAACACCGGGCCGACCACTCCGGTATGGCCGAACGTCCGGCCGATCGCTCCGGGATGGCCGCGGACGGGGCCCACCACTCCGGCATGGCCACGCGTCCCGCCCATGACGCCAAGGCGGCAGACGCTGCCCCCGGCTTCCTGCCGCACGGGATGCGATCGGGGACCGGCCCCATGGCCGGGGCCGCCGTCGCCGCGGCCGTCAAGGTTCCCGTCCGGGTGGGCGAGGGGGTGCGGGGGGCGCTGTGTCAGGCCACGATGAGCCGGTCTGAGGTGCCGGTGCCGCCGGTCGTGGCCGGTGTTCTCGTGTTGCCGGTCGTCTTGCCGGTGCCGTGGGGGCGGTCGGGGGCGGACGGTGTCCGGCGGCGTGGTCCGCCGGGGAGCGGGCGGGGGCTGTTGCTTCAGGTGTGCGTCGCGCGGACGTGATGAGACCTCCGGGATCCGGCCGGCCCATTGCCGCGGTCCCGTACGGCTCTCATCCGTTCATCTGCGCCGTCGCACGGCGCCCACCTGGAAAGACACACGTATGTCCCAGCGACTTCGGACAACCCGTCATGCCCTCGCGGCGGCCGCCGTCGCCGCCGCCCTCACCCTGAGCCTCGCCGCCTGCGGCTCCGACTCCGGCGCAGGGCACGGCTCCGGTATGGCCGGCATGGAGCACAGTGCCACGCCGTCCCCCTCGGCGTCGGGCGACTCGATGGCGTCCATGCCCGGCATGGAGCCGGCGGCCACCGGCAACGGTCTGGCCGCCGAGAAGAGCGGTTACCGGATGACCGGCAAGACCTCTGGGCTCCCGGCCGGGAAGGCGGCCGACTATCGCTTCACCATCACCGGCCCGGACGGCCGGCCCGTCACCGGCTTCGCCGTCGACCAGACGCAGCGGATGCACTTCTACGCCATCCGCTCCGACCTCACCGGCTTCCAGCACCTGCACCCCACCATGGCCGGTGACGGCACCTGGACCGCGCCGCTGGCCGCGCTGCGGCCGGGGACCTGGCGGCTGTACGCCTCCTTCGTCCCGGACAGCGGCGCCGGCAAGGGCAAGAGCTTCGTGCTCAGCCGCACCGTGCGGGTGCCCGGTACGGCGACGGCCTCGCCGCTGCCGAAGGCGTCCGGCACCGCCACCGTCGACGGCTACACCCTGACGGTGAAGGGCGAACCGATGGCGGGCATGGCGCACCAGCTGACCGCCACCGTCACCCGGAACGGCAGGCCGGTCACCGACCTCCAGCCGTACCTCGGCACCTACGCCCATCTGACCGCCTTCCACCAGGGCGATCTCGCCTTCGCCCATCTCCACCCGGAGACGGAGGCCGACGGCGGCCACGGCGGACCGACGCTCTCCTTCCACGCCGAGTTCGCCCAGTCCGGCGACTGGCGGCTGTTCCTCCAGTTCCAGACCGGGGGCACGCTGCACACCGCGGCCCTCACCCTGCACGTCGGCTGATCCGGTGGTGCGCCCTGGCCGTGGTCGCGGGCGGGGCGCACCGCTCCACCGACGTGCCGTGCCCGGCGAGCGTCACATCTCCTCGGGGGCTCCGGATCCGGCGCGGGCGGCCGGTGCGGGTGGGGGCTGTCGGCGAGGCGGGCGTATCCGGGGGATCAGGGCCGGGACGTGCGCGCGGTAGGCGTCGTACGCGGCTCCGAACTGGCCGGCCATCAGGGCGTCCTCGGCCCGGACCCGTCTCAGCAGCCAGGGGACGGCCACCGCCAGGATCGCGATCCAGACGCCGAAGCCGTCGGCGAGCATGGCGCCGACGATCAGGCCGAGCAGCCCGGTGTAGATGGGGTGGCGGACCAGCCGGTAGGGGCCGTCCGTGCGCAGCTCGTGGTGTTCTTGGACCGTCGGGACGCTGGACCACATGGTGCCCAGCACCCAGCGCGCCCACAGCAGCAGGGCGGTGGAGGCGACGGCGAGCAGGCCGCCGAGCAGTGCCAGCTCCGGCTGCCAGTAGCGCAGATGGCGCCAGAAGCCGCCGGTGTGCCGGACCAGGACGGAGAAGAGGACCGCGCCCGCGAGCAGCGTCAGGCGGCGCGGCAGCGTACGGCGCAGTCCGCGTATCCAGCTGTGCGGGCCGGTGTGGCTCTTCACGCCGAAGTAGACGGCGCCGGCGATCCAGGCCGCGACGAAGACCCAGACGCAGGCGATGGTGAGGACGATGAGCGCCGAATGAAGGGAGGAACCCATGGCTCCAGACTGCGCCGGGCGGGTAGGCGATCACCAGCACCCAGGGGTGGATGGAGAAACCCTCGCCGCGCTGCACCCGTGGGTGGAGTGGGGGTGGGCCCGCGACGGCATGCCTGTGGCCGGGCAGGGTGACGACGGTCGCGTGCCGCTGTCGGAGTCGGCGCACGGTGGGCGCTGCTCGCTGAGAGGCGCCGCCTCACCCCCGGCCGCGCGCCCCACACAGCCTCAGCACCCCGGAAACCCGCACGTGAGCGGGTTCGCGTAGGCCTCCCCGTAGGCTTCCTCCTGTAGGAGAGTCGCTCGGAAAGAGGTCCCGTTGAGCTTCTGGTCGATCTACCAGCACGGCTTCGCGCGCGTCGCCGCGTGTACGGGCCACACCGTCATCGCCGACCCGCGTGCCAACGCCGAGGCGGTCCTGCGTCATGCCCGCCGCTGTGCCGACGAGGGCGTCGCCGTGGCCGTGTTCCCGGAGCTGTGTCTGTCCGGGTACGCGATCGACGACCTGCTGCTGCAGGACGCCCTGCTCGACGACGTCGAGACGGCGCTCGCCACGATCGTGGCGGAGTCGGCAAAGCTGCTGCCGGTGCTGGTCGTCGGCGCGCCGCTGCGCCACCGCGGCAGGATCTTCAACTGCGCGGTGGTCGTGCACCGGGGCCGGATCCTGGGCGTCGTGCCGAAGTCGTACCCGCCGAACTACCGGGAGTTCTACGAGCGGCGGCAGATCGCGGGCGGTGACGCCGAGCGCGGCGGAACGATCCGGCTGGGCGGCGCGGAGGTGCCGTTCGGTGTGGACCTGCTCTTCTCGGCGGCCGACCTGCCCGGCCTGGTGCTGCACGCGGAGATCTGCGAGGACATGTGGGTGCCGGTGCCGCCGAGCGCGGAGGCGGCCCTCGCCGGGGCGACCGTGCTCGTCAACCTCTCCGGCAGCCCCATCACGGTCGGCCGCGCCGAGGACCGCAAGCTGCTGTGCCGCTCGGCGTCCTCGCGCTGCCTCGCGGCGTACGTCTACGCGGCGGCCGGTCTCGGCGAGTCGACCACGGACCTGTCCTGGGACGGCCAGACCCTGATCTACGAGAACGGGGTGCTGCTGGCCGAGACGGAGCGGTTCCCGCTGGGCGAGCAGTACGCGGTGGCCGACGTCGACCTGGACCTGCTGCGGCAGGAGCGGCAGCGGATGGGCACGTTCGGCGAGAACGGCCGCACCCACGCCGCACGCACCGGCGACTTCCGCACGGTGTCCTTCGAGCTCGCCCCGCCGGCCACGGCCGACCTGGGCCTGCGCCGCCGCCTCGAGCGCTTCCCGTTCGTGCCCGCCGACGCCGACCGTCTCGCCCTGGACTGCTACGAGGCGTACAACATCCAGGTCGCGGGGCTGCAGCAGCGGCTCGCCTCGATCGGCGGCCCGAAGGTGGTCATCGGGGTCTCCGGCGGCCTGGACTCCACGCACGCGCTGATCGTCGCCGCCCGGGCGATGGACCGCGCCGGCCGCCCGCGCAGCGACATCCTGGCCTTCACCCTGCCCGGCTTCGCCACCAGCGACCACACCAAGGACAACGCGCACCGGCTGATGCGGGCCCTCGGCGTCACCGCCGCCGAACTGGACATCACGCCGACCGCGCGGCTGATGCTGAAGGAGATCGGCCACCCCTTCGCCTCCGGTGAGCCGGTGTACGACGTCACCTTCGAGAACGTCCAGGCGGGGCTGCGCACCGACTACCTGTTCCGGCTCGCCAACCAGCGCGGCGGCATCGTCCTCGGCACCGGCGACCTGTCCGAGCTGGCGCTCGGCTGGTCGACGTACGGCGTCGGCGACCAGATGAGCCACTACAACGTCAACTCGGGCGTGCCCAAGACACTGATCCAGCACCTCATCCGGTGGGTCATCACCAGTGGCCAGTTCGACGACGAGACCGGCAAGATCCTGGCCGCGATCCTCGACACCGAGATCAGCCCGGAGCTCGTGCCCGGCGAGGAGATGCAGTCCACCGAGTCGAAGATCGGCCCGTACGCGCTGCACGACTTCACGCTCTTCCACGTCCTGCGCTACGGCTTCCGCCCCTCGAAGATCGCCTTCCTGGCCTGGCACGCCTGGCACGACAAGGAGGCGGGCGCCTGGCCGCCCGGCTTCCCCGAGGAGAAGCGGGGCACGTACGACCTCGCGGCCATCCGGCACTGGCTGGAGGTCTTCATCCGCCGCTTCTTCGCCTTCTCGCAGTTCAAGCGCTCGGCGATGCCGAACGGCCCGAAGGTCTCGGCGGGCGGCTCCCTCTCCCCGCGCGGCGACTGGCGCGCCCCGTCGGACGGCACGGCCCAGGCCTGGCTGCGCGACCTGGAGCGCTTCGACCTCGACGAAGCCGCCCGGTAGCGGGCCCGGCATGCGCTGGACGATTCACGGCGAGCGCGCCCTGTACGACACCCCGTGGCTGCGGGTGCGCTCGCTGGACGTGGAGCAACCGGACGGCACCCGGACCGACTACCACGTCGTACGGCTGCGGGATCTCGCGGTCACCGCGGCCGTCGACGACCGGCAGCGGGTGCTGATGATGTGGCGGCACCGCTTCGTCACCGACACCTGGGCCTGGGAGCTGCCCATGGGCCTGGTGGAGGACGGGGAGACGCCCGAGGCCGCCGCCGCGCGGGAACTTCAGGAGGAGACGGGCCGGCGTCCGGGCACGATGCGGGAGCTGGTCTACGCCGAGCCCGCGGCGGGGATCACGGACTCCCGGCACTTCGTGTTCCGCGTGGACGGGGCGCGGCGGGTCGGCGCGCCCACGGAACGCAACGAGTCGGACCGCGTGGAGTGGATCCCGCTGGCCGACCTGCGCGGCATGATCGCCCGGCGGGAGATCGTCAGCAGCGCGACCCTCGTGGGCGTGATGGCCCTGCTGCTGGACCTGGACTGACGGCGGGCGCCCGCCTCGGCCGCGTACCGGCCGCGGCGCGCGCGCAGGGCGGGAGCGCGGTCGTCCGGGGCGGCCAGGCGGACCGGGGTGCCGACAGCAGTACGCGCGCCGCATCGAAGGACCGGCCGGCCCTGCCGTGCTGCGGGGTCAGGTGTTCCAGGTCTCGTCGTACGGGTCGTGCGGCACCGGGACCGGGCGGGCGGAGGTGACCTTCAGGTACGGGATGGGGCCGTTGTTGACCGGGTCGTGGGTGAGGCGGGGGGTGTAGGTGCCGGTCACCTCCATCCAGGCGTCCGGGCGGAGGACCGGCGGCAGGTCGCCGGTCAGGGCGATCTTCACCGGCTGGGCGTCCGCGGCACAGCAGTTGAGGGCCATGCGGACCAGGTACGGCGCGCCCGTGTGGTCCAGGGCGAGGAAGCCGGTGACGCGGACCGTGCGGCCCTTCAGGGTGCGGCCGTGGCCGTAGGCCGCGCGGGAGGCGTAGTCGATCACGGAGAGCGGGGCCGGGTCGGCGGCGGGCAGCTTGCCGTAGAGGTACGTCTTCTGCAGGGCCGTGCCGGAGCGCAGGGCGCTGTAGGAGCCGAGGGCGGGCGGCGCGACGAGGATGAGGCCGAGCAGGGGCAGCAACAGCAGCCAGGACACCCGGGGTTCGGGGTGTGCGTGGTGTTCGGTGTGGTCGGGTGCCGCCTTGGCGCGCCGGCGCTCGTACCAGACCGTGGCCAGCGCCGCCGCGATCAGGACCGCGCCGGAGGCCAGCAGCAGCGGACGCAGGCCCGGTTTGACGTACCGCAGATACAGGCCGGTGCTGCCCGCGTGCAGCAGGGCGGCGCCGAGCAGGAACATGACGGCGGACTGGGACTGGCGGTTCACAGCAGCACCGCCCCGGTCAGGAGCCCGCCCGCGACGGCCAGCGCGAAGGTCGCGGGGGCGAAGCGGAGGGCGAAGCCGCGGCCGAAGGTGCCGGCCTGCATCGCGAACAGCTTGAGGTCGATCATCGGGCCCACCACCAGGAACACCAGCTTGGCCGTCAGCGAGAACTGGGTGAGGGAGGCCGCGACGAACGCGTCCGCCTCCGAGCAGATGGACAGCAGTACGGCGAGGACGGCGAGGGCGAGCACGGAGAAGACGGGGTTCCCGGCCGCCGTGCGCTGCCAGTCCGCCGGGGTCGCCGCCTTCAGCGTGGCCGCGGCCATCGCGCCCAGCACCAGGAAGCCGCCGGCGTGCACGGTGTCGTGCCGCACCGAACTCCAGAACGCCTCCCCCTTCGTCGCCCCCTCGTGCGCGCCGTGGGCCGGCGGGCGCAGCCAGTCGGTGCGGCCCAGCCGCTGCCACAGCCAGCCCATCGCGCACGCCACCAGCAGGCTCGCCGCGAACCGGCCCAGCACCATCTCCGGGTCGCGCGGGAAGGCGACGGCGGTGGCGGTCAGCACGACCGGGTTGATCGCCGGGGCGGACAGCAGGAACGCCAGGGCGGCGGCCGGGGTGACGCCCCGCCGGACGAGGGCGCCCGCCACCGGCACCGACGCGCACTCGCAGCCCGGCAGCACCGCGCCCGCGATCCCGGCCACGGGCACCGCCAGCGCGGGGCGGCGCGGCAGGGCGCGGGCGAAGAACGCCGGGGGCACGAACACCGCGATCGCCGCCGACAGCAGCACCCCGAGGACGAGGAAGGGCAACGCCTGGAGCGTCACCGCGACGAACACCGTCATCCAGCTCTGCATCAGCGGGGTGCCGAGGAGCCCGCGGATCGGGGACTGGGCGAGCACCGCCAGCAGCAGGATCAGCGTCAGCACCAGCGGGGAGCTGACCCTCGGGCTCCCGGGACCGGGCGGGGAGCCGACGTCGGCGCCGGGCGGGGCGTCTTCGGTGATGGCCACGGGTGGTTCCCTCCGGCTGGCTGTCCTGGTGCGCTCCCTCCCCCTGGGTACGCGCATCGTCCCCCGCGTGTTCACATCGCCGCTGGAACCACTCTTCTCCTTGGGGCAGTCTTTTCCCTCGTGGCGAGCGTTCCGTATCAAAGTGGGCCCAGCGCCCCGCACATGGTGGTGGCCGGGGACGACGGGCTCGCGCACCGGCTGGCCGCCGAACTGCGCGGGGTCCACGGCGAGCAGGTCACCCTGGTGGTGCCGCCGAACGTGCGCACCGCGAGGCCTCCGGTGGTCGGCCGGGCGCGGTCCGCGTCGGCGGCGCTGTTCGACCGGGTGGTCAGCGCCACGGTCGGACGCGGCCCCAACGGCGCCGGCACCGCGGGCACCGCGACGGCCACGGGCACCGACGGCGGCGATACGGCCGGGGTTTTGACCGCCACCGAGATCACCGAGGCCGTGCTCGCCGAGGCCGGGGTGGAGCGGGCCGCCGCGCTCGCCCTCGTCTACGACGACGACGAGACCAACATCCGCGCCGCGCTGACCGCCCGCCGCCTCAACCCGCGCCTGCGGCTCGTCCTGCGCCTCTACAACCGGCGGCTGGGCCAGCACATCGAGGAACTCCTCGACCAGGCGGCCGCGTTGGTGGCCGGTGACGGCGAGGGCGACGCCGGTGCGGACGCGTCCACCACCGTGCTGTCCGACGCCGACACCGCCGCGCCCGCGCTCGCCGCCACCGCCGTCGCCGGCACCAGCAAGGTCGTGCAGACCGAGGGACTGCTGCTGCGGGCCGTGGAACGGCAGGCCGGCACCGGACTGTGCACGCTCGCCCTGCTCTCCCCCGCCGGTACGGACCCCGGGCACGGCGGGGAGCAGGAGCCGCGGCTGCTGCCGGACGACGAGGAGGTACGGCAGGCCGCCGGGCGGACGGCGGTGGTGCTGGAGCAGGTGTCCTCGGCGGGCGGCGGCGAGTCGGCGGCGCCCGGCCGGGGCGGGGTGCCGCCGCTCGCCTCGCTGTTCTCGCGGCGGCTGCGGTGGTCGCTGGCGGGCATGGTGGCGTGCGTGGTGGCGCTGGCCGTGGCGCTGTGGGTGGTCACGCCCGGCATCCATCCGCTGCGGGCCTTCTATCTGACCCTGCTGGACCTGTTCGCGATCGACGACCCCGCGCTGGGGGCGCCGCTGGGCCGGCAGATTCTCCAACTCCTCTCCGGTCTGGTCGGGTTGCTGCTGCTTCCGGTGCTGCTGGCGGCGGTGCTGGAGGCGCTGGGCACCTTCCGCACCGCCTCCGCGCTGCGGAAACCACCGCGCGGACTCGGCGGGCACGTGGTGCTGCTCGGGCTGGGGAAGATCGGCACCCGGGTGCTGACCCGGCTGCGCGAGCTGAACATCCCCGTCGTGTGCGTCGAGTCCGACCCCGACGCGCGAGGGCTCGCGACCGCGCGGCGGCTGCGGGTGCCGGTGGTGCTCGGGGACGTCACCCAGGAAGGGGTGCTGGAGTCCGCCAAGATCCACCGGGCGTACGCGCTGCTCGCGGTGACCAGCGCGGACACCACGAACCTGGAGGCCGTGCTGTACGCGCGGAACGTACGGCCCGATCTGCGGGTGGTGCTACGGCTGTACGACGACGACTTCGCCACCGCGGTGTACCGCACCCTGCGTGCCGCGTATCCGCATGCGCTGACCCGGAGCCGGAGCGTCACGCATCTGGCCGCGCCCGCGTTCGCCGGGGCGATGCTGGGGCGGCAGGTGCTCGGCGCGGTCGCGGTCGAGCGCCGGGTGCTGCTCTTCGCCGCGGTGGACGTCTCCGGGCATCACCAGCTGGAGGGCCGCACGGTACGGCAGGCTTTCCGCGCCGGTTCCTGGCGGGTACTGGCGCTGGAGGGCCGCACCGACACGGCACCGGACCACGTACTGGAGAAGGGGGACCGGGTAGTGGTCGCCGCGACCCGCCGGGGGCTGGCGGACCTCCACTGACCCCCTCGGCGCTAGGCCCCCAGGTGCCGTTTGGCGAAGTCCAGTTCCAGTTTCACCTGCTTGATGCGTTCGTCCACCACCAGGGAGCCGTGGCCGGCGTCGTAGCGGTAGACCTCGTGGACGGCGCCTCTGGCTTCCAGGCGCTTGACGTAGTTGTCGATCTGGCGGATCGGGCAGCGGGGGTCGTTGACGCCGGCCGAGATGTAGACCGGGGCCTTGACCTGGTCGACGTAGGTGATCGGGGAGGAGGCCTCGAAGCGCTCGGGGACCTCCTCGGGGGTGCCGCCCAGCAGGGTGCGGTCCATGGCCTTCAGGGCCTCCATCTCGTCGTGGTACGCGGTGACGTAGTCCGCGACGGGCACGACCGCGATGCCCACCGTCCACGCGTCGGGCTGCGTGCCGAGGCCGAGCAGGGTGAGATAGCCGCCCCAGGAGGCGCCGGTGAGGACCAGGCGGTCGGGGTCGGCGAGGCCGGAGGAGACCGCCCAGTCGCGGACCGCGGCGACGTCCTCCAGTTCGATCAGGCCGACCCGGTGCTTCAGGGCGTCGGTCCAGGCGCGGCCGTAACCGGTGGAGCCGCGGTAGTTGATGCGGATCACCGCGTAGCCCTGGTCGACCCAGGCGGCCGGGCCCGCGGCGAAGGCGTCGCTGTCGTGCCAGGTCGGGCCGCCGTGCAGGTCGAACACCGTGGGGAGCGGGCCGGTCGCGCCCGCCGGCTTCTGGACGAGGGCGTGGATGCGGCCGCCGGGGCCCTCCACCCACGCGTCCTCCACCGGCACCGACGGCGGGCAGGCCATGCCGGGCGGGTCCAGGACCACACCGCCGGACGTCGAGCGGACCGCGGGCGGCTCGGCGGCCGACGACCACAGGTACTCCACGCTGCCGTCGGGGCGCGCGGTGGCGCCGGAGAGCGAGCCGGGCGGGGTGGGGATGCGGGTCAGCTCGCGGGTCGCCAGGTCGTAGCGGAACAGCTCGCTGCGGGCCTCGAAGCCGTGCTCGACGAGCAGGGCCGAGCCGTCCGGATACCACTCGGCGCTGACGTCGCCCGGCAGGTCCAGGGCGAGGTCGGTCTCCTCGCCCGTCGCCACGTCCCACACCAGCGGCTCCCAGCGGCCCCGGCGCTGGTGGCCGATGAGCAGCCGGGTGTCGCCGTCGACCGGGGCGAAGCCCAGCACCTCCAGGCCCAGCTCCTCGGTGCCGCCCTTGGTGTCGTCCAGCTCGGCGACCGGCGTGCCGTCGGGGCGCAGCACGCGCAGCGCCGCGTGCATGGCGTCGCCGTGCTCGGTGTGCTCGATGGCGATCAGGGAGCCGTCGTGCGAGAGGTCGCCGACGCCCGCCGACTCGCGGTGCCGGTAGATCTGCACCGGGTCCTCGCCCTCGCGGGCCAGGTGGATCGTCGTACCGTCCTCGTCCGTGGAGCGGCCGACGACCGCCGTGCGGCCGTCGCGGGCCAGGGCGAGACCGGCCGGGTAGGAGGGGGCGAGGCCGGGGACGGCCGGCTCGTCCGCGCCGCCGCCGAAGGGCTGGCGGCGCCAGATGCCGAACTCGTCGCCGTCCTTGTCGTCGAACCACCAGATCCACGCGCCGTCCGGGGAGAGCACGCCGTCCGTCGTGCCGTTCGGCCGGTCGGTGACCTGGCGCTGGGCTCCCGTCGCGCGGTCCCATGCGTACAGCTCGTACGTGCCCGTCGCGTTCGACACGAACAGGCAGCGGTCCGGCGCGTCCTCCGCCCAGTCGGGCAGCGACACCCGCGGCGCCCGGAAGCGCTTCTCCCAGTCCGGCATGCCGTCCGTGCCCCGCACGCCCGGCCCCTTGCTCTCACTCATCGCCCCAGTCATGCGCCCATATTGCCTGGCCGCACCGACAATTGGGTGGCGGGTGTGCGCAGCCTGTGGATAACTTCCCGCCCATGAGCTCCCAGGTCGACCATCACCCGGCTTCCGAGGGCCGGCGGTCCGCTGCCGACAGCGGGGCGTCCCCTGCCGACGGCGAGGGGTCCGCTGCCGAGGGCCGGTCGTCCGCTGCCGACGATCAGCCGTCCGTTCCCAACAGCGGGCCGTCCGCTTGCGAGGGCCGTTCGTCCGCCCCCGGCACCGGGCGGTCCGCCGCCAACGGCCAGACGTCCGCCCCCGACGACCGGGGATCCGCTGCCGACGACCGGCGGTCCGCTGCCGAGGGCCGGTCGTCCGCTGCCGACAGCGGGCAGCCCCCTGCCCACGGCGGGAGGTCCGCTGCCGACAGCCGGTCGTCCGCCCCCGAGGACCGGTCGTCCGCTCCCGGCACCCGGCGGTCCCCTGCCGACGACCAGCCGTCCGCTGCCGAGGGCCGGTCGTCCGCTGCCGACAGCGGGCAGCCCCCTGCCCACGGCGGGAGGTCCGCTGCCGACAGCCGGTCGTCCGCTTCCAAGGGCCGGTCGTCCGCCCCCGGCACCAGGCGGTCCCCTGCCGACGACCAGCCGTCCGCCCCCGGCACCAGGCGGTCCCCTGCCGACGACCAGCCGTCCGCCCCCGGCACCAGGCGGTCCCCTGCCGACGACCAGCCGTCCGCTGCCGAGGGCCGGTCGTCCGCTCCCGGCACCGGGCGGTCCGCCGCCGACGGCCAGACGTCCGCCCCCGACAGCGGGCCGTCCCCTGCCGACGACCAGCCGTCCGCCCCCGACGACCGGGGATCCGCTGCCGACGGCGGGCCGACCCCTGCCGGCGGCCGGGGGTCCGCTCATGACGGCGGGCCGGCTGCTCCCGATGGCTGGCGTGAGGACAACCGGGCCATGTGGGACGAGCGGGTGCCCGTGCACGTTGCCGGTGCGTACTACGACCTCGACGGCTTCCGGGTCCACCCCGACGTGCTGCGCGACTTCGAGAAGGAGGAGGTCGGCGACATCAGCGGCAAGACGCTGCTGCACCTGCAGTGCCACATCGGCACCGACACCCTCTCCTGGGTCCACCGGGGCGCCGCCCGCGTCGTCGGTCTGGACTTCTCCGCGCCGGCCGTCGAGGCCGCCCGCTCCCTCGCCGCCGACCTCGGTCACGGCCCGGAGCGTGCCGCGTTCGTCACCAGCGACGTGTACGACGCGGCGGAGGCCGTGCCCGAACCGTCGTACGACATCGTCTACACGGGGCTCGGCGCCCTGTGCTGGCTGCCGGACGTCCGCCGCTGGGCCGAGACCGCCGCCTCGCTCGTCGCGCCCGGCGGGTTCCTGTACCTCGCCGAGTTCCACCCGATCACCGAGGCCCTCGACGACGAGACCGGCTCCCGGCTCGTCCGCGACTACTTCGCCCGCGACGCCCAGGTGTGGGACGAGCCCGGCACCTACGCCGACCTGAACGCCGCGACCGTCCACAACCGCAGCGTGCAGTGGCAGCACACCCTCGGCGACGTGGTCTCCGCGCTCGCCACGACCGGGCTGCGGATCGAGTTCCTGCACGAGCACGACGTGTCGCTGTTCCCGCGCTTCGCGAACTTCGAGGTGCGCGACGGCTACCACCGCTTCCCGGCGGGCCATCCGCGCATCCCGCTGATCTACTCGCTGCGGGCGAGCAGGGCCGCCGAGGGCTGAGGGCCGACCCGCGGGCGGGGCGTCCATGCGGGAGCCGTACCGTGGAAGGCGTGTACCGGTTTCTGCTGACACCCCGCTGGTGGGGCATCAACGTCTTCGTGCTGCTCGCCATCCCGTTCTGCATCTTCATGGGGTCCTGGCAGCTGAGCCGGTTCGAGGGGCGGGTGCACGACAGCCGCGCCGCCACCCGGCAGGCCGCGTCCGACCAGCACGAGACGGCACGCCCGCTGGACTCGATGCTGCCGGTCGACAAGGCGACCTCCGGGCGCCGGGTCACCGCGAGCGGGCACTACGGCACGCAGCTGCTGGTGCCGGACCGGCAGCTCGACGGCAAGAACGGCTTCTACGTCCTCACCCTGCTGCGCACCGGCTCCGGAAAGGCGCTGCCGGTGGTGCGGGGCTGGCTGCCCGGCAAGGCGGACCCGGCGAAGGCGCCCGCGCCGCCGAGCGGTGAGGTCACCGTCACCGGTGCGCTGCAGGCGTCCGAGACGCCCGGGGACAACGGGGTCAGCGCGGCCGGGGGGCTGCCTGCCGGGCAGACGGCGGCGATCAGCTCGGCGTCGCTGGTCAACCTGGTGCCGTACCGGCTGTACGACGCGTGGGTGACCCTCGACAAGGCCGACGCCGGGATGAAGGCCGTACCGGCGACGGCGCCCGAGGGCACCGGGCTGGACCTGAAGGCCTTCCAGAACCTCGGCTACACCGGCGAGTGGTTCGTCTTCGCCGGGTTCGTGGTGTTCATGTGGTTCCGTCTGCTACGGCGCGAGGCGGAGGCGGCGCGGGACGCTGCGCTGGGCTTGGTGCCGGAGGAGACGCCGGCGCCGGTGAGTTCCTGACGGGGAGCGCCGGGGGTTCGGGTCGTGAGCTCCGCGCCCCTTCGGGGTGCGCCCTCCTGCGTCCCCTCCTACGCCCCTGCCAGCACCCCGGTGTAGTACACCGTCCCCGCGCACTCGCCCGTCACCGTCGTCGTGGCGGAGGGGGAGCCGCCCTGCGCGGTGTGGGTGATCTGGACGCTGCCGTCGGCCGTGCCGTCCGCGGTCATCAGCTGGGTCGTGGTGCCCGCCGTGCCGCCGGCGTCGGAGGAGCCGCCGGAGCCGCTCGCGTCCTGGGACGGGGTCGGGTCGGGCGTGGGGCCGCCGGTGTCGGATCCGCCGGGAGTGCCGGTGCCGCCGCCGTTCGTGGGGCAGGTCTCGGACGGTACGAAGGCGAACTTCTCCTCGTAGGCCGCGCCCGGTTGCAGGACCAGCCCGGGGACCTCCATGGACGGGTCGGGCAGACCGGTCGCCGCGTCCCCCGCCACATGCCGGGCCACGCTGATCTTGGCCGGGTCGGCCGCGCCCGCCGCGACCGGGGTGATGGTGCCCTCGCCGGCGACGGTGCACGCGGTGGAGGAGACGTTGACGACGCGGAACGTGCCGTAGACCACGCCCGCGGAGTCGGGGACGTCGGCGGTGCCGGTGGCCGAGCCCAGCTGGGCCGTCGTACACATCGGGACCCCGCTGGAGGAGAGGGTGGAGGACGGGTCGGCGCCACCGGCGGCGCCACCGCTGCCGCTGCTCCGGCCCTTCGCGCCTTGCTTGCCGGAGTCCTTGCCGGGCTTGACGCCCGTGCTGCCGCTGTCCTTCCTGCCGCCCGTGTCGCCGCCCTTGTCCTTGCCCTGCCCGGTGCCGCCCTGGGCCTGGGAGGACTGGCCGGCCATGGCGGTGTTGGGGTCGGTGCCGCCGGAGCCGGAGACGTGCACGAGGGCGGGGATCGCGGTGCCGATGAACAGGGCCGCGGCGGCCATACCGATGGCGGCCTGCCGCTTGCGGGCCCGCCGCGCGGGTACGGCCTTACGCAGATGCTCCAGTGTGCCGGTGCCCGGCTGGATGTCGTCGACCGCGGAGTGCAGCAGTCGCCGCAGCGCCAGCTCGTCGTCCGGAAGCGCCCCGAGTTCCTGGTCGCGCTCTTCGGGGCCCTGGTGGTCGGGGCCGTGGTTCACAGTTCCGTTCCCAGCGTGCGATGGCGTGTGCTCTTGCTCGGCCCAGTCCGTCGGCTCGTGCCAGGCGAAGGGCTCGTGACGTTCGTGGGAATGGCGTCCATCGGAATCGCCCCCTGGGCGGCGAACGCTCATGACGGCGTCCCCATGGCCACCCGCAGGGCGGCGATGCCCCGCGAGCCGTACGCCTTCACCGAGCCCAGCGAGATCCCGAGGGTCTCGGCGACCTGGGCCTCGGTCATGTCCGCGAAGTAGCGCAGCACGAGGACCTCGCGCTGGCGGCGCTGCAGGCCCTTCATCGCCTTGATGAGGTCGCGGCGCTCCAGCTGGTCGTAGGCGCCCTCCTCCGCGCTCGCCATGTCCGGCATCGGCTTGGAGAGCAGCTTCAGGCCGAGGATGCGGCGGCGCAGCGCCGAGCGGGAGAGGTTGACGACGGTCTGCCGCAGGTAGGCGAGGGTCTTCTCGGGGTCGCGGACGCGCTTGCGGGCCGAGTGCACCCGGATGAAGGCCTCCTGGACGACGTCCTCGCAGGAGGCGGTGTCGTCGAGGAGCAGCGCGGCGAGGCCGAGCAGGGAGCGGTAGTGCGCCCGGTAGGTCTCGGTGAGGTGGTCGACGGTCGTGCCGGCGGCCTCGGTCGCCGTGGCCACCGTGGTTTCGTCGGAGCCGTCGCGCTGACTGGGTATGCGGGCGGGCCGCGCTGCGGGCATGGGCGCGATCACCGGCATGCCGCCGGGCGTGCGGGGCCGGAGCGCCGCACGGGGGGGCCGAAGGGCCGCCGCGCCGCGGGCCGCGCTGAGTTCGAGTACCTCTGCCACGCCTGTTGGACACGTTTACCCCCGAGAGGGTTGTACGTGCCGGACGTCACATGTGCGACAACCGGCGGTGCCTCAAGTGCCGTCATGCGCCCCGCTCTTCCGCTATGTCTGATTTGGGCTGGGTGTCCCCACACCCAGCCCTCATGGCGTCCCCACGCCGAAGAGTGACCGCAAAGACGCTCCCCGTCCGCCGCACGGTTGCGGGGACGGGGAGGGAAATCCTCTGGCGCCCTGAGCAATGGTTCAAGTGGTACGGACCACAGTCCCGGCCACACTTCTTACATAGATCCTATAAAGCTCTTTCCTGATCTCCGCACGGGGCGGTCGACAGGGGGCGGTCGGCACGCGGCGGTCCCAGCCGTCAGGCTCAGTGACCGGTCTCAGTGACCGGACTAAGGGTCCCGTCTCAGGGTCCCGTCTCAGCGGCCGGGCTCAGTGGTCCGTCCGCTCCGTCGCGATCAGCTCCGCGATCTGTGCCGTGTTCAGGGCGGCGCCCTTGCGGAGGTTGTCGCCGCAGACGAAGAACTCCAGGGCGGTGGGGTCGTCCAGGGCCCGGCGGACGCGGCCCACCCAGGTGGGATCGGTGCCGACGACGTCCGCGGGGGTGGGGAACTCGCCGGCGGCCGGGTCGTCGCACAGGACCACGCCGGGCGCGGTCGCGAGGATCTCCCGGGCGCCGTCGACCGTGACCTCGCCCTGGAAGCGGGCGTGGACGGTGAGGGAGTGCGTGGTGATCACGGGCACCCGCACGCAGGTCACGGCGACCGGCAGGTGGGGCAGCCCGAGGATCTTGCGGGACTCGTCGCGGACCTTCATCTCCTCCGACGACCAGCCGTCCTCCCGCAGGGACCCGGCCCACGGGACGACGTTCAGCGCGACCGGCTCCGGGAACGGCCCGGTGTCGTCCCCGACGGCCCGCCGTACGTCGCCGGGCTTGGTGCCCAGCTCGGTGCCGGCCACCAGGGACAGCTGGGCCCGCAGCGTGTCCACACCGGCCCGCCCGGCCCCGCTCACCGCCTGGTACGACGACACCACCAGCTCGCGCAGCCCGAACTCGGCGTGCAGCGCGCCCAGGGCGACGATCATCGTCAGGGTCGTGCAGTTGGGGCTGGCCACGATCCCGCGCGGGTGGGACCGTACGGCGTGCGGGTTGACCTCGGGCACCACCAGCGGCACCTCGGGGTCGAACCGGAACGCGGCGGAGTTGTCGACGACGACCGCGCCGCGCGCGGCGGCGATCGGCGCCCAGTGCGCGGCGATCTCGTCGGGGACGTCGAACAGGGCGATGTCGACCCCGTCGAAGGCCTCCTCGCTCAGGGCCGCAACCTCCACCTCCTCCCCGCGCACGGCCAGCTTGCGGCCGGCCGAGCGCGGGGAGGCGAGCAGGCGGATCTCGCCCCAGATGTCCGCGCGCTGGGACAGGATCTGGAGCATGACCGCGCCGACGGCTCCGGTCGCTCCCACGACCGCGAGCGTCGGCTTGCCGGTCATCGTCGTACGCCTCCGTACGTCATGGCGACGGTCATCGCCCGGTGCCTCCGTAGACCACGGCCTCGTCCGAGTCGGAGTCGAGCCCGAAGGCGGTGTGCACGGCGCGGACGGCCTCCGGGACGTCGTCCTTGCGGGTGACGACCGAGATGCGGATCTCGGAGGTCGAGATCAGCTCGATGTTCACGCCCGCGTCGGACAGCGCCTCGAAGAAGGAGGCGGTGACGCCCGGGTTGGTCTTCATACCCGCGCCGACCAGGGAGATCTTGCCGATCTGGTCGTCGTAGCGCAGCGAGTCGAAGCCGATGCCCGGCTTGTTGCGCTCGAGGGCGTCGATGGCCTTGCGGCCCTCGGTCTTCGGCAGCGTGAAGGAGATGTCCGTCAGGCCGGTGGAGGCGGCGGACACGTTCTGCACCACCATGTCGATGTTGATCTCGGCGTCGGCGATGGCCCGGAAGATCGCGGCCGCCTCACCCGGCTTGTCCGGCACGCCGACGACCGTGACCTTGGCCTCGGAGGTGTCGTGCGCGACACCGGAGATGATGGCCTGCTCCACCTTCTTGTCCCCAATCGGCTCACTGCTGACCCAGGTGCCCTGCAGCCCGCTGAAGCTGGACCGGACATGGATCGGGATGTTGTAGCGGCGGGCGTACTCCACACAGCGGTGGAGCAGCACCTTGGAGCCGGATGCCGCGAGCTCCAGCATGTCCTCGAAGGAGATCCAGTCGATCTTCTTCGCCTTCTTCACCACGCGCGGGTCGGCGGTGAACACGCCGTCGACGTCGGTGTAGATCTCGCAGACCTCGGCGTCGAGCGCGGCGGCGAGCGCCACGGCCGTCGTGTCGGACCCACCGCGGCCCAGCGTGGTGATGTCCTTCTTGTCCTGGCTGACGCCCTGGAAGCCCGCGACGATCGCGATGTTGCCCTTGTCGAGCGACTCGCGGATCCGCCCGGGGGTGACGTCGATGATCCGGGCTTTGTTGTGGACCGAGTCGGTGATGACGCCGGCCTGGCTGCCGGTGAAGGACTGGGCCTCGTGACCCAGGTTTTTGATCGCCATCGCCAGCAGGGCCATGGAGATACGCTCTCCGGCGGTCAGCAGCATGTCGAACTCACGCCCGGCAGGCATCGGAGAAACCTGCTCGGCGAGATCGATCAGCTCGTCCGTCGTGTCGCCCATCGCGGAAACGACGACGACAACCTGGTTGCCGTTCTTCTTCGCTTCCACGATCCGCTTGGCGACGCGCTTGATGCCTTCGGCATCGGCTACGGAGGAGCCTCCGTACTTCTGCACGACAAGGCCCACGTGCGCTCCTCGCTCGGTTCGTTTGTGTCGGCTCAGTCTAACGAGCGCCCGAATTCCACCACCCTGCTCCCGCATGGTGAGACATCCGGCGCCCGCATCCGGCACCTGCCCAGCCGTCGACGCACCACTCGGAAAGTGCCCCGGGTCACAGCCAGGATGTGTACCTTTCAACCACTGGGGGTGAACAGCCGGAGCGCCGCGATGAACGCCGACCAGGCGGGGGCGGGGACGTGGAGTTCGGGGCCGGCGGGGGCCGTCTTGGAGTCGCGGATGTGGATGGTGGTGGGGGTGGGGGCGACTTCCACGCAATCGCCGCCTTCGTTATCGCTGTAGCTGGACTTGAACCACGTGAGCTGGTCAGTCATGGCGATCCACCATCCGCTCGATGAAACAGGCCGACTCAGCGGGGCTGAGGGCCAGTGCGCGGATCATGCTAAGCCGCCCACTGACCCGGCTGACAACCTCCGGATCAGCCGAGAGTTCACTGGCCAGCGGGCCCTCCGTGAAAGCGAACCGCTCGTGGTCCTCGACCTCCAACAGGACCATGGGACCCAAGTGGGCGTCGCTCGTGGCCCGTTCGAACGGCAGCACCTGCACGTTGACGTTTCGCAGGCGGGACACTTCGAGCAAGTGGCGAAGTTGGTCGGCATCTACGAAGGGGCCGCGCAGGGCTGCCTCGTGGATGACGAAGCTGAAGGCCACCGGCGGCTTCCTGCCGCTGAGGATCGCCTGTCGCTCCATGCGCGCCGCGATCCGCTTCTCGACCATCTCCTCGTCGAGCGGCGGATAGCGGCTCTCGATGAGCGCGCGTGCATACGACTCGGTCTGCAACAACCCGGGGATCAAAAGGGTTTCGTACGACCAGCGACCGATCGCCTCCCTCTCCCGCTCCATGAACTCCTGCGCCCTGGGCGGGAACTTCTCCCTGCTGAGGTACTCCTTCGCCGCGCTCAGCAAGCCCTCCGCGCGGCACAACTCGTCTGCCACGTCCAGGACTCGGGGCGTCGGCATGCGTACCCCTTGTTCCATCGCCTTGATGGTGTCCGGAGAGTAGTTCGCGGCGGCGGCCAACTGCTCTCGGCTGATGTTCGCCTTCGTGCGCCAGCGTTTCATCTGGTTGCCGCTGAAGCGCCACATGACGGGCGACTGGGACACCGCACGCACCTCCGACCGGTACATCCCGCCGTGTATCACCGGCGTCACTACCGAGGGTATCCAGCGTGGCAGCACCCTGTGACCATGACCAACGGAATTCACCGGCCCGCCTGGGTCCCCGTACGGGGCCACCGGCTGCGCGTGGCCGGCGTGCACTTCGACGCCGTGCGGATCGAGGGAAGATGGGGGGAGGCCGTCGCCGACGCGCTGATCGAGCGGGGGGACGGCGACGCGGGGCCCGTCGTGTGTGCGGGCGGGAGCGGGACGCGGTGGGTGTATTTCCTGCTGGCGCCCGGGGTCGTGCACGGCTACGACTGGCCACTCGGCGTGCAGTACTTCGGGCGGCGATGGGACCGAGCCGTCACCTACGTGGGCGTCCCCGCGCTGGACGGCGACACCTGGCCGCTGCGCTGGTACAGCGAGCCGACGCCGACCGCGCCGTACGTCGACGCGGTGGCGCTGCTCTCGGTCACTGCCCGGGGCGGATCCCCAGCGGTTCGCCGATCTCCTCCGCCATGACGCGGCCCGCCTCGAACTCCAGCGTCTCGTCGCCCATGTCGGACTGGTCGGTGTCGAGGCCGTCGAGTTCTTCCAGGGGCTGGTTGAGGCGGACGTGGATGAGGACCGACTGCAGGGCGCGCAGGACGGCGGAGGCGGTGGCGCCCCAGTTGGAGAAGTAGGAGAACTGCCACCACCACAGGGCCTCCGTGGTGCGGCCCGCGCGGTAGTGGGCCATGCCGTGGCGCAGGTCGGCGATGACGTCGACCAGGTCGTCCGAGATCCGGGCCGGGACGGGCGCCTTGCGGGGCTCGTACGGGTCGAAGACCTCGGAGTAGACGTCGACCGGCTCCAGCAGGCGGGCCAGGTTCTCACGGAGTTCGTCCACATCGGCGTCCGGGCCCACGTCGGGCTCGTAGCGCTCCTCGGGGACGAAGTCCTCGTGCGCGCCCAGGCGGCCGCCTGCCAGCAGCAGCTGGGAGACCTCCAGGAGGAGGAAGGGGACGGTCGAGCCCGGCTCGTCGCCCCTCGCCACCTCCGTGACGGCCACCAGGAAGCTTTCGATCTGGTCCGCGATCTGGACCGCGAAATCGTCCGGGTTCTGACCGGTCGCGTGCAGTGTGGCGTCAGACATCTAGGAGTCGTCTCCCCTCGAAGGCGCGGCCGAGGGTCACCTCGTCCGCGTATTCCAGGTCGCCACCCACCGGGAGGCCGCTGGCCAGGCGGGTGACCTTCAGGCCCATGGGCTTGATCATGCGGGCGAGGTACGTCGCTGTCGCCTCGCCCTCCAGATTCGGGTCCGTGGCAAGGATCAGTTCCGTGACCGTCCCGTCGGCCAACCGCGCGAGAAGTTCTCGTATACGCAGGTCGTCGGGACCCACACCCTCGATCGGGCTGATCGCGCCGCCGAGCACGTGGTAGCGGCCACGGAACTCACGGGTGCGCTCGATGGCGACCACGTCCTTGGGTTCCTCGACCACACAGATGACCGAGGGGTCGCGGCGCGGGTCGCGGCAGATGTTGCACAGCTCCTCCTGCGCCACGTTGCCGCAGGCCGCGCAGAAGCGGACCTTCGCCTTGACCTCCAGGAGCGCCTGCGCGAGCCGCTTCACGTCCGCGGGCTCGGCCTGCAGGATGTGGAAGGCGATCCGCTGCGCGCTCTTGGGACCGACGCCGGGCAGCCGTCCCAGCTCGTCGATGAGGTCCTGGACCACGCCTTCGTACAACGGACTGACCTTCCTTGAGACCTTTCGGTACGTACGCTAGTTGCCCCGGCCTCAGAACGGCAGACCGGGGATGCCGGTGCCGCCGCCGAGGCCCTGGGCCAGCGGGCCGAGCTTCTGCTGCTGGAGGGTCTGGGCGTTCTCGGTCGCCGCCTGCACGGCGGCCACGACGAGGTCGGCGAGGGTGTCGGTGTCCTCGGGGTCGACCGCCTTCGGGTCGATCTTCAGCGCGCGCAGCTCGCCGGCGCCGGTCACGGTGGCCTTCACCAGACCGCCGCCCGCCTGCCCGTCGACCTCCGTGTTCGCCAGTTCCTCCTGCGCCCGCTGCAGATCCTGCTGCATCTTCTGGGCCTGCTGGAGCAACTCCTGCATGTTGGGCTGGCCACCACCGGGAAACACGATCAGCTCCTCTACGTTTTCTCCGCTGAGCATGAGCCTACGTGGTCCCCGCCGCGGTCGCCCCGCCACTCTTTCGGGTGACAAGTACGACAGCCCTATACCTGATCAAGGCCTCCTTCCGGGCGGAAAAGCGGGGAAAGCGTCCTCTCCGCCACCCATTGGGCGGTAGGAAGGACGCCGCACGCCGTCATGGAATGTCACAGAAGGTGACCAGTCGTGATCAGTCGTGATCAGTCCAGTCGTGATCAGTAGGGAGTGCCCGGTGGGTCAGCCGGAGATGCAGCCCGAGGGCCCGCCTCAGGACGGGCGGGGCGAGGGTGCGGCCGGGCTGCGGCCGGGCGATCTGACCGGGCGGGCCTTTCCGCTCGGCGACTGGGGAGAGCCCGCCGAACGGCTGGACGAGCTGTACCGGTGGGTGGAGCGCGGGGCACTTCAGACGGCGTCCTGGTATCTGCGGGACCGGGTGTGGAAGCGGCGCGGCGCCCAGCTGCTGCGGGCGGGCGCGGCGGCCGGCGTGGTCTCCGGAGCCGCCCTGCCCCTGCTGGACCTGACCGGGGCGACGCGCGGGGTGGCTCCCTGGGGCTGTCTCGCCCTGCTCGTGGCGGTCGCGTGCGTGGGCGTCGACCGGTACTTCGGGCTCACCTCCGGCTGGATGCGGGACGTGGCGACGGCGCAGGCGGTGCACCGGCGGCTGCAGGCGCTGCAGTTCGACTGGGCCGCGGAGAGCATCCGGGAGGTGCTGGGCCCGGCGGAGGGCACGGCGAGCGAGGCGGCGGAGCGCTGCCTCGGGGTGCTGCGGCGCTTCAGCGAGGACGTCACGGAACTGATCCGCACCGAGACGACCGACTGGATGGTCGAGTTCCGCACCGGTACCGCGCCGCTCGGGCTGCAGGCGGCGGTGGCGTACGTGCCGCGCCAGGAGATCGGCGGCCCGACCGGCCGCTTCCCGATCCCCCCGGCGAACGGCACCCGCCCGAACATGCCCCGCCAGCGGCCGCCGGAGCCGCGGTAGGCCTGCCCCGGGCGTCTCACTGCTTGGTGTACGTCAGGCTCTCCCCGCCGCCCGCCTGGGCCCGCTTCAGCCGGCCGTCCGGCAGCAGGGTGACCTCGGTGGCCGCGCCCGGCGTGCAGGAGGACGCGGGCTCGCCGCTGGTGACGCTGGACGGGCCGATCTCCAACGGCCCGTCCGCGCTGGGCTGTTGGGCGAGCTTCGCCTCGAAGACACAGTGGTACGAGCCGCCGCCGTCCGTGGGGCCGTCCGCGACCAGCGTCAGCACGCTGTCGCCTACCTCGCCCTGCCGGATGGTCAGCCGGCGGGTGTTGGTCCCGTTGGCGTTGTCGATGCTGGTCTCCCAGGTGCCCAGGTAGGCGTCCGGGACGGCCCCGTCGGAGGAGGCGGAGGCGGAAGCGGAGTCGGTGGGCGTCGGCGCGGCGGAGGTCCCGTCGCCGGCCGTGGAACTGGCGGTGGGCGCGGGGCTCACCTTCCCGGCGCCCTTGTCGTCGCTCCCGCCGCCGTTCCGCATCAACGCGTACACCGAGCCGCCCGCGCCCAGCGCCACCACCAGGGCGACCACGACGAGCAGCGCGGTCGACCGCCCACTGCGCCGCTCCGGCTCCTGCGCGGCGCCGAAGGGCGGCGGCCCGTACGGCGGCGTGGGCCCCGGCCCACCGGCGTACGGCCCGTACGACTGCTGCGGGTACCCATAGGCGGGGCCGGCCGGGGGCTGCGCATACGGCTGCGGATGCTGCTGCCCAAACCCGTACGCCCCCGGCGCCGCCCCGGCCCCGGGACCGGCCGGCGGCACTCCCGGCGGCGCCTGCCCCGACACCACGGTCGGCAGATGCTCCACCCGGCCTGCGACAGCATGCTCAGGCGACCCACCGCCACTCACCGATCCGGCACTCGCAGCACCGGCGGAGGGCGTTTCGGCACCACCGGATCCAGGGGCACCCTCACCCGCACTCGGCGCCCCCGCACCCGCCGACGGCGAGTCCGCCCCACCGGGGCCACACGCACTCGACGACGCCCCCGCACCCGGCGACGGAGCCGCCCCCTCCCCCTCCGGATCCTCCACCTCCAGCAGCTGCACCGCATGCCGCCCCAGCTGCGCGACCAACGCCCCCGGCAGCCACGGATCCCGGGACTTTCCCCCGGTCACCGTGTCCTCCGCCCCGGTCCGCTCGAGAATCGCGTCCAGCGAAGGCCGGCGCCCCGGCTCCTTGCGCAGGCAG
The DNA here is from genome assembly GCF_040703635.1 of Streptomyces sp. NPDC007189. Taxonomy (NCBI): domain Bacteria; kingdom Bacillati; phylum Actinomycetota; class Actinomycetes; order Kitasatosporales; family Streptomycetaceae; genus Streptomyces; species Streptomyces sp. NPDC007189. Next base: position 190,444 of record NZ_JBEYEY010000015.1, read on the forward strand.
TCCCGTACGAGGTCGGCGATCCCCTCCGGCACCCCCTCCAGATCCGGCTCCTCCTGGGCGATCCGAAACATCAGCGCGTGTACCCCGCTGTTCGCGCTCCCGAACGGCAGCGCCCCGGTCGCCGCGTACGCCAGCACGGAACCCAGGCAGAAGACGTCGCAGGCCGGGGTGATCCGGTCCCCCCGCACCTGCTCGGGCGCCATGAAACCGGGCGAACCGACGAGCGACCCGGTCCTCGTCAGCCCCTCCCCGCCCAGCGAGGTCGTCTCCAGCGCCCGCGCGATCCCGAAGTCGATGACGCGCGGCCCGTCGATGGTCACGAGCACGTTCGACGGCTTCAGATCCCGGTGCACGATCCCCGCCGCGTGGATGTCCTTGAGCGCGTGCGCGAGTCCGGCCGCGAGGATCCGTACCGACCGCTCCGGCAGCGCGCCGTGATCGTGCCCGACCACCTGCTGCAGGCTGGGCCCGGCCACATACCCGGTGGCCACCCACGGCACCGCCGCCTCGGTGTCCGCGTCCAGCACGGGCGCGGTCCAGTACCCGCCGACCCGGCGCGCGGCCTGCACCTCCTGCCGGAACCGCGCCCGGAACTCCTCCTGGGCGGCCAGTTCCTCGCGGACCAGTTTCACGGCGACCGTACGGCCCCGGTCCGAGCGGGCCAGATACACGTGCCCCATGCCGCCCGCGCCCAGCCGCGCCAGCAGCCGGTAACCCCCGATGCCCTGTGGATCCCCCGGCCCCAGCTTCTCCATGCCCGCCCCGCCTTCCCCCCGGTCCTCCCACGCACCCCGTACACGCGGCACACGCGCGGCGCGTACGACGCATGCGTGTACGACGGAGCCGAGAATAATCCGGCCCCACGGGAGAGTCGCGCCAGTCGGCGTCCGCGGTTCCGGCGGGAGCGCCCGGCTCGAGCGGGGCCCGGCCTGGACAACCTGTCGCAGTTTCCCCCCGTCCACGGAACAGGACGCCGATATCCCTTCCGCATCGCGGACACTTACCCTCGGGCGCATGACCCCTCAGCCCCACCCCGACGCCGGCGCCGCAGTGAAGGCGGCGGACCGCGCGCACGTCTTCCACTCCTGGTCCGCCCAGGACCTCATCGACCCGCTCGCCGTCGCCGGCGCCGAGGGGTCGTACTTCTGGGACTACGACGGCAAGCGGTACCTGGACTTCACCAGCGGGCTCGTCTACACGAACATCGGCTACCAGCACCCGAAGGTCGTCGCGGCCATCCAGGAGCAGGCGGCGAAGCTGACGACCTTCGCGCCCGCCTTCGCGATCGAGGCGCGCTCGGAGGCGGCCCGGCTGATCGCCGAGCGGACCCCGGGCGACCTGGACAAGATCTTCTTCACCAACGGCGGCGCGGACGCCGTCGAGCACGCGGTGCGCATGGCCCGGCTGCACACGGGCCGCCCGAAGGTGCTCTCGGCGTACCGCTCGTACCACGGCGGCACCCAGCAGGCCGTCAACATCACCGGTGACCCGCGCCGCTGGGCCAGCGACAGCGCCACGAACGGGGTCGTCCACTTCTGGGCGCCGTTCCTGTACCGCTCCCGCTTCTACGCCGAGAACGAGGAGCAGGAGACCGCGCGCGCCCTGGAGCACCTGGAGACGACGATCGCCTTCGAGGGGCCGGGGACGGTCGCGGCGATCATCCTGGAGACCATCCCCGGCACGGCCGGGATCATGATCCCGCCGCCCGGCTATCTGGCCGGCGTCCGCGAGATCTGCGACAAGTACGGCATCGTCTTCGTCCTGGACGAGGTCATGGCCGGCTTCGGGCGCACCGGCGAGTGGTTCGCCGCCGACCTCTTCGGTGTCGTGCCCGACCTGATGACCTTCGCCAAGGGCGTGAACTCCGGTTACGTGCCGCTCGGCGGTGTCGCCATCTCCCAGGAGATCGCCGCGACCTTCGGCAAGCGGCCGTACCCCGGCGGTCTGACCTACTCCGGGCACCCGCTGGCCTGCGCCGCCGCCGTCGCCACGATCAACGTGATGGCTGAGGAGCGTGTGGTGGAGAACGCCAGGCGGCTCGGCGAGAGCGTCCTCGGGCCCGCCCTGGCCGAGCTGGCCCAGCGGCACCCCAGCGTCGGCGAGGTGCGCGGCGTCGGCATGTTCTGGGCGCTGGAGCTGGTGCGCAACCGCGAGACCCGCGAGCCGCTGGTGCCGTACAACGCCACCGGCGAGGCGAACGCCCCCATGGCCGCCTTCACGGCCGCCGCCCGGCAGTACGGCATCTGGCCGTTCGTGAACATGAACCGCACCCACGTGGTCCCGCCGTGCAATGTCACCGAGGCCGAACTGAAGGAGGGCCTCGCCGCTCTGGACGCCGCGCTGAGCGTGGCCGACGAGTACACGGTGTAGCCGTACGACGGCTGCCGCCGGGGTGATTCGAACGCGTAAGGTGACGTGCTCGTAAGCACAGATACTCGCGTAGACGGCGAGTACGGACGAGCACGTCATCCGACGCGTGAGGAGAGGCCCCCCATGCCCGGCACCGGCGCCGTGACCCGCAGCACCCTGCGGCAGCAGATCGCGGACGCGCTCCGTGACGAGGTGCTGGCGGGGCGGCTGCGGCCGGGCCGGGCGTTCACGGTCAAGGAGATCGCCGACCAGTACGGCGTCTCCGCCACCCCCGTGCGCGAGGCGCTGGTCGACCTGTCCGCGCAGGGCATCCTGGAGGCGGACCAGCACCGCGGCTTCCGGGTGCCGGAGTACTCCGTCACCGACTACCGGAACATGATCCAGGCCCGCAGCCTGGTCACCGACGGCATGTTCCAGGCCCTCGGCAGCGGCCACCCCGCCTTCCGCACCCCGCCCGAGGACGCCCGTACGACGGCCGCGCTGACCACCGTGCGGCGCCGGGGCGAGGAGGCCGCGCGGGCCGCCGCGGCCGGTGACCTGACCATACTCATCGGCTACGACCTGCGCTTCTGGCGCGAGCTGAGCGCGCTCTTCGGCAATCCCTACCTCGGCGACTTCCTCAACCGGCTGCGCGTGCAGTCCTGGGTGTGCGCGGTGCAGCACCTGCTGCGCCTGCCCGACCTGCGCGGCCGGCTCTGGTCCGGGCACACCCGGCTCGTCGACGCGCTGGCCCGCCGCGACGCCGACACCGCCCGCGCGATCGTCGCCGAGTCCAACGCCCATTCGCTGGCGCTGCTGGAAGACCTGACCAGCGGGTAGATGACCAGTACCCTTCCCTGACCACGTCCGTGCTGGACCCTTCTGTTGCGAGGAGCCCTCTTTGGCCTGTGACCTGTGGCTGGTACCGCTCGTGGACGTGTTGTGCCACACCCCCGACAACCCGTTCGCCGAGGAACTCGCGCAGTACAACAAGGCCTTGGGGGAGGCCGGGCTGCCGCCGGTGCCGGTGTACCAGTACATGCCGGGCCTGTCCGGCGAGGTCGCGCCGGTGGCGGGTTTCGACTACGACGCCCTGCATTTCCTGCGCCGGGCCTATCTGCTCCAGGTCTGCGGCCTGCCAGTGACGCCGGTGGACGAACTGGGCGGCGACTACGAGCAGTTGCTGGAGATGTTCGAGTCCACGGCCCAGCAGTCCCATCTGGTGTGGCACTACGACCACGCGGGCGCGTATGTGCCGGTCGACTTCCCGCACCCGCTGTCCAACGACGAACTCCTAGCGGGCGGCGGCCCCTTGGGCAGCTCGCAGACCCTGCTGCGGGAGCTGGAGTACGTGGCCGCGTCCATCGGCATCGACCCGGCCAACCCCCCGGCGGCCCCGGCCCCGCCGACGGCCCCGACGGAACTGGAGGAACCGGCGGTCCCCGCGCCGTACGATCCCAGCCCCTTCGCCCGCGAGCGGCATGTGTGGCTGGGCCTGCACGCGGCGGCGACCCGCTCCCTGGCCCAGGGCTCGATGATCGTCTTCAGCTGAGCCGGCCGTGTCCGGCCGAGGGGCGGGTCAGCGTGCCAGGAGGTGCAGGGCGAACCCCAGGCACGTCAGGCCGATGATCCCGAACTGGATCCGCATGGTCGTGAGGCTCCGCCAGGGCGCTCCGCTGCGGGTCCACTGCCGGACCACCAGGGGTGCCCAGTCCCACACCCACACGTCGCTGCCGCGCCAGCCGCATGCCACGGCCAGGAAGGCGCTGCTCACGAGCAGGGTGAGCACCCCGATGACGAGCACCAACGCCGATCTCCTCCCGCGCCCGTGGACGGGGCACATCCTGGCATGCCGCGGCAGGGGTGGACGGAGCGAGGGCGGTCCGGGCCGGCCGAGGTGGTGTGATGTCACCCACCTGGTCTTGCCGTGGGGGAAATGTCCCGCCTACGTTCGGTGGCATGTCCCCGCACGGCCCCACCTTCGCATTCGGCGTCGACCTGAGCGCGCACGAGATGCTCCGGCGCACCCACGTCATGGCCGCCCTCGGCCCCGACTGGGACCCGGCGGCGGCGCTGCGCGGCGAGGAGGAGGCGCGGGCGCTGCTGTACTCCGGGCTGGACGCCGAGCAGCAGCGGATCTACGACGAGCTGGTGGCGGCCGGTGTGCTGCCGCCGGGACCCGGCGATGCTGCCGCTTGATCCGCAGGCCGACATAGGCCGGCGGGCCTGGGTGGCCTGCCCGAACTGCGACGACCGGGCCGCGTGCGAGACCTGCCGGCGGCAGGCCGCCTGCACCGCCCACTGGCGCTACCTGCTGTCCAACACCGGCAGCCTGCTGCACCTGCAATGCCCCTCGTGCCACCACGTCTGGACCCACGAGAGCGGCTTCGGCGCCACCCGCTCGTCCGGCTGACCGGCGGGCCTGCGGCAGCACGGACGAGGGCCGCCGGGGCGAACCCCGGCGGCCCTCGCGCGCTCACGCACTCCGCCTGTGTCGTGGACGCCGTTCTCAGAAGACCGGCGTGCCCGCCTGCGTCAGCTTCCAGTTGGTGACGGCGAAGTCGGCCGGGTCGAGGGTCTTCTTCGCGGTCACGTAGTCGATCATCAGCTGGCGGATCTCGTTCGTGGAGCTGTAGGCGATGGGCGCCGCGGCGATGTGGGGGTAGCCCGAGCCGCCGTTCGCGCGGTAGTTGTTCACCGCCACGACGAAGACCTGGTCGTCGGCGACGGGGGCGCCGTTGTAGGTCAGGTTCTTGATCCTGGAGCCCTCCGGCTGCGCGATGTCGATCTCGTAGTCGACGCCCGCCGCCGTGTCGTACATGTAGTCCCAGAAGTTGTTGGCGTTGGTGAGGGTCGCGGTGTCGACCTTCGTGCCGGCCGGGACCTGGTGGTAGTACTTCGCCGCGTACTCCAGGTAGTCCTTGAGCTGGGCGCCGGTCAGCTTCTTGCCGTACAGGGTGTTGTCGTAGATGTACAGGCCGGCGATGTCCTTGATGGTGACGCTGCCCTGGGGGATGTCGGCCGTGCGGGAGAAGGGCGCCGCGACGGAGATCAGCGGGAGCGCGGCGTCCGCCGCCGACAGGCCCGTCTTCACCGTGTCCATCTGGACCTTGTGGATGAAGTCCATGATGGGGACGTCCTGCCAGCAGGAGTCCGCCGCCGACAGGTCCGCGGTGCAGGTGCCGACGGACGTGTTCACGTACTTGACCACCAGGTCGTGGTCGGCCTCCAGGAGCTTCTTGATCTCCGGGTCCTCGTCCACCGTGTTGGGGTTGAGGGTCTGCGCCGTCTTGCCCGTCACCTTCCACTGGCCGTGGTGGAGTTCGAGCTCGAAGTCGAAGACGCTGAGGCGGTAGCCCCAGCAGTACGGCTCGGAGAGCAGGACCTCCTCGCCGGTCTGCTCGTTCTTCACCGTGTAGGACGGCACCTCGACGTGCGTGTGTCCCACCAGGATCGCGTCGATGCCCGGCACCTGCTCGGCCACCAGGTTGGAGGCGTTCTCCACGTACGGCAGTTCGTCGCCGTAGGAGGAGGAGCCGTCGAGGCCGGAGTGGTCGGTGAGGAAGACGACGTCACAGCCCAGCGCGCGCAGCCGCGGCACGTACTTCTTGGCCTGCTCCACCAGGCCCGGGAACACCATCTTCCCGCTGACGTTGTCCTTGTCCCACAGCGCGATGCCGGGGTTGGTGAGGCCGAGGATGCCGACCTTGATGTCCGGGGCGCCGGGCACGCGGATGTGCTTGACGGTGTACGGCTCGAAGGCGGGCCGGAGCGTCTTCGCGTCGAGCGCGTTCGCGCCGAGCAGCGGGAAGCGGCACTGGCTCTCGAACTTGCGCAGCGTGTCGATGCCGTAGTTGAACTCGTGGTTGCCGAGGGCGGCGGCGTCGTAGCGCATGTGGTTCATGGCCACGGCCATCGGGTGCTTGGGGCCGTCCTCGGCGGTGATGGGCTGCACGCGCGCGAAGTAGTAGGCGAGGGAGGTGCCCTGGATGATGTCGCCGGCGTCGACCAGCAGCACGCGGTGCTCGCCCTTGGCCTCGCGCTGCTGCTTGATGAGGGTGGCGACCCGTGCCACGCCCACGGAGTTGCCCGCCTTGTCGGTGTAGGCGGCGTCCTTGTAGTAGTCCCAGTCGAAGACGTGGCTGTGCAGGTCGGTGGTGCCCAGGATGGAGAACGACCAGGTGCGCGGCGCGTCTCCGGGCCGGTGCCCGGCCTCGGCGGCCTGCGCGGTGCCGGTGCCGACGGCCCCGGCGGCGGCCACCGCCGCACCGGTGACGGCCGACTTCTTCACGAACTCACGGCGGTTCATGGGATGGGCGGGCATGCAGGGCTCCTGGAGCTCGAGAGGCAGGATCGAACGGGCGTGACGGCGGGACTACCCGCGTAGATGCTTGCCGTACGCCGTAACCGCGCGAAACCAGGAATGGGTCATGGACGGGTCAACAAATGGGAAACAGAAGCGGAGTTGAGCACTCCGCACACTCCGCTCCCTTGGGCTCGCCGTCGCCCTGGGGCAGGCGGTCGTCGGGTGAGGCGGTGGCCGGCACGCTTTCGCCGTGCCGGCCACCGCGTCCTGCCTACAGGAACGAGTTGATCTCGATCGTCTCGTCCCGGCCCGGGCCCACGCCGATCGCGGAGATCGGGGCGCCGGACATCTCCTCCAGCGCCTTGACGTACGCCTGGGCGTTCTTCGGGAGGTCCGCGAAGGACTTCGCCTTGCTGATGTCCTCCGACCAGCCCGGCAGCATCTCGTAGACCGGCTTCGCGTGGTGGAAGTCGGTCTGCGAGTACGGCAGTTCCTCGACCCGCTTGCCGTCGATCTCGTACGCCACGCAGACCGGGATCTGCTCCCAGCCGGTCAGCACGTCCAGCTTGGTGAGGAAGAAGTCGGTCAGGCCGTTCACGCGGGTGGCGTAGCGGGCGATGACCGCGTCGAACCAGCCGCAGCGGCGGTCCCGGCCCGTCGTCACACCCCGCTCGCCGCCGATCCGGCGCAGCGCCTCGCCGTCCTCGTCGAGCAGCTCGGTCGGGAAGGGGCCGGCGCCGACGCGGGTCGTGTAGGCCTTGAGGATGCCGATGACCCGGCTGATCTTCGTGGGGCCCACGCCGGCGCCGGTGCAGGCGCCGCCCGCGGTGGGGTTGCTGGACGTCACGAAGGGATAGGTTCCGTGGTCGATGTCCAGCAGGGTGCCCTGGCCGCCCTCGAAGAGCACGACCTTGTCCTGCTCCAGCGCCTGGTTGAGGATCAGGACGGTGTCGGCGACGTACGGCTTGATCTGCTCGGCGTAGCCCAGCAGCTCCTCGACCACCTGGTCGACGGCGATGGCGCGCCGGTTGTAGAGCTTGGTGAGGATCTGGTTCTTGACGTCGAGGGCCGCCTCGACCTTCTGCTGCAGGATCGACTCGTCGTACAGGTCCTGGACCCGGATGCCGACGCGGTTGATCTTGTCGGCGTAGGTCGGGCCGATGCCGCGGCCGGTGGTGCCGATCTTGCGCTTGCCGAGGAAGCGTTCCGTCACCTTGTCGACGGTCACGTTGTACGGCGTGATGATGTGCGCGTTACCACTGATCAGGAGCTTGGACGTGTCGACGCCACGCTCGTTCAGACCGCTCAGCTCGGAGAGCAGGACCGACGGGTCGACGACGACGCCGTTGCCGATGACCGGCGTACAACCGGGAGACAGGATTCCGGAAGGGAGCAGGTGGAGGGCGTACTTCTGGTCGCCGACGACGACCGTGTGGCCGGCGTTGTTGCCGCCCTGGTACCGCACTACATAGTCCACCGAGCCACCGAGCAGGTCGGTCGCCTTTCCCTTGCCTTCGTCACCCCACTGAGCACCGAGCAGCACAAGTGCGGGCACGCGCGTACACCCCTTCCGGGCGGGGCATGTCCAAGGTCGGGGGCGTGGGCGTAAGGTTCACCGCCGCGTGCCACAGCGACCGTCGTTGGTCGCCGGTGGTCGCCCAACCGTCGGACCGGATGCCCCGGAATAGACGAAGCCCCTGGCGCAATAGCGCAAGGGGCTCTTGCACAAAGATGCTACCCGAGGAAGCGAGGCAGGACCGAGGTGGCGACTTTCGCGACGTCCGAACAGCTGCTGGTGATCATCGATCCGGCGGCACGGCAGGCGGACGGAGAGTCCGTACGCATCGCGAAAGACGTGCTCAGCGCGGGTGCGGCAACGAAGGTGTGCCTGCCGGACGGGCCGGAGGAATTCGCCCGCGCGCTGGGCCGGCGGGGGTCCCGGCGACCGGTGGTGGTCGGCGACGACCGGGCGCTGGTGCGGGCCGTGACCCTGCTGCACCGGGCGCGGGAGCTGGCCGGATGCGCGCTGTCGATGGTCCCGGTGGGTGACACCCGTCTGGCCGAGTCGCTCGGGGTGCCGGGCGGGACGGTGGCGGCGGCGCGGGCCGTGCTGGACGGCGCGGAGCGGCGCCTGGACCTGCTCGTCGATGACAGCGACGGAGTCGTGCTGAGCGGGCTGGGCATACCACCGGAGCCGGTGGCGCGGGCCGCCGCGCCGCAGCCGGTCTCGGTCGACTGCCGCCCCTGGTACCGCTCCCTGGTCCGCACCCTCGCCCCCCGCCCGCCCCGGCTCGCGGCCATCCCCTCCCCCGGCCCCTCCCGGCTCCGGGTGGAGGTCGACGGCAAGACGGTGGTGGACCTGGGCCAGCCGGTCGAGGCGGTGTCGGTGATGCCGGGCGCGCGCGGCCTCGCGGAGGTGGAGGTACGGCCGCTGTCGGTGGGCGCGGAGGCGACGCCGGTACGGGCGTGGGGCCGCACGGTGACGGTGACCGGCGCGGACTTCCGCTACCGGGCGGACGCGGGCGTCTCGGGCCCGGTACGACGCCGGACCTGGCGGGTGGCGCAGGGGGCGTGGGGGTTGGTGCTGCCGGTGGCGTGAGGTCTCGGTGCCGGGGCTCAGCTCTGGTACGTGCGGTCCCGGTAGGCGCGCCAGCGTTCCGTCATCGCGGCGACGTCCCGCTCGATGAACGCGAAGAAGTCCAGGGTCTCGGCCGGCCGCCGTCTGGGTGATCGGCGCGGTCGCCGTCCTGCTGTACGGCCTGCTGCTCCGGGGAGCGGTCGCGGCCTGGGGCGTGGCCGGCGCGGCCCTGCTCCTCGGCTGGATCGGGCCGGCGCTGAACCTGCCCCGGGCGGTGCTGGGCCTCTCCCCTTTCGGGCATCTGCCGAAGCTGCCGGGCGGGCAGATGGAGTGGGGGCCGGTGCTGGTCCTGCTGGGTCTGGCCGTGCTGTTCGTCGCGGCCGGCCTCGCGGGGCTGCGCCGCAGGGACCTGACGGCCTGAGCGCACCGGCGGCAGCCGTCCGATGCTTGCTCAGCGCACCTCCACGCTGAGCCCTTCCAGCCCCCTGATGACGAAGTTCGGCTTCCGCCGTGGTTCCGCCGCCAGGGCCAGGGTCGGGGCCTGCCGGAGGAGGGCGGTCATGGAGGCCGCGAGTTCGATACGGGCCAGCGGGGCGCCGATGCAGTAGTGGATGCCCGCGCTGAAGGAGATGTGCGGGTTGTCCCCGCGGGTGAGGTCCAGGCGGTCGGGGTCGGTGAAGACGGCCGGGTCGTGGTTGGCGGAACCGAAGAGCATGGCGATCTCCGCGCCCCTGGGGATCGTCGTGCCGTCGATCTCGATGTCGTCCAGCACCCAGCGTTCGAAGAGCTGGAGCGGGGTGTCGTAGCGCATCAGCTCCTCGACCGCCGACGGCACCAGGGAGTGGTCGGCGCGCAGGGCGGCGAGCTGGTCGGGGTTGCGGAACAGGGCCCACCAGCCGTTCACGGTCGCGTTGACGGTCGCCTCGTGGCCCGCGTTGAGCAGCAGCACCGCCGTGGAGATCATCTCCTGCTCGGTGAGCCGGTCGCCCTCGTCGTGCGCCGCGATCAGCCCGGAGACGAGGTCCTCACCGGGTTCCTTGCGGCGCGCGGCGATCAGCCCTCGCAGGTAGTCCGAGAACTCCACCGACGCCCGCACCGCCTTCGCGGCGGTCTCCTGTGACGGGTTCAGCTCGTACATCCCGCAGATGGCCGCCGACCAGGGGCGCAGCAGGGCACGGTCCGCCTCGGGGATGCCGAGCATCTCGGCGATCACCGCCACCGGCAGCGGCTCGGCCACCTCGCTCAGCAGATCGCCGCCGCCTTTGCGGACGAGCGCCGCCACCAGCTCGTCCGCCAGGGCGTGGACGTACGGCCGCAGCCGCTCCACCGTGCGCGGCGTGAACGCCTTCGACACCAGCCGCCGGATCCGGGTGTGGTCCGGCGGCTCCAGGTCGAGCATCCCGTGGTCGTTGAGCGTGTGGAACGGCTCGTGCTCCGGCGGGGGCGCGGTCCGGCCGAACTCCTCGTGCGAGAACCGGTGCAGGTAGGTGCGGCCGAGGCGCCGGTCCCGCAGCAGCGCCGACACGTCCGCGTGATGCGGCACCAGCCACTGCTTCGTGGGCTCGAAGTACAGCACTCTGCCGCGCGCCCGCAGCTCGGCGTAGGCCGGATACGGGTCGGCGACGAACGCCGGGTCCCACGGATCGAAGGTCAGGTCGGAGCTGCCAGCCATGCCGGGACGCTAACGCGCCGGGATGGGGTGTGACCAGGGGCTGATGTCACCCCGGCAGCTGCCCTCATCCGGCTGGTTCCATCAGGCGCGGTGGTCAGCCAGGTGTCACCAGGCGGGCCTCGTAGGCGAAGACCGCTGCCTGGGTGCGGTCTCTCAGGCCCAGTTTGACCAGGATGCGGCTGACGTGGGTCTTGATCGTCGACTCGGCCACCACCAGGCGTTCGGCGATCTCCGCGTTGGACAGGCCCTGGGCGATCAGGACCAGGACCTCCGTCTCGCGTTCCGTGAGGTCGCCGTAGGCCGCTCGGGCCGCCGGCGGGATCGGGCGCGGGGGGTCCGCGAGGCGGGAGAACTCCGTGATCAGGCGCCTGGTGACCGAGGGCGCGAGCAGGGCCTCGCCGGCGGCCACCACGCGTACGCCGTCGGCCAGTTGGCGGGCCGAGGCGTCCTTGAGGAGGAAGCCGGAGGCGCCCGCCCGCAGGGCCTGGTACACGTACTCGTCCAGGTCGAAGGTGGTCAGGACCAGCACCTTCGCCGCCGCGTCCGCCGCCACGATCTCCCGGGTGGCCTCGATGCCGTTCAGCTCGGGCATGCGGATGTCCATCAGCACGACGTCCGGGGCTAGTTCACGGACCCGCTCCACCGCCTCCCTTCCGTTGACGGCCTCGCCGACGACCTCGATGTCCGGCATCGCGTTCAGCAGGACCGAGAAGCCCTCGCGGACCATCATCTGGTCGTCCGCGATCAGTACGCGGATGGTCATGCGTCCCCTTCGCTCACGGTGGCCGCCGGCACCGGCAGGAACACCGTCACCTCATAGCCCCCGTCCGGCGACGGGCCCGCCGTCATCTCGCCGTCCAGCATGGAGACCCGCTCCCGCATGCCCGTGATGCCGTGTCCGGCGCCGGGCGACGGTTTGACCAGCCGCGGGGCCGGCGGCGGGGTGTTGACCACGCGCAGGCCCAGCCCGCCGAGGACGTAGCCGATCTCCACGCGGGCGCTCGCCCCCGGCGCATGGCGCAGGGTGTTGCTGAGGGCCTCCTGCACGATCCGGTACGCCGACAGCTCCACCCCCTGCGGCAGTTCGCGCACCGCGCCCGTCACCGCCTTCTCCACCGTCAGCCCGGCCTCCCGCACGTTGGCGAGCAGTCCGTCCAGGTCGGCCAGGGTCGGCTGCGGGGCGTCCGGCGCCTCGTAGTCCTCGGCGCGGACGACGCCGAGGACCCGGCGCAGCTCGGTCAGGGCCGCCACCGCGTTCTCCCGGATCGTGGCGAACGCCTTCTCCAGCTCCTCCGGCGGATTCTCCACCCGGTAGGGCGCCGCCTCCGCCTGGATGGCGACCACCGACATGTGGTGGGCGACCACGTCGTGCAGTTCGCGGGCGATCGTCGTGCGCTCCTCCAGGAGGGTGCGCCGGGAGCGTTCGTGCGCGGTGACCGTCTGCTGCGCGGTCACCTCCTGCGCCGCCTCCCGGCGTATGTGCCGGACGGTGACCACCAGCAGGAGCACCGCCGACAGGACCAGCATCTGGGCCACATCGGTGTCACCGTGCCAGGGGCCGAGCACGCTCGCGGCGAAGGAGCCGTACACACCGGTCAGCACCCACATCCAGGCCGCCGTGCGCGGGCGGGTGCGTACCGCGACGACCGTGAGCACCACCAGGTGGGAGACGAAGCTGCTCGGCGGCCACGGCCGGCCGACCCACTCCTGCTCGCTGAAGACCGCCGTGACCGTGGAGGCGGCGAGGGACAGCCAGAAGGCTCCGGCCGGACGCACCAGGGTGAGCAGCACCGGCGCCAGGGCCAGCAGCCCGCACAGCAGGGACGGCACCCCGGAGTCGCCCCCGCGCGTCAGACCGATCAGCGCCGCCACCAGGCCGAGGACGACGACCACCGCGTGCGGCGCCCAGGTCGCGTACTCCTGCATACGGCCGGACCGGCGGCGCACGAAGGGGCTGTCGGCGCCGAGCCGGGGCAGCGGGCGGTAGGCGAAGGCCTCGTGGAACAGGTCCTGGCGCAGCCCGCTCAGCGCGTCCGCGGCCAGCCGGTACTCCGGGCTGCGCGGCCTGCCGGCCGCGCCCCGCGGTGTCGTCTGCGTGTGCGTCGTCTCGGTCACGTGGAAAACGGTAGGCGGCGGCCGGGGTCGCGGTCGTCCCCTTGCAGAGGGGTTCTCACGGGTCCCTCTCAGGTACTACGGGCCAAGCCAGTACTACGGATCGCCTACCACGCCAGTTGGGCGATCTCCTCCGCCACGACCGCGCACGCGTCCGCCGCCGGGTCGATCAGGGGGAAGTGGCCGACGTCCTCCAGGAGGGTCAGGCCCACCATCTCACCGGCCTTCGCCGCCGCGTCCACATAGGACTCGGCCACCGTCTGCGGCACCTCCAGGTCCGCGCGCCCCTGGACCAGCGTCGTCGCGATGCCCGTCGGGAGGAGCAGGACGGGGTCGGCGTACGGGCGGCGTTCGGCGAACGTGTCGTGGCCGCCGAGGAGTTGCAGGCTCGCGTGACCGCACACCTCCAGCTTCTCCGCCACCTCGAAGTCCGCGATCGGGGCGAGGGCGACGACACCGCGCAGCGGGACCGGCCGGTCGGTGCGCCAGGGGGCGTCCGCGGGCAGGAGATGGCGGGCGGCGGCCCACAGGGCCAGGTGGCCGCCGGCCGAGTGGCCCGTCAGCACCGTGCGGCGCGGGTCCGCCTGCGGGAGCGCCTCGCGGGCCAGGGCGGGCAGCGCGTCCAGGGCGGCGGCGACGTCGTCGAAGGTGTCGGGCCAGCGGCCGGCCGGCGGGGGGACGCTCCCCGCTTCCGTCCCCGCGTTCTGCCCGGGGATCAGCGGTTCGCCGCCGCGCCGGTACTCGACGTTGGCCACCGCGAACCCCCTGCGGGCCAGAAAGTCCGCGAAGGGGGTGAGGTGCCGCCGGTCGTAGCGGGCGCGCCAGGCGCCGCCGTGCAGGACCACCACCAGCGGTGCCGGGGAGTCCGCGGCGGTGCGGGGCGCGTAGAAGTCGATCACCTGGTCGGGGTGGCTGCCGTAAGCGGAGCTGGCGTCGGGGTCGACCGGGGGGTGCGAGAAGGCCGATTCCTCTTCGGCGGCGGCGCGGGCTGCTGCGGCGTCGTCCGGCATGCTCCAACCTCTCAGCGATGGAACGTGGTTGGCGATGGGACCCGTTGGGCGTCTGGTCACCAGTTCGCCGTTGGGCGGGACGGTATCAGGCCGGTGACGTGCGCGGACACGGGGATGTCACGCACGGTGAGGGACAAACGGTCCGGTACGGGGCCTGAGGGTGCGGTTCCCGCGCGGCCCCGCACCCTCAGGCCCCGCTCCCTACGCCAGTTCCTCCCCCAGGATGCGGGCCGCCCGCTCCGTGTCGGCGAAGCCGACGTACAGCGGGGTGAAGCCGAAACGGAGGACGTCGGGATGCCGGAAGTCGCCCACGACACCCCGGTCGATCAGGCGTTTCATCACCTCGCCCGCGTCGTCGCAGCGCAGCGCGACCTGGCTGCCGCGCTCCTCGTGGCGTTCCGGGGTCACGCACTCCACGCGCCCCGGCTCGGTGTACGCCCGTACGCAGCGCAGGAAGAAGTCCGTCAGCGCGAGGGACTTGGCGCGGACGGCAAAGACGGACACGCCGTCCCAGACGTCCAGGGCCGCCTCCAGGGCCAGCATGGACAGGATGTCCGGGGTGCCGACCCGGCCGCGCAGCGCGCCCGGCGCAGGGGCGTACGACGGGCTCATGCCGAACGGGTCGGTGTGCGAGTTCCAGCCGGGCAGCGGCGAGTCGAAGCGGGGCTGCAGGTCCCGGCGGACGTACAGGTACGCCGGTGAACCCGGGCCGCCGTTCAGGTACTTGTAGGTGCAGCCGACCGCCAGGTCGACGCCGTGCTCGTCCAGGCCGACCGGCAACGCGCCCGCGCTGTGGCACAGGTCCCAGACCGCGAGGGCGCCGGCGGCGTGGATCGCGGCGGTCATGCCGGGCAGGTCGTGCAGCCGGCCGGTGCGGTAGTCGACGTGGTTGAGCAGCACCGCCGCCGTACGGCCGCTCAGCGCCTCCGGCACCTCGGCCGGGGTCACCGCGCGCAGGGTGCGGCCGGTCAGGCGGGCCGCGGACTCGGCGATGTAGCCGTCCGTGGGGAACGTCGTGGCGTCCACCAGGATCTCGGTGCGGTCCTCGCCCGCCATCCGTACGGCGGCCACAAGTGCCTTGAAGACGTTGACGCTTGTGGAGTCGCCGACGACGATCTGCCCGGCCGCCGCGCCGACCAGCGGGGCGATCCGGTCGCCGATCCGCTCGGGCGCGGTCCACCAGCCGCTGTCCTCCCAGGAGCGGATGCGCAGCTCGCCCCACTGGCGGCGGACCACGTCGGCCACCCGGTCGGGGACGTTCGCGGGGAGCGCGCCGAGGGAGTTGCCGTCGAGGTAGACCACGTCGTCGAGGACGAAGCGGTCGCGGAGCGGGGCGAGTTCGTCCGCCGCGTCCAGCTTCTCCGCTTCCAGGGCCGGTTCGGACAGTTCAGACATGGGACCTCGCCGTCCACAGCTCCGGGAAGACGTTCTTGCGGGCGCGCTTCTCCAGCCAGGCGACGCCGGCCGAGCCGCCGGTGCCGGGCTTGGCGCCCATCGCGCGGCGGGTGGCCACCAGGTGGTCGTTGCGCCAGCGCCACACCAGTTCGGCCACGTCGGTCAGCGCCTCGCCGAGGCGGACGAGTTCGGCGTCCTGGTCACCGGCGTAGACCGCCGCCCAGGCCCGCTCGACCTGGTCGGAGGGCTCGTAGCGCTGCGAGACGTCCCGGTGCAGGACGGACCCGGGGATGGCGTGGCCGCACCGGGCCAGCAGCCGCAGCGCCTCGTCGTACAAGCTCGGCTCGTGCAGCGCCTTCTGAAGTTCCGCGTGGGCGCGGGGGGCGCCGCGGTGCGGGACCAGCATGGACGCGGACTTCTCGCCGAGCAGGAACTCCATGCGCCGGTACATCGCCGACTGGAAGCCGGAGCCCTCGCCGAGGGCGGACCGGTAGGAGTTGAACTGCGCCGGGGTGAGCTGGCCGAGCGGTGTCCAGGAGGCGTTGAGCGCCTCCAGTTCCCGTACGGAACGCTTCAGCGCGGCGATCGCGGCCGGTACGTCGTCACCGCGCAGGGCGGCCGCCGCGGTCTCCCACTCGTGGACGATGACGGTGAACCACAGCTCCATCACCTGGGTCGTGACCAGGAAGACCATCTCTCCGGGATCGTCGGAGAGGGTGTGCTGGAGGTGGGTGAGCACGTCCGCCCTGACGTAGTCCTCGTAAGGCGTCGTGCCGGCGAAATCGAGATGCGGAGTCTCGGGCTCCTGAGTCTGTGTGGACTGCTGAGCCGGTTGGGACATCGCTGTCTCCTGTTGTAGCTCCGGGTAGCGGTCCGCCCCTGCCGATGCCGGCACGGGGGCCCCGGTCCCCACCGGCATCCTCCGCAATGGACCCCGGATACGGCAAGGCCCGCCTGTGCCAGACGGGCCACACCGGCACGTGGGGCTAGCCCAGGGTCTGGGCCGCCGTCGGGGAGGAGTCCTTCAGGAACTGGGTGCAGCGCTCGTACTCCTCCTGCTCGCCGATCGCCTGCGCGGCGCGGGCGAGGGCATGCAGGGCGCGCAGGAAGCCGCGGTTGGGCTCGTGCTCCCAGGGCACGGGACCGTGGCCCTTCCAGCCGCTGCGGCGCAGGGCGTCCAGGCCGCGGTGGTAGCCGGTACGGGCGTAGGCGTACGACTCCACGACCGCGCCGCGCTCGAACGCATCGTCGGCCAGCTGGGCCCAGGCGAGGGAGGATGTGGGGTACTTGGCGGCGACGTCCGCGGGGGCGGCGCCGGCGGCGAGCTGCTCGCGGGGCTCGGGGTCGTCGGGGAGGTGGGTGGGGGGCGGGCCGCCGAGAAAGTTTTCGTGGATGGTCATGGGTCCAGTCTGGCGTACGCGGGTGACAGGCGCGGGGTGCCGGCCCCCGGGCCGGTCCCGGTCGCTACGACGGCTGCCCCCGGCGCTCTCCCTCCAGAGGCGGCGCCGTCACGTTGCCGTGCGTGCGGCAGTCCGGGCGGCGGCAGCCCGGCGGTGGGCGGCGCACCAGGGCGAAGGCCAGCAGGGAGCCGGCCACGAGCACCCCGGCGCAGATCGGCATGGCCCGCCGGAAGGCCGCGTCGAAGGCGGACGGGACCCGGTACGCGTCCGGGCCCATCCCGGCCAGCAGGGGCAGGGCGGCCACCGCGACCAGGCCCGCCGCGCGCGCCGCCGCGTTGTTGACGCCGCTGGCCAGGCCCGCCCGGGAGGCGTCCACCGAGGCGAGGACCGTGGCGGTCAGCGGCGCGACGAGGGTCACCATGCCGGCGCCCATGACGAGGACGGCCGGGAGCACGTCGGCGGGATAGGACGCGCCCTTGCCCACCCGCAGCATCAGCAGCATCGCGGCCGCGCACAGCAGCGGGCCGACCGTCAGGGGCAGGCGCGGTCCCGTCCGGTCGGCCAGGGCGCCGGAGCGGGAGGAGAGGAGCAGCATCAGGGCCGTCGTCGGCAGCAGGGCCGTACCGGCCTTGAGCGGGGAGTAGCCCGCCACGACCTGGAGCTGGAGCGCGGTGAGGAAGAAGAAGCCGCCGAACGCCGCGTACACGCACAGGGTGACCAGGTTGACCGCGCTGAACTGGCGTGAGGCGAAGACGCCCAGAGGGAGCATCGGGTCCGGGCGGCGCCGTTCGACCAGCACGAAGGCCACCGCGGCCGCCAGGCCCGCCGCCGCCGTCAGGGCCACCGTCAGTGCGCCCGCCCTCGCCTCGATCAGCGCGTATGTCAGCAACGCCAGGGCCAGCGCGCCCAGCGCGGCGCCGAGCACGTCGAAGCGGGCGTGCCTGCCGCCGTCCGCCGACTCCGGGACGTGCCGCAGCGCCACCGGTACGCACAGCAGCGCCAGCGGCACGTTCAGCAGGAACACCCAGCGCCAGCCGGGCCCGGCGACCAGCCAGCCGCCGAGGAACGGGCCGACCGCGGCCCCGATCCCGCCGAACCCGGACCACAGGCCCACGGCCCGGCTGCGGTCGTCGGGGTGGAAGGACGCCTGGATGATCGCCAGGGAGCCGGGGGTCAGCAGGGCGCCGCCGACGCCCTGCAACGCCCGCGCGGCGATGAGGATCCCCGCATTCGGCGCCAGGCCGCACAGCAGGGACCCCGCCGCGAACCAGATCACGCCCAGCACGAAGATCTTCCGGCGGCCGTAGTGATCCCCGAGCGAGCCGCCGAGCAGGATCAGACCGGCCAGCGTGACCATGTACGCGTTGACCGTCCACTGCAGCGCGGCGAGGCTCGCGCCGAGGTCGTCGCCGATGCGCGGCAGCGCCACGTTGACGACGGTCGAGTCCAGCAGCGCCATGCTGGAGCCGAGGACCGTGGTGAGCAGGATCCACTTGCCCTGGGAAGAGGCCAGCCGGACATCGGGCACGTCCCAGGTATACAGCGGCCCGGCGACCGAGGACAGCCGCCGGGCCCGGTGCGGAACGGACGTACCGCTTACTTGATCTTGTTGCCCGCCGAGCGCAGGTGCTGCGTGGCCTGGACGACGCGGGCGGCCATGCTCGCCTCGGCCAGCTTGCCCCAGGTGCGCGGGTCGTAGGCCTTCTTGTTGCCGACCTCGCCGTCGACCTTCAGGACGCCGTCGTAGTTCTGGAACATGTGCGCGGCGACCGGACGGGTGAAGGCGTACTGGGTGTCGGTGTCGATGTTCATCTTCACCACGCCGTTGTCGAGCGCGGTGAGGATCTCCTGCTCGCTGGAGCCGGAGCCGCCGTGGAAGACGAAGTCGAACGGGGAGGCCTTGCCGAACTTGGCGGCGACGCCCTCGTTCAGCTCCTTCAGCAGCTCGGGGCGCAGGACGACGTTGCCCGGCTTGTACACGCCGTGGACGTTGCCGAAGGACGCGGCCAGCAGGTAGCGGCCCTTCTCGCCCAGGCCCAGGGCCTCGGCGGTGCGGATCGCGTCGTCGACCGTGGTGTAGAGGGAGTCGTTGATCTCGTGGGAGACGCCGTCCTCCTCGCCGCCGGTCGGGGTGATCTCCACCTCGAGGATGATGTTCGCCCGGCGGGCCTGCTCCAGCAGCTCCTGCGCGATGGCCAGGTTGTCGGCGAGGGTCTCGGCGGAGCCGTCCCACATGTGGGACTGGAACAGCGGGTTCCGGCCGGCCTTCACGCGCTCCTCGGAGAGCGCGAGCAGCGGACGCACGTACCCGTCGAGCTTGTCCTTCGGGCAGTGGTCGGTGTGCAGCGCGATGTTGACCGGGTACTTCTCGGCGAGGATGTGCGCGTACTCGGCGAGCGCGACCGCGCCGGTGACCATGTCCTTGCTGTACTGGCCGCCGAGGAACTCGGCACCGCCGGTAGAGATCTGGACGATGCCGTCGCTCTCCGCCTCCGCGAAGCCGCGCAGCGCCGCGTTCAGGGTCTGGCTCGAGGTGACGTTGATGGCCGGGTAGGCGAACTTGCCTGCCTTCGCCCGGTCGAGCATCTCGTTGTAGACCTCGGGGGTTGCGATGGGCATCTGTCCGCTCCTTGTGTTGCGGGTTGGGGTTGTGCGTTACGGCCCTGACCTAGACCTGAGGGTTTCGACGCCGTCGTCGTCCCCATCTTTCCAGACATGGACCGCTGGTCCATGCGCCGGACAAGTCCAGGTCACTCCGCGTCGTCAGTCCAGACCCAGTTCATCCTTCGAGAAGGCGAAACGGTACGGAACGCCCGCACCGGCCTCGATCTTCTCCGCGGCGCCGGTGGCCCGGTCCACGATGGTCGCGACGGCGACGACCTCGGCGCCGGCCTCCCGCACGGCCTCCACGGCGGTGAGCGGCGAGCCGCCGGTGGTGGAGGTGTCCTCGACGACCAGGACCCGGCGGCCCCTGATCTCCGGGCCCTCGACCCGCCGCTGCAGCCCGTGCGCCTTCGCGGCCTTGCGTACCACGAACGCGTCGAGCCTCTTCCCGCGCGCGGCGGCGGCGTGCAGCATGGCCGCGGCCACCGGGTCGGCGCCCATGGTCAGGCCGCCGACCGCGTCGAACTCCAGGTCCGCGGTCAGGTCCAGGAGCACCTGGCCGACCAGCGGGGCGGCCTCGCCGTCGAGGGTGATGCGGCGCAGGTCGACGTAGTAGTCGGCCTCCAGACCCGAGGAGAGGGTCACCTTGCCGTGCACCACGGCCTTGTCCTTGATCTGCTGCAGCAGCGCGCCGCGTACGTCCGTCATGCCGACCAGCTTAAAGGCGCCGCCAGCTCCAGGCGGTGCTCGCCTCCAGCGGCTCCAGGGGCGTGACCAGGCGCGGGGCGGTGTTCAGGCCGTTGGGCGGGCCGGTCTGCGGCTCCACGCAGACGGCCTCGGCCTGCTCGTCGTAGACCACCACCCACTCCTCCCGGCTGGTCACCTTCAGCTCCAGCTGCCCCGGCCAGGTGAGGCTGACGTCGACGCCGCCGGGCATGCCGAAGCAGTCGTCCCAGGGGCCGGGCGCGGGGTCGATCCGGTTGCCGGTGGGCAGATGGTCCTCGCCGCGCTCCTCCTGCCAGGCGGGCTTGAAGTCGAGGGCCACGTCCTCGCCGCCCAGGTTCCGGTTGAACCAGGGGTGCCAGCCGATCTGCGCCGGGAAGGAGTCGTCGCGCGCCTCCACCGACATGGTCAGGGTCAGGCTGTCCTCGGCGAGCGTGACGACCTGGGTGACGCGGCCGGGGTGCGGCCAGGGCTCGACCAGGTCGTACGTGAGCACCGCCTCGTTCTCCGCGACGCGCGCGGTGCGCCAGGCGCCGTCGCGGGCGGTGCCGTGGATGGCGTGGGGCGGGGAGTTGAGCGGCATCTGGCGGACGGCGCCGCCGTCCAGGAAACGGCCCTCGCGGATACGGCCGCACCAGGGCACCATCGGGAAGCAGCCGTAGCGGGGCCCTTGCCTCAGCAGTTCCAGGGAGCCGATCCGGAGGCTGCCGACGCGGCCGCCGCCCGCGGGGCTGACACGTACTTCCGCTTCGCCTGCGGTCAGCGTGATGTCTTCGTTGCTCACGGGACGACACTACTGGGGGAACCGGCCCCGGTTGCGGCTGCGGGCCGCAGCGCCTTAGGGGGCGCTTGCGCTCAGCGGCGTTTGCGCAGGGCCCGGGTCACGACGATCGCCGACGCCACCGCCAGTGCCGCCGCGGGCGCCGCCCAGCGCAGGGCCGAGCTCGCCGTCACCGTCTGGGGGGCCGGCACCGGGGCGTAGCGGCCCCGCGGGGGTGCGTGGTCGACCTCCTCCGCGCTGCGGCCGATCATCGTGCGGCGGGCGTGCGCGGCCTCGGCGGGCGGCTCGCCGGTGTCGGCGAAGTCCTCGGACAGGCCGCCGGCCGGGGTGCCGGCGGCCACGTCCTCGTCGGCGGCGGCATCCAGGGACGGCGGGGGGACCTCGGTGTCGAAGACGGACGTGTGCTCCTCTTCGGGCGTGTGCTCCTCTTCGGGCTCCGGCGCCGCTTCCGGCTCCGGTGCCGTCGCCAGGTTCTCCAGGAAACGGTTCAGCAGGCGGGTCGCCGCCGCGTGCACCGTGTCCGGCGGGAGTTCCGCGATACGGCCGTCCGCGTCCGCCGTGCCCTCGGCCGTGACCGTCGTACCGCCCTCGGTGTCCGCGAGGCGCAGGGTGAGGGCGAGCTTCACGGCGCCGGTGCCGCGGGCCTCGGTGGCGTCGGCCTCGACGGCGTACGTGCCGTCGTCGCGGGCCACCACCCGTGCCGTACCCCGGTAGGTGACGGAGTGTCCGCCGACGCGGAGCTTCAGGCGCCCGGCGACGGGTTCGGCGCCGGCGTCCTGTTGCAGGCCGGGCAGCGCGCGGGCGACGCGCACCGGGTCGGCGAGCGCGACGCCGAGCTGGGCGGGCGGGACCGGGACGAAGACCTGGTGCTCCATGTCCGCTGAGCCTACCCAGGTGTCCCCGGAAAGTACCCCCACCTGACGGGCTCCTCGGTACCGGACCGGCTCCTCAGTACCGGGGATGGACGAGGGTCGACGCCGGCAGGCCCTCGATGCGGGTGCGTTCCGCTGCTCCGGCGTCCGCTGTCAGCGCCGCCGGGGTGAGTGTGCGCAGCCGGCCGGGGGTCAGGCGGAGCGGCGGTGGGGTGGTGCCGGGCCGGGCCAGCAGGAAGCCCCAGTCGTGCGGGGCGCCGGACGCGGCCGCCGAGCGGTCGGGGCCGGCCGGGAAGCCAAAGTCGTGGCCGACGACGCGGTAGGGGCAGCCGGCGAAGCCGGCGGCGCGCAGGGTCGCGGCGACCGTCCAGAAGACGCGGGGGCGGGTGGTGACGGACCCGGCGTGGACGACGAGCCGGCCGCCGGGGGCGAGGACGCGGCGGGCCAGGCCGTAGAACTCCTCGGAGTACAGCTTGGTGCTGGCGGTGATGCCCGGGTCGGGGAGGTCGGCGATCACGACGTCGTACGCCGCCGCGGGCGCCCCGCGCAGCCAGCCGAGGGCGTCGGCCGTGACGGTGCGTACGCGGGGGTCGTCGTAGACGTGGCCGTTGGCGGCGGTGAGGCCGGGGTCGTGGCGGGCCAGGCGGATCAGGCCGGGGTCGAGTTCGACGACGTCGACGCGGCGCACCCCGCCGTGGCGCAGCGCCTCGCGGGCGGCCAGGCCGTCGCCGCCACCCAGGATCAGCACGCGCGCGTGCGGGCCGCCGGACAGCACGGGGTGCACGAGGGCCTCGGCGTACCGGCGTTCGTCGCGGCCGCCGACGCGCAGCCGGCCGTCCAGGAAGAGGTCGAGGGGCGCGCCGCCGCTGCCGCCGGTCAGGACGACCTCCTGGCCGTCGGTCTGTTCGGCGACCCGGACGTCCGTGCCGTACACGGCGCGCCGGGCGGCGCGTTCGAAGTCGCCGGCGAGGGCGGCGGCGGAGGCGAGGACGCCGAGGACGGTGAGGCCGACGAGGAGCAGGGTCCAGCGGGCCCGCCGGGTCAGGTCGCGGCGGAACAGGCCGAGGACCAGGGCGCCGCCGGCGACGACGTTGACCGTGCCGGTGAGCAGCGCGCCGGTCAACTGGCCGAGGAACGGCAGGAGAAGGAAGGGAAAGGCGAGACCGCCGACCAGCGCGCCGACGTAGTCCGCCGCGAACAGGTCGGCCACCGCGCCGCCCGCGTCCTGCCGGCGGATGCGCTGGATCAGCTCCATCAGCAGCGGGACCTCGGCCCCGATGAGCAGGCCGATGGCGAGGGAGAAGGCGACCAGCAGGCAGCGCGGGCCCTCGGCCCACAGCCCGCCCCAGCCGCCGGTCCAGGCGAAGACGGCGTACAGCACCATCGCGCTGCACCCGCCGACCAGGGCGAGCGCGGTCTCGATCGCGCCGAAGCCGGCGGCGGCGTGCCAGCGCAGCCGTTTGGCGGCGAGGGAACCGATACCCATCGCGAACACCATCACGGAGAGCACGACGGAGGCCTGGGTGACCGAGTCGCCGATCAAGTACGAGGCGAACGCGACGAGTTCGAGTTCGTACACGAGTCCGCAGGCCGCGCAGACGAAGACGCACACGAGGACCAGGAACCGCCCGGTGCCGGGCCGGACGGGCAGCAGGGCCGGACCCGCCCAGGGGGGCGGGGCGCCCGGGGGCGCGGGGGCGTGCGGTTCGATCACCCTGCGACGTTACGTCACGGGCTCGGGACGCTTCGTCACCCACACGTGTGGATCTGGGGCCAGTTGAGCCCCCGTGGGTTTATGTCATCGATCTTGGGTCAACCGGCGCTGCCCACCGGCACCCGCACCCCGACCCGGGTCCGGGTGGCCACCAGCTGCCCGTCCTGCGGGTAGGCGTGCCAGGTACGCCAGTGCACCTGGCCCTCGTGGCGCTGGGCCAGCATCGCGGTGAAGGCGTGCGGGCTGCCGGGGAAGACGCCGACGAGGCCGTGCGGGTGGTCGGAGACGAGCGCCAGCAACTCCTGGGCGCGGCCCGCGAAGGAGCCGGGCGTGAGCACCTCGACGCGCGCCGCGAACTCGTACTCCCAGTCGCCGACCCGCTTGGCCACGCCGAGCGGCAGGGGGGTGCTGGAGCCGGGGATGCACGCGACCGTCTCCGAGCAGTTGCCGCGCTCCTGGTCCAGCAGTACCTGGTGGGACGCGCCGAGCAGTCTCAACTGGAGCTTCGCATCGGTCAGTTCCAGGTCGAGGGTGGCCAGGGCCGGCAGCGGTTCGCGTCCCAGGGCCCAGGCTAGGTCGGCGGCGCGCGTATCGGTGTAGGAGGTGTTCAGGGTCGTGAGCATGGGTCGGCTCCGCTAACACGCGATGAGGGGGAGATCGGCCACGTCAGCCCAGCCGGCTCCGCCGGAGTGGGCAGTCTCAGGGACAATCCGGGGGCTGCGTTGGCGATTTAGAGGGAATCATGAACAGAGGCACCCCCACAGCGTTTTTACCCAACTTCGTGGGGTTTCCATCCCTCAGGGGACTCCACAGTTCAACTGTTCAACCACGGCGCACGCCTGGCGCGCGGAACGACCCGCAAGCGCCGGGCACGCTGAACACAACGGCGAGGTCCGGCCCCAGGTCACGCAAGCACCGAACGCCTCACACGGTCCGGCGCCCACCGGCCGTCGTCACCGGCGGGCGCCCGAAAGAGCAGCGCGCCTGCCCCGCATCAGCCGCCTCCCCCGCATCCGCCGCCGCAGCCGCCGCCTCCCCCGCATCCGCCACCCCCTCCGCAGCCGTGCCCGCCCCCGCACGAGTGGCCGCCCCCGCAGGAGTGGTGGCCGCCGTGGTGTCCCCCGTGGCTCCCCGAGGACGACCCCGAGTCACCGGCCCACCAGCTGGCGCCGCCCCCGGCCGCCCCCGACGAGGACGCCGAGCGGTACGTCCGGGACCGGGACGGACGGCTGCCGCCCTTCCCCGGCGGCACCGCGCGTCGCCGGCTCCGCGACCCGCCCGCCAGCGCCGTGCACCCCACGATCGCCACCACGACCAGGATGAAGATGATGCCCGCAACCATGGCGTCACCCTCCTTCCGTTCCCCCGAAGCGGCCCCCCGTGGACCGCCGTGCCCGGGGGATGCCCGGCCGCCTCGGGGCGCAAAGCAGAGTTGAGGAACTCCAGAGCTTGGGCGCAGGATGGCCGGCATGACCTCCAGCGCACGCCCTCACCTGAACCGCCGGCTGGCCGAGTTCGGTACGACGATCTTCGCCGAGATGTCCGCGCTCGCCCTGTCGACCGGGTCGATCAACCTCGGCCAGGGCTTCCCCGACACCGACGGACCCGAGGAGGTGCGGGAGGCGGCGGTGCGGGCGCTGCGCGAGGGCCGCGGCAACCAGTACCCGCCGGGCCCGGGCATCCCGGAGCTGCGCACCGCGATCGCCGCGCACCAACAGCGCCGGTACGGGCTGAGCTACGACCCCGACACCGAGGTGCTGGTCACGGCGGGCGCCACGGAGGCGATCGCGGCGGCGCTGCTGGCGCTGGTGGAGCCGGGTGACGAGGTCGTCGCCCTGGAGCCGTACTACGACTCCTACGCGGCGAGCATCGCGATGGCGGGCGGCACGCGCGTGCCGGTCACCCTGCGCCCGCACGAGGGCTCCTTCCGCCTGGACCTGGACGAGCTGCGCGCCGCCGTCACCGACCGCACCCGGCTGCTGCTGATCAACACCCCGCACAACCCGACGGGCACGGTCCTCACCCGCCCCGAGCTGGCCGCGATCGCCGAGCTGGCGGTCGAGCGGGACCTGCTGGTGGTCACGGACGAGGTCTACGAACACCTGGTCTTCGACGACGCCGAACACCTGCCCCTCGCCTCCTTCCCCGGCATGCGCGACCGCACGGTGACGATCGGCTCGGCCGGCAAGACGTTCTCCTTCACGGGCTGGAAGGTGGGGTGGGTGACGTCCGCGCCGGAGCTGGTGACCGCGGTGCGCTCGGTGAAGCAGTTCCTGACGTACGTCTCCTCCGGCCCCTTCCAGTACGCGGTGGCCGAGGCCCTCGCTCTGCCCGACTCCTACTTCGAGGAGTTCCGCCGGTCCATGCTGGTCCGGCGGGACATCCTGGCGCAGGGGCTGGCGGAGGCGGGGTTCGAGGTCTTCGTGCCGTCCGGCACCTACTTCATCACCACCGACATCCGGCCCCTCGGTGAGAAGGACGGCTTCGCCTTCTGCCGGGCCCTGCCGGAACGCGCGGGTGTGGTCGCCATTCCCAACGCCGTGTTCTACGACGACCGGGAGGCGGGGGCGCCGTACGTGCGCTTCGCGTTCTGCAAGAGGGAGGACGTGCTGCGGGAGGCGGCCGAACGGCTCCGGGCGCTGTGAGCACCCCGTAGAGGCGCGGGACCGTGTCCGCATGCGGCCCCGCAGACGGGTGACCCCAAGCGCCACACCGGCGCTGCACCGTGCGGACGTGCCGTCTTCTCGCGCATGGTGCTCAGATGTGACCCACGCCAGTCCGACCCACGCCAGTCCGACCCGTGTCCCGGCCCCCGCCCCGTCCCGGGCCGCTCCGAAGCCGGTGCGGGGGGACCGTACCGGGCCGTCGTTGCTGCGTGCGGGCGGTGTCGCCGTGGGCCTCTTCCTCGGGGTGCGGCTCACCGGTGCGGCCGTGCTGGCGCTCGTCGCGCATGTCGCCGGCCGGGATCCGCTGCGGCTGCTCGCGCGGTCCTGGGACTCGGTGTGGTACCTGGGCATCGCCGCCCACGGCTACGGGCACGACCTGCCCTCCCACGAGCCGGGCCCGCACAGCGACCTCGCGTTCTTCCCGCTGTACCCGGCGCTGCTGCGGGCGGTGACCGCGCTGACCCCCCTCGGCGGGGGCGCGGCCGGGCTGCTGATCTCGTGGGCCGGGGCCGCCGTGGCCGCCGCCGGGATCCACGCGGTCGGCACGCGGCTGCACGGGCCGGCCACCGGTGTCGCGCTGGTGCTGCTGTGGGGGCTGCTGCCGCACGCGGTGGTGCTGTCGATGGCGTACACCGAGCCGGTGCTGACCGCGTTCGCGGCCTGGTCGCTGTACGCGGTGCTGGCCGGGAACTGGCTGTGGGCGGGCGCGCTCGCGGCGGGCGCCGGGCTGGCGAGGCCGAACGGGTTCGCGGTCGCCGTCGCGGTGGTGGCCGCGGCCGGGGCCGAGCTGTGGCGGCGGCGCGGAAGGGTTTCCCCCAGGCTGTGGACGGGCGCGGCGCTCGCCCCGCTGGGCTGGACGGCGTACGTGCTGTGGGTCGGCCGGCGCAGGGGGGACCTGTTCGGGGGCTACTTCGAGGTGCAGCGGCTGTGGGGGTCGACGTTCGACTTCGGGCACGGCACGCTGCTGTTCCTGCGCTCGATGCTGCTGCACGGCAGCCGGTTCGTGTTCCCGATGGCGCTGGTCCTGGTCGCGGCGGCCACGGTGCTGTACGCCCTGCTGGTGCTGGACCGCGCCCCGCTGCCGCTGCTGGTGTTCAGCGGGGTGCTGCTGCTGGTCGTGCTCGGCGGGTCGGGCTTCTTCGAGTGCAAGCCGCGGTTCCTGCTGCCGGCGTTCCCGCTGCTGCTGCCGCCGGCGCGGAGCCTGGCGCGAACGGCGCGAGCCCGGCCCTGGCACGCGACCGTGCTGGTCGCGGCCCTGGCCGGGCTCAGCTATGCCTACGGCGCGTACCTGGTGGTGTACGCGCACAAGCCACTGTAGACGGGGACGCGCGCGCTACTCGGCGTCGTCCTCGGGGTTCTCGGGCTGGTCCGCCTCGTTGACCTCCTGCTCCAGGCCGAGCTGCTCGACGAGCCAGCGGTCGAACTCGATGGCGGCCCGCACCCAGCTGACGGTCGAGGAGACGAAGTGGTTGATGTCGACGCCCGTGCCGATCAGCATCTGGGCCTCGCCGATCAGCCGGACGGTGCCGTCGTCATGGGTGTGGGTGTACACCTTGGGCCACAGGGTGCGGCGGTTCCAGTCGTCGACGGACTCCAGCAGCTGCGGCTTCTCGTCGATCTTGTGGGGGCGGTCGTAGAACGTCCGCACCGAGAAGACGGCCTGCTCGGCCTCTCCGCGGAACATGAAGTAGGTGCGGAACTGCTCCCACGGCGCCGCGAGGTCACCCTCCTCGTCGACTACGTACTTCAGCTCCATCTGGTCGAGGAGCTGCTTCACAAGATCCTGATCCGGGACGACGGGGCCCGCCGGTCCTTGGGGCTGCGGTTCGGGCTGGCCCCCGAAGTTCGGAATCGAGGACGGGTCGATGGTCACCGTGTACTTCCCTTCATGCGGATTCCGCCATCCTCCCCCATGCGGGGAGGGGGGAGGCAAGCCCCGACGCCCCCCTGTCCGCCTTTGGCTGACATGATTCCGGCCGATGGGGCGGTGGGCCGTGACAGGGGCGGGGGCGCAGGTGGGGGCACGGGTGGCGGAACGGGGTCGTACCAGGTGGGGAACCGTCGCGGCGATCCTGGCGCTGCCCGGACTGATCCTGGCCGGGCTGGCGGTGATGGCGGTGCGGTTCGCGACCTCGGACTACCCGCTGGGCGGGGCCCCGGAGAAGGTGCCGTGCGCCGAGGCGCTGGCTTTCGGCGGGGCGAGGCTCCCGGACGGGGCGTTCGAGGGCAGGTGCACGGTCCGGACGTGGCTGGACACCGACTACGAGGCCGAGTTCCGCGTGCCCCGGGCCGAGCTGTGGTCGTGGCTGCGGCGCACCTACCCGCGGGCGCCCGACCCGGACACCGGCTTCTGCGTCGGCGGCGGGGCGGACTTCTGCGTGGACATGGACAGCGAGGTCACGGCGCCGCCCGGCATCGGTGCGAACGCGGTGCAGATCGACGTGACGTACGAGGGCCCTCGGCAGGCCCTCGTACGTTTCTCGGCGTTCACCGTGTGAGCGTCACAGCGTCTTCCCGGTCGGCGGTCCGACCAGCAGGCCGTCGCCGAAGCGGTCGACGCGCACCGTGTCGCCGTCCTTGACGTCGCCGGCGAGGATCTCCTTGGCGAGGCGGTCGCCGATGGCGCTCTGGACGAGGCGGCGCAGCGGGCGGGCGCCGTAGGCCGGGTCCAGGCCCTCCTCGGCGAGCCAGGCCAGCGCCTCGGGCGTGACGTCCAGGGTGAGCCGGCGTTCGGCCAGCCGCCTGCCCAGGCGCTCGATCTGCAGCTGGGCGATCCGCTCCAGCTCGGGCCTGGTCAGGGCCGAGAAGACCACCAGGTCGTCCAGGCGGTTGAGGAACTCCGGCTTGAAGGAGGCCCGGACCACCTCCAGGACCTGCTCCCGCTTCTCCTCCTCGCTCCTGAGCGGGTCGACCAGGAACTGGCTGCCCAGGTTGGAGGTGAGCACCAGGATGGTGTTGCGGAAGTCGACCGTGCGGCCCTGACCGTCCGTCAGGCGTCCGTCGTCCAGCACCTGGAGCAGGATGTCGAAGACCTCCGGGTGGGCCTTCTCCACCTCGTCCAGCAGGATGACGGAGTACGGGCGGCGGCGGACCGCCTCGGTGAGCTGGCCGCCCTCCTCGTAGCCGACGTACCCGGGGGGCGCGCCGACCAGCCGGGACACGCTGTGCTTCTCGCTGTACTCCGACATGTCGATGCGGACCATGGCCCGCTCGTCGTCGAAGAGGAAGTCGGCGAGCGCCTTGGCGAGTTCGGTCTTGCCGACGCCGGTGGGCCCGAGGAACAGGAAGGATCCGGTGGGCCGGTCGGGGTCGGCGATGCCGGCCCGCGAGCGCCGTACGGCGTCCGAGACCGCCCGTACGGCCTCGCTCTGGCCGATGAGCCGCTTGCCGATCTCCTCCTCCATGCGCAGCAGCTTCTGCGTCTCGCCCTCCAGCAGGCGGCCGGCCGGGATGCCGGTCCAGGCGGCGACGACGTCGGCGATGTCGTCGGAGCCGACCTCCTCCTTGACCATGGTGTCCCTGGCGACCTCCTCCTCGGCCTCGGAGGCGGCCTCCAGTTCCTTCTCCAGGCCCGGGATCTCGCCGTAGAGCAGCTTGGCGGCGGTGTCGAAGTCGCCGTCGCGCTGGGCGCGTTCGGCCTGGACGCGCAGGTCGTCCAGCTTCTCCTTCAGCTCGCCGACCCGGTTGAGGGACTGCTTCTCCTTCTCCCAGCGGGCGGTGAGGTGCCGCAGCTCCTCCTCCCTGTCGGCGAGGTCGCGGCGCAGCTTCTCCAGGCGGGCCACGGAGGCCGGGTCGGTCTCCTTGGCGATCGCCAGCTCCTCCATCTTCAGCCGGTCGACGGCGCGCTGGAGTTCGTCGATCTCGACCGGGGAGGAGTCGATCTCCATGCGCAGCCGTGAGGCAGCCTCGTCGACGAGGTCGATGGCCTTGTCGGGCAGGAAGCGGGAGGTGATGTAGCGGTCGGAGAGGGTGGCCGCCGCCACCAGCGCGCTGTCGGCGATCTGCACCTTGTGGTGCGCCTCGTACCGGCCCTTCAGGCCGCGCAGGATCGCGATGGTGTCCTCCACGGTGGGCTCGGCGACCAGCACCTGCTGGAAGCGGCGCTCCAGGGCGGGGTCCTTCTCGATCCGCTCGCGGTACTCGTCCAGCGTGGTGGCGCCGACCATGCGCAGCTCGCCGCGGGCCAGCATCGGCTTGAGCATGTTGCCCGCGTCCATGGCGGAGTCGCCGCCGGCGCCCGCGCCGACGACGGTGTGCAGCTCGTCGATGAAGGTGATGATCTGCCCGTCGGAGTCCTTGATCTCGGCGAGGACGGCCTTCAGCCGCTCCTCGAACTCGCCGCGGTACTTGGCGCCGGCGACCATCGCGCCGAGGTCGAGCGCGACCAGCCGCTTGTCCTTCAGCGAGGAGGGCACGTCGCCCTTGACGATCCGCTGGGCCAGCCCCTCCACCACGGCGGTCTTGCCGACGCCGGGCTCGCCGATGAGGACGGGGTTGTTCTTCGTCCGGCGGCTCAGCACCTGCACGACCCGCCGGATCTCCTGGTCGCGCCCGATGACCGGGTCGAGCCGGCCCTCGCGGGCGGCGGCGGTGAAGTCGGTGCCGAACTTCTCCAGGGCCTTGTACTGGCCCTCCGGGTCGGCGGTGGTCACGCGGCGTCCTCCCCTGGCCTTCTTGAAGGCCTCCAGCAGCTTCTTGGCGTCGGCGCCCTGCTGTGCGAGCAGCTCACCGGCCCGGCCGCCCTTCGCGGCGATGCCGATGAGCAGATGCTCGGTCGACAGGTACTCGTCGCCCAGTTCCCTGGCGCGCTCGCCGGCGTCGGCGATCACGGCCAGCAGCTCGCGGTTGGGCTGCGGGGGCGCGACGGTGGACCCGGTCACGCTGGGCAGCGCGGCCAGGATCTTCTCGGCGCCCGCACGCACGGCGGCCTGGTCGGCCTCGACGGCCGCGAGCAGGTCGGTGATGTTCTCGTTGTCCTGCCCCTGGAGCAGAGCCAGCAGCAGGTGAGCGGGGGTGAGGTCCGGGTGCCCCTCGGTCACGGCCCGGCTGCTGGCCGCGTTGATCGCGTCCCGGCTCCTGTTGGTCAGCTCGGCGTCCACGTCGTCCGTTCTCCTCCTCGGCCGCACTCTTCCACTGCTGACTTAGCCAGCGTACACAAAGTTGAGTCTATTCCGCTCAAGGCTGAGACGGTAGGGCGGAAAGGGGGGCGGGCGGCTAGGTTGCGGGCATGGTGAACCACTCCGAGCAGTACCTGGCCTTCTGGCGCGAACGCCATCTGTGCACGCTGACGACGCTCCGGCCCGACGGCAGTCCGCACGTGGTCCCGGTGGGGGTGACGTACGACGCGGCGGCCGGGCTGGCCAGGGTGATCACCAACGGGACCAGCGCGAAGGTACGGCACGTGCGCGCGGCGGGGGCCGAGGGCGCCCGGGTCGCGGTGTGCCAGGTGGACGGCCGGCGCTGGGCCACGCTGGAGGGCCGGGCGCGGGTGCGGACGCAGGCCGACCGGGTGGCGGAGGCGGAGAAGCGGTACGCCGAGCGGTACGACCGGGTGCCGTCGCCCAATCCGGCGCGCGTGGTGATCGAGATCGAGGTGGAGCGGGCGCTGGGCAACCTGTGACGGGGTGCCGGGGCGCGAGCGAACAGTTCCGGCCACGCTGGAGGCGCGCACATACCGGGGGATGCCGGGAGATACCGCTGGAAAACGACAGCGGCGTCACCGTGTTCAGGTCACGGTGACGCCGCTGCGGGGGGAAGCACCTGAGCGATCTTTTACGACGGGGGAATCGCGTCAGGCACTGCGGGGGGTGGCCGAGATGGTCCTCAGGTCCTGGTCCGCCGGCTCGGCGAGCCGGTGGTCCCGCTGGTCGAGATTCACAAAGATCATTCCGTACCGTACGGCACACCGCACGGGCTGGGGGGCTCCGCGCGGCTTGCGCAGGCACCGGTACGCCCGCACGTCCTCGTCCGCGTCCCGCGTCACGACGACCGGCTCACCGAACACCGTCACCATCAGCGAGTCACCGCTGTGCGGGATGGCGGTGACCAGGTCGATGAAGTGCCATCCGGAGCGGTAGGCCGTGGCCATCTCGCGACGGAAGGAGCGGTCGTCGGGTGGAGTGCTCATGACCGCACGGCCCAGCTGCTGTCCGCCGGGGCGACCCAAGAGCTGTCCGCCGGAGCGACCCAGGAGCTGTCACCCGGAGTGCCGGACGCCGTGATCACCCAACTGCTGTCACCGGGCGCCGCCTTGACCAGCC
The DNA here is from genome assembly GCF_040703635.1 of Streptomyces sp. NPDC007189. NCBI lineage: Bacteria > Bacillati > Actinomycetota > Actinomycetes > Kitasatosporales > Streptomycetaceae > Streptomyces > Streptomyces sp. NPDC007189. The sequence goes on from NZ_JBEYEY010000015.1 coordinate 222,886, forward strand.
AACTGCTGTCGCCGGGCGCGGCCTTGACCAGCCAACTGCTGTCGCCGGGCGCGGCCTTGACCAGCCAGCTGCTGTCCTGCGCGGCACTCCTCGCCCCCGCGTGACCGGTCATCGCTCCGAAGGCCAGCACGGCGGAGAAGGCGGCGACAAGCGCCGAGCGAAGCATTCTCTTATGCATAGTCGGCTTCGTCCTCATTTGAAGGTCACCTCTCCCCCGTCCGAATACGACGATGGCCCATTCCGGCACGTCATGGCCACACAATCGATGCATCATGTTCCTGCACGTTCAGGACCCTGGGGGGTGGAGATTTGGCGATAAATGAGACTAAGCGGACACATCCCCACGGGCTGACCGACCTGTGCGAGGACGGGCGCCGCCTTTACGGGAACGCTCTCCGGACGGGACGCCTAGCCCGTGCGGATGTGGAACCGGCGCCCTGTTTGATGGAGTTCGCCCTCCTTCACCCCGATCCCGACGACCCGAACTGGCTGCGTCCGGTCCCTCCATCCATTGCCCTGGCCCAGCGGCTCAACCCCATCGAGCAGGAGATCAGCCAGCGAAGGCGGCAGTCGATCGAACTGGCCGATGCTTTCGAGCCGTTCATGAGCATCAGTGCCCAGCCCACGGCGACCACGCACTCGATCACCGTGCTGGAGGGCCTCGACCGGATCAACGCGGCGCTGGACCTGGCCACCTCACAGTGCCAGACCGAGATGCTGACCGTACAGCCGAGCCGCCGGCGGCTGGAGCACACCCTCACCAAGGCACTCGAGCGCGACCGTCCGCTGATCGAACGCGGCTGCCGCATCCGCACCCTCTACCAGCACCCGGCCCGCTACAGCCCGGAGACGCTGGCCTACGTGGCCCAGTTCACCGACGGCAAGGTGGAGTACCGCACCATCGACGAACTCGTCGAGCGGCTGATCATCTGCGACGAGACCGTGGCCTTCATCCCGACGCGCGACGACGGGGAGATCGCCCTGGAACTGCGGCACCCCGGGCTCGTCCGCTATCTGATCAAGGTCTTCGAGTTCATGTGGGCCCGCGCGGTCCCCCTCAGCGCCGGCGCGCCCTACGAGACCGCACCCGACGGCATCACGGAGATCCAGCACTCCATCGCCAAGCTGCTGGTGGAGGGCCATGTCGACGAGGCCATCGCCCGGCGCCTGGGCATGAACGTGCGCACCTGCCGGGCCCACATCGCCAAGCTCGCGACCGCACTGGGCAGCGGCAGCCGGGCACAGCTCGGCTTCCTCATAGCGCAGTCGGGAATCCTGGACCAGGACCTCTGAGTCCGCAAGGGGAGGCGACGATGGGCCGGGCCACGCACGCGGCACACGCTGCCGACGACCTGTGCGCCGAGGGGGCGGCACTGTACGCACGCGCGCTGCGCGACGGTCACCTGCGCGCCGAGGACGCCGAGGAAGCGCCCTGCCTGATCGACACCGGTCTGCTGCACCCGTCGGTCGGGGACCTGGACAGACTGGAGCCCCTCGCACCCGCCGTCGCCCTGCACCGGTTGCTGCTGGCCTCTCAGGACCGCATCGCCGACGAACGGCGGCGCGAGGTCCGGCTGGCCGAGCTGTTCGCCCCGCTGATGCGGACCGACGCCGGGCCCACCGGGGCCGACGACCCGCCGGTGATCGCCGTCCTCAGCGGATTCCGCGGCATCGGCCGGGCGATCGAGCGGGCCATGGCAGGCAGCAGCGGCGAACTGCTCGCCGTCCAGCCGCACGTCAGCCACACCCGGGCGTCCGACGAGGCGCGCGCCCAGGCTCTCGGCCGGGACCAGGCGTTCCTCGACCGGGGCGGCCGGATCCGCACGCTCTACCAGCACACCCTGCGGCACGCGCCCTCGGTGGTGGCCCGCTACGAGCAGCTCAGAGGCGACGTCGAGGCCCGCACCCTCGACGAGATCACCGACCGCCTCATCGTCGTGGACCGCACGGTCGCCTTCATCCCGGCGAACGCCGACCGGACCCTCGCCGTGGAGATCCGCCACCCCGCCATCGTCGGGTTCCTCGCCACCGCCTTCGACCGCCTGTGGCGCCTGGCCACGCCCCTGTACCCGCAGACCGCCCCGCAGCCCTCCCTCGACGGCGTCACGCCCCGCCAGCTGGCCATCGTGGCCCTCCTGGTCGAGGGCCACACCGACGCCCACATCGCCGACCGGCTCGGCATGAACGTCCGCACCGCCCGGCTGCACATCGCCAAGCTCGCCGCCACCCTCGGCAGCGACAGCCGCGCCCAGCTCGGCTATCTCATCGCACGCTCGGGGATTCTTGACCAGGAACCGTGAGCGCGCGGGCCGGCAGCCCGGCGCCGCGGTGGCCGTCCAGGCCGACCTGGGCGATCCGCACACCCAGCTGGGTACGGCTGGCCGCGCCGAGGGTCTCCGACAGGCGGGCGATGTGGGCGCGGCAGGTGCGCACGCTGATGCCGAGCCGCTCGGCGATCACCGCGTCCTGGTGTCCCTCGGCGAGCAGCGCGGCGATGGACTGCTCGCGGTGCGAGATGCCCTCGATGCCGGTGTCGGGTAGCGGCGCGGTGAGCGGGATGGCGAGGCGCCAGAGGCGTTCGAAGACCGTCACCAGGTACTCCACGAGGGCCGGGTGGCGCAGCTCCAGGGCCATGGTGCGGTCGGCGTTGGCGGGGATGAAGGCCACCGTGCGGTCGAACAGGATGAGCCGGTCGATGACCTCGTCCAGCGTCCGGGCCTCGACCGTGTCGCCCATCAGCTCCAGGTAGTTGAGCAGCCCCTGGCCGTGCCGGGCCACGTGCGTGTACAGGTCGCGCATGCGCACGCCCCGGCCGCGCAGGGCCAGCGCCCGGTGCAGGCCCTCGGTCAGCTCGGCCTCCCGGCGGATGCCGCCGGGCTGCACGGTGAGCACCTCGGTGGTGCACGCCTCGGTGGCCTCGTCCATCGCGGCCTGGATCCGGGAGAGCCCGTCCAGCACCCGGATCGCGCTGCCCTCGGCCGGTGCGGACAGCGCGCCGAGCCGGCGGCCGAGTCCGGCGTACCACTCGAAGGCGGCCACCGCCGAGCCCACCTTGCGCTGGCTTTCACTGACCTCGTCGTAGACCCCGCGCAGCAGCCTGGTCATGACCTCCTGCGGGGAGGTCGGCACCAGCCAGTCCATGTCGTCGGGGTCCGGGTGCAGCAGGGCCAGGTCCAGCAGGCAGGGCACCGGCTCGGCGTCGGTGCGCGGCACCCGGCCCCGGCGTACGGCCCGGGAATAGACACGGTCCCCGGCCGCGCACAGTCGGTCGGCCCCGTGTGGATGCTCCTCCGCCCCGTGCCCGGCCATCGCCCATTTCACCCCCGGTGTGCTGCCACTTCCGCAGCGCAACTATGCGCGGCGCCGACCGGGTCCGCAACACGGCTCGCCCCAACAGGCCCACCGCTAAAGCACGTTATGTCCGGGTATCGACCAGGCTCCGCCCCTCGCCTTGCAACAAGCTGATGGGGGTGGGGGCGCGGGGAACGCGCCCTTGCCTCAGGACCTCAGGACTTCAGGCCGATCGCCGCGCAGGCCGCCTTGTACTTGGGCGTGCAGATGTCGGCCACGGTGTAGATGCCGTCCGCGATGACCGTGTCCTTGATGTTGCCCTTGGTCAGGGCGATCGGCTGGATCAGCTTGGACGGGATGTCCTTGGTGGTGGGGCTGGAGACCTTGTCCTGGGTGAGCGCGTCGAACTGGATGTCCTTGCCCTGGACCTTGGCGACGGCTATCTGGGCGGCGGCCTCGGCCTCGTCCGGGTAGGCCTTGTAGACGCTCATGTACTGCTCGCCGGTCACGATCCGCTGCACCGCGTCGAGTTCCGCGTCCTGGCCGGTGACCGGAGGCAGAGCGGTGACGCCGGCCGCCTTCAGGGCCTTGATGACGCCGCCCGCCATGCCGTCGTTGGCGGCGTAGACACCGGCGATGTTGCTCTTGCCGATCGCGCCGATCGCCTTGGTCATCTCGGACTCGGCGAGTTCCGGCTTCCAGTCCGTGGTGTCGTACGACTGGGCGATCGTCACCTTGCCGTTCAGTTCGGAGAGCGCGCCCTCCTTGAACTGCTTGGCGTTGGGGTCGGTGGGCGAGCCGTTCACCATGACGATCTTGGCGGAGCTGTCGGCGTTCGAGCCGAGGGCCTCCAGCAGGGTGCGGCCCTGCACCTCGCCGACGAGTTCGTTGTCGAAGGAGATGTAGGCGTCGATCGGGCCCTCGGCGAGCCGGTCGTAGGCGATGACCGGGATGCCCGCGTCCTTGGCCTTCTTCACCTCGGGCGCGATGGCGTGCGCGTCGACGGCGTCGAGCATGATGATGTCGGCCTTCTCGTCGATCAGCCGCTGCATCTGCGAGGCCTGCCGGGAGGCGTCCGCGTCGGCGTTGAGGTACTCGGTCTTGCCCTGCTTCGCGGTGAGCCGGGAGACCTCGCTCTTGATGATGGGGTAGTCGAACTTGTCGTAGCGGGTGTTGGCCTTCTCCGGCAGCAGCAGCCCGACGGTGATGTCGTTGCCCCTGCTCGGGCTCGCGCTCGCGCTGTTCCCCGTGGCGTCCAGCACGCCACAGCCGGCGAGCGAGAGGGTCATCGTGGATGCGGCCACGGACAGGGCGATACGACGCATGCGAGGGCTCACTTCGGCTTCCGGACGTAGGGCGGCTATACGACCCAGGTGTCTGAAAAGCCAACGCGGAGGCCACACCCGGCGTCAAGCGGAACTACTTAACGAGTCCGCAACACCACGCTCAGCTGACTCTGTGAAGGACACGCGGAATCACCTCCAAACACTCTTTACGGACCCTCCATTCAAAGGGAGTTCATGGCCCGGCAAAGAGCGGTACAACCAACCCCGATCTTCGCGAGTCGTGATCACCGGCGGCCGCGCGCCGCCCACCCGACTCGAGCAGAGGACCGAATGAACCCAGCCAGACGCGCGACCGCCACGGCCGTCGTGCTCGCCACCGCCGGCGCCCTGCTGAACGCGGCCGCCCTGACCGCGTCCGCGGCCACGACCTGCACCGCACCGACGTACAAGCGGACGTTCTACGCGAACACCACGTTCTCCGGCACCCCGAAGAAGACGGACTGCGACAGCGTCATCGACCAGAACTGGACCGGCGCGCCCGCCTCCGGGCTGCCGAAGGACAACTTCGGCGTCCGCTGGAGCGTCACCCGCGACTTCGGCTCCGGCGGCCCCTTCGCGTTCGCCGCCTCCGGGACCGACGGCATCCGGGTGTACCTGGACGGTGTCCGCAAGACCGACCTGTGGTCCAACACCTCGGGCACCCGTGCCAAGACGGTCAACGTCACCGTCCCCAAGGGCAAGCACACCCTGCGCGTGGACTACGTCAACTGGACCGGCGCCGCGAGCGTGAAGTTCGCCTACACCCCGCGCACCTCCGCCACCGTCGACACGGTGCGACCGCTCGCCCCGACCGGAGTCTCCTGGGACTACTACACCGGTGAGCCGTCCGGCATCGACGCCGTGCTCAGCTGGACGGCGAACAAGGAGATGGACCTCGCCGGTTACCGCGTCTACCGGCGGGTGGCGGGCACGAGCAGCTTCACCCGGGTCGGCACGACCACGGTGCCGCGCTTCAGCGAACGGCCGCCGCAGACCGGGCAGTCGTACTACTACGAGATCCGCGCCTACGACAAGGCCGGCAACGAGTCCGCCGGCAGCACCGACCAGGGCCCGGTCCCCTCCCGGGACCTGACCCCGCCCGCCGCGCCGAAGCTCACCGCGACCGGCACCGAGGACGCCAACGAGCTGTCCTGGACGGCCCCTTCGGACGCCACCGGCTACCGGGTGTACCGCAGGCCCGCCGGGGCGGGCGACTTCACCGCGCTCGCCGAGACCACGTCCACCGGCTACACGGACGCCAAGGCCGAATACCGCACGGCCTACGACTACAAGGTCGCCGCGCTCGACGCGCACGGCAACGCCGCCGACTCGGCCGTCGTCACCAGCACCCGGACCATCGCCCCGCCGCAGCACGTCACCGCGCGCACGGACAGCGGCGAGACGGTCATCGGCTGGACCGAGCCCGCCGGCACCGCCGGCTACACGGTCCGCCGCTCCGCGGACCACGCCGACGGCTCCCGGGACTGGAAGACCCTCACCTGCGGCTCGCCCACCAGCGCCACGGACGCCGCCGGCGACACCGAGCGCACCTGCACCGACTCCTCCGGCCGCCGCGGCACCACGTACCACTACACGGTGCTCCGCAGGGACTCCGCCGGGCGCTGGTCGGTGCCCTCCGCGGAGGTCACCGCCACCCGGCCCGGCGACGAGACACCGCCGCCGGTGGTCACCGGCCTCGCCGCCGAGCCCCTGGAGTACGGCATCCGCCTGTCCTGGCAGCCCAGCACGGCCCCGGACCTCGCGTCCTACGCCCTCTACCAGCAGCAGGACGAGTCCCACGACCCCGAGTACCTGGGGAAGGTGGACGCCTCGACGACGCAGACCCTGCTGTCCTGGCCGGCCGACGGCACGTCGTACCGCCTGTTCGTGGTGGCCGTGGACGTCTACGGCAACTCCCTGACCTACCAGGACGATCCGGACGTCGAGGACTGGAGCGTGCCCGTCGCCTCCGTCCCGGTGACCGCGCTCGACCTGCGGCCCACCTCGGTCCCGCCCGACACGGCGGGCTGCCAGACGACGACCTGGCGGACCGCGAACGGGATCAGGGTGGAGCCGTGGTGCCCGTACGAGGACACCTCCTCGGTGACCGGCTTCCACGTCTACCGCTGGGACCGCGCCGAGGACAGGTTCGTCCGGCTGACCGAGGCCCCGGTGGCCAAGAGCCGGGACGGCTGGTTCTGGACGGACACCGACGCCCCGGCCGGCACGACGGTGTACTACATGATCTCCCTCGTCCAGGCGGACGGCACCGAGTCGTTCGCCGACACCGACTACGCCATCACCCCGCCGAGCGGGTCCTGACACGCCGAAGGGGCCCGCGGTCCGCCGCGGGCCCCTTCACCGTGTTCCACTCAGTCCTGCTGCTGGCGCTTGGGCCGCCACACCACCAGCGCGCTGGTCTGCTGGACCTCCTGGTACGGCACCAGGTCGCGCCGGTAGGAGGCGTGGACGGCGGCCTCGCGCTGCTGCATCGCGGCCGCCGCGCCGTCCAGGGCCGCCTGAAGCTCCGCCACGCGGGACTGCAGGGCGGCGACCTGGTTCTCCAGTTCGATGATGCGCTTGATGCCGGCCAGGTTGATGCCCTCGTCCTGCGACAACTGCTGCACCTGGCGGAGCAGTTCGATGTCGCGGGCCGAGTAGCGCCGGCCCCGGCCCGCGGTGCGGTCCGGGGACACCAGGCCCAGGCGGTCGTACTGGCGCAGCGTCTGCGGGTGGAGTCCGGAGAGCTGGGCCGCCACCGAGATGACGTAGACCGGGGTCTCCTCGGTCAGTTCATACGGGTTACGTCGACGGCCGTCCATCTCTCTCAGTCTCCCTTCGCGGCCTCGAACAGCTCCGCCCGCGGGTCCTCGCCCGCGGTCGCCTCGCGATACGCCTCGAGCGCGTCACGAGCCTTCCCCGGCAGGTCCTCGGGCACACGCACCTCGACGGTGACCAGGAGGTCCCCGCGGGAGCCGTCCTTGCGGACCGCGCCCTTGCCCCGGGCGCGCATGGTACGGCCGTTGGGCGTGCCGGGCGGCAGTTTCAGGGTGACGGGCGGTCCGCCGAGGGTCGGCACCCGGACCTCGCCGCCGAGGGCCGCCTCGGGGAACGTCACCGGCACGGTGACGGTGAGGTTGTCGCCCTTGCGGCCGAACACCGGGTGCGCGCCGACGTGCACGACCACGTACAGGTCGCCCGCCGGTCCGCCCCGCTCGCCGGGCGCGCCCTTGCCGCGCAGCCGGATGCGCTGCCCGTCGGTCACCCCGGCCGGGATGCGGACCTGCATCGTCCTGGACGACTTCGCCCGGCCGCTGCCCTTGCACTCCATGCAGGGGTGCTCGGCGATCAGGCCGCGGCCCTTGCAGTCGGGGCAGGGGTCGGTGAGCGAGAAGCCGCCGCCCGAGCCCCGGGCGACCTGCCCGGTGCCGACGCAGGTCGGGCACACGCGCGGTGTGCCGTTCTTGTCGCCGGTGCCCGAGCAGGCCTTGCAGGGCGCCTGGGAGGACATGCGCAGCGGCACCGTGGCGCCCTCGATGGCCTCCGTGAAGCTCAGCGTGACCTCGGACTCGATGTCCTGGCCGCGCCGGGGCTGGGTCCGCGTCCCCGCGGCGCCGCCGCGGTTGAACAGGCCCCCGAAGACGTCACCGAGTCCGCCGCCGAAGCCGCCCTGGGTGCTCGCGCCGCCTCCGAAGAGGTCGCCCAGGTCGAAGTTGAACGAGCCGCCGGCGCCCGGCCCGGGGCGGAAGCCGCCGTTGCCGAACAGGGCGCGTGCCTCGTCGTACTCCTTGCGCTTCTTGGGGTCGCCGAGCACGTCGTTCGCCTCGGAGATCTCCTTGAAGCGCTCCTCGGCCCTGGCGTTGCCCTTGTTGGCGTCCGGGTGGTACTCGCGGGCGAGCTTCCGGTACGCCTTCTTGATCTCGGCCTCGGTGGCGTCCTTGGGGACGCCGAGGACCTTGTAGTAGTCCTTCTCGATGAAGTCCTTCGTGCTCATCCTCGACGTACCCCCTTCCCGTGCTTCCCGTGGGTCCTCACGTCAGCCCTCGTCCGGGCCACCGTTCTCCTTGTCGTCAGCGGCGCCGGCGTCCTTCGCCTCGGAGGTCTTCTCCTCGGCACCCTCGGCCTTGACGGTCTGCGCGCCCGGCTGCGGCTCGGCGACGGCCACCCGCGCGGGGCGGATGGTGCGCTCGCCGATGCGATACCCGGGCTGCAGGATCGCCACGCAGGTCGTCTCGGTGACGTCCGGCGCGTAGCTGTGCATCAGGGCCTCGTGGATCGTCGGGTCGAAGGGCTCGCCCTCCTTGCCGAACTGCTGCAGGCCCATCTTGGCCGCGACGGTCTCCAGCGACTCGGCCACCGACTTGAAGCCGCCGACCAGTTCGCCGTGTTCCCGCGCGCGGCCGATGTCGTCGAGCACGGGCAGGAGTTCGGTCAGGAGGTTCGCGACGGCGATCTCCTTGACCGCGATCCGGTCCCGCTCGACCCGGCGGCGGTAGTTCTGGAACTCGGCCTGGAGGCGCTGGAGGTCCGCCGTGCGCTCGTTCAGCGCCGTGCGCGCCTGGTCCAGCTGGGCCAGCAGACCGGCGTTGTCGTTTCCGTCCCCGGCCGGGGCCGCCCCCTCATCGGGAGCGGCCTTCGGCTCGGCGTCGTCGGGGGTCGCGCCGGAGGGGACGTCGGGCTTCTCTTCGAAGCCCGGGGTCTCCTCCGTCATTACGCGGCACCGTCCTTGCGCTCGTCGTCCACGATCTCGGCGTCCACCACGTCGTCGTCGGCCTTGGCCTCACCGGCCGAGGCGCCGCCGGCGGCGGCCTGAGCGGCCTGGGCGTCGGCGTACATGGCCTGGCCCAGCTTCTGCGAGACGGCCGCGACCTTCTCGGTGGCGGTGCGGATCTCGGCGGTGTCCTCGCCCTTGAGGGCTTCCTTCAGCTCGCCGACCGCGGCCTCGACCTCGGTCTTGATCTCGCCGGGGACCTTGTCCTCGTTGTCCTTGAGGAACTTCTCGGTCTGGTAGACCAGCTGCTCGCCCTGGTTGCGGGCCTCGGCGGCCTCGCGGCGGCGGTGGTCCTCCTCCGCGTAGCGCTCGGCCTCCTCGCGCATGCGGTCGACCTCGTCCTTCGGCAGCGAGGAGCCGCCGGTGACGGTCATCTTCTGCTCCTTGCCGGTGCCGAGGTCCTTCGCCGTGACGTGCATGATGCCGTTGGCGTCGATGTCGAAGGAGACCTCGATCTGCGGGACGCCGCGGGGCGCCGGCGGCAGACCGGTCAGCTCGAACATGCCGAGCTTCTTGTTGTACGCCGCGATCTCGCGCTCGCCCTGGTAGACCTGGATCTGCACCGACGGCTGGTTGTCCTCGGCCGTGGTGAAGATCTCGGAGCGCTTGGTCGGGATCGTGGTGTTGCGCTCGATCAGCTTGGTCATGATGCCGCCCTTGGTCTCGATGCCGAGGGACAGCGGGGTGACGTCGAGCAGCAGGACGTCCTTGACCTCGCCCTTGAGGACACCGGCCTGGAGCGAGGCGCCGATGGCGACGACCTCGTCCGGGTTCACGCCCTTGTTGGCCTCCTTGCCGCCGGTCAGCTCCTTGACGAGCTCGGCGACCGCGGGCATACGGGTGGAGCCACCGACGAGCACGACGTGGTCGATCTCGTTGATGGAGATGCCGGCGTCCTTGATGACGTTGTGGAACGGCGTCTTGCAGCGCTCCAGCAGGTCGGCCGTCAGCTGCTGGAACTGAGCCCGGGTGAGCTTCTCGTCCAGGTGCAGCGGGCCCTCGGCGGACGCGGTGATGTAGGGCAGGTTGATCGAGGTCTCGGTGGACGAGGACAGCTCGATCTTGGCCTTCTCGGCGGCCTCGCGCAGACGCTGCAGGGCCATCTTGTCCTTGGACAGGTCCACGCCGTGGCCGGACTGGAACTGCTTGACCAGGTAGTCGACGACACGCTGGTCCCAGTCGTCACCACCGAGGTGGTTGTCGCCGTTGGTGGCCTTCACCTCGACGACGCCGTCGCCGATCTCCAGCAGCGAGACGTCGAAGGTGCCGCCACCGAGGTCGAAGACGAGGATCGTCTGGTCGTCCTTGTCGAGGCCGTAGGCCAGCGCGGCGGCGGTCGGCTCGTTGACGATGCGCAGGACGTTCAGACCGGCGATCTCGCCGGCCTCCTTGGTCGCCTGGCGCTCGGAGTCGTTGAAGTACGCCGGGACGGTGATGACCGCGTCGGTCACCTTCTCGCCCAGGTAGGCCTCGGCGTCCCGCTTCAGCTTCTGCAGGATGAACGCGGAGATCTGCTGCGGGTTGAAGTCCTTGCCGTCGAGCTGGATCTTCCAGTCGGTGCCCATGTGGCGCTTCACCGAGCGGATGGTCCGGTCCACGTTCGTGACCGCCTGACGCTTGGCGACCTCGCCGACGAGCACCTCACCGTTCTTGGCGAAGGCGACGACGGACGGCGTGGTCCTGGCGCCCTCGGCGTTGGTGATGACGGTGGGCTCGCCGCCCTCCAGAACGCTGACGACGGAGTTAGTCGTGCCCAGGTCGATGCCGACCGCACGTGCCATGGTTGATTCCTCCAGCTGACTTGAGTGGAACGGACTCAAGTGTGCATGACGGCACCGGCTGGGTCAACAGACCTGAGTCGGCCAGGCTCAAGTCTTATCCGTTCCTTACACGCAACTGCCCTCTGACCTGCGTCGATGGCATCCGCCGGGGTTGCTGAACAGGGATGCGAAGGGCGACGGCGACGACCAGCAGCACCCCTCCGGCCACCCAGGCCACCACCCCGTCCCCGGTCCACCCGGTGTGCACGAGCACCCCCACCAGCACCGAGGCGAAGGACCCGGCCCCCAGCAGGACGACCGAGCCCTGCGGGGTGAGCCCAAGTGGCCGCAGCCGGTGCACCAGATGGTCCGGTCCGCGCCGCAGCAGCGGGCGCCGGGCCAGGCTCCGGGAGAGGACCACGAGGAGGGCGTCGGCGAGGGCCACCGCGCCGAGGCAGAACACCACGGCCGCGCTCGGCGTGAGGTCGTACCCCGCGCGGGTGAAGACGAGCGACGAGGACAGCAGGAACCCGGTGAACAGCGAGCCGCAGGCGCCGAGTCCGATCCGCGCGGGGTGCCAGTTGTGCATCAGGAAGCCGGTGAGGGCGGCGGCGAACACGCTCAGCAGGACGGCGAGGCCGTCCATCACCTCGGCGGCGGCGCAGGCCCCCGCCCCGAACGCGGTGAACACCCCGACGGTCCCCGCGAGCCCGTCCGCATGGTCGAGCCCCTTGAAGGCCAGGGTGGCGAGCACGATCCAGCCCATGCCCAGCAGGCCGCCCGGCACACCCGTCTCCTGGTACGGCACCACGAAGGCCGCCGCCACCGCCGTACCGGCGACGAGCACGCGCGGGCGCAGCCGCCAGACGTCGGCGACCAGGCCCAGCCCGGCGACGCACGCGGCGGCGACCAGCAGCCTGCCGACCCCTTCGCCGAGCGGCGCGACCCTGGTCCACTGCCCGGCCCAGGCGACGAGGCAGGTGACGGCGACCACGGCGACCCCGCCGAGCAGCGGCAGCCTGCGCTGCCGGCGCCGGTCGACGATGCCCGCCCGCAGTGCGGGCACCCTGAGCAGCGCGGACAGCACGGCGGCGAGCAGCAGGGCGGCGGTGGCGGCGGCGATCCCGTAGAGCACGGCTCTAAGGTAGGGGTGAATGTAGCAATTCGGTATGAATAACACGATCGGATGGTCCGGGGATGACGCTCGTCACCCCGCGCCCGGCTGCATCCCGCAGGAAGATGAGGGTAGTCTCAGACGAACTGGATAAGTTACCGCTTAGTAATCTCGCTCGGTTAAGTTCGAGGCCGCCCAGGAGCCCCCATGCAACTCGCCGCGATCATCGTGTCGCTGGTACTCGCCGTGGTCGGCGTTGCGCTGTTCAGCCGCGCCATCGCGCAGATCTACCGGTTCGTACGGCTCGGCCAGGACGTCCCGGCGGGCACCCGGACCGACGACTGGACCGCCCGCACCGCCACGGTGATCAGGGAGTTCCTCGGCCACACCCGGATGAACCGCTGGGGCGTGGTCGGCGTCGCCCACTGGTTCGTCGCGGTCGGCTTCTTCTCCCTGGTGCTGACCCTGGTCAACGCCTTCGGCCAGCTCTTCCAGGCCGACTGGGCGCTGCCGGTCATCGGGCACTGGCTGCCGTACGAGCTGTTCGTCGAGTTCATCGGCACCATGACGTCGCTGGGCATCCTCACCCTGATCGTCATCCGGCAGCTGAGCCACCCCAGGCGCCCCGGGCGCAAGTCCCGCTTCGCGGGCTCCAACTTCGGCCAGGCGTACTTCGTCGAGGCCGTCATCCTCGTCATCGGCCTCGCGATCATGACGCTGCGCGGTCTGGAGGGCGCGCTCGCCGGCGTGCACCACTACGAGGCGGGCTACTTCGCCTCGTACCCCCTGGTGCTCGCGTTCAAGGGGCTGAGCGTCTCCACGCTGCAGAACCTGGTCTACCTCACGGCCATGATCAAGATCGGGACGTCCTTCATCTGGATGATCACGGTCTCGCTGATGACCGACATGGGCGTGGCCTGGCACCGCTTCCTGGCGTTCCCGAACATCTTCTTCAAGCGCAACGCCACCGGTGAGACCTCCCTCGGCGCCCTGCTGCCGATGACCTCCGGCGGCAAGCCGATCGACTTCACCGACCCCGGCGAGGACGACGTCTTCGGCGTCTCCCAGGTCGAGCAGTTCTCCTGGAAGGGCCTGCTGGACTTCTCCACCTGCACCGAGTGCGGCCGCTGCCAGTCGCAGTGCCCCGCCTGGAACACCGGCAAGCCGCTCTCCCCGAAGCTGCTGATCATGTCTCTGCGGGACCACGCGCACGCCAAGGCGCCGTACCTGCTCGCGGGCGGCGGCAAGACCATGGAGGGCGAGGAGAAGGCCTCCGAGGAGCAGCTCGCCTCGGTGCCCGCGGCAGCGCTGGCCGAGGCCGAGCGGCCGCTGATCGGCACCGCCGAGGAGAACGGCGTCATCGACCCGGACGTGCTGTGGTCCTGCACCACCTGCGGCGCCTGCGTCGAGCAGTGCCCGGTGGACATCGAGCACGTCGACCACATCGTCGACATGCGCCGCTACCAGGTGATGATCGAGTCCGCGTTCCCGTCCGAGGCGGGCACGATGCTCAAGAACCTGGAGAAGAAGGGCAACCCCTGGGGCCTGGCCAAGAAGCAGCGCCTTGAGTGGACCAAGGAGGTCGACTTCGAGGTCCCGGTCGTCGGCAAGGACATCGAGGACCTCTCCGAGGTCGAGTACCTGTACTGGGTCGGCTGCGCCGGCGCCCTGGAGGACCGCGCCAAGAAGACCACCAAGGCCTTCGCCGAGCTGCTGCACATCGCGGGCGTCAAGTTCGCGATCATGGGCGGCGACGAGAAGTGCACCGGCGACTCCGCCCGCCGCCTGGGCAACGAGCCCCTGTTCCAGGAGCTCGGCATGGAGAACGTGGCCGCGCTGAACATGGCCTTCGGCGAGGACGACGAGGACCCGGCCACCAAGAAGCCCAAGTCGGCGAAGAAGATCGTCGCCACCTGCCCGCACTGCCTGAACACGCTCGGCAACGAGTACCCGCAGCTCGGCGGCGACTACGAGGTCATCCACCACACCCAGCTGCTGCAGCACCTGGTGGACGAGGGCAAGCTCATCCCGGTCACCCCGGTCGAGGGCATCATCACCTACCACGACCCGTGCTACCTGGGCCGCCACAACAAGATCTACACGCCCCCGCGCGAGATCATCGGCAAGGTCCCGGGCCTGCGCAACGAGGAGATGCACCGCCACAAGGAGCGCGGCTTCTGCTGCGGCGCCGGCGGCGCCCGGATGTGGATGGAGGAGCGGATCGGCAAGCGCATCAACAACGAGCGCGTCGACGAGGCCCTCTCCCTCAACCCGGACATCGTCTCCACCGCCTGCCCGTTCTGCCTGGTCATGCTCACGGACTCGGTGAACGGCAAGAAGAACGACGGTACGGCCAAGGAGTCCATCCAGGTCGTGGACGTCGCCCAGCTGCTGCTCGACTCCGTCAGGACCCCGGTCGACCCGGCCGGCGAGGCCGAGACGGAGACCGCGCCGGAGCCCGAGCCGGTCAAGTAACACCGGCCCGACGACGCGACGGCGCCCCCTGCTCGCACAGGCAGGGGGCGCCGTCGCGTTTCCGGAAGGTGCTCAGGCGCTCTTCGGCCCCGCCTGCTGCACCACCTCGAAGGACCACAGGGTCGAGCCGGAGGCGGCCGGCTTCGGGCGTTCGGCGCCCTCTCCGCCGCCCTGGTGCGCGGACTTCATCGGCCCCTCCATCCAGGCCTGGAACGACTCCTCGTCACGCCAGCGCGTGTAGACGAGGTAGGTGTCGGTGCCCTCGACGGGGCGCAGCAGCTCGAACCACTCGAAGCCGTCGGAGTTCTCCACCGCGTGCGCCCGCGAGGCGAACCGCTTCTCCAGGGTCTCCCGCTGCTCGGCGGGGACGGTCAGCACGTTGATCTTCACTACGCTCATGGCACCATCCTCCGCCAGCCGCGCGCCCGCCGCCGCCCCGGCCGTGCCCGGCTCACCGCAAGATCAGATGTTTACCGAACTCACGTACAACCCTTACGCCCCACCGCAGGTCTCCTGATCGCCGACCGCCCGGTGAACCGCGGGACAACTCGCGACGAACACGGACGGTCCGCACACCATCGTCTGCGGATGCCCGCCAGGCATCCCCCGCATGCCGTAGGAGACCGCATGCACCTGCACACGCGACTCGCCCTCGCCACGGCCACCGCGGCCGCGCTGACGGGCGGCCTGCTCACGTTCGCCGCCTCGCCCGCCACGGCCGCCGACTCCTTCAAGGTCGCGAAGGCCGACTTCAACGGCGACGGCGTCGGCGACATCGCCACGTCCGCGGCCGGCGCCTACGTCAGCGGCCACAAGAACGCCGGCCAGGTCGTCGTCCTGTACGGCTCCGCCTCCGGCGTCACCTCCGCCAAGCGCACCACCATCAGCCAGAACACCTCGGGCGTTCCCGGCACCGCCGAGGCCGGCGACTTCTTCGGCGCCGAGCTGGCGTACGCCGACTTCAACGGCGACGGCTACGACGACCTCGCCGTCGGCACCCCGGACGAGAAGGTCGGCACCGACACCAACGGCGGCGGCGTCGCCATCCTCTTCGGCTCCGGCAGCGGCCTCACCGGCAAGGCCGTCGACCTCCCCGACCCCGCCCCCTCCTCCCACGACTTCTGGGGCAAGGACCTGGCCGCCGGCGACTTCGACGGCGACGGCAAGGCCGACCTGGTCGTGGGCAGCTCCTCCAGCACCCTCTACCTCTACAAGGGCGGCATCACCACCTCCGGCGCCTACGGCAGCCGCGGCACCGTCAAGCCGCCCATCATCTCCGGCACCAACGACGACCCGTACGGCCCGATGAGCCTGACCGCCGGGGACGTCAACGGCGACGGCCGCACCGACCTCGTGGTCGACGGCTACGAGACCAAGACGTCGTACGGCTGGAACACCAACTACTGGCTGCCCGGCAGCGCCAGCGGCCTGAGCGGCTCCACCGCCAAGGCCCTCAAGCCCGGCATCATCACCGCCATCGGCGACATCAACGGCGACGGCTTCGGCGACATCGTCAGCGGCGCCGGCTGGGACGCCACCACCGACGACGGCACCCCCGTCCCGGACTCCTCCAACGGCGGCCGGGTCAACGTCACCTACGGCTCCGCGTCCGGCCCCGCCGGCACCACCGGCATCACCCAGAACACCGGCAGCGTGCCCGGCACCTCCGAGAAGGGCGACGGCTTCGGCTGGGACCTCGACCTCGGCGACGTCAACGGCGACGGCTACCAGGACCTCGTCGTCAGCGCCCCCGACGAGGACATCGACGGGGTCACGGAGACCGGCATGGTCACCGTCCTGTACGGCTCGGCGTCCGGCGTGAACACCGCCTCCGGCGCCCAGGCCTTCGAGCAGAACACCCCCGGCGTGCCCGGGACCAGCGAGAAGTACGACCTGTTCGGCGCCGACGTGAAGCTCGACGACGTCACCGGCGACGGCAAGGCCGACCTGGTCGTGGGTTCGTACGAGAACAGCGGCAACGGCGGCATCACCTACCTCCCGTCCGACGGCACGAAGATCACCACGAGCGGCTCGCGCTCCTTCGGCCCGTCCAACGTGAGCGTCTCCACCAGCGGCACCCCCCAGCTCGGCGCCGTCTTCGCCGACTGAGACGCCGCCGACCCGTCCGCCTCGCCGACCCGTCCGCCTCGACCCGCCGTCCGATCAGCCGGCCTCACCGGGAGAGCTCCGATGCGCACAGCCACCTCCGCCGTCCTCGCGGCCGCCCTGCTCACCGCGGGGCTGACCCCGCTGGCGCTGAGCTCCCCGGCCGCCGCCGCGGTCGCCAAGCAGTACGACGACTTCAACGGCGACGGCCACCGGGACCTGGCCTTCCAGGGCTACAGCCGGGACGGCGGGGCGAGCGGCGCCGTCACCGTCGTCTACGGCAGCGCCAAGGGCCTGGACACCGCGCACACCCAGACGATCGACCAGGACAGCCCCGGCGTGCCCGGGACCAACGAGGAGGACGACAGCTTCGGCGAGACCCTCGCCGGAGCGGACCTCAACAAGGACGGGTACTCCGACCTGGTCGTCGGCAACCCGTCCGAGAAGGCCGGCACCGCCGCGTACCGGGGCACGGTCACCATCCTCTGGGGCTCCGCCTCCGGCCTGTCCGGCGGCACCACGCTCACCCCGAAGGGCTCTGCCAACAGGTCACAGGCGCACTTCGGCGCCTCCCTCGCCACCGGTGACTTCACCGGCGACGGCTCGCCCGACCTCGCGGTCGTCGGCGGGATGGAGACGTGGCTGTACCGGGGCCCCTTCACCAAGGCCGGACACACCGGAGCCGTCAGCGAGATCGACAAGACGGACGCGGGCTGGTACTCCTCCCGTCTCGTGGCCGGCAACGTCAACGGCGACGGCAGGACCGACCTCGTCGTCATCGGCGAGCAGTTCCCCAGCGCCGCCGACAGCACTCCGAAGCAGCGCGCCTGGTTCCTCAAGGGCTCCTCCTCCGGCCTGGTCTCCGGGGCCTCCAAGACGCTGGGCTCCGGCGCCTGGGACGCGGCCATCGGCGACTTCGACAAGGACGGCTACGGCGACATCGCCCTCGGCCTGCCCGAGCAGGACCACGGCAAGGGCGCGGTGACCGTGTGGCGCGGCGGGTCCTCGGGCCCCAGCGGCTCCACCACGTTCACCCAGGCCACCGCGGGCGTCTCCGGCACACCCGAGGCCGACGACGACTTCGGCGCGGCCGTCTCCGCCGGCGACACCAACGGCGACGGCTACGCGGACCTGGCGGTCGGCGTGCCCCTGGAGGACGTCGACGGCAAGGAGGACCAGGGCGGCGTGCACGTCTTCCGCGGCGGTTCCGGGGGCCTGAGCGGCACCCGCTCCTCCTGGATCCCGCAGACGGCCGCCGGCCCGGCGGACTCGGACACGGGCTTCGGCAACACCCTCCACCTGCGTGACCTCACCGGTGACGGCAGGGCCGACCTGGCGATCGGCGTGGCGGGCGGCGCGGTCCTGCTCCGCGGCACCTCGACGGTCCCGGCGACGTCCGGTGCCGTGCGGCTGCCGATGGTGGGCGGCGCCTTCCTGGACTGACGTCTCCGGCCCGACGTCCCTGGACCTCCTGTGCTCCTGTGCTCCTGTGCCGGGTGCGTCCCTGAGGCCCGGCGGGGCGGGACCCTGGAAATCCCCGGGGCCGTGCCCTGACGGTCCCTTAGGGGATGTCACAGGTCGGCCGCAAAGCCCGGCCCGGACGCCCGGGCCGGGCACGTCACTCTTTCGGACCGGGTACGTTCGATGACGTGGCTGGATTCAGGATCGGACGCGGGGACCGGGACAACCGCACCCCTCAAGGACAGCAGGCGCCGCAGGGACCGTCGTACGGCCGGCCCGGACCGCAGCACGGGCAGCCGGGAGCGCCGTACGGGCAGCCCTCGGGGCCCTCGTACGGCTACCCGCAGGCGCAGCAGCGGCCGTACCCGCAGCAGTCGTACCCGCAGCCGGGCCGGCAGCCGTACGCGCAGCAGGGGCAGGCGTACGGCTACCCGGGCCCGGCGGCCGGCGACGGGCCGGAGTACTTCGGCGACGGCGGCCACCCGGGCGGCGCCGCGGGCCATGACCCGTACGCGGCGAACAACCCCGGCCACACCCAGGCGTTCTCGATCGACGAGGCCGCCGGCTACACCCAGGGCGCCACCTACCAGGCCGGCTCGGCCCCCGCGCCCGCCGCCCCGCTGGGCCCACCGCTGCACTGGAAGCAACTGCTGAGGGGGATCGTCCTCTCCCCCAACCAGACCTTCCTGCGCATGCGGGACTACACGATGTGGGCCCCGGCCCTCATCACCACGTTCCTCTACGGCCTGCTGGCCGTGTTCGGCTTCGACGGCGCCCGCCAGGACGCGATCAGCGCCACGCTCTCCAACGCGGTGCCGATCGTGCTGATCACGGCGGTCGTGATGGTGCTCGGCCTGTTCATCCTGGGCGTGGTCACCCACACCCTGGCCCGCCAGCTCGGCGGCGACGGCGCCTGGCAGCCGACGGTCGGCCTGTCCATGCTGATCACCGCCCTCACCGACGCGCCCCGCCTGGTCTTCGCCATGTTCTTCGGCGGCGACGCCGGTTTCGTGCAGCTGCTGGGCTGGGCCACCTGGATCGGCGCCGGCGCGCTGCTGACCCTGATGGTCTCCCGCTCGCACGACCTGCCCTGGCCGAAGGCGCTGGGCGCGTCGGCGATCCAGCTGATCGCGCTGCTGTCGATAGTGAAGCTGGGGACGTTCTAGTCCTCGAGGCACGGCACGCGAAAGGCCCCCGGCAAGGCAGCCGGGGGCCCTTTTTACGGGGGCTGTACAGGGGGAAAGCCGGACGCCGCAGCGTGCCTGGTAATCCTTCCCGGCCCGTCGTCGCCATCCTGTCCGCCAAAGCCGGCGATTTGGCACCAGCGACGACGGAAGGCCGACCGAGTGAAGCTCGCCAAGCGATTCACCACGATCAATGCCGCCGCAACGGCAGCGATTCTCTTCAGCGCCGGCGGCGACCAGAGTTGAGGCGCCGAGGCGCGACCATAAAACAGCCCGGCGGCCGGGTGCGTGTGCACCATCGGCCGCCGGACTGTGAAGTTCAGCCGTTGTTGTTATTGTTGTTGTTCGCCCCGCCCCCATTGTTGTTGTTATTGTTGTTGTTGTTCGCGCCCCCGCCACCGTTGTTGTTGTTATTGTTGTTGTTCGCCCCACCGCCGTTGTTGTTGTTATTGTTGTTGTTGTTCGCGCGACCTCCGTTGTTGTTGTTGTTGTTGTTGTTGGCGCCCCCTCCGTTGTTGTTGTTGTTATTGTTGTTGTTTGCGCCTCCACCGTTGTTGTTATTGTTGTTGTTGTTCGCGCGACCTCCGTTGTTATTGTTGTTATTGTTGTTGTTGGCCCCACCGCCGTTGTTGTTGTTATTGTTGTTGTTCGCGCGGCCTCCGTTGTTGTTGTTATTGTTGTTGTTGTTCGCGCCTCCACCGTTGTTGTTATTGTTGTTGTTGTTTGCACGTCCTCCGTTGTTGTTATTGTTGTTGTTGTTGTTCTGGCGGTGCCCACCCTTGCGGTGGTTATTGTTGTTGTTGTTATTGTTGTTGTTTCCGCCTCCGCCGTTATTGTTGTTGTTATTGTTGTTGTTGCCTCCGCCGTTGTCGCTCGGCGCTGTGACGTGAGCGACTGTGGGCGTCGGGGCGGCGAACGCGGCAGACGGGATCAGGGCCCCACCCGCGGCCAGGGCGGCCGATGCGGTCAGTACCGCTGTGCGCTTTGCGATCTTGTGGATCATGACGATTCCTTTTCGAGGAGTGCGATTGTGCCGATTCAGGGCCTATTCGGTACGGCCATCCATTCGGCGTGATGACCCAGTCAGGCCCCGCCACTCGGCCCGCGTCATTCCCCGAATTCTCGTGACGTGACAACCGGCCGGGTTAGGCTCTTTTCGTCAGCATGCTCTGACGCCGCCGGGGACACATCGGGCGGACGCCCCAAGTTCCACCCCGGCGGACCCCACATCCCACCCGGGAATCCCGCGAGAACACCCCACCAGCCAACCCTCCTTGATCGGTCTGGATCTTTTGCGCGGCTCCGGTCACAGAGGGAAACTGGCGGGTGATGGACCTGCTGGAGCGAGAGACCGTGCTCCAGGACCTGACCGGCCACCTGCAGGACGCCGTGAGCGGCCCTGGGCGCCTGGCCCTTGTGCGCGGTGAGGCCGGCATCGGCAAGACCGCCGTAGTCAACCGTCTGACCCAGCTGGCCGGTCCCCAGATCCGGGTCCTGGTCGGCGCCTGTGACCCGCTGGCCACACCCCGCCCCCTCGGCCCCCTGGTGGACCTGGCTCCGCGCCTGGGCCAGGCGGTGCGTACCGCCCTGACCGGCGCGCTGGCCGGCACCTGCCGTTCCGACGAGGTCTTCGACTGCCTCCTCGCCGACCTGAGCTCCTATCCCAGCCTGCTGGTCGTGGAGGACGTCCACTGGGCCGACGAGGCCACGATGGACCTGCTGCGGTACCTGGCCCGGCGTCTGCCGAGCGTTCCGGCGCTGCTGGTGGTCACCTACCGCGACGACGAGATCGGCCGCACCCACGACGTGACCGCCCTCCTGGGCACCCTCGCCGGCTATCCGTGGGTGTACCGCCACGACCTGGCCCCGCTGAGCCGTCGGGCCGTGGCCCGGCTGGCCGCCGGACACGCCGTCGACGCCGAGCAGCTGTACCAGGTCTCCGCCGGCAACCCGTTCATCGTCACCGAGATCCTGGCCGCCCCCGCCGAGTCCATCCCGGCCACGGTGCGCGAGGCCGTCGCCGGCCGCCTGGCCGGCCTGTCCGCCGCGGCACGCGAGGTCGTCGACGTGCTCTCCGTCCTGGGGCGCCGGGCCTCGCTGCCGCTGCTGGCCGGCATGCTGCCGGCCTGCGAGGAGGCGCTCGACGAGGCCGTGGCCGGCGGAATCGTACGGACTGACGGGCAGATGGCCGAGTTCCGCCACGAGCTGACCCGGCTGGCGGTGCTGCAGTCCGTGCCCGCCGCCTACCGTCTGCGGGTGCACCGGCAGGCGCTGGCGGCGATGCGGTCCGGCCCGGTCGCCGCGGACGATCTGCCGCTGCTGGCCGATCACGCCGAGGGCGCCGGGGACGCGGCCGCCGTACTGGAGTTCGCGCCCGCCGCGGCCGCCCATGCCGCCGCGCTGGGCGCGCACCGGGAGGCGGCCGCCCAGTACGCCCGCGCCCTGCGGTACGCCGACCGCCTGCCGGCCGGCCGACAGAGTTCCCTGCTGGAAGGGCATTCGCAGGCCTGCCTCCTGTCCGGCCGGCTGGACGAGGGGGTCGCCTCCCGCCGCAGGGCGGTGAAGCTGCGCCGTGCCCTGGGCGACCGGCTGCGCGAGGGGGAGGACCTGCGCTGGCTGTCGTGCTGGCTGTGGCCGGACGGACGCGCCGTCGAGGCCAGGCGGACCGGCCTGGACGCGGTGCGGGTGCTGGAAGAACTGGGACCGAGCCCCGAGCTGGCCCGGGCGTACCTGAATCTCTGCCAGCTGGCCTGCTACGGGCATGAGGCGGTCACGGTGACCGACGCCTACGCCGCGAAGGCGACCGCGCTGGGTGAGCGCTTCGGCGATGCCGGGGTGGTCGTCCAGGCCCGCTTCCATGCCGCGGCGGCACGCATGCTGAGCGAAGACGCCGGCTGGGACGACTGCGAACAGGCCGTGACCAGCGCGATGGCGCAGGAGCTGCCGGAGGACGCGGGCCTGCTGGCGCTCAACATGTGCTGGTTCACCGCGCTCAAGCGGGACACCGCCAAGACCACCGCGGCCGTGAACCGGGCGGAAGCCTATTGCCTCGACCGCGACCTGTTGTCGTACCTGCTGTGCGCGCGGGCCTGGGGCAGCTGGGGGCTGCTGGCCCGGGGCCTGTGGAGCCAGGCCGCCGACGCCGCACAGAACGTCCTGTCCCATCCCAGCTCACCAGCGGTCGTCCGGGCCCTGGCCCTGACCGTCCTGGGCCTGGTGCGGGCCCGTCAGGGCAAGGGCCAGGTGTGGCCGCTGCTGGAGCGGGCGGCGAACCTGGTCGACTCCGACTGCCTGCTGGACACGGGCCTGGGGTGGGAGGCCCGGGTGGAGGCGGCCTGGCTGGCCGGTGACCACGAGCGGGTGCGGACGGAGGCACAACGCGGTCTGGACGCGCTGGCGGGACGTACCCATCCCTGGCTCTCCGGGCCCCTGGCCTGCTGGATCCGCCGCGTCGGAGGAGCAACCCCGCAGGTGCCCGCGGCCGGACCCTGCGCGCTGGAGCTGGCCGGCGACTGGGCGGGCGCCGCGGTCCAGTGGGACAGGCTCGGCTGCCCGTACCAGGCGGCGCTGGTCCGCCTGTCCGGCGACGCGCCCGCGCTGCACGAGGCACTGGCCGCCTTCGAGGCCCTCGGCGCCCGGCCGGCCGTGGCACGCACCCGCGCCGTGATGCGTACCCGCGGCGTCCGCCCGGTCCGGCGTGGCCCGCGGGCGGCCACCCGCGCCAATCCGTACGGGCTGACCCTCCGGGAGATGGACGTCCTCAAGCTGCTGCACGAGGGCCTGTCGGATGCCGACATCGCGGCCCGCCTCTACATCACACCCAAGACCGCCGGGCACCACGTGGGCGCGGTACTGGCCAAACTCGGCGTCCACACCCGGCAGGAAGCGGCCCGCAAACTCCACCATTCCGAGCGCTGAAGCCCAGCAACCTCACGGGTGATGAGCATGCAGAAAGCAGCCTCACGGATCGCCGGTCTCGCCGCCGCGGCCTCCTGCTGCCTGGCCCTCGGCGCCTGGGCCGCGCCGACGGGTGCCTGGGCAGCGCCCGCGAAGTCGGCAGCTCAGTGTTATGCGACACAGCGCGACCCGACCACGATCGTGTGCTACCGGACGTCGTGGAAGGCCGAGTTCAGGCATGGCGACATGGTCTACGTCCCCCGCCTCATCCAGGTGCCCACGCCGTCACCTCCACCGCCTGTGACGACCGTCGACAGCCTGGACGACATCCGCCCGACCGGCACCAAGTGACCGCGCCCGGCGCCCTCAGGCGTCGAGCACCTGCCCGGCGCGCTTGACCACGGGCGGCTCGACGCTCCACGGGAAGTTGATCCAGTCGTCGGTACGCTTCCAGACGTACTCGCACTTCACGAGGGAGTGGGACTTCTCATAGACCACCGCGGAGCGCACCTCGGCGACGGTGTCGAGGCAGAAGTCGCGGACGAGCTTGAGCGTCTTGCCGGTGTCGGCGACGTCGTCGGTGATCAGGACCTTCTTGTCGGAGAAGTCGATCACGTTGGGGACGGGCGCCAGCATGACCGGCATTTCGAGGGTGGTCCCCACCCCGGTGTAGAACTCCACGTTCACCAGGTGGATGTTCTTGCAGTCCAGGGCGTAGGCGAGCCCGCCCGCGACGAAGACCCCGCCCCGGGCGATGCTGAGCACGAGGTCGGGCTCGTACCCGTCGTCGGCGATCGTCTGTGCCAGCTCCCGGATGGCGACGCCGAACGCCTCGTAGGTCAGGTTCTCCCGCACTTCACTCATGTCGCTGTGGCCCTCACACCTGGGTCCGATGGAAATTGACGTAGGACCGCGAGGCGGTCGGCCCGCGCTGCCCCTGGTACCGGGAGCCGTAGCGCTCGCTGCCGTACGGGAACTCGGCGGGCGAGCTGAGCCGGAACATGCACAGCTGCCCGATCTTCATCCCCGGCCAGAGCTTGATCGGGAGGGTGGCGAGGTTGGACAGCTCGAGCGTGACGTGCCCGCTGAAGCCGGGGTCGATGAACCCGGCGGTGGAGTGCGTGACGAGCCCGAGCCGCCCGAGCGAGGACTTGCCCTCCAGCCGCGAGGCGAGGTCGTCCGGCAACGTGATGACCTCGTACGTCGAGGCGAGCACGAACTCCCCGGGGTGCAGGATGAACGGCTCGTCCCCCTCCGGCTCGACCAGCCGGGTCAGATCGGGCTGCTCGACCGAGGGGTCGATGTGCGGGTACCGGTGGTTCTCGAACACCCGGAAGTAACGGTCCAGCCGGACATCGATGCTCGACGGCTGCACCATGGAATCGTCGTAGGGATCGATCCGTACCCGCCCGGCGTCGATCTCGGCCCGGATGTCCTTGTCTGAGAGAAGCACGTAGCGAGGATACGCAAGGCGCGCGCAGCCGTGACAATCGTGACGACTCCGCGCGCCCGGTGACGGCTCGCGCCGTCGAACAACGGCAGCCTGCGCCACCGCTTCCTACGGTCCCGTCCCCTCTCGCCTCTTACTGCCACCGCATCTGCCGCCGGCGTCTTCCGCCACGGCTACGGCGTCCTCGGCTAGCGCTTCTCCAGGGCGACCGGCACCACGCTGCGGAGCCGGGCGCACCGGGGACACCTCATGAGCCGGCCGGGGCCGAGCCGGTCGGCCTGCTGCATCGGGAACGAAGCGGTGCTGAAGACGTGCCCGTCCGCGCAACGGACGACAGTGCGTTCCATCAAGTCCCTCAAGTCCCTTCCCCAAGAGCCTCGTCGGGCTTACGACCCTGACGACAAAAGCCACATTACGGGATCAAAGAGACGACTCTCCAGGCGGCGCTCCGGCCTCCCCCGAGCCCTCCGCGAGGCCTCCACGGTACGCCCCAACTCCGCCCGCCCGCAGCCGGATCCCACCCCGGAAAACGACGCAGACCCCCGGGCTCTGGGCACCAGGGGTCTGCGATGATGTACAGTGAGCAAGGTCCGGACACCGGCTCCGCGAGGATCATGTCCGTACTTACGCGGGTGTAGTTTAATGGTAGAACATCAGCTTCCCAAGCTGAGAGCGCGAGTTCGATTCTCGTCACCCGCTCCATGACGAAGGCCTAGGTCAGAGACCTGGGCCTTTTTGCTGTGTGCGGAGCAGTGGTGATCACGTGGCGGGGAAAAGGCTTGAAGGGGTGATGATCAAGCTGCTAGCTTCCGGTTGCCCGTGACACCGCCCGAGGAGGTGAGACCCATGAACGCTGTATCGACGTGGGTGCTCCCCCTTCCCGTCACGGCCGGCGATTGACCTAGGTGTCGCCGGGAGCGCCTCGACAACAAGGCTCTCCCGAAAGGCAACACCATGCGCTCTTTTCAGTTCACCGCTGAGTCCTCGTCGAACGGCATCCTCGAACGCGACTTCACCATGGGTGACGTCCCCGGCGTCCTCTGGTCACCGGCCTCCCCCGCGTCGGATCGCGCGCCTCTGATTCTGATGGCCCACGGCGGCGGCAACCACAAGAAGCACCCTGCGATGGCGGGCCGTGCGCGGCTCCTGGTGACTGGCTGCGGCTTCCACGTCGCCGTCATCGACGCACCGGGTCACGGCGACCGGCCGCGCACGGCACACGACGAGGCGGAAATCGCCGAGCTGTTCCGGGCGCGGGCGGCGGGGGAGCCGGAAGGCCCGATCGTCGTGCGCTACAACGCCCACCTGGCCGAGCTCGCCGTGCCCGAGTACCAGGCGACCCTGGACGCCCTCCAGGAACTGCCGGAGATCGGCACCGATGGACCGGTCGGCTTCTGGGGCATCAACATGGGCACCGCGATCGGCATACCGTTCGTCGCGATCGACTCCAGGATCACCGCCGCGGTCTTCGGTCAGCACTGGCCCGACGCTCTGGCCGAGAAGGCGAAGAAGATCACCGTACCGATCGAGTTCGACATGCAGTGGGACGACGAGCACATCTCGCGTGAGGAGGGTCTCGCGCTGTTCGACGCCTTCTCCTCGAAGGAGAAGTCCTTGCACGTGAACTCGGGCAAGCACAAGGAACTGCCCCGGTTTGAGGCCGAGAGCGCGGTGCGGTTCTTCGCCCGGCACTTCGGCGGTGCGGCCACCGCGTCGGCCTGACATGGGCGGTCGTGGCGCCCGGTTGCCGGCCGGGCACCACGGCAACGGCGCCGGCCCAGGAGCACGTAAGCGGCGCAAGCAGCAGGTTCGGCCTTCGGCGTCCTTGCAGATGAAGTCCGGTGACCAGCCGCGGACCACCGCAGCCGGCGCCCAAGCTCCCGGCCCTTCGGCGGGCCCGGCTCATCCTCGCTGGATCGTCCGCTGTGCGGCTTCCGTCAGCGTCGTCGCCGTGCGTACCGCGCTGGCGATGGCGTCCTCGGGGTCGAGGCCGCACAGGTCGGTGAGGGAGAAGAGGGCTTCCGCGGAGACGACCACGGCGAGGTCCCGCTTGAGCTGGGCGAGGGCTTCCGGATCCGTCGCGCCCAGCGTGTCCTCCAGTGGGCGGAGAGCGAAGTCGATCAATCCGAAGCGCACACCGGGCCTGGCGGTCGCCGCCTCGGGGCGGGTGATGGTGGCCGCCATCATGGCGCGCACCGCTCCCTGCCGGAGGAGTACCCCGCGCAACAGGAACTCGCAGGCGAAGGCGACCCGTTCGACGGGGTCGGCGGAGTCCGCGACCGGCGCGAGCGCCTCGGCGGGGGGCGGCCAGGCGCCGGCCAGGGCCTCGCTGATCAGCGAGGGGAGGTCGGGGAAGTAGCGGTAGGCGGTGGCCTCGGAGACCAGGGCCGCGCGCGCGATCGCGGGCATGGTCACCTCGCCGCCCGTGCCGATGAGTCCGCGGGCGGCTTCGAGGATCGCCGTACGCGTGCGCTTCTTCTGGTTACTGCGGCCGGTGGCCGACTGCGTCATCGCCACGGGTGCGTCTCCTTTCGTGTCCGCCCATCCGCCATCACCTTATCAGTGGCCGCTCTCGTTATGAGAGTCCACTTGCATGACGAGACCTGGTCCCTCTAATCTCCGTTCGTGAGAGTTGACTCTCACGAGAGGAGATGGCGATGACCGAGGCTTCCGTGGTCGGTCCCGGCGACGGCGAGACGATCCGTCTGGGCCCGGCGCAGATCCGCATTCTTGAGGACGGCAGCACCACCGGGCACCGTCTCGGCATGGCCGAGATCACCCTCGCCCCGCACACCGAAGGGCCCCCGCAGCACCGCCACGCCCAGCACGACGAGGGCTTCTACGTCGTCTCCGGCACCGTGCACTTCACCGTCGGCGAGACGACCCACGTCGCGCCGGCCGGCACCCTCGCGATGATCCCGCCCGGCGCCCCGCACACCTTCGCCAACCTCGGCGACGAGCCGGCGGTGATGCTCAACACGTTCACGCCCGACCTGTACGTGCAGTACTTCCGCGACCTGCGGGACATGGTCGCCGGCGGCCAGGAGCTGACCCCCCAGGCGACCGCCCGGGTGATGGGCCGGTACGCCACCGTGCCGGCGACCGACTACGCGTGACGGCCCCTGCCAGCAACCCCCGCCGTCAGACCCTGACTTGGAGACTTCCATGACGACCACCGCCCGTACGATCACCCTCGCCCTCGACGCCGGTGACGTCGACCTGAGCTTCACCGTCGACGAGCGGGGCAAGGGGCATCCCTTTCTGCTTCTGCACGGCGGCGGTGGTCCGCAGACCGTCACGGGGTTCGCCGGGCTCCTGGCCGAGCAGCGGCCGGCGCGGGTCATCACCCCCGTCCACCCCGGCTTCGGCGGCACCGCCCGGCCCGACTGGCTGACCGACGTGCCCACGCTCGCCCAGGTCTACGTACGACTGCTGGACGAACTCGGCCTGGAGGACGTCACCGTCGTCGGCAATTCCATAGGCGGCTGGATCGCCGCCGAGATCGCCCTGCTCGGCAGTGACCGGATCAGCGGCGTCGTCCTCGTCAACGCCGCCGGCATTCACGTCCCCGGCCACCCGGTCGCTGATCCCTTCACCCTGACGCCCGCCGAGCTGTCCGCTCTCTCCTTCCACGACGTCGACAGGTTCCGCATCGACCCCAGCACGTTCTCCGACGCGCAGCGCGCCGCCGCGGCCGCCAACCGGGCCGCGCTGCAGGTCTATTCGGGCCCGCACGCCATGGCCGACCCCACGCTGCGCGAGCGCCTGGCCAAGGTCACGGTCCCCGTGCTCGTCGCGTGGGGCGAGAGCGACCAGGTCGTCGACATGGAGTACGGACGTGCGTACGCCACCGCCGTCCCCGGCGCGGAGTTCGAGATCCTTCCCCGCACCGGTCACATGCCCCAGATCGAGACTCCCGGGCAACTCCTCCCCGTGGTCTGGGACTTCGCCGACACCCACGCCACCCGTCGGGCCACCGACTGACGCGGGAGCCCTGTTCAGGTGGTGCGGTGACGCCGGCGGACTCCCGCCTGCTCTGCGAGGTGGCCTGTGCCGCCCAGGACGATCACCTGAAAGGCCGCGCGGGCGTAGGCGGTCACGAAGCGGGAGATTCTGCGGGTGTTGCGCATGGTGGGTCACCTGCCTGCTCGGATCCGGGGGCTGGTTCTTCAAGGGCGCTGAGCCGTCACCACTGGACGGCGTCGTCCATCGACTGCTGCCAGTACGTGACCTTGAGCGAGTCGTCGACGTAGACGCCCTTCGCGGGCAGCGCCGGGTGAGCGCCCGTGCCGACGCTCTCGTTGCCGGAACGGCCGCGGAAATAGACCGTCAGGGAGTTCACGGTGTGGCCGTTCGTGCCGCTGCCGTCCGTGGCGGACAGGTTCACGGAGGCGTAGCCGGACTCGCCCGGCGCGAGCGTGACGACTGCCTGCGGCTGCGAGGCCTCGATGACCGGAGGCACCGCCTGGGCCTCGCCGAAGCGGACGGCCGGGTAGCCGTAGAGGTAGCAGGGGGCGCTGCCGGTGTTGGTCACCGTGAGCAGCATGTGGTTCACCGGGCGGTTCAGCGGGGCCGCGACCGTCTTGGTGTTGGCCCCCTCGCAGGTGACCGGCTTGCCGGAGGGCACGCGCGGCTTCGACGCGGACGTGCCCGCGGCGGGCCGTGCCGTGCCGGTGGTGGGCCTGGCCTGCGGGGAGGAGGAGCCGGAGCCGGAAGAAGAGGTGGCGGAGGACGACGCGCCCGAAGAGGGCGTGGTGGACGGGGTGTTGGCGGTCGCGGTGGTCGGCGTCTGGGCGTCCGATGCATGGACGCCGGTTCCGTCCTCGCACGCGGTCAGGGAGAGCGCGGCGAGAACGACGGTCGCGGCGGCGGCGACGAGCCGGGTGCGGGAAGTGCGGAGGCTGGACATGCGGCTTACCCCTTCGGTGTTCGGGTGGGGATGGTGGTTGGATGACCGAAGCTTGTGAGGTGTTCCGTCCCGGCCGCCACGCACGGCGGGCAGTTGGGGACGCTGGAACACCGAAACGCGCTCTGACCAGGGGGAACGCAGTGCCCCTGGAACGCGCGGCTGGAACACGAGGGGACGGGGAACGGGTGTCGGGGACAACGGAGGCCGGGGGAACGGAGGCGTTCGCCCGGCTGCTGCGGGAGCTCAAGGACCGCTCGGGACTCAGCTACGGGGCGCTCGCCAAGCGCATGCACATGAGCACGTCGACGCTGCACCGCTACTGCAACGGCACGGCGGTGCCCGTCGAGTACGCACCGGTGGAGCGCCTCGCACGGGTCTGCCGGGCGACGCCGCAGGAGCTGGTGGAGCTGCACCGGCGCTGGATCCTGGCCGACGCGGCACGAGCACGGGGAAGCAGGGGGGCGGACAAGGGCGCGGGGACGGGTTCGGCTCAGGAAGCCGGCCCCGCCGGTTCCGTGGGTTCAGCCGGTTCGGCTGACGCTGTTGGTTCTGAGGATGCGCTTGACTCTGCAGAGAGCCATGACGACAACGGTGAGCCAGTTGTCGTCGACGTGCCGAGCGCGCCGGCGCCGCCGCGGCGTCCCCGCCGTCGCCGTACCGTACTGATCGCCTGCGTCGCGGCCGCCGCCGTGCTGGGAGCCGTGGTGTTCACCGTGCGCCCGGTGCTCGGTGGCGGGAACGACACGGGGGACCAGCAGGCGGCCGGTGCCACCGCCAGGGCCACCGGCACGGCGGACGCCGGGAAGGCGTCCCCCTCGCCGTCCCCGAGCGCGAAGGGGCACAAGCCGTCCGCATCGGCCTCCGCCTCCGCCACCGCGTCCGAGGGAGCCAAGTCCGGTACTTCACAGGGCGACGGGCAGGGCGGGGACCAGCGCGCCGACGGCGGGGCCACCGGTGCCGTACCGCTCACTGTCGGCACCCGGCCCTACGTCTACGACGACCCGTGCAGCCAGCACTTCCTCGTCAACAGCGAACCCGAGCAGGTCGGCCCGCCGGTGAACGAGCAGTACGCCCCGCGCTGGGCCGCCGCGTACGGGGCGGTGTCCTCGGGCGAACAGCGGGTCGCCCTCACCGTCCAGGGCACCGGCGAGGAGACCGTGATCCTGGAGGCGTTGCACGTGCGCGTCCTCTCCAAGGACGCGCCGCTCGCCTGGAACGACTACTCGATGGGCGTCGGCTGCGGCGGCGGTGTCGACACCAAGTCGTTCGACATCGACCTCGACAACGGCAGTCCCATGGTCACCGTCAAGAACGGCCAGCGCGATTTCCCGTACAAGGTCAGCGAGTCCGACCCGGAGGTCTTCTACGTCACCGCCCACACCAAGGCGCACGACGTGCGGTGGGACCTCACCCTGGACTGGTCCAGCGGCAGCCGCCACGGCACCGTCCACATCGACGACAACGGCACCCCGTTCCGCACCAGCGCCGACGTGAACCGCCCGGGCTACGACTACCCGCTGGGGAGCAGCGAGTGGATCAGACGGGACAGCTGACCGGATCCGCCTGCGGCCGATTTTCGCCGTGTCTCGTCGTGAAATGCCAGGTCAGCGGAGTGCCGAGGTGGCTGCCGTGTGGATCTGTGCCGACGGCCACACCAAACGGGACGCAGATGGGCTCATACTGAGTCATGACAAAGCCTGCTGCGCCCAAGCGTCACCTGCCCACGAGCCCCTTCAAGGCCCCGGTCACACCGGTTCCCAAGCACTTCGTCGTGGGCGACCAGGTCACGCACGACGTGTACGGCCTCGGCCGTGTGATCGGCATCGAGGACGGCGTCGCGGCGCTCGTGGATTTCGGCTCGGCGCAGATGCGGATCCTGAGCCCGTACGCGAAGATGACCAAGCTGTAGGACCGCTGTGTCCGGTCGCGACACACCCAGGCCCCTTCGGGGACCTGACACGAAAGAGAGTCCCTCATCGAAGTGACGTCACTGTTCTCCGCGCTGGAAGAGCAGCCCCGCTCCTCCGCCGCGGCATCGCCGCCCCCGGCGACCAATCCCTTCCAGGCCCCCGACTTCGTCCCCGAGTTCGGGTACGGCGAGACCTCGCCGTTCGAGGGCCCGGAGGAGTCCGGCTCGGGCATGCGTGCGGCGCAGGCCGAGGCGGCCCGGCGGGCGCTCACCCCTCCGGAGTCAGCACCAGAACGCGGAACAGGCCGGGCCCCGCGCCGGTGAAGATCTCGTCTCCGGCACTCCTCCAGCCCCAGGACCGCAACGCCTGAACGGCACCGTCGTCCCCGGCGTCCACCAGCGTGACGCCGAGCGCGGCGCGCTGACCGGCGAGCAGTCGCCGCTGCAGACGCCGGGCGAGGTTCCAGGACCGGTCCTGGTGCTCCCGGCACACGCGGGGCGGGACGACGATCCCGGAGACGACGAAGAGCGGCCCGGGGTCGGCGCGGCGGAGCAGACCGCCCCGAACGTGCCCGTCGAACCCCGCCCACCACGGACCGGCGCCGCCCGCGGGAAAGCCGTAGGCGCATCCGGTCAGGGCGGTGGTCTCGGCGATCAGCAGGGAGAATCCGGGCCGTCGTGCGTCGGCCGCGAGATGCCGCAGGAAGGCGGTGCGCGCCTGGTTCCACGCCCAGGGGCTGCCGCCGGAGGCCTGCGCGTACAGGTCGCCCAGTTCCCGCCGGCGGTCCTCGACCTGGCCACGGGTCAGCTCGTGCAGGCGTGTGCCCTCGGGGGGCGAGGCTCCCTGCTGGCGCTTCGGACGCCCCGGCGTGCGCCCGCGCCGCTTGCCCGGTACGGGGAGGTCCGCCGTCGTCGGGAGAAGTATGAGCGCGGTCATCGGACGCACCCTGCCCCGGGATCGGTCCAGGACCGGCCCCGCGTCGTCGGTCGCCGAGAGCGGCACCGGTGCCGGAGCCGGTGCACGGCATGCCCTCGGTACGTTCCACCGTACTCCGGGCCCGGCCCGCGACGGCGGCCCGGCACCCGCCGCCGACCGGCCCGTCCCACCACGGCGACCCGCAGGCCATCGCCTCACGCACGGCCGCCCTTGCCCGGCATACCCTTCAGACGAGGGCCACCGCTGAAACACGCCACGACCCCGCACCGTTGCCCGGCGTCCCGGGCAGGATCCGCGCGCCTGGTTGTCACCCGTCGCCTGCCAGGAGGTCCGTATGGAGCACGAGCCGTTGCCCGCCGAGGGCCACGCCGAGGTCCGTATCGTCGCCCCGACACCGGACGTGGCCCGGCGCGTCGCCGAAGTGCTGCGCCGCTGCTTCGCCTCGACCGAGCAGCGCAGTTACCCCGTCGGCCGGGGAGAGGGGACCCGGCTCCATCTCACCCTCGACACCGAGCGCGCCGCGGAACCCGCCCGGTCCTGGCTCGCCGCCAGCAAGCCGGCGCAGGGGGCACAGGCACACTCCGACGAGGTGCGGCCAGGGTCCGGAGCAGCCGGGGCGGAAGACCTGTGAGAGGACGGAGCCGGTACGGTCGTACGACCGACTCGCCCGCTTCCCTCCGATCAGGCGTAGCCTGACCGTACCGAGAGCATTTCGCGCAGCGCGACCGGCGGTGCCGTTCCCGGCGAGCGACGACACGGGCAGTCGCCCGGCGACTCCCGGAACGGACCGCGATGGAACTCAGCGGAACACCTGCCGAAAGCGCGCCGATGATGGACGCCCGCACGTACCACATGCCCCGGCCCCGCCTGGCCCTCGCCCCGGACGCCGGCCACGGCTCGCTGGACGGGGCCTGGTGGCCGCGCTGCGACGCGCTGGAACTCGAACTCCCTGCTCTGGTGGACGCGTTGGAGCCCGCGCCGGGTGCCGTGGTACGCGTCGTCGTGGACCTCTCCGCATGGCCCGACGCCCCGCACGCGGTCATCGCGCCGGGCCGCGTGATCGCCGTGGAACCGGCCGGGCCCGGGAGCGGGGCGCACGTCATCACGCTGGACTGGGGCAGCGTGGGCCGCTGGGTGCTCCTGGTCCTTCCGCCGGGTGAACCCGCAGGCACGACAGGCCGGTTGTTCGCCGCCGCCGGCCCCGGGAACCCGCTGACCGCCTCGCGGCTGTCGGCGCTCGCCGCACTCGCCGAGAGCGGGCGTCTGCGGGAGACGGCAGAGCAGGCGGAATGAGCGGCCCGGCACGGAAAATCTAGCTCCGCCGCGACAGAAATACCCACCGGAGCGGCACAGGAATTACCCGACACCCGCGACAACGCATCGCCGCGTCCATCCGGCCTGTGTTAGCGTGGTAGCAGTTGCAGTTTTGGTTGCCAGAGATTTTTTTCTTTGCAGAGCTTTCCGGATCCTTCCGGAGGGGTGATCATCGCGGCGACTCGGCTCCGCAGAGTGCGGGTCCGGCACTGCCCCCGAGGGAGATTCAGTATGGCATCTGGCACCGTGAAGTGGTTCAACGCGGAAAAGGGCTTCGGCTTCATCGAGCAGGACGGTGGCGGCGCTGACGTGTTCGCCCACTACTCGAACATCATCAGCAACGGTGGCTTCCGCGAGCTTCAGGAAGGCCAGAAGGTGAGCTACGACGTCACGCAGGGCCAGAAGGGCCCGCAGGCCGAGAACATCGTTCCCGCCTGACGCTGACGCGAAAATCGTCGCGAGCCGGTGGCTCGCGCATCATGTGGTCGGGGCCCGCACTCTAGGGGTGCGGGCCCCCACCCATTCACTCTGTTCGTTTTCCGAATTTCCCGGACCACGGACAACTGCGGGCCCAGCACAAAAAGGCCCGACTCTTCACTTTTTCTTCGGCTCATTCTTGCGAATCCGCATGCGGTCCTGCACCGCCGGACGGAATTCCTCGATACGCCGCATCGAGGAAGGTTCCTCCATGAACCGCACCCGCCGTACCGGCGGCACGTCCAATGGCTCCCGCGCGGACGGAAGGTCCGCGCGTTCGGCGGGCTCCGCTCCCGGCAGCCGTTTCCGTTCGCAAGGGGCGGGCCGCCAGGGCTCTCGTCCCGGCACCGGACGCACGTCCGGCCAGGGCGCACGCCCCGCCGCGCGCCGGCAGGAGTTCGCCCTGCCGGTCACCCTCACCGAGCCGCTGCCGGCGGCGCAGACGTTCGCCGAACTCGACATGCCCGCACGGCTGTCGGCCGCCCTCGGCGCCGAGGGCGTGACCGTGCCGTTCCCGATCCAGGCGGCCACCCTGCCGAACGCGCTGGCGGGCCGGGACGTCCTGGGCCGGGGCCGTACCGGCTCGGGCAAGACGCTCGCCTTCGGCCTGCCGGTGCTGGCGCGTCTGGACGGGCAGCGGGCCCAGCCCCGGCAGCCGCTCGCCCTCGTCCTGGTACCGACCCGGGAACTGGCCCAGCAGGTCACCGACGCGCTCGCCCCGTACGCCCGCGCCCTGCGCCTTCGGCTCGCCACCGTGGTGGGCGGCGTGTCGATCGGCCGCCAGGTGAACGTGCTGCGCGCCGGCGCGGAGGTCGTCGTCGCCACGCCCGGCCGCCTGCGGGACCTGATCGAGCGCGGAGCCTGCCTGCTGGACCAGGTCGCCGTCACCGTCCTCGACGAGGCCGACCAGATGGCCGACATGGGCTTCATGCCCCAGGTGACCGCGCTGCTCGACCAAGTCCCCGCCGGCGGCCAGCGGTTGCTGTTCTCGGCCACCCTGGACCGCAACATCGACCTCCTGGTACGCCGCTACCTGCACGACCCCGTCGTGCACTCGGTCGACCCGTCCGCCGGCGCGGTCACCACGATGGAGCACCACCTGCTGCACGTGCACGACGACGACAAGCACACCGCCGCGACGGAGATCGCCGCCCGCGAGGGACGCGTGCTGATGTTCCTGGACACCAAGCACGCGGCGGACCGGCTGGCCAAGCACCTGCTGTCCGTCGGGGTGCGCGCCGCGGCCCTGCACGGCGGCAAGTCCCAGCCGCAGCGCAACCGCACGCTCGCCCAGTTCAAGGACGGCCACGTCACGGTGCTGGTCGCCACCAACGTCGCCGCCCGCGGCATCCACGTCGACGGCCTCGACCTCGTCGTGAACGTCGACCCGCCCGGCGACCACAAGGACTACCTGCACCGCGGCGGCCGTACCGCGCGCGCCGGCGAGTCCGGCACGGTCGTCACGCTCGTGCTGCCGCACCAGCGGCGCGCGGTGGACCGCCTGATGGCCGACGCCGGCATCGCCGCGCGCACCGCCCGGATCCGCCCGGGCGAGGCCGAGCTGCAGCGCATCACCGGCGCCCGCACCCCCTCCGGCGTGCCCGTGGCCCTCGCCGTACCGGCCGAAGCTCGTCGCGAGGGCGCAGGGTCCGGGGGACGGCAGCGCAGGGGCCGGGCCGCCGCCGCTCGGTCCCGCCGGCCCGCGCGCAGGAACCCTTAGCCCGCACCCGGGGACGCGCCCTGCGGGCGGAACGAGCCGTCGCTCGTCCCGCCCGCCCCGACGACGAGGAGAAGCCCTTGACGCCGTTTCCGCCCCGAACCCAGCAGGCCGGCTGCGCCCACGGCACCGGTCTGACCGCCCGCGACGCCATGCACGCTCCCGGACCGCAGGTCGACGACCACATGGCGGTCGACGTGGCCCTGTCCGTGCTCATCGGCGCGCGCGTCCCGCACCTGCTCCTGCAGGACGAGGAAGGGCGGTGCGCGGGACTGGTCACCCGGGCGCAGCTCGCCGCGCACCGCGGCGGCTCGTGGTACAGCGACCGGACGCGGCTGCGGGACATCCCGCTCGACCGCGGACCGTTCACCCCGTCCGGGGCCGCGCTCGGCGAGGCGGAAGCCGCCATGCGGGGCCGGACCCTGGACGCGTCCCCCGTGATCGACGAGTACGGCTACGCCCTGGGCGTCCTCGCACTCGCCCCCTGACCGCCGTCCGTCCCGCTCCGTCCGCCCCGTCCGGCCGTCGTCGTGCGGTCGGCCTCTCCGGGGCGTCCTTCCCCACCCTGTGGAGGCATCCATGCGCTGTGTCATCGCCCGTTTCCCGTTCGACCTGACCAAAGGCGAGGTCGAACAGTCCATGAGCGGCGTCGCGCCCGAACCCGTCACCGGCGTGTCCGTGACCATCGGGCGTCGCCTGTACCCCGTGATGCAGGTCGGGGAAGTGGTCACCAGGCAGAACCGCCGGGACTTCACCGTGGCCGAAATGCGCCGGGCACTGACCCGGCTCGGCTTCACCTGCCACGAGGCGCCCCCGGTCGCCCCGGCCCCGAGCGCGCGAGCCGACGAGGACGCCCTCGGCTGGTGACGCTCCCGGCCGGAGACCTCTCGGGGACGCCCGCAGATGGTGCGTCGTCCGCGGGTTGGAACACCGGGGATGTGGCACCCGGCCGGTGGCGGGCCGGACACACGAACCGTGTCCCGTAGGGCCGACGGTTCGGCCATGAGCCGTGAGCCGCGCGAGGCCGGTACGGCCCGCTCCCCCGGTTGTCGCCGCGAGGCTGCCCGGCGGCAACCGGGCGCGTCAGCGCCGCCTGTTCCGCGCCCCTCCGAGCCGTCACGCGGAGGGGACCGGAGCCTGCGGCGGGGCGGGAAGGGTGCGTCCCAGGCGGGCCAGCGGGGACAGGGCCATCAGCGCCGGTGACAGCAGCATGCCCGCGGCTGCGAGCAGGAGGCTGGTGCGCGTTCCCCACTCGTCCGCGAGAACGCCGCCGAGCAGCGAGCCGAGCGGGGTCAGCCCCATGCCGACGAAGGTGATCGTCGCGGCCGCGCGGCCCTGCATCGCGTCCGGAGTGACGGTCTGCCGGACGGCCATGACCGTGACGTTCACCAGCTGGCCGAGGGCCCCGAAGACGAAGTCGACCGTGAGGAGCGCGGGAACCGTCACCGCACAGGCGCCGTGCAGCGCGGGCACGAACAGGAACACGCCGTCGCCGATTGCCGCCGCGGACACGAGTACGGCGCCGTGTCCCCAGCGGCTCGGCAGCCGGGCGGCCAGCAGCGAGCCCAGCAGCGCGCCGGGCCCCGTGGCCGCGAGTGCCAGCCCGACGGCGGCGCCCGACAGGTGCAGGTCCCGTGGCAGGAACAGCAGGTAGACGGTCATCACGGCCGCGAAGAAGAACTGGAAGGCCGCTGAGGCCAGGCACACCGTCCGCAGCAAGGTGTCGCGGGCGACGAAGCGGAGGCCCTCGTGGATCCGCCCCCGGATCCGCGGAGGACCTGCCGAGCGTTCCGGGACGGCTTCGCGGCGGCCGATCCGCCTGATCGACACGAACGACAGCGCGAAGCACACCGCGCTCACGGCGGCGGCGACCGGCGCCGACAGCACGGACACCAGCGCACCGCCGAGTGCGGGACCGCCGGTCTGCGCGGCGGACCTGCTGCCCTCGAGCGCGCTGTTGCCCCGCACCAGCTGGTCGCGCCCGACCAGCCGTACCAGGGACGCCTGGTAGGCCACGTCGAAGAACACGGACAGGGCCCCGGCGGCGAAGGCGACGGCGAGCAGCGCCGGCAGGCCGAGCCCGCCGAGGAGGCCGGCCACGGCGGCGGCGCCCAGTGCCAGGGCCCGGCCGGCGTCCGTCAGCACCATCAGCGTGCGGGTCCGCCACCGGTCCACCCACGCGCCGGCGAAGAGCGACAGCAGCAGGACCGGCGCCTGCCCCACCGCGCGCAGGACGCCCACCTCGCCCGCACCGGCGTGCAGTGTCAGGACGGCGAAGAGCGGCAGGACCACCAGGCTCGACTGTTCGCCGAGTTGGGAAGCGGTCTGGCCCAGCCAGAGACTGCGGAAGTCGCCGTCCCGCCACAGGCTCGGCGGAACGGGCCGACCGGAATCGGAGACGGCTGAGGAAGAGGACGGCACAGGGACCCCTCGGTTGAGCGAGGACGAGACCCGCCCACCGGCGCACGACCGGTGCGCCGGCCAGGCCGGGCAGCGGGAAAGGAAGGCTCGCTGTGCCGCGTATCAAGGGCAGCACGCGATGACGGGCCGCTCGCGGCCTCGAACGTCAACGCGTGCGCGGACGACCGACCATGTCTTCGCTCCTCGTGAGTCACTCGCTGCGCACACAGTAGTTCCCGCCCGGGAGGCGCGAAAGGCGCTCAAGCGTTCCCGCTCGGCGGGGCACGGAAGTGCTCAACGGGCGGGAGCGGTACGGCTGTTCGCGCCGGGTCACGCGTGGGGGCGGCTCAACCGGCCGCCCGCGCCCCGGAAAAGGAGCGTCAGTCCTGGCCGCGGACCACGGCGACGGGGCAGTGCGCGTGGTGCAGCAGGGCCTGGCTGACCGAGCCGAGCAGCAGGCCGGTGAAGCCGCCGCGCCCGCGGGCGCCGGCCACGACCAGCTGTGCGTCGCGGCTCGCCTCGATCAGGGCCGGGCGGATCCGGGAACACACCAGGCGCCGTTCCACCGCGACCTGGGGCCACCGCGCCTGCCACGGGGCGAGGGTCTCGTCCAGCAGCCGCCGCTCCTCCTCGCGGAGCGCCTCGACGTCGATCACCACGCTCAGCGGGTCGCCGCGCCCCTCGTGGGCCCGTTCGCTGCGGGTGTTCCACACGTGCAGGGCCAGCAGGCCCGCACCGCGCACCGACGCTTCGGCGAAGGCGAACTCGACCGCGCGTTCGCCCGCCGGGGAGCCGTCCACCGCCAGCAGCACGGGACCGGCCGGGTTCGCACGGCCGCGCACCACCAGCACCGGGCAACGGCCGTGGGCGGCCAGATGCACGGCGGTGGAACCGAGCAGCAGGCTGCCGAACGCGCCCAGTCCACGGCTGCCCACCACGACGAGCGAGGCGGAGCGCGACTCCCTCTCCAGCACCATCACCGGCTCGCCGGCGGTGGCCTCGCGTGTGATGTCCACCTGCGGTGCGATCTCGCGGGCCCGCTCTTCCGCCTCGGCCAGCGTGCCGTCCGCCAGCTCGCGCAGGCCCGCCGCGGCGGGACTCCACGGCGGGCCACCGGGCGGCGGGTGGATCGACGGCCATTCGAAGGCATGCACCAGCCGGAGCCCCACCCCGCTCAGCGCCGCCTCGCGTGCCGCCGTCTCGACCGCCTGCAGGCCGGCCGGTGAGCCGTCGACTCCCACCACTACCGGTTTGGCCATACCGCGCCTCCTCGCCGGGCCGGCCGTACGGCCGCCGCCGCGGCTCCCGTCCATCCTCCGCCAGGGCGTCGCGTGGCGCATCGGATGTCAGGCGCGGTGCGGGCACGGCGTCTGCTGCGGCGACGGCGTGGATGCCGGCCGGCGTGGAAATCTGTCACGGCGAGGCCACATCCGCGGACCCGGCGGCGTTAGGGTTGCCGGACGGGGCCGTGGGCCGCCGACTCCGCGCAGCGCGGGGGACGCGCCCGCCCGGGCCCCTCGCCGTGTCCCCGAAGTGAAGGTGTCATGCCCGCTGAGAACGCCACCGGCGCCGGCAATCTCGACGACGACGACTACCCCGCCTACACCATGGGGCGGGCGGCGGACGTCCTCGGCATCACCCCCGCCTTCCTGCGGGCCGTGGGCGACGCCGGGCTGATCACGCCGCTGCGTTCGGAGGGCGGCCACCGCCGGTACTCCCGCCGCCAGCTGCGCATCGCCGCCCGCGCCCGCGAACTGGTCGACCAGGGCACCCCCGTCGAGGCCGCGTGCCGCATCGTCTC
This sequence comes from Streptomyces sp. NPDC007189, assembly GCF_040703635.1. Lineage (NCBI taxonomy): Bacteria > Bacillati > Actinomycetota > Actinomycetes > Kitasatosporales > Streptomycetaceae > Streptomyces > Streptomyces sp. NPDC007189. Next base: position 263,184 of record NZ_JBEYEY010000015.1, read on the forward strand.
GCTCGAGGACCAGCTCGAGGACGCCCATCGCCTGAACCACGACATCCGCCGGAAGCTGGACGGGCGCGACGCGGATATCTAGTCCAGCGAGTAGAGAATTGCGGGCTGCGGCGCGCGAGAATTATGACGCGCCGAAAAACGCGCCGGAAATCACACGGGCGCCGGGATCCGACCTGTGTTAGCGTGATAGCAGTTGCAGTTTTGGTTGCCGGAGAATTTTTTTCTTAGCAGAGCTTTCCGGATCCTTCCGGAGGGGTGATCATCGCGGCGACTCGGCTCCGTAAAGTGCGGAGTCCGGCACTGCCCCCCAAGGGAGATTCAATATGGCATCTGGCACCGTGAAGTGGTTCAACGCGGAAAAGGGCTTCGGCTTCATCGAGCAGGACGGCGGCGGCGCTGACGTGTTCGCCCACTACTCGAACATCGCCACGAGCGGCTTCCGCGAGCTTCAGGAAGGCCAGAAGGTGACCTTCGACGTCACGCAGGGCCAGAAGGGCCCGCAGGCCGAGAACATCGTTCCTGCCTGACGCTGACGCGGATCGTCGCGAGCCAGTGGTTCGCGCATCGTAGGGCTGGGGCCCGCACCCTCGAGGTGCGGGCCCCAGCTTTTTTTGTGTTCAGAACGGAATTCCCGACCGCGACGGCACGCGGAGGGCGAGGAGCGCGACGTCGTCCAGGCCGGGTGGCTCGGTGCGGCGCAGGAGCTGGTCGGTGAAGGACGGCAGGGGGCGGTGGGCGAGGGCGGCGGCGTGCTGGCGCAGCCGGTTCAGGCCCTCGTCGAGCGTGCGGCCGGGCGCTTCGATGAGACCGTCGGTGTAGAGCACGAGGGTGCAGCCCGGCGGCAGGACGACGGTGGCGTCCGGGCGCGGCGTGCGGAGCCCGGTGCCCAGCAGGATGCCGTGCCCGTCGGTGAGGTACTCGGCCAGGCCGTCCCGGGTGACCAGCAGCGGCGGCGGATGGCCGGCGTTCGTCCAGGACAGCTCCCACCGGCCGTCGTCGGCCCGGGCGATCCTGGCGAGGACGAGGGTGGCCATCGCGACGTCGGTGATGGACGTGATCGCCTCGTCGAGGCGTTCCACGATCCGGCTGGGAGGGTCCTGCTGGGCCCAGGCGTAGGCGCGCAGGATGTTGCGCAGCTGGGCCATGCCCGCGGCGGCCTCCAGGTCGTGGCCGAGGACGTCGCCGACGGCGAGCGCGGTGGCGCCGTCGGACAGGGTGAAGGCGTCGTACCAGTCGCCGCCGACCTGCGAGGCGTCGGGGGCGGGCAGGTAGCGGACGGCCATCTGCAGCCCGGGCACCGGCGGCATCTGGGGCAGCAGATGGTTCTGCATGGTCTCGGCGACGGCGCGCTGGCGCTGGAAGAGGCGGGCGTTGTCCAGGGCCAGGCCGGCGCGGCGCGCGATGTCCTCGATGAGCGGCAGGTCGGCGGAGGTGAAGCGGCCCGGCTGCTTGGCGCGGCCCAGCGTGAGGGCGCCCAGGACCTCACGGGTGCTGCGAATGGGGGCGATGGCCGCGGAGTGCATGCCGGTGGCCTCGAACAGGCGGTGCTGCTCGACCGCGATGCCGGAGTCCGGGGGGCCCTGGTAGGTCTCGGGCCCGGCCAGGGTGGAGGCGACGCCCCGCAGCGCCCGGGACAGGGGCATCGGGGACTCCTCCGGCACCGGCGGCATCGGCCCCTCGAGGTCCTCGTGGTGCGTCAGGGTGTCGCCGTCCGCCTGGACCACCGCGGCGCGCCACACCTCGTCGCGCTCGGTGATCAGGTCGATGACGACCCAGTCCGCGAGGCGCGGCACCACCAGGTCCACCAGCCGGCGCAGCGCCTCATCCGTCTCGAGGGTGGATGTCAGCCGGGTGGTGGTCTCGGCGAGCAGGGCGAGCCGCTCGTAGTCGGTCAGCGTGGCGGCGGGATGCTCCGGGACTTCCTCGGTGCCGGGCACCGGCCGGGGCGGGTGGAAGACGACGAGCGTGCCGGCGCGGTGGTCGCCGAGGTCGTACGGCGTGATCGTCCAGGAGACGCGCAGCGGGGAGCCGTCGCCGCGGGCGAAGTAGTCGCCGTCCCCGTGCGCCGGGGTGCCCGCGTGGAACGCCTGCCGCATGCTGCACCGCGTCGTGGGCAGTGGCTCGCCGTGTGGTCCGCGGTGCAGCAGGTCATGGGCGTCCTGCCCGACCAGCCCGGCGGCAGGGCGGTCCAGCAGCCGCTCGGCACAGCTGTTGACGGCCACGATGCGGCCCTGCTCGTCCGCGACGTAGGCGCCGGTCCCGATGGCCTCCAGCACCGGACCGAGCCGGCCGGGAGCCGTGTTCCCCGGTTCCGCCATGTCCTCGCCTCCTGGAGATCAAGACCGGCCGCCTTGCGCGCCGCTCGTGCGTACAGGTGTGTCCTGCGCGTCTTCCCTCCCCGTGTGCCCACTTGCCGGGGAGAGCCGGCCCCTCGGGCCGAGCTGTGCGGAATCGCGCATCCGCCGCCGGCCGGCCGGACCGGGCCGTGAGCCACCGCTGCCCGCGTCCGGCTACCTCTCCGGCGGGATCAGGGGCCCGCGGCGTACGCGCTGGGCGACGTCGCGGAGTTTGACGTTGTGGTGCTGGGACACCCGGCGCAGCACGTCGAAGGCGTCGTCCTCGCTCAGCCGGTGGCGTTCCATGAGGATGCCCATGGCCTCGCCTATGGCGTGCCGGGTCTCCAGGGCGTGGTTCAGCTGTTCCTCGGTGCTGGCACTGGCCAGGGCGACGGCGCAGTGGGACGCCAGCACCCAGCCGGCGGTCTCGCTCGCCTCGGTGAAGGCGCCGGGCCGCCGTGAGTACAGGTTCAGGGCGCCGAAGTCCTCGCCCCGGGCGTACAGCAGGAAGCCCATCACGCTGCCCACACCGAGCCGGCGCGCCGCCGGGGCGTACTTCGGCCACGCGGGCTCCGGCCGGGTCAGGTCCATGATCCGGTAGGCCCGCCCGGCGTCCGACCGCGCCGCGTCGAAGCAGGGGCCCTCCCGGAACCGCCCCTGGAGCCGGTCGGACTCGGCGGCCAGGTCGCCGCAGGCCGCGAGGGTCACCGCCGCCCGCTTGCGGAGGGTCAGCACACCGGCCGCCTCGCAGCCGTCGACGATCTCCACCGCCGCGGAGGCGATGCGGTCCAGCGTCGCCTGCACCGAGTCCTGCTCCAGCAGCTCGCGCGCGAGGACCGCAAGGCGTTCCGCGAACCTCTCCCAGTCCACCCACGCCACCCTTCTCCGTCCGGGCCGGTGGAAGTCAGATGCCCCGTCCCTACGAACCTAGTCGGACCGGAATGACGACGCAGGTCGTGCTGGCGTGAGCGATCAGCCGCCCCTGAAGGAGCCCATAAGCAAGGGAAGCCCCTGGCGGACTCGCCAGGGGCTTCCCCCGTCGCATGCCGGTGCGGCTCAGCCGGTGAACGCCGCCGTGCCGTTCGGGACGCCGAGGCCGGACGGGCCGTCGTACCCGGTGGTGCCGGTGCACAGGTACGACCCGCCGCAGCTGCCGTTGGAGCCGCTCGTCACGTCGTACAGCGCCGAGGTGTGCGCGTAGGGGAAGGACGACGGGTAGGAGCCGGCGGACGGGGCGCCGCCGAGCGCGTAGGTCGCCGCGATCAGCGGGGAGGAGGCGCTGGTGCCGCCGAAGACCATCCAGCCGGTGGCGGAGCGGTAGCTGTCGTACACCGCGACACCGGTGTTCGGGTCGGCGACCGCGGAGACGTCGGCCACCGTGCGGCTGGCGCAGCCGGTGTCCTTCTGCCAGCTCGGCTTGGCGTCGTCGGCGGAGCAGCCGGAGCCGGCGCCGCTCCACACGGTGTCCGTCCAGCCGCGCGCGTTCGACGCGGTCTTCAGGGACGTACCGCCCACGGCCGTCACGTACTTGGACGCCGCCGGGTACTCCACGCCGTAGCCGTTGTCACCGGAGGAGACGGTGATGGCGACGCCCGGGTGGTTGAAGTACGACGCGTCGTACGTCGCGTCGTTGGAGGACTCGGAGCCGCCGTAGCTGTTGGAGACGAACTTCGCGCCGAGGCGGACCGCGGTGTTCACGGCCGTGCCCAGGTTGGTCATGCTGGCCGAACTGGCCTCCACCAGCAGGACCTTGCAGTTCGGGCAGGCCGCGCTGACCATGTCGAGGTCGAGGGAGATCTCCTCGGCCCAGCCGGAGTCGCCGCGCGGATAGCGGGTGCCGCCGCTCTGGTCCACCTTCGTGAAGCAGCCGTTGGCCGTGGTGCAGGCCGACAGTCCGTACTGCGCACGGTAGGTGGCGAGGTCGGACTCGGCGTTCGGGTCGTCGTAGGCGTCGACGATGGCCACGGTCTGGCCCGAACCGCCGGTCGCCGAGGGCAGGTTGTACGCCGCCTGCAGCGAGGCGGGTCCGTAGCCGGAGGGGGCGGCGGCCGCCGTCAGGTCGCTCTCGGCGCGCGCCGACCGGGGGGTGCCCCCGGTGACCTGGAGGGCATTGCAGGCCATCTGGCCCTTCTTGGTCGGAACCGCGCAGGCGTGCGCGACGGTGACGCCGTGGGCCGATGAGGTGGCCCCTGCCGCCTGGCCGGCCGGGGCGGCCAGGGCGAGGGCTGCCGTGGCCAGGGTGGCGACGGCGGAGAGGGAAACGGTTCTGCGCAACGTACGTCCTCCACGAGTGGGTGAACCGGGAAGAGCTGTGGGGGGTGCGCGGCGGTACGACCCGGCGCAGGGTGTGCGCCGAGGTCGCGCAGAACGTACGGATGTCGGGCGCACGTCAACAAGATGAAGATCGAAGCAAGAACGTTCCTTTGCCTTTTCCGGGGAGTTCATGTGCCGTTGATGAGCAAGCCATGGCCGAAAAACGCCCCGCCCATGGCTTGACTCATTCCGGTGACAGCACCCGGGTCCCGGTGGTGGTCACGGCGTACGGCTCGGGATCACGCAGTTCTTCTGCTGCGGACGGCCCGTGGGCCAGCCCAGGCCGACGAACTTCAGGTCGCCCTCGCCCCGCCGGCCCGGGTCCAGCTCGACCACCGCGACCGGTTTGTCGTACGGGTTGCCGGCGCTGGTCAGGCAGATCAGGCCGCTCGTGCCCGGGATCCGGTGCCGCGACTGGAGTTTCGACCACTCCCGGCCGACGTCCTCCAGGCCGGGCACGCCGGAACCGTTCTGCACCTGGTGCAGCGCCGTGCCGATGGTCACCATGCCGTCGTACACGAGCATCGTGCGCGAGTCCCGCAGAGCGGGGGCGGAGCCGAGGTCGGCGGTCTTCACCGACCGGATCAGGCTCTCCAGGCCGTCCAGGGCCGCCTTGGGCTCCGTGAGGTACTGGGGCAGGTCGGACGGGGCCGGCTTGCCGTGGTGGGTGGCGGTCCACTGCCGGGTCCAGGCGGTCAGCGCGGTGCTCCAGGCGTCCGGATGCGCGGGGGCGGCGTACTGCACCGTCACCCTCGCCGTGCCGCCCGTGCCGCGCAGCTGCTGCCAGTCCTTGTCCGTCATGCTCTGCTGCAGCGACGCCGCGTCGGAGCCGCTGACGATGGTGTAGTGCCGGTTCTGGCAGCCCACTTGGGCCAGTTTGAGGGCGAACAGCCGCAGGTGCAGGGTGCGGCCCGCGAAGTACACCGCGTCGGCGTCGGTGTCGCAGATGTTGTTGGCGATCTGGGTGAACTGGTTGCCGGTCGAGCCCGCTTCGTCGATCCCCGGGGAGGTGAACGGCATCGGAGCGGGTCCGGGCGGTCCCTGCTCCTTTATGCCGCCGAACGCCTTCGCCAGCGACTCGTCGTAGCTGTCCGGGCGGGTGTCGTAGACCAGCACCGTCCTGCGGTCCTGGCGGCCCCGCGCGCCGTTGAAGTAGGCCAGCGCCTGGGCCACGTCGTGGTTGGTGGGGATGATCCGGGCCAGTCCGGGGAACCGCGCGCCGGCCATGCCGTCCGCCGTGTCCTCGTTGGCTATCGGGTCACCGGAGATCCGGGAGGCGAGCACCGGGACCTTGTGCGCCGTCAGCCGGCTCACGGCCTGCCGCGTCGCGTCGAGGCTGAGGTTGAAGCCGGTGACGGCGCGCAGCCGGTCCTTCGACGAGCCGGCCATGCGGATCAGGGTGTCCACGACGGTGGACTGGTGCGCGTAGTCCCGCCCGGGGTTGGCCAGCACCAGGCGGATCTTCGGCGGTTCGCCCTCGCCCTTGTTGGCCGCCAACTGGCCCAGGTACGCCCCCTGCAGGTCGCTGCGCATCTCCCGGCGCAGCGCGGGCGCCTCCGACTGGAGCGGCAGCATCATCGCCACCGTCACATGGGGCTGGCCCTCGATCCGCTTGTTCTCCCGGGCGATGGCCCGGGCCACGGCGCCGATCTCCGGGGTGCCGAAGTCGTAGCCCGCCCCGTTCACCCCGACGCACTCGCCGTCGATCCGCTGGATCCCGCCGGTGCAGGTGTCCGGTCTGCCGATGACGGACGTGGCGAACACGATGACCGCCGCGACCGCCGCCAGGGCCAGCAGCGCGTAAAGGATCTTCCGCCATCTGGGCATCGCCGTTACCTCCTTCGCCCGAGCTGATCGGTGCAGGCGCAGCGCAGCAACGGCTGCTCGTTCTCCGCCAGGCCGCTCCAGTCGGTGGCCGTCCTGCCCAGCTCCCCGGCGCCGTCGAACTCCATGATCGACAGCAGGTCCAGCAGCTTGGCGAGGGTGCCGGCGGTCTGTTGTCCGGTCGGCCTGGTCCGCTCCTCACACAGCCACACCGCGTGCAGCAGCTGGTCGACGGTGCGGCGCAGCGCCGGGCCGTCCACCGCCACCAGGCCCTCCGCGCGCTCCCGCCGGGTGTCCGCGCCGCCCGGATACGGCGCCTGGGCGATCTCCAGCAGCTCCGCGCACCACTCCCGGGGCCGGCCGGGCAGCGTGTCGGCCAGATGGCGGACCACGTCGTCCACACCGCCGGAGACCAGGTGGTGGTTCATCCGGTGCGCCACGACCGAACGGAACGCCCCGCCGTCCGCGGCCCCCTCCCGCGCCGCGCGCCGGGTGCAGTGGTCGCGCAGCAGATGGTGGTCGGCGTACCAGGCGGCGCCGTCGGGGCGCAGCCCGTACAGCCGGTGCACCAGCAGCTGGCGCAGCCCGAAGTCCCCGATGAAGTGCCGCTCGCAGCGCGGCCATCCCGTGTCGGTGAGCAGCTCGGACACATGATGGGCGGTCAGCCGGTGGACGCGGCCCGACTGGTGGTGGCGCAGCAGCACGTCGGCGCACTCCGCGTCGTGCGCCACGGACAGATGGGTGAGCAGGTCCAGCCACTGGTCGTGGTACTCGGCCTTCAGCCGTACCGGCAGCTGCTCCAGGACCAGTTCCTCCAGCAGGACGTCCGCCACCGGCCGCTCGCCGTCGCCGTCGCCCGGGAGCCGTAAGGGGGCGTCGAGGATGTCCCGGTCGTTGGCGCCGGCCGCCATCCGGAAGGCGGCCGACGCGGCGGCCAGCCGGATCACCATGTGCGGCCGGCCGCCGCTCAGCCGGGCCACGGCGGCGTCGACGCGGCGGCGGCTCGTGCCGCTCCCCGGCTGCGCGCGCCGCTGTCCGCGCTCGGTCTCCCGGCGGATCCGGTCGCCGGTGAGCAGCGGCATCCGCAGCAGGAGCACGCCGTCGGCCAGCGGCGCCCGGTCCGCTTCCGGGGCCGCGCGCCGGGTCCACTCGGCCGGGAATCCGTCGGCGGGCCGGAACCGCGCCGGGGGCGGCACCTCACCGGGGGGCAGGCCGCCGTACAGGAAGGCGCCGCCGTCCGCCCGGCGGGCCGTGCCGACGACCACCACGCGGTCGCGCTGCCCGTCCCGGCGGTCCCTGAGCACGGCCCGCAGCAGCTGCTCGCCCAGCGGTGTCTCGGCCCGGTCCAGCAGCAGCGCCGGCCGGCCGACCCTGAGCAGCCAGCCCGACGCCCCCGTGTACGACGCCTCGAGGTCCTCGCGCAGCGCCCGGAAGAGGAAGCTCTCCGCCAGCTCCCGGTCCTCGCCGCCGGCCTGGAAGTCGGTGGCGAGATCGCGCATCCCGTGCTGGGGCTGGCCGCCGGCGCCGGGGTAGGCGCCGTAGATGCGCGCGAGTTCGGTACGGCCCCTGGGCGGCAGGTCGGCGAAGATGGCGTCCAGCAGGGCGGTGCTCACCGAGGCCGTGTACGGGCCGAGCGCCTGCCCGGCCAGGGTGGTCAGCAGGTTGTGGACGGCCGCGCGCAGCGCGCCCCGCCAGAAGTCGCCGGTGGCCAGGGGCCGTCGGTTCCGCGGGGACAACTCCTCGTACCGTTCGACCTCGGTCGCGACCGACTGGGCGCTGCCCTCCGCGACGCCGGTCGCGATCATCGCGAGGCCCGCGTAGAGCCGGGGGAAGGCGAACGAGCCGCCCGGCCCCTGCCAGGCGGCGAGCCGCTCGGCCGCCTCGACCAGCGCCTCGGTCACGGCCGAGCGTGCGCCCGGCTCGGGGTCGGCCCGGTCCGCGTACACGGACGAGCCGCAGTCCAGGTGGATCACCGGCACCTTGGCGGCGAACCGGTCCCGTACGGCGCGCAGCAGCCGGCCCTTGCCCATGCCGGGACCGCCGGTGAGCAGCACCACGGGCAGGTCGGGGCCGTACAACGGCTCGCGTCCGGCGCCCGACGGCGACCGCCCGAGCAGGCGCGCGAAGAACCCCTCCTCACCGAGGAGCGAGTCGAACCCCAGGTCCTCACACGGATCCCCCATGCATGCTCTCCCGCCCAGGAGCTGGTGACCGTTGTGGTGGAAGGAGATTAGTGCACCATAGGGCGCTCTGTACGGACAACGGCGCTTGTGAGGAAGGAAGTTGGGCGAAGACCGCGCGGGCCCCGGAGTGCGGGGGCCCGGCGCGGCGCGGGTCAGGCCGGTGTCCGCACCGCCGCGGCCGGCGTCTCCTGCCCGCGTACGACGGGGCGGCGGCGGGCCGGCAGGACGGTCGGGTGGGCGACGCCCCAGGCCGCGCCCTTGCAGACCAGCTCCTTGTAGAGGGCGGCGGTACGGCCCGTCAGGGCCGCGCGGACGGCGCGGTCGTCGGCGGTGACGTACTGGATCAGGCCCTCCTTGCGGCCCAGCGAGATGCACTGGTTGAAGTAGCGCACCGGCACCGTGGGGAGCTTGCCGCCGGTCAGGCGGGCCGCGATGGCGTCGGCGGCCTGCCAGGCGGAGGGGACGCCGGAGGCGCAGGACATCCGCAGCGGCTTGGCGCCGGGGCCCATGGCCATGGCCGCGTCGCCGACGGCGTACACGTCCGGGTGGGAGACCGAGCGCATGGTGCGGTCGACCACGATCTGACCGGTGCCGGTGACCTCCAGGCTCGTGGCCCGGGCGATCGGGTGGACGGCGAAGCCGGTGGTCCACACGGTGACCGCCGCCGGGACGGCGCGGCCGTCGGCGGTGGTGACGCGGCCGGCGTCGACGGCGGTGACCTCGGTGTGCTCGTGCGCGGTGATGCCGAGCCGGTCGAAGACCTTCCGCAGGTGCCGGCGGCCCTTCGGCGAGAGCCAGTCGCCGAGGCCGGCGCGGGCGGCGAGGGCGACGTCGAGGTCCGGGCGGGCCTCGGCGATCTCCGTCGCGGCCTCCAGGCCGGTGAGGCCGCCGCCGACCACGAGCACGGGCTGCCCGGCGGCCAGGCCGGCCAGCCGCTCGCGCAGCCGGAGCGCTCCGGGACGGGAGGCGATCTCGTGGGCGTGCTCGGCAACGCCCGGCACACCCTGGTCGTGCCGGCCGCTGCCGAGGGCGTACACGAGGGTGTCGTACGGCAGTTCCCGGGTGCCGTCGTCCGCGTCGAGGACGGTGACGGTCCTGCGGTCCACGTCCACGCCGGTGACCCTGCCGAGCGTCAGCTCGACGCCGGTACCGGCGAACATCTCGGCGAGGGGGCGGGGCGTGAGCGACTGGCCGGCCGCGAGCTGGTGCAGCCGGACGCGTTCCACGAAGTCGGGTTCGGCGTTGACGAGGGTGATGGCGACGTCCTCGGGACGCAGCCGCCTGGCGAGGCGCCCGGCGGCGATCGCTCCGGTGTATCCGGCTCCGAGGACGACGATGCGGTGCTGCATTTCCCGGCTCCTGTCTGCTGTCTTCAGCGGGCTCGCCCCTTGAACCGGGCGGCCCGCCGTTCCCTGACAGGAACCGAATGTGAAGCAGATCACATCGGGGTTCAGAACACCCGCAGCAGAGGTTCTCCGTGCTCGGCGGCCGCCCAGAGCCGAGCAGCGCGCTCGAGCTTGTCGGGGTTGACCTGGTTGCGGAACGCGGCGATGCCCTCGGCGGTGATCTCCAGGCACATGACGCCGATGACCCGGCCGCCGACCACCACGACGAGGGCGGGTTCGCCGTTGGCTGTCGCGGCGAAGATCTCGGCCGTGCCGCCGACCAGGTCGCGCTTGGCCTTGCTGGGCTTGAACAGCCCCCGCATGAAGGTCGCGACCGCGCGGGCGCCCTCGAACGCCTTGGCGCGGGCCGGGACCTTGCCGCCGCCGTCGCCGATCGCGACGGCGTCCTCGGTGAGCAGCCGGACGAGCGGCTCGGTGCGGCCGCTGGTGGCGGCCGCGAGGAACTCCTCGACGATCCGCCGGGCGGCGGCCCGGTCGACCTCGGCACGGGCCCTGCCGTCGGCGACGTGCCGCTTGGCGCGGTGGAAGATCTGCTGGCTCGCGGCCTCGGTGATGTCGAGGATCTCGGCGATCTCCCGGTGCGCGTAGGCGAAGGCCTCCCGCAGCACGTACACCGCCCGCTCGTTCGGGGACAGCCGCTCCAGCAGGGTGAGGACCGCGTACGACACCGATTCGCGCTGTTCGGCGGTGTCGGCGGGCCCGAGCATCGGGTCACCGGCGAGCAGCGGCTCGGGCAGCCACTGGCCCACATAGGTCTCGCGCCGGGCGCGGGCCGAGGTGAGCTGGTTCAGGCACAGGTTGGTGAGCACCTTCGTCAGCCAGGCCTCGGGCACCTCGACCCGCCCGGTGTCGGCGGCCTGCCAGCGCAGGAACGTCTCCTGCACGGCGTCCTCGGCCTCGCTCGCGGAGCCGAGCAGCCGGTAGGCGATGGCCTCCAGCCGGGGCCTGGACGCCTCGAACCGGTCCACGTCGCTCATGCTGATGGCCATGCCGGGGATCCTAGCTGGCGGGTCCGGGCACGTCCTCGGGGTTCCGGGCGGGGCGTCGCCCCCCCCCCGCATCCACACAGCCCCGGGTCCAGAGGACCGGGGGCTGCGTGTCGGCGGACCGGCGGCCCGGCTAACGGGCGCTGTGGGCGTCGG
>NZ_JBEYEY010000016.1:0-264186 GCF_040703635.1 Streptomyces sp. NPDC007189
GGGCCGGTTGCCCATGCTTCGGTGTCCCGCGCGCTTCCCGTGAGGCCGGCCGTGATGTCCCCGACGAGGCCGGCGGCGCGCTCCCAACTCACCCCGCGACACCGGTCGTTAACCCAACCGGGACCGGCACATCAACCGCCGCACGGGTAATCGTCCGCCACGCCGAGCACCCTCACGGCATGGCATGCACCTCGTACAGACCCGGACCCACACGCGCGGCCGCGCTCGCGGTGGCCGCCCTCCTCCTGCTGCTCGTGCCGCCCGCCGGCCGGGCCGCCGCCGCCGAGCCGGGGCTCCCGCTCGGCGACCCCGGCCTGACGGAGACCCGTACGACGCAGACGCTCGCCCAGGGCGTGACCCTCACCCGTATCGTCCGCGGGACCGAGCCCGCCCCGGCCGACCAGATCAACACCACCACGCGCGGCCCCTGGATGGTCGACGTCCTGACCATCGACCCGCGCACGGCGCGCGGCCACCTGCGGGCGACGTACGGCCCCGACCTGGCCCACACCGAGAAGACGACGGATCTCGTCCGGTCCTCCGGCGCCCTGGCCGGCGTCAACGGCTCCTTCTTCACCTTCACCGCCAGCCAGGACTACCCCGGTGACCCCGTGGGGCTCGGTCTCTTCGACGGGCGGCTGCTCAGCGAACCCACCGGTGACGGCACGGAGGCCGACTTCGTCGTGGACGCGCCCGGCAACCGCGCCGTCATGGGCAGGCTGAGCTGGTCGGGCAGCCTGCACAACCGGCGGACCGGCGCGACGCTGCCGCTGACGTACGTGAACCATCCGCCGGTCGTCCCGGCGGCCTGCGCCGATCCGACGGATCCCACCCAGTGCACCGCCCCCGGTGACGTCGTGCGCTTCACGCCCGAGTTCGCCGCGTCCACGCCCTCCGGCGCGGGTGTCGAGGTGGTCCTCGACCGGCACGGGTGCGTCGTCCGCACGCAGCGGACGCGCGGCACACAGCTGGCCTCCGGCCAGACCTCGGTCCAGGCCACGGGCGCCGGTGCGGCGGCCCTGCTGCACACCGTGGACGGCGGCTGCCTGCGCACCGATTCCGTGCTGACCGACGAGCAGGGCCGGCGCGTTCCCGTCCATCCGGGTCTGTTCGGCGTCAACGGCCGCTACCGGCTCACCGCGGACGGCCGGATCGTGGTGCCGACGGGCTCGGGCAGCTTCTTCGACCGCAACCCGCGCACCATCGCCGGCACCACCCGGGACGGCAGGATCGTCCTGGCGACCGTCGACGGCCGTATGACGACCAGCGTCGGCACGACGATGGCCGAGACGGCGGCGGTCGCCGACGCGCTGGGCCTGACCGACGCGGTCAACCTGGACGGCGGCGGCTCCACCACCCTGTCCGTCGAGGGTGCTCTGGTGAACCATCCCAGCGGGTCCGCCGAACGCGCCGTGGGCGACGCCCTGGTCTTCGTGCCCGGCCCGTACCGTCCCGCCGAGGGCTGAGCCCGCCGCTCAACCGCCCGTGCTCTCCCGCACGATGATCCGGTGCCCGGCCACATGGTCGCGCACGGCGGCGGCGTCCGGGTCGTCGATCCGCTCCAGCAGCAGCGACACGGCGACCCGGGCGATCTCCTGTTTGTCGGGGGCGACGGTGGTCAGGCTGGGCACGCTGAACCGGGAGGCCTCGATGTCGTCGAAGCCGACCACGTCGAGGTCCCCCGGCACCGCACAGTCGTGCTCGTGCAGGGCGCGCAGGGCGCCCAGCGCCAGATGGTCGTTCAGGCACAAAAGCGCGTCCGGCCGCTGCTCCCGTGCCATGAGCGTGCCGGCGGCGCGCAGACCGTCCTGCCAGTGGAAGGCCTCCACCGGCACCACCAGGTGGGCGTCGAAGGGCAGCCCGGCCGCCTTCAGTGCCTCCCGGTAGCCCTCGGTGCGCAGCCGGTCGGTGCCCTGCGGGCCGCGCAGCGCGCCGCCGATGACGGCGATGCGCCTGCGTCCCCGCGCCAGAAGGTGCTCGGTGGCCTCGCGGGCCGCCAGGACGTTGTCGATGCCGACATGGTCGGTGCTGCCCTTGGCCGAGCGCTCCCCGAGCAGCACGACGGGCAGCCGCCGGTCACGGGTGGCGAGGTCGCGGGGGAGCAGGGAGAGGGGGCTGAGGATGACGCCGTCGGAGAACTGCGCGTCGAAGCCGTGCAGCGCCGCCAGTTCACGGTCGCGTGCCGCTCCGGTCTGGTGCAGCAGGACCGTACGGCCGCGCCGGCCGGCCTCGGCCATGACGTGCTTGGCCAGCTCGGAGAAGTAGGCGACGTCGAGTTCCGGGACCGCCAGGGTGATCATGCCGGTGCGGCCCTGGCGCAGCTGACGCCCGGCGATGTTCACCCGGTAGCCGAGGGCGTCGATGGCCTCCTGGACGGCGGCGCGGGTCCGCTCCGAGACGTGCTCGAAGTTGTTGATCACGTTGGAGACGGTCTTGGGGGAGACACCGGCGTACTCCGCCACGTCCTTGATCCTCGGTCTGGCCGCCACGCTGCTCCATCCTTCCGCCTGCCGTGATCGTACCGACCGTCACGAATCGATTGCGGGCCCGGTCATCTTCTCCCGACGGGTTTACATCGATGTAATCCCATGGTGCCATGTGTCCCGCACCGATCCGCACCCCCGATGCGAGGAGCCCCATGCCTGTCCCGCACGCCGCCGACGTGCCGCGTCCCGAATACCCCAGGCCGCAGTTCGTGCGCGACGCCTGGCTCAATCTCAACGGCGAGTGGCAGTTCGAGATCGACCGGTCGGACACCGGCCTGGAGCGCGGTCTCGCGGCGCGGGAACTGACCGGCACGATCCTCGTGCCGTTCTGCCCGGAGTCGGCGCTGTCCGGGATCGGGGAGACGGACTTCCTGGAGGCCGTCTGGTACCGGCGGACCGTGACCGTGCCCGCCGCCTGGGGCGACGCCCGGGTGCTGCTGCACTTCGGCGCCGTCGACCACGACACCACGGTCTGGGTGGGCGGCGTCGAGGTCGCCCGGCACCGCGGCGGCTTCACCCCGTTCACCGCCGACCTCGGCGAAGTCGCCGCTCCAGGCGAGGAGTTGACCATCGTCGTCCGGGCCCGCGACAGCAGGCACGGCGTGCAGGCGCGCGGCAAGCAGTCCACCTGGTACGCCAACTCCCATTGCCACTACACCCGGACGACCGGCATCTGGCAGACGGTGTGGCTGGAACCGGTCCCGCGCGCCGCCGCCCTCAAGCGGCCCCGCATCACACCCGACCTGGCGTCCGGCTCCTTCTTCCTGGACCTCCCGCTGACCGCCAACCGGCCCGGCCACCGCGTCCGCGCCACCCTCGCCGACGGCCAGGGGGAGATCGTCAGCGCCGAGACCCGTGCCGACCTCGACCTGTGCCCCCGGCTCGTCCTGCCGCTGCCCGCCGACCGGGTGCGCCCCTGGTCGCCGCAGGACCCGCACCTGTACGACCTGACCCTGGACCTCCTCGACGCCGACGGCACGGTCGTCGACTCGGCCCGCTCCTACGCCGGCCTGCGCTCGGTCGCCGTCGACGGCAGGCGGCTGCTGCTGAACGGGCGGCCCGTCTTCCAGCGCCTCGTCCTCGACCAGGGCTACTACCCGGACGGCCTGATGACCGCGCCGAGCGACGCCGACCTGGTCCGGGACATCGAACTGGGCCTGGCCGCCGGCTTCAACGGCGCCCGGCTGCACCAGAAGGTCTTCGAGGAGCGCTACCTCTACCACGCCGACCGGCTCGGCTATCTGGTCTGGGGCGAGTTCGGGGACTGGGGCTGCGAGGTCGGCGTCCGCGACGACAACCAGCGCCCCGACGCCTCGTACGTCGCCCAGTGGCTGGAGGCCCTGGAACGCGACCACTCGCACCCCTCGATCGTCGGCTGGTGCCCGCTGAACGAGACGTACCAGCCGCTGCACGACCGCATCACCCAGCTCGACGACGTCACCCGGGCGATGTTCCTGGCCACCAAGCAGGCCGACCCCACCCGGCCGGTGATCGACGCCTCCGGATACGCCCACCGGGTCGCCGAGACCGACGTGTACGACTCCCACTGCTACGAGCAGGACCCGGCCGTCCTCGCCAAGACCATGGGCGGTCTCGCCGAGGGCAGGCCGTACGTCAACGCGGCGCCGGACGGCCGGCCGTGGTCGGTGCCCTACCGCGGACAGCCGTACTTCTGCAGCGAGTTCGGCGGCATCTGGTGGGACCCGGACGCCGCCGGCGAGGCGGCCGGGAACGAGCCGGGCAGCTCCTGGGGGTACGGCGAACGGCCGCGCACCGCCGATGAGTTCGTCGAGCGCTTCACCGGCCTCACCGGCGTGCTGCTCGACGACCCGGACATGTTCGGCTACTGCTATACCCAGCTCACCGACGTCTTCCAGGAACGCAACGGCGTCTACCGCTTCGACCGCTCCGAGAAGGTCGACACCGCCCGGCTGAGGGACGCCCAGTCCCGCCCCGCGGCCTTCGAGAGGGCGACGCCCTGACAACGGCCGCCTTCCGCGTGAGCGGAGGCAGCGCACCCTGCCCGAGATTTACATCGATGTATGTCCGTAGGGCGGTGAGCATGGCGGACCCGAGTCCGCCGCGTCCCACCGCCCCCGGGAAAGGAGCCACATGACCGGCATGCCCACACCCGTCGGTCCACCCGGCCCGACCAGGCGCCGCGCCCTGACCGCGGCCCTCGCCTCCGCAGCCGCCGTCCTCGGCGCCGGCGCGCTCTCCGGCTGCGGATCCGCGCTCGCCGCCGACGACTCCACCGTCCGCCTCTGGGACCTGTTCAGCGGCGCCGACGGCGGCCTGCTCAACGACATGGTGCGCGCCGCGCGACCCGACATGCCGGGCACGCGCATCCAGCGCACCGTCCTGGAGTGGGGCACCCCGTACTACACCAAGCTCGCCATGGCCTCCGCCGGCGGCCGGGGCCCGGACGTCGCCGTGGCGCACATGTCCCGCCTCGCCGGATACGCGCCCACCGGACTGCTCGACCCCTGGGACCTCGACACCCTGGCCGAGTACGGCATCCGGCGCGAGGACTTCGCCGACGCGGTGTGGTCCCGTACCCAGTTCGAGGGCAAGACGTACGCCGTCCCGCTCGACACCCACCCGTTCATCGTCTTCTTCCACCCCGAACCGGCCGCCAAGGCAGGGCTGTTGACGAAGGACGGCACCCTGGACGCGGAGGCGTTCGACTCGCCCGACAAGTTCCTCGCCGCCGGCCGGGAACTGGCGAAGGCGTCGGGCAGACAGGGCATCGCCTTCGGCTATGTCACCGACACCGCCCAGGGCTGGCGCCTGTTCTACGGCCTGTACCGGCAGACCGGAGGCGCCTTCCGGCTCCCGGCGGGCGGCCCCGCCGAGGTCGACGAGGACCGCATGGCCGAGGTCATCGCCTTCATGGCCAAACTCGTCGACGGCCGTGTCAACCCCGGGCAGCTCGACTACGCCGCCGCCATCGCCGCGTTCGCCAACCGGCAGACCGCGATGATCCTGTCGGGCGAGTGGGAGCTCGGCACCTTCCGCGCCGCCGACAAGAACATCGGCGCGGCGCCCTTCCCCACCGTGTTCGGCACCCCCGCCGTGTACGCCGACTCCCACTCCTTCGTCCTGCCGCACCACCCGCACCCCGACCCCGCACACCGGCGCCGCGCCCACCGCGCGGTCGCCGCCCTGCTCAAGGCCGGCCAGATCTGGGCCACCGCGGGACACATCCCCGCCTACCGCCCGGTGACCCGCACCCAGGCCTACCGGAACCTCGAGCCGCAGTCCCACTACGCCCAGGCGCAGAGCCATGTCGTGCTCGACCCCGCCGTCTGGTTCGCCGGCGCCGGATCCGACTTCCAGAACGCCATGTCCCAGGTCCTGCAGCAGGCCCTCCTCGACGGGCTCGCCCCCGACCGCGCGGCCCGCGCCATGGTGCGGCGCCTGAACACCTTCCTCTCCCAGCCCAGCCCGGCCTGACCGGCTGCGAACCATCCGCGCAGGAGGCACGACGATGTCCTCACCCCGCAACGCCACACTGCCGGCGCGCCGGCTGCTCCCACCCGGGCTGCTCTTCGCGCTCCCCTTCCTCGTCCTGTTCGCCGTCTTCATGCTCTGGCCGCTGGCCCAGGGGCTGTGGATGAGCCTCACCGACACCTCCCTGTCGGCGCACGCCCCGTCCTTCGTCGGCCTCGACAACTTCACCGAGGCCCTGAAGGACGCGGAGATGTGGCGCGCGCTGGGCCACACCGTGTGGTTCACCGTCCTGTCCACCGTCCCGCTCGTCGTCGTCGCCCTCGGCATGGCCCTGCTCGTGCACACGGGCCTGCCCGGACAGTGGGTGTGGCGGCTGGCGTTCTTCGCCCCCTATCTGCTGCCCGTGGGCGTGGTCAGCCTGCTGTGGGTGTGGTTGTACCAGCCCGACCTCGGCCTCTACGACCACCTGCTGCACGCGCTCGGCCTCGGCCAGGTGGCCTGGCTCAGCGACCGGTCCGTGGCCATGTGGGCGATCGTCCTGACCACCCTGTGGTGGACCGTCGGCTTCAACTTCCTGCTGTACCTGGCCGCGTTGCAGTCCATCCCGGACCATCTGTACGAGGCGGCCGCCATCGACGGCGCCGGGGCCTGGCGGCGCCTGTGGTCGGTCACCCTGCCCCAGCTGCGCCGGATCACCGCCGTCATCACGGTGCTGCAGATCCTGGCCTCGCTGAAGGTCTTCGACCAGGTGTACCTGCTGACCAAGGGCGGCCCGGACAGCAGCACCCGTCCGGTCGTCGAGTACGTCTACGACGTCGGCTTCACCGGTTACCGGCTCGGTTACGCCTCGGCGATCAGCTACATCTTCTTCGCCCTCGTCGTCCTCGCCTCCGCCGCCCAGTACGCCGCCCTCCGCCGCCGGGAGAAGTGACATGGCCTCCACCGACCTGCCCGTCCGCACCGCCCCCGCGCCCCGAGCGCCGTACGCCGTGAGGGAGGTGGCCGTACGACGCCGTGCGGCGCACCTCTCCCTGGGCGAGAGCCGGACCGCGCGCGTCCTCGCCCTCGCCGCCCTGTCGGTGCTGGCGCTGGTGTGGCTGCTGCCCATGGCCTGGGCGCTGCTGACCGCCTTCAAGTCCGAGCAGGACGCCAGCGATCCCGTGCACTGGCTCTGGCCCCGCCACGGCCTGACCTTCCACGGCTTCAGCACGGTCTGGGACCGCGGGGAGCTGCCGCTGTGGATGCTCAACAGCTTCCTCGTCGCGGCCGCCGTCACCGTGATCACGGTCCTGGTCTCCGCGATGGCCGGATACGCCTTCTCCCGCACCCGGTTCGCGGGCCGCCGCCGGCTGTTCGCGCTCACCGTGGCCGCCGTGGTCGTACCGCCCCAACTCCTCATCGTGCCCTGGTTCCAGCAGATGCTGAGCCTGCATCTGGTCGACACCTATGCGGCGGTGATCCTGCCGCAGACCGTCGCGCCCGTGATGGTCTTCATCCTCAAGAAGCACTTCGACTCCCTGCCCCGCGAACTGGAGGAAGCGGCGCGCATCGACGGCGCGGGCCACTGGCGGATCTTCTGGTCGGTGCTGCTCCCGCTGTCCCGGCCGATGCTCGCCGCCGTGGCGATCTTCGTGTTCATCGGGGCGTGGAACAACTTCCTGTGGCCGTTCGTGTCGACGTCGGACCCGGACCTGATGACGCTGCCGGTCGGCATCACCTCCGTGAAGGACGCCTACGGCATCCAGTACGCCCAGTCGATGGCCTCGGCCGTCCTCGCCGCGCTGCCGCTCGTCGTGGTCTTCATGTTCTTCCAGCGGCACATCGTGAAGTCCGTCGCGACGACCGGACTCGGCGGCCAGTGAGCCGGGCGGAACACCGTCCCGCCGGACGGAGTTGATCACCGCATGACCCAAGGACCCGCACCCCGGCCCCTGTCCGACCAAGCCCTCTCCGAGCTGCTGGCCCGGCAGCGGTTGAGCCCGAGGCCCGCGTCGTGCGGCTGTCGACGACGGCCGACCGGGTGAAGGCCGCGCACCTGCGGCGCGATCCGCGGGCGGCGCTGCATGTGCGGGGCGACGACGTGTGGTCGTTCGCCGTCGCCGAGGGTTCCGAGGTCACGACGGTGCCCGGTGACGCGGTCGGGCGGGAACTCCTCGCGATGATCCCGCCGCCCGCGGGACCGGACGACGAGGAAGCCTTCCTCGCCCAGCAGGTCGCCGAGCGCCGGGTCGTGATCCGGCTCCGGGTGGACCGGCTGTACGGCACAGCCCTGGACGTCGAGGGCTGACGCCGCTCTTGGCCCCTCGGCGTCCGTGTGGTCACAGCGGCTGGCTGGCGAGGGACGCCAGATAGGCGCCGTAGAGGACGGACAGGGCCGTGAGGCCGCCGCACACCAGACGCGCGCGGGGGGACGGGCCGGTGCGCCAGACCCGGACGAGAGCGCGAGCCGGGGGAATGAGCAGGGGGAACGCCGGGAGCAGGAAGCGGGGTTTGGAGGAGAAGGGGCCGGACACGGCGACCACCAGCAGGAGCAGGACGCCCGCGAACACCACGAGCGGCAGCGGGGTGCGGTCCAGGCACAGCACGCAGAACGACACGACGGCGGCCAGGACGAGCACCAGGGCCACCGGATAGGTCACCCAACTGCCCTGCAACGGCATCGACGCCAGAAACCGCAGCGGCCCGACCGTGAGATCCAGCCGGGAGTTCCAGGCGCTCTGCACCTGCAGATAGCCGCGCACCAGGTCACCGGTCTGCCGTCCCACCCACAGCACATAACCCGCCCACCCCAGCGGACCGAGCACCACCCCGGCCAGCAGCCCCGGCGAGGCGCGCCCCCGCTGCCGTACGACCTCGTGCCCGGCCGCGACGGCCACGGCCACGGCGACCGCGATGCCGGTCGGACGCGTGAGCCCCGCGAGCATCGCCAGCGCGCCCGCGGCCGGCCAGCGGCCGCGCAGCACGGCGTACAGGGACCAGGCGGCACACGCGGTGAACAGCGGTTCGGTGTAGGCCAGGGTGAGGACGACCGACTGCGGAAGTACGGCCCACAGGGCGACCAGAGCCGTGGCGACGCGCCGGCCGTGCAGATGATGGCCGACCGTGTAGATGCCGTGGACCGCGAGTGCCGCGGAAGCCCAGGCGATCAGCAGCCCGGCCGCCCCCGTCGAGACGGGCAGTAAGCCGCGCAGGGCGCGGACGAGCCCCGGGTACAGCGGAAAGAACGCCCAGTCGGTCTGGACCGCGCCCGTGGAGGTGATCCGCAGCTGCGTCCCGTAGCCGTGCTCGGCGATGTGCAGGTACCAGACCGAGTCCCAGGCATGGACCAGGCTCTTGCCGAACGGGCGGCCGGCCACGGCGTCCACGATCACCAGCAGCACGAGCGAGGCGAGCCGGACGACGGCGAAGACACCGAGGGCCCGCAGTGCTCCCGGAGGCACCTCCACCCGACCGCGGCCGGCGTCGCGGGGGCTGTCGGGCGACCGCAGCGCGGAGGACATACTCACTCTCCGACCATGAGCGGCGGCATACCCGAGCGCAAACCGGAACCCTCCGCATGGCCGAGAACCGGGGGCGGCGGCGTTGTCAGGCCGCCGTGCCGCGTAGTTCCGCCAGGGTGTCCGGGGTCAGGGGGCGGGGGGTGTGGTCGGCGTCGACCAGGACGACCGTGCAGGGGGCGCTGTGGGTGAGCGCGGTGGTGAGGCTGCCGTCGGCGAACTGGGCGAGCGGACCGCGCGGGGAACGGCCGACCGCGATCGCGCGAGCGCCCACCTGTGCCGCGTGCCGGGCCAGCGCACGGCCGGCGGCCGCGTGATCGCCGACGCTGGTGAGGATCTGACCGGTGGCGGCGATGCCCCGCCCGGCGAGCCGGTCCAGGTGAGCGGCGACGGCGGCGCGTGCGTGCTCGGTGGTCTCGGTCTCGACGGCCTGCTCCTCGACCACCGCCGTCTGCTGGACGTGGACGACCTCCAGCGGGCTCCCGGTGTCCCGGGCGAGACGGGCCGCGGCGTCGACGATCGCGGCGGCCCGGTCGTGCGCGCCCACGGCGACGATGACCGGCGGTGTGCCCGGAGCGGCCGGGCGGCCCACGGGGGTCAGCGAGGGCGTCATCGGCTCGCTCTCGCCGGTGTCCGTCTCGGCCCGGCGCAGCAGGCCGTGCCCGCTGGCCAGCACGGGGATGGCCAGGACGAAGGTGGCGGCGCCGAGGTAGAACGGCACGCTCAGGTCGGTGGCGTCGGCGAGCTTGCCGGCGAGGTACGGCGCCAGACCGCCGCCGATGAAGCGCAGGAAGCCGTACGCGGAGGAGGCCACGGGCCGCTCCACGGGGGAGACGAGCATGACGGCCTGGGTGGTGAGGGTGTTGTTGATGCCGATGAAGGCGCCGCTGAGGATGACGGCGACGATGACCACGGCCGGCGTCTGGACGCCCGCGGCGATGACGGCCATCACCACGCCGAGGCCGGCGAGGTTGACGTACAGGACCGGGGCGGTGCCGAAGCGGGCCTGCAGGCGCGGGGCGAAGAACACGCTGAACGCGGCCACCAGCAGTCCCCAGGCGGTGAAGACGAGGCCCAGCTCGTGGGCGCTCAGCTTCATCGGGTAGGGGGCGTAGCCGAGCATGGTGAAGAAGCCCCAGTTGTAGAGCAGGGCCATGATGCCCATGGTCAGCAGACCGCGGTGGCGCAGCGCCTTCAGCGGCGCCAGGGGGGAGGTGCGCCGGGCGGGCCTGGGCAGCGACGGCACGAAGGCGAGGGTCGCGACGAGGGCTATGGACATGAGGACGGCGACGCCGAAGAACGGGCCGCGCCAGCTGATGGCGCCCAACTCGCCGCCGAGCAGCGGCCCCACGGCGATGCCGAGGCCCAGCGCGGTCTCGTAGAGGATGATCGCGCCGCCGAAGCCGCCGCTGGCCGAGGCGACGATGACCGCGAGCGAGGTGGCGATGAAGAGGGCGTTGCCCAGGCCCCAGCCCGCGCGGAAGCCGACGATGCCGTTGATGGAGCCGGAGGAGCCGGCCAGCGCGGCGAACACCACGATGACGGCCAGGCCGATGACCAGGGTGCGCTTGGCGCCGAACCGGCTGGAGAACCAGCCCACCACCAGCATGGCCACCGCGGTGACGATCAGGTAGCTGCTGAACAGCAGGGAGACCTGGCTGGGCGAGGCGTGCAGGCTCTCGGCGAGGGCGGGCAGGATCGGGTCGACCAGGCCGATGCCCATGAACGAGATCACGCAGGCGAACGCCACGGCCCAGACGGCCTTCGGCTGCCGGAACGGACCGGCGGTCTTTCCGTGCGGTGCGCTCATGAACGCTTCATCTCCAGTTCTTGGCGGGGACGGTGCGAGGGGCGGGCAGGTTCAGGAACCGGCCTGGCGGTCCCGGATCACCCTGGCCAGCGCGGGCAGCGCGACGGTCACGGCGTGCCGCTCCGGCTCGGTCAGCTCATCCAGGACTCCAGCGAGGGCGTCGGCGCGCTCGGCCCGGCGCCGGCGGAAGACGTCGAGACCGGCGGGGGTCGCCTCCACCAGCACCCCGCGGCCGTCGGTGCGGTCGGCGGTGCGGCGTACCAGCCCTGCCCGTTCCAGACGGGTGACGAGCTGGGTCATGTTGGGCTGGGAGGCGTTCTCCGCGCGGGCCAGTTCGGTCAGCCGCTGGGGGCCCTCGCGTCCCAGCCGGCTGAGCGCGGACGAGGCCGCGGTGCTGAGCCCGCCGGTCGTGGCGCTGCGGCGCACGTACCGGACGATCTCCTCCACGGCGAGCATCAGGTGCTCGGCCGACGCGTCCGCCGGGTCGGCAGAGTCCATAACCCGCTTATGCATAAGCTCATTATGCATGTACGTGTACTGCTCATCAATCCCTGTGATGCCTCGTCATAGTGGGGATTTTTCGGGCAGGACGGGACAGATGGCGCTGGATATGGTGGGTACGCGGGGGACACCCCAACTCGCGCGATCCGCTGGGCCGGCGGCGTGGAAGAAGTGATTGCGATGATCTCCGACATGGTTCTGGTGCCCACCAGCGACGCCACTCTCTCCGGTGACCTCGTCGTTCCCTCGGCGGCGCGCGCCGTGGTGCTCTTCGCCCACGGCAGCGGCAGTTCCCGGCACAGTCCGCGCAACCGGATGGTGGCCGCCGAACTGCGCACCGCCGGATTCGGCACCCTGCTGATGGACCTGCTCAGCGAGCGGGAGGAGCGGCACGACGCGGTGACCGGCGAGCACCGCTTCGACATCCCGCTGCTGGGCCGGCGGCTCGTGGCCACGATCGACTGGCTGGACACCCAGCCGGACACCCGGGGCCTGCCGGTCGTCCTGTTCGGCGCCAGCACCGGCGCTGCCGCGGCGCTGGTGGCCGCGGCCCAGCGTCCGGACCGGGTGCTGACCGTGGTGTCGCGCGGCGGCCGCCCCGACCTGGCGGGCGACGCCCTGGGACGGGTGCGGGTCCCGGTGCTGCTCATCGTCGGCGGCCATGACCAGCAGGTCCAGGAGCTGAACGAGGAAGCGGCCGGGTACCTGCGGGTCCCGCACGCCCTGCACGTCGTTCCGGGGGCGACCCACTTGTTCGGCGAGCCCGGCGCCCTGGAGGAGGTCGCCGAGGTGGCCCGGCGGTGGTGCGAGGAGCGGATGACCGGACAGACCGCGCAGCACGCCTGACGACGACCTTCCCGGTCGGCTCGGGCTCGGGGCCCGTCAGCCCGGACTCGGGCGGCCGAAGAACTCGGCGTAGCGGGCCGGCAGCCCGGACAGCAGCTCGTCCAGCTGCCGGTCCGGCACCGCGTCGGCGACCGTGGACAGCACGGCGTCCGCGTCCCACTCGGCGGTGCGGGGCCGGGCGCCGGTCTGCACGGACACCCGGCGCAGGAACTCGTCGCAGTCGAACGACTCGGGACGCCCCCGGTCCAGATGCAGGGCCTCGTCCAGCGGTGCGGGCAGCCGGGCGGCCAGCTCGTCGGCCTCCTCGGGGGCGATCCGGGTCGCGAGCGCCCACAGGACCGCCTCGCAGACGTGCTCGGTCTCCTCGCGGCTGCGGTACTCCCCGCGGTCGCGGACCTGGGCCAGGAACTCTTCCAGTTGCACGGCGGCCTCCCACTGTCGTCGCAGGCCATCACGGCGAGCCGCACCCTTCCCGGCCGCCGTGGGCCCGGTCGGGCGGACGGCGGACAGGGTGATGTCGTCATTGTAGGTTCCGACCGCCGACGCCGGAGGTCGAGCGGTGCCGTGCGCCCGCGCAACGCCCCGGCCCGCCGATGTGCATCCGGGCGGCGGGCGGCGGGGAAGCCGGTCGGGTGATTGACGGGCAGGTCCCGGCTCGGGTGCGGCCTGTCGCGGGCAGGGCCGGAGACACTGCCGTCATCCCGACGGAGGTGGCGAACATATGCTCAGCGACAGCACAGCCACGGCGACGATCATCGCCGAGAAGCCGGGCGTGGCGGCGGTCGTCGCCGGTGCTCCGCGCGTGGCCGAGATCGCGGCGCGGTGCAGCGACGAGACGGAGGCCGCCCGGAGGCTTGCGCCGGACGTGGTCGAGGCGGTGCGGGCGGCCGGATTCGCCCGGCACTTCGTGCCCGCGGCCTTCGGCGGCACGGAAGGCCGTTTCGCGGACATGACCTCGGCGGTGACCCTGGTCGGCGAGGGCTGCGCCTCGGCGGCCTGGGCCGCCTCGCTGTCCGCCTACGCGGCCCGGTACGGCGCGTACCTCCCCCCGGAGGGACAGGAGGTGCTCTGGGCCGACGGGCCGGACGCCCTGATGGCGGGCGCGCTGATGCCGGCCGGGAAGGCGGAGCGGGTCTCCGGCGGCTGGCGGCTGCGCGGCGAGTGGAAGTACATCAGCGGGATCCGGTTCGCCGACTGGGTCTTCGCCTGCTCCGCCGTACCCGGCAAGGTGGGCCCCGACGGGCGGGGCGAGGTGCGGTTCTTCGCGGTGCCGCGGGCCGACATCACCGTGAAGGACACCTGGTTCACGCTGGGCATGCGCGGGACCGGCAGCGACACCATGGTCCTGGACGACGTCTTCGTGCCCGACCATCTGACCCTGTCGAGGCTCGACATCAACGCGGGGCGGGCCACGGCCTCCACGGCCCGCTGCCACACGGCGCCCGTCAACGAGGTGAACGCGCTGCCGCTCGCCGTCCCCGTGGTGGGCGCCGCCCGCGGGGCGGTGCGGACCGCGGCCGAGCAGACCATGCGGCGCACCGACCGGCGGGGCGCCCCGCTGCGCGAGAAGCCCTCGGTGCAGACCGACCTGGCGCGCTCGGCGGCCGAGGTGGACGCCGCGGAACTCCTCGTCCAGCGGGCCGCCCGGGTCGCCGACGGCGTCGAGGCGACCAGGGACGGCGAGGCGGCGGTGCGCGGCCCGCGGGACCTGGCGCTCGCGGTCGAGCTGTCGGTGTCGGCCGTCGAACGGCTCTTCCGGGCCACCGGGACGACGGGCCACTTCGAGTCCGACCCCGTCCAGCGCTTCTGGCGCGACGTCAACACCGCGGCCTCCCACGTGATCTTCTCCTTCGAGACCGCCGGGTCGGCCTACGGCGCCTGGGCCCTGGGCGCGGAGGGCGCCGAGCCCGGGCGCTGACCTCCCCCTCGCGTCGACCGGGCCCGGCGGAGTCGGCACACGTGGCCGGATCGGTCGGGCCGGGTTCGAGGCGGAGATGGAACCATGGGGTGCCATGCGCGCTGCGTACATCGAGGAGCTGGGGTCCCCGGACGTCATCCGGTACGGCGAGATCGCCCCGCCCCGGCCGGGACCCACCGACGTACTGGTGGACGTCCTGGCCACCGCGGTCAACCCGGTGGACACCTTCGTACGCTCGGGACTCTTCCGCACCCACGTCGACTTCCCCTTCGTCGTCGGCCGTGACCTGGTCGGCACGGTCGCGGAGACGGGCCCCGGCGTCACCGGATTCCGCGCCGGGGACCGGGTGTGGTGCAACAGCCTCGGGCACGGCGGACGGCAGGGCGCGGCGGCGGAGCAGGCGGTGGTGGCGGCCGACCGGCTGTACCGGCTGCCCGAGGGGGTCGACCCGTGCGCCGCGGTGGCGGTGTTCCACCCGGCCGCGACCGCCTATCTCGCCCTGTTCGTCCACGGGCGGCTCCACGTGGGGGAGACCGTGCTGGTCGCGGGCGCCGCCGGGAACGTCGGCAGCGCCCTGGTGACGATGGCGGTGCGGGCCGGCGCCCGCGTCCTCGCCACGGCCGCCGCGCGGGACGCGCGCTACTGCGCGGAGCTGGGCGCGGCCGAGGTGTTCGACTACCGGGATCCGGACCTGACGGAGAAGATCCGTGCGGCGGCGCCGTCGGGACTGGACCTGTACCTGGACACGGCGGGCGTCAACGACCTGGAGACCTGGGTCGGCCTGCTCGCCCTCAGGGGCCGCGTGGTGCTGCTGGCCGGCCCCCGGACCCGTCCCGTGCTGCCCGCCGGGGCGCTGTACATGAACGACCGCTCCGTCGTGGGGTTCGTGATCTCCCACGCGACACCCGGCGAACTCGCCGAGGCCGCCGCGTACATCAACGACCTGCTGGGCCGCGGTGTGCTCCGGCCCCGCACCATGGAGCTCCTCCCGCTGAGCGCGGCGGCCGACGTGCACGCCCGGATGGAGAAGGGCCAACTGCACGGCCGCCGCGCCGTCCTGCGCACCGACCTCCCCGCCGGCGGCTGACTCCCGCGCCCCAACCCGGTGGGGCGCGAAGCCGGCTGCGCTGGACGGCATGCGCCCGGTGTCAGGTGATGTGCCGCAGCAGGGCCGCGACCGCCGGGGGCGGATCGCCGTGCGGCCGTACCACCATCACCTTCCAGCTCGGCGCGTGCCGGGCGAAGCGGTACGTGGCCAGGTCCGGGAAGCGGCCGGCGATGGACGGGGGCATGATGCACACGCCCAGGTCGCCGCGGACCAGTTCGGATGCCGCCACGATGTCGTTCACCTCGAAGGTCGTGACCCGGTCGACGCCGGCGGCGCGGAAGGCCCGGTCGACGGCGTGCCGGATCGCCCAGCCCGGGGCGAAGTCCACCAGCGGCAACTGGGCGACCGTGTCCGGTGCGACGGCGCCCTCGGGGGCGCTCGCCGCGAGGTCCCGGCCGGGGGAGGCGACCAGGACCATCTCCTCGCGGGACAGCAGCCGGGTCACCAGCCCGCGCTGCTGCTGCCGGTCGAGCGCCACCACGGCCAGGTCCACCGTGCCCTCGCGCAGGGCCTGCCGGATGTCGGTCACCGCCGCCTGCCGCAGCTGCACCACCACCCCCGGATGCTCCGCCCGCAGTGCGGCCAGCGCGCGGTGCAGTCCCGCCCAGACACCCTGCATGATGCCGACGGTCACGCGGCCGCGCAGCTCCCCCTTCGCGGCGTCGACGGCCTCGCGCGCCAGCTCGGCGGCGCGCAGGGTGGCCCGTGCCGCGGGGACGAAGGCTTCGCCGGCCGGGGTGAGCGCCACGCGGTGGGTGTTCCGGGTGAACAGCGCGGTGCCCAGCTCCCGTTCGAGGGCGCGGACCGTGCCGGAGACGGCGGACTGGACCACGTGCAGCCGCCGCGCCGCCGCCGTGAACCCGCCCGCGTCCGCCACCGCGACGACGACTTCCATCTGCCGCAGGTCCATCATCCGCTCCAGGTGACGCCGTGCCCGTCCGCAGCCGGGGATCTTCGCAGCATCGTATGCGGAGGGGCGGCGTCCGGACGTCTGCCGCCGTGCGCGGGACGTCCCTACGCGGTGTCCCGGGCGCGGTTCCGGTCCGCCTTCCGGTGCTCGGTGAGCCAGTACAGCAGCGCCACGACGGGCAGCGCCGCGCCGAGCGCCGTCACCCCCGTCCAGCCGCCTGCGTGGTAGGCCAGCGAACCGAGTTGGGAGCCGAGGGCGCCGCCGAGGAAGAAGGTGGCGATGAAGGCGCTGTTGAGGCGGGCACGGGCGTCGGGATCGAGCCGGTAGATGGTGTGCTGGCCGAGGATCAGGGTGGCCTGTACGGCCATGTCGAGCAGCACGGCCGCCAGGGCGATCAGGACGATGTGGTGCCGTCCGATGCCCCCGACGCCGAAGGCCAGCGCGGCGAGGACGAACGCGGCGCCCGTCATGGGCCGGGCCAGGTTCCGGTCGGCCCACCGCCCGGCCAGCGGGGCCACCGCCGCACCGGCGGCCCCGACGAGGGCGAACACGCCGATCCCGACGGCGGAGTAGTGAAAGCCGGGACCGGCGAGGACGTAGGAGATGGTCGTCCAGAAGGCGCTGAACGCGCCGAACATCGCCGCCTGGTACAGGGCGCGGCGCAGCAGCGCGGGGTGGATGCGCAGCATCCGCACGGTGGAGTGCAGCACCCGGGCGTACGGGATGGTCGTGGTCGGCGCCTGCCGGGGCAGGGCCGAGCGCAGGGCGACGGCGAGCACGGCCATCAGGACCGCCGAACCCAGGTAGACCACGCGCCAGCCGGCGATGTCGGAGACCAGACTGCTGAGGGTGCGCGAGAGCAGGATCCCGGTGAGCAGTCCGCTCATCACCCGGCCCACGATCCGGCCGCGGGCGTGGTCGGGTGCGAGGCTCGCGGCGAACGGGACCAGGATCTGGGCGACGACCGAGGTGGCGCCGGCGGCCAGGGAGGCGATCAGCAGGGTGGGGAAGTTCCCGGCCAGCCCGGCCGTCAGGAGAGCGGCCGTGGTGACCATCAGCAGCACCGTGATCAGGCCGCGCTTCTCCAGCCGGTCGCCGAGCGGCACCAGGAAGAGCATGCCGATCACATAGCCGACCTGGGTGAGCGTGATCAGCCAGCCCGCCGCCGCGGTGCTGGTGTGGAACACCTCGCGCAGCGAGGAGAGCAGGGGCTGGGCGTAGTACAGGTTGGCGACGGTCATGCCGGAGGCGACGGCCAGCAGCGCGATCAGCCGGCCCGGCACACCGTGCGCGGGCTCGGCGCCGGTCGCAGGCCGACGTGACGTCCGGACTTCGGATGACTGGGGCACGTGACCTTCTTCGTAGTGGGAAGCCGAGCAGCCTGGCCGGCCGCCCTCACCTGCACCAGCAACCGGGCGGCCTCTCTGCTTCCCTCCTGGTCGCGATGATTGGGGATAGCCCTCATCACCGTCGGAGATGGCCGGTGCGCTCAGCGGGCGGGACGCGTACCGTCGGTTCGGCAACAGTGCCGCGCCCAGGGAGGTCATGGCCATGGACGGACCGGCCCCGCACTCCGAAGCGGACGCGGTGGAGGCCGCACAGCAGCGGCTCGACGGCCTGTACGCCGTACGGCCGCCGTGGGAGATCGGACGCCCCCAGCCGGCGTTCCTCGCCCTCGCCCGGTCCGGTGCCCTCCGGGGCCGGGTGCTCGACGTCGGCTGCGGCACCGGGGAACACGTGCTCATGTGCGCCGGCCTCGGGCTCGACGCCACCGGAGTGGACCTGGCGGACACGGCCCTGCGCGCCGCCGAGGACAAGGCGCGCCGGAGTGGCGTGCGCGCCCGGTTCCTGCACCACGACACCCGGAGGCTGGCGGACCTGGGGGAGCGGTTCGACACCGTCCTGGACAGCGGCATGTTCCACATGCTCGACCCGGACGACCGTCCCGCCTTCATCCGCGGCCTGCGCGCCGTTCTGCGCCCCGGCGGCCGCTACTTCCTGCTCTGCTTCAGCGACAGGGAGCCCGAGACACCCGGCGCCACGGGACCCCACCGGCTGACGCGGGACGACCTCACGGACACGTTCGCCGGCACGCTGCACCTCGACTTCGCCGTACCGGCCACCATCGAGATCAACCTGGACCGCCCCGGCATCCGCGGCTGGCTCGCCGCCATGACCATGCTCTCCCGCCCGGCGGACCGTACCTGAGCGCATGCGTCGCCGGTGCACGGCGGGACGCGTACAGGTGGCAGGACGTCAGCCGGACCCCGGGGTGTGACCCGTCCCGGACTCGAGGGCCAGCGCCGCGAAGGTGGCCAGCCAGTGGTCGGTGGTGAAGTCCTCGCGCCGCACGGCGGGCAGGCCCGCCGCCAGGTGGGCGTCGGCGGCCTCGGCCAGGCGCGTCCGCACCGGCCCGTCCGGCAGCGCGGCGGCGATCGAGCGCAGGGCGGCGGCCCGGCTGAGGGTGAGCCCGAGCAGATGGCCGATCTGCGGGTCGGCCCGGTCGGAGACGACGGGTACCTCCAGCACCGGGCAGGGTGCGCCGGAGCGCAGCGCGGGCAGGAAGCGGTCCAGCCACCGGGCGAACTGCTCCCCGCCGAGCACCCGGCGCATGGCGTCGGCCTCGGTCAGCGCCGGGGACAGGAAGTCCTGGCCGGACGGTTCCCAGTGCGCGGGCGCGTCGTGGTCGTCGGCGAACCAGGTCAGCAGCCGCCGCCGTACGGCCTCGGCGGTCGCGGCGGGCAGTTCGGCCGCGTCGAGCAGGAGGCCCAGCGCGAAGGCGCTGTTGGGATGGGTGCCGTGGCGCACCGGATAGGTGGCCTTCGGCAGCCACTCGGTCAGCAGGGCGTCGACGGCGGCGACCGCCGGCGCCAGCGCCTCCGCCCAGCGGGCCCCGGCCGCGCCTGCGTCCCGGCATTCGGCGGCGAGTGCCACGAGCCAGGCCCAGCCGTACGGCCGCTCGAAGGAGGGACGGCCGAGCAGGTAGGCGGCTTCTACGGCGATGTTCGCGCAGGTGAGGTGCCGGTCGAGGACGTCGGTGACCGGCGCCGTGTCCGGCAGGGCGGGCGTGGCGCCGTGCCGGCGCAGGAGGCGGACCAGCAGCCAGTGCATGTGCACCGACGAGTGCCAGTCGTAGGAGCCGTAGAAGGCCGGGTGCAGGGCGCTGGGCCGTACCTCCTCGTCCGGCGACGTCATCAGGTGGGCGGGGGAGTTGGGGTACTCGCGGGTGATGTTGGCCAGGGCGAGCCGGGCGAATCCGGCCGCGTGCGCGGCGAGCGGCATCAGTGGGTGGCTCCCTCGGTGACCTTCAGGTCGCCGTCCGCGGGGGTGCGGGCGGCGGCCAGCAGCAGCGCGCGCAGTCCGCGGGCGACCGTGGCGGGCTCCAGGGCGGGCGCGGTGCCGTCCGTGACCTGCTCGGGCGCCCAGGGCACATGCACGAAACCGCCGCGGGCGTGCGGGAACTCGGTGGTGATGAGGTGACCGAGGCCGTACGCGACGTGGTTGCAGACGAACGTGCCGGCCGTGTTGGACACCGCGGCCGGCACGCCCGCCGCGCGCAGGGCGGCGACGCAGGCCTTGACCGGGAGCGTGGAGAAGTACGCGGCGGGGCCGCCGGGGATGACGGGCTCGTCGATGGGCTGGTTGCCCGCGTTGTCGGGGATGCGGGCGTCGTCGACGTTGAGGCCGACGCGTTCGACGGTCACGCCGGGACGGCCGCCCGCCTGGCCGAGGCACAGGATCAGATCGGGCTCGGCGGCGCGGACGGCGTCGCGCAGGGCGTCTATCGACTCGCCGAAGACACAGGGGAGTTCGGCGGCGGTGACGGTGAGCCCGGCGGGCGGCTCGGCGGCCACGAGCGAGGCCGCCTGCCAGGACGGGTTGACCTGCTGGCCGTCGAAGGGGGCGAAGCCGGTGATGAGCACGCGGGTCATGGCACTTCCTTACCTGGGGTGCGGTGGCCGGACCGGTCAGAACGCGAAGAACGCCATGAGCGCCGTGCAGCAGACCAGGAGCGGAAGGGCCGTGGGGATCTGCGCCTTGATGGGGCCGTACTGGTCCTTCAGCTCCAGCAGGGTCGCCGGGACGATGTTGAAGTTGGCCGCCATCGGCGTGCACAGCGTGCCGCAGAAGCCGGCCAGCATGCCGACGGCGAGGACGGCCGGCGGATCGCCGTGCATCTGCTGGATGAGGACGGGCCAGCCGATCGCCGCGGTCATCACGGGGAACGCGGCGAAGGCGTTGCCCATGATCACGGTGAACAGGAACATGCCGACGCAGTAGGCGAGGACGGCGAGGTACTTCGAGTGGTCCGGCAGGACGTCGTGCACGATGGTGCCGACCTGGGTGCCGACGCCCGCGAGCGCGAAGATCGAGCCGAGTACGGCGAGGAGCTGGGGCAGCAGCAGGGCCGAGCCCATCGCCTCCAGCATGGAACGCCCGGAGTGCAGCGGCACGGACAGCTTCCGCTCGCCGGTGACCAGCATGCCGACGCCGAGGGCGACGAGACAGCCGATGCCGAGCCCGATCAGGGTGGCCTTGCCGGTCTCGAACAGGCCCGAGTCGTCGAGGACCGAGGCGCAGACGATGGCGACGAGCGGGATCGCCAGGGCCGGGATGAAGATGCGGCTGCCGAGCCGGGTGGCGGAGGCCTCGCGCTCCTCGGCGGTGCTGGTGACGGGGACGCCCTTGCCGAGGAAGTTGAAGCCGGCGAGCACGATCAGGGCGAGGACCGCGGCGCCGAGCGGTTCGGCGGGCAGGGTCCAGCCGCCGTTCTTCGCGGTGGCGTTGGCGACCCCGGTGCCGTAGGGGAAGGTCAGCCCGAGCAGGCCCCAGAACGCGGCGGAGGTCCACCGCCTGGGGTTGCTGCGGTCGGCCGCCATCTGCACGGCCATGACGACGAAGACGAGGCCCACCAGCCAGTACAGCCATTCGACCTTGATCACTTGTTGCTCTCCTTCGGCAGCGGCAGGTCGTGTTCGGCGGCGGCGAGCGCCATCTCGCGCTGCAACTCGCGGTCCAGGAGCAGCAGCCGGGCGCCGTGGATCAGGAAGGCGCAGACGGCGACCGGAACCGCCCACAGGGCCAGCTGGGTCGGCTCCAGGTTCTGGTGGTACGTGGAGTTGACGAAGCCGGTGATCAGCAGGATCGAGCCGATCGCGACGAAGCAGTCCTCGCCGAAGAACACGCCGACGGTGTCGGCGGACGCGGAGTAGGACCGCACCTTCTCCCGCAGCCGCTCGGGCAGCGCCGCACCCGCCGAGCGTTCGGCGGCGGCCTCGGCCATGGGCGCGACGAGCGGCCGCACCGTCTGCGCGGGCCCGCACATGCTGGTCAGGCCGAACGCCGCGGTGACCTGACGGACCAGCAGGTAGACGGTGAGGAACCGGCCGGTGCTCAGCGCGCCGAGCCGGGCGATCAGCCTGCGGGCCTGTTCCCGCAGGCCGTAACGCTCCAGCAGACCGATCACGGGCAGGGCGACGGCGAAGACGGTGACCGAGCGGCTGTCGGCGAAGGACCGGCCGAAGGCCGCCAGGACCTCCAGCGGGTTCATCCCGCCGACCAGTCCGGTGAAGACACCGGCGACGCCCACCACGAGGACGGGATTGCGGCGCGTGACGAATCCGAGGATCACCACGACGACGCCGAGGAGAACGATCATGCGGTGGCCTTAGGGGTTGTGCGGGCGTGACGCCCGGGCGGCGCGGATCCGGGGCCCCGGATCCGTGAGGGATGCAGGGACCCTAGGGGATCGTTCAACGATCGAACAAGGGGGCGTTCGTAAATCCATCTCTTGTCGGATCGTTCAACAATCGATTAGGTTCGGAATGTGATCGACCTCAACGCGGACCTCGGTGAGGGCTTCGGCCGCTGGACCCTCACCGACGACGACGCCCTGCTCTCCGTCGTGACCAGCGCCAACGTCGCCTGCGGCTTCCACGCCGGCGACCCCTCCGTGATGCGCCGCGTCTGCGACCTGGCCGCCGAGCGCGGCGTCCGGATCGGCGCCCAGGTCTCCTACCGCGACCTGGCCGGATTCGGCCGCCGCGCCATGGACGTGCCCGGCGAGGAGCTGGCGGCCGAGATCGCCTACCAGATCGGCGCGTTGCGGGTCTTCGCCCAGGCCGCCGGCGCCGACGTCGTCTACGTCAAGCCGCACGGCGCGCTCTACAACCGCACCGTGCACGACGCCGAGCAGGCCGCGGCCGTCGTGGCCGGCGTCCGGCTCGCGGGCGGGGCCCTGCCGGTGCTCGGCCTGCCCGGCTCGCGCCTGCTGGCCGCCGCGCAGGAGGCGGGCCTGACCGCCGTACCGGAGGCCTTCGCGGACCGCGCCTACACCCCCGCGGGCACCCTCGTGCCGCGCCGCGAGGCGGGCGCCGTGGTGACCGACGAGGACGCGGTGATCCGGCGCGCGCTCGCCTTCGCCGTGGACGGCGCGGTCGCGGCCGTGGACGGTACGACGGTCCCGGTGGCCGCCCGCTCCCTGTGCGTCCACGGCGACACCCCGGGCGCCGCCCGGATCGCGGCGCGGGTGCGCGAGGCCCTCGACGCGGCCGGGGTCGAGGTCGGGGCGTTCGCATGAAGGACAGCCGGTCCCTGGACGTGCGCCCCGCCGGACGGCACGCACTGCTCGTCGAACTGCCGGACGCCGAGCGCACCGCGGCGTTCCACGCCGAGCTGCTGCGGCGCCGCGCCGCGGGAACCCTGCCCCCGGTCGAGGAGATCGTGCCCGGCGCGCGCACCGTCCTGCTGGACGGCGTCGCCCGCCCCGGCGAACTGGCCCGCCGGATCGCCGCATGGGACGTGCCCGCCCACCCCTCCGACACCGGAGGACTCGTGGAGATCCCCGTGCGCTACGACGGCCCGGATCTCGCGCGGGTGGCCGAGCTGTGGGGCGTGGGCGCCGACAAGGTCGCCGCCCGGCACTCCTCGTACACCTACCGCGTCGCCTTCTGCGGCTTCGCCCCCGGCTTCGGCTACCTCACCGGCCTGCCCCCCGAGCTGCACGTGCCGCGCCGCGAGACCCCCCGCACCCGGGTCCCGGCCGGCGCGGTCGCCCTCGCCGGCCCCTACAGCGCGGTCTACCCGCGCGCCACCCCCGGTGGCTGGCAGCTCATCGGCACCATGCCGGACCCGACCCCGCTGTGGGACCTCGGCCGCGAGGAACCGGCCCTGCTCACGCCGGGCACGCGGGTGCGGTTCGTGGCCGAGGGCGGCACACCATGACCGCCAAGCTCACCGTCGTACGCTCCGGCGCCCTGACCACCGTCCAGGACGGCGGCCGGCGCGGCCACGCCCACCTGGGCGTCCCCCGCTCCGGCGCCCTGGACGCACCCGCCATGCGCCTGGCCAACCGGCTCCTCGGCAACACCCCCGACGCCGCCGTCCTGGAGACCACCCTGACCGGCTGCGCCCTGCGCCCCGACCGCGCCGTCACCGTCGTCGTGGGCGGCGCGCCCTGCCCGGTGACGGTCGAGCGCCGGCCGGTGGCCTGGGGCGTGCCCGTACGGGTGCCCGCGGGCGCCGTGCTGAACGTGGGCGGGGTGACCGCGGGCGTGCGGGCCTATGTCGCCGTCGCCGGCGGCGTCGCCGTCGACCCGGTCCTCGGCAGCCGTGCGACGGACCTGCTCTCCGGCCTCGGCCCGGCGCCCCTGCGCGACGGCGACGTCCTCCCGCTGGGCGCCCCCGCCCCGCTGCCCGCGCTCCCCGACAGCGCCCCCTGGCCGGCGCCGCCCACCGAGCTCGCCCTGCCGCTCACCCTCGGGCCCCGCGCCGACTGGTTCGCCCCCGCCGCGCTGCGCACCCTCACCTCGGCGACCTACCGCGTGTCGCAGCACAGCAACCGCATCGGCCTGCGCACCGAAGGACCGGCGCTGGAACGCGTCTCGACCGGCGAGCTGCCCAGCGAGGGCATGGTGCTCGGCGCCGTACAGGTCCCTCCGGACGGAGGCCCGGTGGTGTTCCTGCACGACCACCCCACCACCGGGGGCTATCCGGTGATCGGGGTCGTGCCCGAGGACGCCCTGGCCGCTGCCGCGCAGGCCACGGCGGGCACGCCGGTCCGCTTCACCGTGGGGTGACGGCACTGCGCCGTTTGGTGCACGTCACCCGTGGGGACCCGGAGGGACATGTTCCGAAGCCTCGCGCGCGGCTGTGTGGCGGGAGCCGCCGGCACCACCGCGCTGAACGCCGTCGGCTATCTGGACATGGCGCTGCGCGGCCGGTCGTCGAGCGGCGCCCCGCAGGCCGTGGTGGACAAGATCACCACCAAGGCGGGAGTACCGATTCCGGACGGGGAGGAACGGGACAACCGGCTCTCCGCACTGGGGGCGCTTGCCGGCATCGGCGTCGCAGTCGGGACCGGCGCCGTCATGTCCCTGCTCCACCGCGCCGGTGTGCGTCCGCCCCCCTGCCTCGGCGGCGTGCTGACCGGAGCCCTGGCCATGACGCTGACCGACGTGCCGATTGCGGCCCTGGACGTCAGCGACCCCCGCACCTGGTCGCCCGCCGACTGGGCCGCCGACGCGCTGCCCCACCTCGCCTACGGCCTGGTCACCTACGGCGTCATCACGTCCGCGCGAGAACCCGCCGCAGCCAGCGGGTGCGGGCGCCGCGGGCGTCCCGGCTGAGGGCCGCCGCGGGGGCGAGGGTGTCGAAGCCGTGGAAGGCGCCCGGCCAGACGTGCAGTTCGGCCTGGCCGCCGGCCTGCCAGATCCCCTGGGCGTACGCCACGGCCTCGTCCCGCAGGGTCTCGGCCGACCCGACGTCGAGGTAGGCCGGGGCCAGCCCGGACAGGTCGGCGGCGCGGGCGGGGGCCGCATAGGCAGGCAGGTCGGCGGCGCCGTACCGGTCGCCGAGCAGCGCCTGCCACGCCATCGCGTTGGAGATCCGGTCCCAGGTGT
Organism: Streptomyces sp. NPDC007189; assembly: GCF_040703635.1. Taxonomy (NCBI): domain Bacteria; kingdom Bacillati; phylum Actinomycetota; class Actinomycetes; order Kitasatosporales; family Streptomycetaceae; genus Streptomyces; species Streptomyces sp. NPDC007189. The sequence goes on from NZ_JBEYEY010000016.1 coordinate 25,430, forward strand.
CGATGCCGGCCGACTGGTGACTGGAGACGGTGTCGTTGCGGTCGTCCAGCATCGGGCACAGCAGCAGCTGCCCGGCCGGGCGGGGGCCGCGACGGTCACGGGCGAGCAGGGCGAGGGCCGCCGCCAGTCCGCCGCCCGCGCTCTTCCCGCCGATGACTATGCGATCGGGGTCGACGCCGAGGTCGGCCGCGTGCGCCGCCACCCAGAGCAGTCCCGCGTAACAGTCCTCCACCGCCGCCGGATACCGCGCCCCGGGCGCCAGCCGGTACTCGGCGGAGACGACGGCCAGCCCCAGCGGCTCGGCCCACTCGCGCAGGATCCGCGGCAGCACGGACCACGCGTTGCCCGTGACCATTCCGCCGCCGTGCAGGTAGTACAGCAGGGGCAGCGGCCCGGTGATCCCGGCGGGCCGTGCGGCGACGAGCGTGACGTCCGGCGCGTTCGGCGGCCCCGGCACCCGCAGCTCCTCCGCCTCGAACCGGCCGCCGTCCCGGAGTTGGCGGACCGTCGGTCTCGGCCGGGCGGCGGCGTCCCGCTCCTGCCGGGCCGCGAGGTTCTCCGGGGTGACGGGCTCCCTCGCCGCAGGCCCCAAACCCTCCAGAACCGCGGCCAGTTCGGGGTCGAGCGGCGGCGCCTGCCGGGGCGTCGGGACGGGGCCGGGCCCGGCGGGCAGATCGTCGGCGAGGTCCATGCGGACAGTCAATCAGGCCGGACATCGCAGGGCCGCGGTCGCTGCCGGCCCGCCCGCCCCCGCCCGGCCTTGGCCGCGAGCCGCTGCTGCTGGTAGGCATGGCCTGTGCGATTCGAGAGTGTTCCCATGCCGGCGGCGGTCGCGGCACGGCCCCGTGACGCCCGCGGTTATCCGGTGCCGGCCATCACCCCCTGGGAAGGGGAGGAGCCCCAGTTCGCGCTCACCGACTACGAACGCAGCGCCGCATGCGCCCGCAAGCGCCTGTGCTCGGTGTGCAACCAGGGCATGCCGCAGGGGCCGGTGTGGCGGGTGGTGGGGGCCGCGGAGAGCACGGCGATCGGCGAGGCGCTGGCCGCGGGGCGGCCCTACCGCAATCTCGCGCCGACCCTGGAGGGGCCGGGGCACCGCGCGTGCATGCTGTACGCGTCGATGGTGTGCCCGTATCTGGCCCGGCCCAACGCCCGGCGCGGCATGTCGGCGGCGGAACCGGACGACATGACCGCGCATGTGGTGCGGGGCGCGGTGCGGGGCACGATGGGCGCGGTGGTGGGCTTCGGCGCGTACGAGTACGCCGTCACCGAAAGCCGGGTGCTCTTCCGGTTCCTCGACGTGGTCGAGTTCCTGCCGCACGACACCGCCGACGCCCACCTGGACGAACTGCGGGCCGAGCTCGCCCGGACCGCGAAGTGACCCGCACTCCGCGCCCCGGACGCGCCCGGCCCGTCGTCTGACATCGCGTCAGGGGCGGTATGCCGCCAGGCCGACCGTCGAGGTGACCTTGGCCGGACGCCCCGAGCCGTCGGCCGGCAGGGTCACCGTCCCGGACGGGGTGCGCACCGCGAGGGTCTTGCCGTCGGGGGACCAGGCGGGCTCGGTGTAGTCGGTCGTGGCGTGCGGGGTGAGGTCCTTGATGCGGTTGCCGTGCGTGAAGTCCTCGACGAGCACGTGGTCGTGGCCGGCGACCGAGCGCACGAAGACGACCTCCTCCTCGTTCGGGGACAGGGCCGGCTGGGAGCCCTTGGTGAGCTTGCCGCCCTGCTGGCGCAGGTAGTCGTCGCGGATGTAGACGGCGCCGGTGTCGGCGTTGGCGTACACCGAGGTGCCGTAGTGGCCGGCCGCGTCGGGCCAGACGTTGCCCGTCTGCGGGACCGCGCCGTCCGGGTCGGGGGAGCCGTTCAGGGGCAGGGTCTTCGGCGTGCCGTGTACGGCCTTGGCGGACACGTACTTCAGCCGGGAGACGCCCTTGGCGCGGGCGGCGAAGATGAGGTTGTCCTTGGCGGGGATGTTGTAGCGGGTGTCCTTCGCGGCCACCTGCCAGGTCGGGTGGGACCAGTTCTGGTCGCCGGGGTTCTTGGCGACCACCACACGCCCGCTGCCGTCGGGGTTGGCGATGTCCAGGTTGCCGGAGCCGTCCACGAAGGCGGCCTTCTTGCCGTCCGGGGACCAGGCGAGGTCCCGGACGGGCACCTTGAAGTCGACCTTGCGGCCGTTGATCAGCACGTACCGGGTGCCGTTGCTGACGGTCAGGGTGCCGTGCGAGGCGCCGGTGGCGGCGGAGGCGGCGCCGGAGGCGCCCAGCAGCGCGGAGCCGGTGACGGCGGCGGCCACGGCGATGGCGGCCGCCACGGTGCGGGTGCGGGTGGTCATGAGTGCATTCCCCCAGGAACGTCGACTGGTCGGGTCGTACGGTGCGTCTGTGTCAGAGCCGCTTGGTCGGCGCCCTGGTCGCTGAAGGCCACGCGATGGTCTGCCGCTCTGTTCCGATCCGAGCCTGACAGATCCGGATCTTCGAATCGTCCGTTCGCTGTCACAGGGGTGTAACACGGACATTCCTCACCGCTACCACCAAAAGGCCGGGCGGGGTGAGAACGCGACGTGCATGGCGTACGCGTACGTCAGGCGACGGAGGCCGCCAGGTCCAGTTCGCCTGCGATCGCGTCCCGCAGCGCGTCGTGCTGCGGCCCGAGTGCGAACCGCTCGTCCCGCCACCGCTCCGGCGGGTACAGCCACACGGGTTTGCCCACCAGTTCGGGCGGCTCCCACCCGAACCGGGGCCAGACATGGGCGTGCAGGAACGGGTCCGTGTTGCCGAGGATCTCCAGGTTCACCCGGCGGAAGGCGGGATCCAGGCGCCGGCAGGCCCGCTCCACGGCCTCGCCGAGCCGGTCCATGTCGGACAGGAACGCCAGCCGCCTCGCCCTCGGCAGGTCCGACAGCCGCTGCACACCCGGCTCGTCCGCCAGCAGGACCGAGTAGCCGGGCAGGAACTGTACATCCCCGATCACCGCGAAGCCCGCCTCCAGCCGCCGCAGCACCGTCGGGTTCTCGCCCCGCAGAGCAGCCCCGATGCGATCGTCACGCCAGTCGTCACTCATGGCCCCAACCTACGGCCTGTCCATACAGGCAAGGGCGGCAGCCGGGTGACCGCCTCAGACCGTCGACAGATCGATGGCCCGGTCGACTTCCTGCGGCCGCAGCACGCGGAGGATGCCTTCCAGCAGGTAGTAGTCGGCGTAGGGGAGGGATATCTCGACTCCGTCCTCGGCCGGCCGGTTGCGGGTGCAGCGGGCGACTATCGCTTGCGCGCGGGTGGAGTTCCGGGTCAGGCAGGTCTGCGCAAGCGCGGTGAGGATCCGCAGGGCGACCTGCCGGTAGTCGTGCCGCCCGGTCGCGGCGGACAGGTCCAGCAGCCCGCAGGCCATCACGGCACCGGCCGAGGCGTCCTTGACGTCGTACGGCGCCTGGGGTGCGCGGTAGTCCCACACGGGGACGTGGTCCGGACTCAGCGCTCCCACCGCGAAGTCGGCGAGTCTGCGGGCCGTGCTCAGGAACTGCTGGTCTCCGGTCCGGCGGTACATCGTGGTGAACCCGTAGATCCCCCAGGCCTGTCCGCGGGACCAGCAGGAGTCCGGGCTGTATCCCTGGACGGTGTTCGGGCCGATCGGCGCGCCGGTGTCGGGGTCGAAGTCGAAGACGTGGGGAGTCGAGCCGTCCGGGCGGGGAAAGACCCGCTGTGCCGTCCTGGCGTGCTCCACGGCTACGCGGAGATACCTGCCGTCTCCCGTCTCCCGGCTGGCGAACGCCAGCAGGTCGAGGTTCATGATCGTGTCCATGATGACCCGGCCCGCGTTGACCGGGTCGTTCAGTGCTCCCCAGGCCCGGATGAAGTGGCCGTGGGGGTTGTAGCGCTGGATGAGCGAGCCGGCCGCCTCGATCGCGCCCGCGCGCCAGTAGTCGTCGCCGGTCAGCCGCCAGGCGGTGACCCAGGACGGAGAGAAGAGGAACCCGAGGTCGTGCGTGGTGGTGTCGTACCGGCGCGGGGCGAGCCGGCGGGCGGAGTCGAGGGCCAGCGTCCGGAACACCTGGTCCCCGCTGTGGAGGTACGCCATCCACAGCGTCCCCGGCCAGAATCCGCCGACCCAGTCACCGTTCTGCGAGTAGACCCACTTCTCGGCCTTCGTGCCGACGGGAAAGCTCGTCACCCCCGGTGCGACGGCGCGGAGTTTCTCCACCGCGTAGTCGGCGGCCGCGCGCAGTGCTCGCACGGTCGGCGCCGGGACCGGGTCGCCGGACGCCTGAGCTGCCTGTGCGGGTGCGACGGTGGTGGCCGTGGCGCCGGCCGCCACGGTGAGCACGGTGCGCCGGGGAATGCTCATGGACGCCTCCAAGTGAGCGGTGCCGCAGGGACGTTGAGGGAGTCTGGCACGGCGGCCGTCCTCACGTACACCCATGTGTGCAATGTTCACGTTGATGAACATCGGATCGTCGGGCCTCGTTGCGGCGGGCGGCTCGGCCGCGGGTAGCGTGCGCAGCGACCCGCTCATCCGGCCGCGTGTCCGGCGATCCCGGGCACGGCCGGACGCGTCGCTCCGTCAGGCCCCTGGTTCCGTCAGGAAGGTGACCCGCCGATGCCTCAGCCCGCCACGACACCCACCGCGAGCACGCCGAGCGCCCCGGTCCTCGCCGAGGTCGTCCGCTCCGGATTCGTCGAAGGACGCCACCGGGGCAGCGTGGTGGCGCTCGCCGCCGACGGCTCGGTGGAGTGGGCGATCGGTGATGTCACGTCCCCCGTCTTCCCGCGCTCCGCCAACAAGCCGATGCAGGCGGCGGGCATGCTGCGGGCCGGCCTCGACCTCGTGGGAGAGCGGCTGGCCCTGGCCGCGGCAAGCCACTCCGGGGAACCGTTCCACCGCGACCTGGTGCGCACGATGCTGAAGGAGCATGGGCTGACCCCGGATCACCTCCAGTGCCCGCTCGCCCTCCCTCTGGACCAGCAGGAGCAGGAGGCCTACCTGGCGGCCGGCGGCCGGCGCGACCGGGTGGCCATGAACTGCTCCGGCAAGCACGCGGCGATGCTGGCCGCCGCCGCGCTGCGCACCTGGCCGCTGGAGTCCTACCTCGACCCGGAGCATCCCCTCCAGCGCGTCATCCGCACGGCCCTGGAGGAGGCGGCCGGCGAACCGGTGGCCGCCGTCGGCGTGGACGGCTGCGGGGCGCCGCTGATGGCGATCAGCCTGACCGGCCTCGCCCGCGCCTTCCGCTCCTTCGTCCTCGCCGCCCCCGGCACCCCCGAACGGCGGGTCGCCGACGCCATGCGGGCCCACCCCGAGTACGTCGCGGGCACCCACCGCCACGACACCTGGCTCATGCGGGAGATACCGGGCGTCCTGGCGAAGGTGGGCGCCGAAGCCGTACAGGGCCTCGCCCTGCCCGACGGGCGTGCCCTGGCCCTCAAGGTCGAGGACGGGGGAGTCCGGGCCCTCGGCCCCGTGCTGGCCCGCACGTTGCGGCTGATGGGGGTCACGGCGCCCGTCCTGGAGCGCGTCGGCCGTACGCCGGTGCTGGGCCGCGGGGAGGAGGTGGGTCAGGTGCGTGCCGTCTTCTGAAACGCCGCTGACGGCACGTCATGGGGCTCCGGCGGCGAGAGGGCCGGGGCGGCCTTGCCGTCCGGGGGGCTGACGGACGGCTGTTGTCTTCCGTTCCTTGAGCGTTCAACTGACGCTTCCTGTGCGTACGGTGTGCTCTCCCTAGGGTCCATGAGGCTTGCGAAAGAAGGGGCTCATGGACTCACTCCTCGCCGTCCGGGCGCGCGGGATCACCAAGTGCTTCGGTGACGTCGTCGCGCTCGACGGGATCGATCTGGATGTGGCGCAGGGACGGATCCACGGCCTGGTCGGCCCGAACGGCGCCGGCAAGACGACGCTTCTCGGGCTCCTGCTCGGGCTGGCCGTGGCCGACAGCGGCCGTCTGGAGATCCTCGGTACGCCGGTGGGCAGGACGTACGCCGCTCCGGACGGGGTCGCCGGGTTCGTCGACGGCCCCGGGCTCTACCCGTCGCTGACCGCCCGGCAGAACCTAGCCGCGCTGGCCGCCCTGCGCGGCAGCGACGCGCGCAAGGCCGGCATCGACGACGTCATCGGCCAGGTCGGTCTCACCGATGTCGCCGACGACCGGATCCGCGGCTTCTCCCTCGGCATGCGGCAGCGGCTCGGGCTCGCCGCCGCCCTGCTCACCAAGCCCCGGCTGCTCGTGCTCGACGAGCCGTCCAACGGCCTCGACCCGGCCGGCAAGAAGCACGTCCACGGCGTCCTCACCCGGCTGGCGGCGGAGGGGACCGGCGTCGTGCTCTCCAGCCACCGCATGGACGACCTCGAGGCGCTGTGCTCCGAGGTCACCATCCTCGCCACCGGACGGGTGGTGTTCTCCGGCCCCGTGCGCAAGCTGGCCGCGGAGAGCCGGGAACTCGACTACCGGCTGATCGCCTCCGACCCGCAAGGCGCCCGCCGCATCGCCGCCGACACGCCCGGGATCCACCTCATCGAGCAGGGACGTCCCGGTGGCGACGAGGTGCTCGTCGTACGCGCCCTGGTGCCGGACCTCGACGCGCTCGTGGTGCGGCTCGTCCGGTCGGGCATCGCCCTGCGCGAACTGGCCCCCGTGGTCTCCCCGCTGGAAGCGGCCTTCCTGGCCCTGACGGAGCGTCAGGAGCCCGAAGAGGAAAGGGCGGACTCCGGCGCCGGGCAGGCGGAGCCCGGCACGGGCCGGCCCGCGTCCGCCGTCGCACCGCGACTGGAAACCGGCGCCCAGGCCCAGCACACCCACGCCCAGCAGCAGGAGGCCGGCCGATGACCGCGACCGCACCCGCCCCCGCCCCCGACCGGACCACCGCTCCCGCACGTGTCTCGGTTGCCCGGGGCTACCGCTTCGAGCTCGTCAAGCTCGTCTCGCAATGGCGGATCCGCCTGCTGGTGCTCGCCTGCTGGATCGCGCCGGGGCTCTTCGTCGCGGCGGTGAGCCAGCAGAGCACGCTCCCCTCGGACACCCTCTTCGGCCGCTGGATGCTCGCCACCGGATGGGCCGGACCGCTGGTGATGCTCGGCTTCTCGGGCACCTGGGCGCTGCCGCTGCTGACCTCGGTGGTCGCCGGTGACGTGTTCGCCTCCGAGGACCGGCTCGGCACCTGGCGGCACCTGCTCGTGGCGGTCCGCTCGCCCCGGCGGATCTTCGCGGCGAAGGCGCTGGCCGGCCTCACCGTCATCCTGCTGCTCGTGGCCGGGCTGGCCTGCTCCAGCGCGGCCGGCGGCGTCGTGACCGTCGGCAGCCGGCCGATGGTCGGCCTCGACGGCCACCAGCTGACGCCCTCGGACGCGGCCGGCAAGGTCGCCCTCGCCTGGCTGTGCGTCCTCGCCCCGACCCTGGCCCTCGCCGCGATCGGACTCCTCGGCTCCGTCGTGCTGGGACGGTCCCCGATGGGGCTGCTGCTGCCCGCGGTCGTCGCGCTCGCCATGCAGCTCGCCCAGATGCTGCCGCTCCCCGTCGCCGTGCGCATCGCCCTGCCCGGCTACGCCTTCATCGCCTGGAACGGCCTGTTCACCAGCCCCGCACAGCTCGGCCCGCTCCTGATCGGCGTCGCGGTCGGCCTGGTGTGGGCCGTGGTGGCGACAACGCTGGCGTACCTGCTGTTCCTGCGGCGGGACTTCACCAATGTGACCGCCGACGGCTTGGGACACCGCGCGGTCACCGCCGGTCTCCTGCCGCTGCTCGCGCTGACCGGCGTGACCGTCGCCGTCGTCGCCCCGGCGACCGGGGCCACCGGCTCCGGCATCTCGCAGGACAAGGTGCAGCGCTCGCTCGCCACGGAGTTCGCGCACCTCTACCGCCTGCAGACCGAGCAGCTCAACCGTCCCGATGTCACCGAAGCACAGCTGAAGGCCACGGCCGCGTGCGACAAGGGCAGCGTCCGGGTCGCCGCCGAGGGACCCGGCAACGACTGGCGCTGCGTCGTGTCCTGGCATCTCCCCGGCGTCGAGGCCACAGGGACGGCCGTCTACCAGCTCGACGTCACCTCAGACGGGCGGTTCGTCGCCGACGGCGACGGGCCGAAGGAAGTGAACGGCTACTTCCTGGTGCGGACCCCGACCGGCGACGCACCGAACCCCCTATGGCAGTTCGACGGCAACGTCGAACTTCTCAAGCCCTCGAAGGGATGACTCTCCCATGCAGGTAACCCGCAACCGCCGATCCGAGCAGACGGAGTTCCGCGGTAGACGAGCGGGGCGCCGCAGCGCCCTCACGGTGGGCGCCACGGCCGTGGTCCTCGCCGTCACCGCCGGCGTCGGTTACGCCCAGACCCACCAGTTCGGCACCGACCAGGTCGGCCAGACGACCGACCACGGCCAAGTGATCTCCAGCGACCAGTACATCGCCCCCTACGGCGACCGCCTCGTCATCAACAACGGCAAGATCATGTCGTCCTCGCCCAGCCCGGACGGCACCCACCTCGCGGCCTCGGTCACCGACGGCGGTGCCGCGCTGGCCATCGTCGACGTCAAGAACTGGAAGGTGCAGCAGGTCGTCGGCACCGCGGCCACCTCGAGCCCGCGTCTGAGCAGCAACTCCGTGGGCCAGGAAGGCCCCACGTACTCGCCCGACGGCAAGCAGCTGTGGCTGGGCCAGACCGACGGCTACACCAGGTTCACGGTCAACCCGGACGGCACGGTCGCCGACCCGGTGTCCATCAAGATCCCGGCGGACGGATCCAAGCACGCCCTGGTCGGACAGGCGGTGTTCTCCGCCGACGGCTCCACTGTGTACTCCGCGGTCAACGGCCAGAACCGGGTGGTCGCCATCGACACGGCGACCGGCGCCGTCAAGCAGAGCTGGAGCGTGGGCAACGCCCCGCGCGACCTGGTCCAGGTCGGCGACAAGCTCTACGTCAGCAACGAGGGCGGCCGCCCGGCCAAGGCCGGCGACACCACCATCAACTCCTACGGCACCCAGGTGCCGGCCGACCCGAAGACCGGCGCCACCACCACCGGCACGGTCAGCGTCATCGACCTGGCGGACCCGGCCGCGGCCCCGTCCAGCATCGACGTCGGCCTGCACCCGACCGCCCTGTACGCCAAGGGCAAGGCCCTGTTCGTCACCAACACGGCGAGCAACACCGTGTCCGTCATCGACACCGGCAAGAACAAGGTCGTGCAGACCATCGGCACCCAGCCCTGGCCGGAGGCGTCGGTGGGCTACGAGCCCAACGCGGTGACCCTCACCGACGACGGCCGCCTGCTGGTGACCCTCGGCCGCGCCAACGCGGTCGCCGTCTACCGGTACAAGAGCCCGCTGGAGCCGGTGAGTTACGTCGGCCTGCTCCCGACGGACTACTTCCCCTCCGAGATCACGACCGTCGGCGACCAGGTGCTGGTCTCCAACACCCGCGGCATCGACGCCCGCCGTCCCACCACCGCCGGCGGCCACGCCACGCACGACACGACCTCGAGCCTGACGCGTTTCACGCTGCCGGACGACAGCGTCATCAGGTCCGAGACGGCCAAGGTCTTCCAGCAGAACGGCTGGACGCCCGGCTCGGTCTCCCTGGCCAAGGGCGCCGGCAAGGCGCAGCCGGCGGCGGTCCCGCAGCGGCTCGGCGACCCGTCGACGATCAAGCACGTCTTCCTGATCGTCAAGGAGAACCGGACCTACGACCAGGTCTTCGGCGACATGCCGCAGGGCAACGGCGACCCGTCGGTGACGCAGTTCGGCGAGAACGTGACGCCGAACCAGCACGCGCTGGCCAAGCAGTTCGGCCTGTACGACAACACGTACGACATCGGCACCAACTCCGCCGAGGGCCACAACTGGCTGATGCAGGCCGACGACCCGGAGTACACCGAGTCCTCGGCGGGCGAGTACCAGCGCAGCTACGACACCGAGAACGACGCCCTCGGCCACCAGAAGTCCGGGTTCCTGTGGACCGGTGCGCAGGCCGCCGGGAAGACGGTGCGGGACTTCGGCGAGTTCCAGTCGGTCGAGAGCAAGCCGGCCGGCGCGACCTGGCAGAACCTGTACTGCGACGCCAAGAACATGGACGCGACGGGTCAGCCCACCGCCTACCCCATCCAGACGGGTTCGGCGATACCGTCGCTCAACTCCGTGTCGGCGCCCGGCTTCCCGATGTTCGACCTGGACGTCCCGGACGTCTACAAGTACCAGATCTGGAAGCAGGACTTCGAGAAGAACGGCCCGGCGAACCTGAACATGTTCTGGCTCTCCAACGACCACACCGGTGGTCCGGCGAGCCCGGCGGCCCAGGTGGCGGACAACGACCTCGCCGTCGGGAAGATGGTCGACGAGATCTCGCACAGCAAGTACTGGAAGGACTCGGCGATCTTCGTCGTCGAGGACGACTCGCAGGCCGGTCTCGACCACGTCGACGGCCACCGTGCCCCGATCCAGATCATCAGCCCGTGGGCCCAGCACGGCACGGTCGACAGCCACTACTACTCGCAGATCACGATGATCCGCACCATCGAGCAGATCCTCGGGATCCACCCGATGAACCAGAAGGACAGCGCGGCCACTCCGATGCGCGGGGCCTTCACCCGGCGCCCGGACTACACGCCGTTCACGGCGCTGCCCAACCGGACCTCGCTCACCGACGGCCTGAAGACCCCGCCCTCCTGCGGTACGGACACCCCGGCGGCGCAGGACCCGAAGGCGGCGGCCGTCCCGGCGACGAAGGTCCCGGCGGACATGCAGAAGCTCGCCGCCGAGTGGGACGGCTGGAAGTCGAAGCAGCACCTGACCGGCTCCCATGCCATCCCCGACTTCGCCAACCCCGCCCAGATGAACCACTACACCTGGTACATGACGCACAACTGGAAGACGCCGTACCCCGGTGAGAAGAAGATCTACGCACCGAACGACGTGCCGGGTGCCTACATCCCGTCGTCGGAGTCCGACGGCTGACGCACCCTGATGCGCCGAGGACCCCGGGCAGGCCACCCGCCCGCCGGGGTCCTCGTCGTTCACCGGAACGTTCGCGGCTACGGCTTCCGGGCCAGGCCTCCGTGCTCGGCGATGATCTCCGGGGTGGGGGAGCCGGGGTCCGGGCGCCACTGCGTGACCGAGACGACGCCGGGATCGACGAGCTCCAAGCCGTCGAAGTACGCGGTGATCTCGTCGACGGTGCGGAGGTTGTACGGGACGGCGCCGCTGCGGTTGTAGCCGTCCTGGGCCTCCTCGAAGACGGGGTCGATGCCGCGTGAGCCGTCGTTGACGGAGAGGTAGCTGCCCGAGGGCAGGGCGTCCATCAGACGGCCGGCGATCGCGCGCGCCTGAGCGTGGTCGGCCACGTGTCCCAGGATGTTGCTGAGGATCAGGCCGACGGGCCGGCCGAAGTCGAGTGTCCCGGCGGCGGCCTCCAGGATCCGGTCCGGTTCGGTCACGTCGGCGTCGATGTACGCCGTCGCGCCCTCGGGGGTGGAGTACAGCAGCGCGCGGGCGTGCGCCAGCACCATCGGGTCGTTGTCGACGTACACGATCCGCGACTCGGGAGCGAGCCGCTGGGCGACCTCATGGGTGTTCTCGGCGGTCGGCAGGCCCGTGCCGACGTCCAGGAACTGGCGGATCCCCGCCTCGCGGACCAGATAGGTGATGTTGCGGCGCAGAAAGGCGCGGCTGCTGCGGGCGATGGTCACGATCCCGGGGAAGACCGCGGTGTACGCGTCACCGGCCGCCTCGTCGACGGGGTAGTTGTCCTTGCCGCCGAGCCAGTAGTTCCAGATGCGGGCGGAGTGCGGCACCGACGTGTCGATCTTCTGGCTGATCGGCGGCTCGGGCGTCGTCGTGGGGTCGGTCATCAGGCGTGTCCGTCTTTCGCTCATGGCGTGGATCATTCACTGCCCAACCTACGTCCGAACGCCCGCTCCTCGCCCGTGAGTTCGGGAACAGGGCCCGGACCGGGGTGCGGTGCGCCGCCTTCTCGTTCTGGGCACTGTCGACGGTCGCCGTTCCGGCGACCACGGAGAGCTCCGACGGGTCGCGCTCTGCTGTCGCAGGCCTGTGCACACCGTCCCAGCCCAGCCCTGGGCCGAGCCGCCTAGGGTGGAGGACATGGGCGGCGTGGTGACGCTGTTTCTCTGCGGTGACGTGATGCTGGGGCGCGGCGTCGACCAGATCCTTGCGCACCCGGGAGATCCGGTGCTGCGCGAGGGCTATGTGACGGACGCCCGCTCCTACGTGGAGCTGGCCGAAGCGGTCAGTGGCCCGGTGCCCGCGCCGGTCGCGCCCGCGTGGCCGTGGGGCGAGGCGCTGCGGCTGCTGGACGAGGCCGCCCCGGACGCCCGGATCGTGAACCTGGAGACGGCTGTCACCCGCAGTGACGACTTCGCGCCGGGCAAGGCGGTGCACTACCGGATGCACCCGGCCAACCTCCCGGCCCTGACGGTGGCCCGGCCCGACGTCTGCGTGCTGGCCAACAACCACGTGCTGGACTTCGGCCGGCCGGGCCTGGAGGAGACGCTGGACTCGCTCGCCGGCGCGGCCTTGCGGACCGTGGGCGCGGGACGCGACGCCGACCAGGCCTTCGCGCCCGCGGTGGTCCCCGCCGGCCCCGGCCGCCGCGTCCTGGTCCTCGCCCTCGGCGCCCTGTCCAGCGGCATCCCGCCCGACTGGGCCGCCACCGCGGACCGGCCGGGCGTCGCCTTCGTCCATGAGCTGTCCGCCGCGGCGGCCGAGGCCTGCGTCCGGCGGGTACGGCGGGCGAGGCGGCCGGGCGACATCGCGGTGGTGTCCGTGCACTGGGGATCCAACTGGGGCTACGGCGTCCCCCGTGAGCAGATCCGCTTCGCGCGCACCCTGGTGGACGGCGGCGTCGACGTCGTCCACGGGCACTCCTCGCACCACCCCCGCCCCGCCGAGGTGTACCGGGGCCGGCTGATCCTCTACGGCTGCGGGGACTTCATCGACGACTACGAGGGCATCACCGGCTACGAGGAGTACCGCGACGACCTCCGGCTCGGCTACCTCGTCTCGGTGGAGGCGGACACGGGCGCGCTGGCCGGGCTGCGGATGTTCCCCCTCAGGGCGCGTCGGATGCGGCTGGAGCCCGCCGACGAGCAGGACCGCGCCTGGCTGCGCTCGACCCTCGACCGCGTCAGCCACGGCGTCCACATCGGCCTCGCGGCCGACGGCACACTCGTCCTCGAGGCGGGGGGCAGGGGCGGGCCGGCGTAGTGCCCCCGGGCGCGTCTCGCACGGGGGCTCCCCCTGCCCCAGGTGGCGAGTGCCGCGGCGGTATGGGCGGAGTGTCGCGGGTACCCGAGGCGTCGGCAGACGTTTCCTGAGGAGATGACTCGCATGCTGTTCCTCGGACTGCTCCTGCTCGCGGGTGCGGGCGCCTTCACGGCTCTGGCGATCCTCGGCAACCTGTCGGGCGGGCCCAAGTACACCGTTTCCGTCCTCGGTCACGACATCGCCAGCATGAACGGGCTCGCGCTGTTCAGCTCGGGCCTGGCGCTGGCGCTGATCTTCTGTCTGGGGCTGGCCATGATGTCGGCGAGCGCCGCCCACCGCCGCCGTCACCGCCGCCCTCGCACGCCCTGGCGGCGCGGGACGCGGGACACGACGACGCTCGGACCCGCATGACCCTCCCCGATGCTCTCCGGGCCACCGATTGAAAGCCCAACAAGACATCGCCATACGGCGGGTGCACGATGGCTGAAGGCCTTGTTCGGGGTGAAGGATGCGCGCCGTTGCGCCGTGGCAGCGGCGTCACCACTGTCGGAGAGTCCGCCGAGTCCGTGGGGCGGTGACCTGGATCATGCTGCTACCGTCCAGATCCGAAGTGTTCCGTCAGCTACGACGCTACCTGGTGTGCGAACGGGCCGCGGTCGCTGCGCCCGCCGACCTCGTCACCCGCGCGGCCTTCGAGGACTGCGGTTACACGCTGTGCGTGCTGATGGGCGAGCGCACCCCGCGCGAGGCGGCCGACGCCGCCCGTCGATACCTGCGCACCGATCTGGTCACCTATCTGCGCGAGCGGAACCGGCGTACGCCCGTGACGCGTTGACGGCATCCGGGCCCGCGCTCCCGGCCGCTCCGCGCGCTCCACATGGAAGGACGAGCGATGACGACTGCCAAGGACATCATGCACCCGGGGGCCCAGTGGATCCCCCGGTACGAGACGCTGGACCGCGCCGCACAGATGATGCGGGACCACGAGGTGGGCGCGCTCCCGGTCAGCGACCCCGACAACGGCGACCGGATGGTCGGCATCATCACCGACCGCGACATCGTGGTGAAGTGCGTCGCCTCGGGCCACGACCCGGCGCGGATGACCTGCGCCGAGCTGTGCGAGGGGACGCCGCGCTGGATCGATGCGGGCGCCGACATCTCGGAGGCGCTGCGGGAGATGGAGGGCCACCGGATCAAGCGTCTGCCGGTGGTCGAGAACAAGCGCATGATCGGCATGATCAGCGAGACCGACATCGCCCGGCACCTGGGCGAAGGCCAGCTCGCGGAGTTCGTGCAGCACGTCTACGCCTGATCACGGCAAAGGGGCGGCGCCCGGGCCGGATGCCACCGCGTCCGGCCGGCGCCGCCTTTGCGTGTCCGCCGGTACCCGCCGATAACCGCTGCCTGTTCCCTGCTGCCGGATCCTTGACCGCTGCTTCGGCCTCCGCGATGCTGTGTTGCGAAACGTGAGAGGTGTGCCGTAATAGGCAACATCTCGCCCTTCTGTGAGCCGAGGAGTGGCCATGACTCAGCAGGTCCGCGGTGTCGTCGCGCGGAGCAAGGGCGCCCCCGTCAGTCTGGAGACGATCATCGTGCCCGACCCGGGTCCGGGCGAGGCGCTGGTCAAGATCGAGGCCTGCGGGGTCTGCCACACCGATCTGCACTACCGAGAGGGCGGCATCAGCGACGACTTCCCGTTCCTGCTGGGGCACGAGGCCGCGGGCGTCGTCGAGGCGGTCGGCGAGGGGGTCACCGACGTGGCGCCCGGTGACTTCGTGATCCTCAACTGGCGTGCGGTGTGCGGGAATTGCCGGGCGTGTCTGCGCGGCCGGCCCTGGTACTGCTTCAACACGCACAACGCGAAGCAGAAGATGACCCTGGCCGACGGCACCGAACTCTCCCCGGCGCTGGGCATCGGCGCCTTCGCCGAGAAGACGCTCGTGGCGGCGGGCCAGTGCACCAAGGTCGACCGGGCCGCTTCGCCGGCCGCCGCCGGGCTGCTGGGCTGCGGGGTGATGGCCGGCATCGGCGCGGCCATCAACACCGGGAACGTCGGGCGCGGGGACTCCGTCGCCGTGATCGGCTGCGGCGGTGTCGGAGCCGCCGCGGTCGTCGGCTCGAGCCTGGCCGGGGCGGCGAAGGTCATCGCGGTGGACATCGACGACCGCAAGCTGGAGACCGCCAGGAAGCTGGGCGCCACGCACACCGTCAACTCGAAGAACACCGAGGCGGTCGACGCGATCCGCGAGCTGACCGGCGGCTTCGGCGCCGACGTCGTCATCGAGGCCGTCGGCCGCCCGGAGACGTACCGGCAGGCCTTCTACGCGCGCGACCTCGCCGGCACCGTCGTCCTGGTCGGCGTGCCCACGCCCGAGATGAAGCTCGAACTGCCCCTGCTGGACGTCTTCGGCCGCGGGGGCGCCCTGAAGTCGAGCTGGTACGGCGACTGCCTGCCCTCCCGCGACTTCCCCATGCTGATCGACCTGTATCTGCAGGGCCGTCTCGACCTGGACGCCTTCGTCACCGAGACGATCCAGCTGGACGAGGTGGAGAAGGCCTTCGAGCGGATGCACGGCGGCGACGTGCTGCGCTCGGTGGTGGTCCTCTGATGGCGGGCGCGCGCATCGAACGCCTCGTCACCAGTGGGCAGTTCACCCTCGACGGCGGCACCTGGGACGTCGAGAACAACATGTGGATCGTCGGCGACGACACCGAGGCGGTCGTCATCGACGCCGCCCATGACGCCGGGGCCATCGCCCGGGCGGTCGGCGGACGCGTGCTGCGGGCGATCGTGTGCACCCACGCGCACAACGACCACATCGACGCCGCACCCGAACTCTCCGCCCGCACCGGCGCCCCGGTCCTGCTGCACCCCGACGACCTGCCGCTGTGGAAACAGACCCATCCCGACCGGGCGCCCGACGGCGAGCTGGCCGACGGGCAGCGCCTGGCCGTCGCCGGAGTGGAGCTGACCGTGCTGCACACCCCGGGACACGCCCCGGGGGCCGTCTGCCTGCACGCCCCGCGGCTCTCCGCGCTCTTCAGCGGCGACACCCTGTTCTCCGGCGGGCCGGGGGCGACGGGACGGTCGTACAGCGACTTCCCGACCATCATCGGCTCGATCACGGAACGCCTGCTCACCCTGCCCGGGGACACCGTCGTGCACACCGGTCACGGCGACACGACCACCATCGGCGCCGAGGCGCCGCATCTTCAGGAGTGGATCGAACGCGGTCACTGACCGCCCGGCGGCACGCGGCCCTGCCCCGGTGACGGACCGAAGCGTCACGGCACCGGGGCAGGGCCGTCGCCGTCCCCGCGCACGGCCGCCGATCCACCCGCTGACCTGCGCCTTCGAAGGCGCTTCAGGCTGCCCGCACGCCGCCCGGAAAACACCCTGCGAACCGCTTCGCGCACGCCTTGACATCGCTTCAGGGCGGCCCCAGACTGACGTTGCGCTAACTGCAATCCGTTTCGCTATACGCACCGAGGTGTCATGATGATTCCCGCGTGCCGTCTCGCGGATCTGCCGCGAGGCGAGGCCCACCGGCTCGACATCGACCCGCCGGTCTCGGTGTTCCACACCGACGACGGCGAACTTTTCGCGATCGACGACACCTGCACCCACCAGGACGCGTCGCTCGCCGACGGCTGGCTGGAGGGCTGCGAGGTCGAATGCCCGCTGCACGCCTCGAAGTTCGACCTGAGGACCGGAGCCGTGGACGCACCGCCGGCCAAGCTCCCGGTCCGCACCCACGAGGTCGTCGTCGAGGACGGCGTGATCCACGTGCGGCTCTCCACCGACGCGCCCAACCTGCCGCCGTGCGTCGCCGCCCGCCTGGCCGGAGGCCCCGCGTGAGGACCGTCGCCGTGGTGGGCGCCTCGCTGGCCGGTCTGTCGGCCGCGCGCTCGCTGCGGAAGCGGGGGTACGACGGCCGGCTGGTGATCGTCGGCGACGAGCCCCACCGCCCCTACGACAGGCCGCCGTTGTCCAAGGAGTTCCTGGCCGGCGCCATCGGCGAAGCGGACCTGGCGCTGGAGACGGACGACGACGATCTGGGGGCGGAGTGGATGCTCGGCGCCCGCGCCACCGGACTGGACCGCACCGAGCGGGCCGTCCGCCTCGCCGACGGCCGTGCGATACGCGCCGACGGCGTGGTCATCGCGACCGGCGCGGCCGCCCGCACCCTGCCCGGCACCGAGGACCTGGCCGGCGTCCATGTGCTGCGCACCCTCGACGACGCCCGCGCCCTGCGGGACGACCTGGCCCGCGGCGGACGGGTGGTGGTGATCGGCGGCGGATTCGTCGGCGCCGAGGTCGCCTCGACGGCGTACGCCCTCGGCCTCGACGTCACCGTGATCGAGGCCGCCCCGACACCGCTGGCCGGACCGCTCGGCGCGGACATGGGCGCGGTCGTCTCCGCCCTCCACGCCGACCACGGTGTGCGCCTGCTGTGCGGCGTGGGCGTCAAGGGACTGAGCGGCGAGCGGCGCGTCGACGCCGTGCTGCTGGAGGACGGCCGCACCGTCGCCGCGGACATGGTCGTCGTCGGCGTCGGCGCACGCCCCTGCGTCGAGTGGCTTCAGGGATCCGGCGTCGCCCTCGACAACGGCGTGAAGTGCGGCGCCGACGGCCGCACCAGCGTGGCCGGGGTGGTCGCCGTGGGCGACTGCGCCAACTGGTACGACCCGCACACCGGGCTCCACCGCAGGGTCGAGCACTGGACCGGCGCACGGGAACGCCCGGACGCCGCCGTCGCCGCGCTGCTCGCGCACGGCGCCGTCGAGCCGGCCGCGCCCCGGCCGCCGTACTTCTGGTCCGACCAGTACGGCGTGAAGATCCAGTTCGTCGGGCACGCCGCCGGCGCCGACAGCGTGACGGTCGAGGAGGGCTCGGTCGACGACCGCAGCTTTCTGGCCGTCTACCGCAAGGACGGCCGGGAGGTCGCCGTGCTCGGCATGAACCAGCCGCGGCTGTTCACCCGCCGGCGCAAGCAGTTCGCCGCCGCCGCGGCTTGACACCACCCCGGCGCCACCCCTGCTGCGTTGCACAGCAAACGCAGTGTCGCCTCATACACAACGCTGACCGGAGTCGCTCTTCCCGGCGCGTGACCTACCGATCCACGACGTTCCCCCGAGGAGTGCACCGTGACCTCGACCAGCCTGCCGGACAGCCTGATCGCCACCCTCCCCGGCTCCGCCTACACCGACCCCGGCGTCTTCGCCCAGGAACAGGAGCACGTCTTCGAGGCGATGTGGTTCTGCGTCGCACGCGCCTGCGACCTGGCCAGGCCCGGCGCCTTCCGCACCGTGGACGTGGGCCGCGAGAGCATCCTCGTCACCCGGGCCCGGGACCACTCGATCCGTGCCTACTTCAACGTCTGCCGGCACCGCGGCGCCAGGCTGTGCACCGAGGAGACGGGCGAGGTGAAGCGGGCCTTCCAGTGCCCCTACCACGCCTGGACCTACGACCTGAACGGCAAGCTCGTCGCGGCGCCCAACCTGACCAAGATGCCCGACGTGGGCCGCACCGAGTACGGCCTGGTGAGCGTGGCCGTCCGCGAATGGCTCGGCTACGTCTGGGTGTGCCTGGCGGAGAACCCGCCCTCCTTCGAGGAGGACGTGATCGGCGCGGTGGTGGAGCGGCTCGGCGACACCGAGTCGATCGAGCGCTACGACATCCCGAACCTGTCGGTGGGCCGGCGGATCGTCTACGACGTGAAGGCGAACTGGAAGCTCATCATCGAGAACTTCATGGAGTGCTACCACTGCGCCACGATCCACCCGGAACTCACGGAGGTGCTCCCGGAGTTCGCCGACGGCTACGCGGCGCAGTACTACGTCGGCCACGGCGCGGAGTTCGGTGAGGAGATCCAGGGCTTCACCGTGGACGGCTCCGAGGGTCTCGACCGCATCCCCGGGGTCTCCGAGGACCAGGACCGCCGCTACTACGCGATCACGGTCAAGCCGCAGGTGTTCATCAACCTGGTGCCCGACCATGTGATCTTCCACCGGATGTACCCGGTGGCCGTCGACCGCACGGTCGTCGAGTGCGACTGGCTCTACCTGCCGCACGTCGTGGAGAGCGGCAAGGACGTCAGCCGCTCGGTGGAGCTGTTCGACCGGGTCAACCGCCAGGACTTCGACGCCTGCGAGCGCACCCAGCCCGGGATGAGCTCGCGGATGTACGCCAAGGGCGGCGTCCTCGTGCCCAGTGAGCACCACATCGGCGCCTTCCACGACTGGCTGAACGAGCGTCTGGGCACGCCGCGGCAGCGGTGACGCCAAGGCGGGCGCCGTCCAGGAGGGACGACCGTGGCCCGCGCGGGGGGCGTACGCGGGCCGTGCGGCGGTCGTGCGGCGGTCGCGGACGGGGCGTTCAGCCCAGGTGTCCCATCCGGTGGCTGATCTCCTCCGCGCCCTTGACCAGCAGCGGAGCCAGCTCGTGCATGCGCTCCTCGGTGAACCGGTACGCGGGCCCGGAGGCGCTGAGCGACGCGATGACCCGGCCCTCCCGGTCCCGGATCGGGGCGGCCATGGCGTGCAGGCCGATCTCCAGCTCCTCCAGTGTCCAGGCGTAACCGCGCTCCCGGGCCTCGCTGAGGTTCTTCTCCAGCTTCGCCTTCGCGGTGATCGTGTGCGGGGTCAGCTTCTTCAGGCCCGCGTCCGCGAGCAGCGCGGCGCGCTGCTTGGCCGGCAGGTGGGCCAGCATGATCTTGCCGCTGGAGGTGGCGTGCAGCGGGGTCAGCTGGCCGACCCAGTTGTGCGCGGTGATGGCGGACTGGCCGCGCACCTGGTAGAGGTTGATCGCATAGTGCTCCTGCATCACGGCGATGTTGACCGTCTCGCCGATCTCCTCCGCCAGCCGCTCGCACACCGCGCGGCCCTGCTGGGTGATGTCGATGCGTCCCGTGACGGCGCCCGCCAGGCGTACGATGCCGAAGCCGAGCGCGTACTTGCCCCGCTCGCCCGCCTGCTCCACCAGGCCGCGCGCCTCCAGGGCGCCGAGCAGGCGGAACGCGGTCGACTTGTGCACATCGATCTCGGCGGCCACCTCGCTCACACCGGCCTCACCGCGCTGGGCCAGGATCTCCAGCACGCTGATGGCCCGGTCGACGGACTGCACTCCGCCGGGCGGTGAACCTTGCGTTTCCGTATCCGGACTGTAGTTGCTCATAGCGGAACTATACGCGCAGTAAACAACACCTCTGCAAGTAACGCGGCGTGCACAAAGATCTTACAAGTTGCGTTGTTCGCAACCTGGTGCGTATAGCGGCACCCGTACTAGCATGCCCCGCACATCACAAGGCGCGAGCGAGACGAGGCACCATGGCTCCCTTGCAGTACGACTTCGTCATCGTCGGCGGTGGATCGGCCGGCAGCGCACTGGCCAACCGGCTGTCGGCCGATCCCGCCAACCGGGTGCTGGTCCTGGAGGCGGGCCGCTCCGACTATCCCTGGGACGTCTTCATCCACATGCCCGCCGCGCTGACCTACCCCATAGGCAGCCGCTTCTACGACTGGAAGTACGAGTCCGAGCCCGAGCCCCACATGGGCGGCCGGCGCATCTACCACGCCCGCGGCAAGGTGCTCGGCGGCTCCAGCAGCATCAACGGCATGATCTTCCAGCGCGGCAACCCCATGGACTACGAGCGCTGGGCGGCCGGCCCCGGCATGGAGACCTGGGACTACGCCCACTGTCTGCCGTACTTCCGCCGCATGGAGAACTGCCTGGCCGCCGACCCCGACGACGAGTTCCGCGGCCACGACGGCCCCCTCGTCCTGGAGCGCGGCCCGGCCACCAACCCGCTGTTCACCGCCTTCCTCAAGGCCACCCAGGAGGCCGGTTACGCACCGACCGACGACGTCAACGGCTACCGGCAGGAAGGATTCGCCAAGTTCGACCGCAACGTCCACCGCGGCCGCCGCCTTTCCGCCTCCAAGGCCTACCTCCGCCCCGCGATGAACCGGCCGAACCTCACCGTGAAGACGCGCACCCTGGTCACCCGGGTGCTCTTCGAGGGCAAGCGGGCCGTCGGCGTCGAGTACCGGCGCGGCAGGGGCGCCGTCCAGCAGGTCCGCGCCGGCGAGGTCATCCTGTGCGGCGGCGCCATCAACTCCCCGCAGCTGCTGCAGCTCTCCGGCGTCGGCAACGCCGCCGAACTGTCCGCCCTCGGCATCGACCCCGTGCACGACCTGCCGGGTGTCGGCGAGAACATGCAGGACCACCTGGAGGTGTACGTCCAGTACGCCTGCACGCAGCCCGTCTCCATGCAGCCGTACATGGCGAAGTGGCGCGCCCCCCTGATCGGGCTGCAGTGGCTGTTCCGCAAGGGCCCCGCGGCCACCAACCACTTCGAGGCCGGCGGCTTCGCCCGCAGCAACGAGGACGTGGAGTATCCCAACCTGATGTTCCACTTCCTGCCGGTCGCCGTCCGCTACGACGGCTCCTCGCCCGCCGGCGGCCACGGCTACCAGGTGCATGTCGGGCCCATGTACTCGGACGCCATCGGCTCGGTGAAGATCAAGAGCCGGGACCCGCGGGTGAAGCCCGCCCTGCGCTTCAACTACCTGTCCACCGAACAGGACCGCCGGGAGTGGGTGGAGGCGATCCGGGTGGCGCGCAGGATCCTCAACCAGCCCGCCCTCGCCCCCTACAACGGCGGCGAGGTCTCGCCCGGACCGTCCGTCGAGACCGACGAGGAGATCCTCGCCTGGGTCGCCAAGGAGGGCGAGACCGCCCTGCACCCCTCCTGCACCTGCAAGATGGGCACCGACGAGATGTCCGTCGTCGACCCGCTGACCATGCGGGTGCACGGACTGGACGGGCTGCGCGTGGTGGACGCCTCGGTGATGCCCTATGTCACCAACGGCAACATCTACGCACCGGTGATGATGATCGCCGAGAAGGCGGCCGACCTCATCCTGGGCAACGAGCCGCTGCCGCCGTCCAAGGCCGCCTACTACCGGCACCGCGACGCCCAGAAACAGGCCGGCTGAACCATGGGCGCCCAGGCCCTGCGGACGCTCCTCACCCGCGTCCGCTACGAGGTGCTGCCGGCGAAGGCCACCGAGGAGAAGGTCCTCGCCCATGTCCCGCGCGAGGTCGTGGTCACGGTCACGGCGTCGCCGGCCAAGGGACTGGAGCCGACGCTGCTGCTCACCGAGCGGCTCGCGGCGCACGGGTACCGCGTCGTCCCGCACGTCCCCGCCCGGCTGCTGCGGGACGACGCGCACCTGAAGGACGTCGCCGAACGGCTGCGCACGGCAGGCGTCAGGGACGTCTTCGTCCCGGCCGGCGACGCCGATCCGCCGGCCGGGCCGTACCACGGCGCCCTGCCGGTGCTGCGCGCGCTCGCCGACCTGGGCAGCCCCTTCGCCGACCTCGGCATCACCGGTTATCCGGAGAGCCATCCGCTCATCCACGACGACATCACCATCCAGTCGATGTGGGACAAGCGGACACACGCCACCTACATCGTCAGCAACCTGTGCTTCGACGCGCGCGTGCTCGGCGACTGGCTCGCCCGGATCCGGCGCCGCGACGTCACGCTGCCCGTGCACCTGGGCGTCGCCGGGCCCGTGCAGCGGGCGAAGCTGCTGTCGATGGCGACGAAGATCGGGGTGGGGGAGTCGACGCGCTTCCTCACCCGGCACCCCTCCTGGTTCCTGCGGTTCGCGGCGCCCGGGGGATACGCGCCCGAGCGCCTGCTCACCCGCGGCGCACCGGCGTTCACCGATCCCGCCGCCGGGGTGGCAGGACTGCACCTGTTCACCTTCAACCAGATTGCCGAGACGGAGCGTTGGCGCCGTGCGGCACTGGACCGCCTGGCCGGCTGATGCGGGCCGGGGGAAACACGACCGGGGGCGGCGAAATCGAGACATGCCGACCTCTTGACGGGCGTCAGCCCGTTCCGCAAAGGTGTTCCACCACAAGCAATTCGATGCACAATGCGCAACGAATTCCGCTCGAAGGGCGCAGCGCGTGGCAGATCTGTATGTGGACGGAGAATGGCGCGCCCCAGTGGCCGGCGGCCACCGGGAGATCCGCTGTCCGGCCGACGGCACCCTGGTCGCCACGGTCTCCGAGGCGACCCGCCCCGACACCGAGGCGGCGATCACAGCGGCTCGGCGCGCCTTCGACGACGGACCCTGGCCGCGGACCCCCGAGCGCGAGCGCGGCGCACTGCTGCTGCGCACCGCCGGCATCATCGAGCGCGACGCCAAGGAATTCGCCCGCGCCGAGTCCCTCGACACCGGCAAGCGGCTGGTGGAGAGCGAGTACGACATCGCCGACGTCGTCTCCTGCTTCCGCTACTACGGCGGCATCGCGGGCACCAGCGCCGGCCGGGTGGTCGACACCGGACGCGACGACGCACTGAGCCGCGTCACCTATGAGCCGGTCGGCGTCTGCGGACTGATCACCCCCTGGAACTACCCACTGCTGCAGGCCAGTTGGAAGATCGCCCCGGCCCTGCTCGCGGGCAATACGGTCGTCCTCAAGCCCAGCGAGCTGACGCCCTCCACCTCGATCCTGCTGATGAAGGCCCTCGAGGAGGCAGGGCTCCCGGGCGGCGCGGCCAACCTGGTGCTCGGCGCCGGGGCCGAGGCGGGCGCGCCGCTCGCCGAGCACCCGGCCGTCGACATGGTGTCGTTCACCGGAGGACTGCACACCGGGCGGCACATCATGGCCACCGCCGCGGCGACGGTGAAGAAGGTCGCCCTCGAACTCGGCGGCAAGAACCCCAACGTGGTCTTCGCCGACGCCGACTTCGAAACGGCCGTCGACTTCGCGCTCACCGCCGTCTTCCTGCACTCCGGGCAGGTCTGCTCGGCCGGCGCCCGCCTGATCGTCGAGGACGCGATCCACGACGCCTTCGTCGACGAGGTCGTACGCCGCGCCCGGCGGATCCGGCTCGGCGGCCCCTTCGACGCGGAGGCCGAGACCGGGCCGCTGATCTCCGCACAGCACCGGGAGAAGGTCGAGGCGTACGTCGCCGCCGGCCTCGCCGAGGGCGCCGTCCTGCGCTGCGGCGGCGCCCGCCCCGACGACCCGGCGCTGGCGCACGGCTTCTACTACCCGCCGACCGTCCTGGACGAGTGCCGGCAGGACATGCGGGTGGTGCACGAGGAGTCCTTCGGACCCGTGCTCACCGTCGAGCGCTTCCACGACGAGGACGACGCCGTCCGCATCGCCAACGACACGGAGTACGGCCTCGCCGGGGCCGTCTGGACCCAGGACGCGGGCAGGGCCCAGCGGGTGGCCCGCGCGCTGCGCCACGGCACCGTGTGGATCAACGACTACCACCCCTATGTACCGCAGGCGGAATGGGGCGGCTTCGGACACTCGGGCGTGGGCCGTGAGCTGGGACCGGCCGGCCTCGACGAGTACCGGGAGCCCAAGCACGTCTGGCAGAACATCCAACCCCGGCCGCAGCACTGGTTCCGCGGCTGACCGCCAAGAGAGGCCCGATCATGACCCCAGCCCAGACCGAGGTGTCGCGGCCGAGCGACACGTCCCAGGAGCCCCAGGCGCGTACGCCGGTCATCTCCGTGCGCCGGCTGTGGAAGGTGTTCGGACCCAAGGCCGACGAGGTGCCGGGCTCCGAGGAGCTGTGCGGGCTCAGCCGCCGCGAGCTGATGGACCGCACCGGCTGCACCGCCGCCGTACGGGATGTCAGCTTCGACGTGTCGCCCGGCGAGGTCTTCGTCGTCATGGGCCTGTCCGGCTCCGGCAAGTCCACCCTGGTGCGATGTCTGACCCGGCTGATCGAACCCACCGCCGGAGAGGTCGTCTTCGAGGGCGAGGACATCCGCGACGCCGACGCCCGGCGCCTGCGCGAGCTGCGGCGCAGCAAGTTCTCCATGGTCTTCCAGCACTTCGGCCTGCTGCCGCACCGCAGGGTCGTCGACAACGTGGCGTTCGGCCTGGAGATACGGGGCATGGGCAAGGCCGAGCGCACCAGGAAGGCCCTGGAGGTCGTCGAGCTGGTGGGCCTGGCCGGATACGAGAACTCCTACCCCGACCAGCTCTCCGGCGGCATGCAGCAGCGCGTCGGCCTCGCCCGCGCCCTCGCCGGCGACCCCGACGTCCTCTTCTTCGACGAGCCGTTCTCCGCGCTCGACCCGCTGATCCGCCGTGACATGCAGAGCGAGGTCATCCGGCTGCACCACGAGGTCGGCAAGACCATGGTCTTCATCACCCACGACCTGTCCGAGGCGCTGAAGCTGGGCGACCGCATCCTCATCATGCGGGACGGCAAGACGGTCCAGTGCGGCACCGGCGACGAACTCGTCGGCGCCCCCGCCGACGACTACGTACGGGACTTCGTCAAGGACGTGCCGCGCGGCGACGTCCTCACCCTGCGCTGGATCATGCGCCCCGCCGAGCCCGGCGACGCCCTGGACGGACCCGAGCTGGGGCCGGACGTCGTGGTGCGCGAGGCCACCCGCGCGGTGCTCGCCGCCGAGAAGCCCGTCAAGGTCGTGGAGAACGGCAAGCTGCTCGGCATCGTCGGCGACGAGGAGATCCTCTCCGTCGTCGCCGGGCAGGAAGGCGGTGCGTGATGGCCGTCGTCGCCGACGCGACCGCGCCGGTCGCGACGCTACGTGACAAGGTCAGCCGCCCCATGGTGGTGGCGGCCGTCCTGCTCGCCTGGCTGGTGCTCTTCGCCGTACTGCGCGGCCGGCAGACCCTGGCCCTCGCGGCGGCCGACCTCACCGGTCTGCACCGGTGGCTGAACGACCTCAACGACAGCATCGGGGCCAACCGCAACTCCAACCCGCTCTTCCTGTACTTCTTCAACGAGATCCGGCTGGCCATCGACAACCTGGTCACCTTCGTCCAGTCCCTGATCTCCCAGCCCACCGGCGCCCGCCCGGTGCCGCAGATCGGCTGGCTCGGCGTCGTCGGACTCACCGGCTACGTCTCCTGGGCCGTGGGCAACTGGCGGGTGGCACTGCTGGCGGTCGCGGGCTTCACCTTCTTCGGGCTCCAGGGCCTGTGGCAGCAGAGCATGGACACCCTCGCGCTGACCGTGTCGGCGGTCCTCGTGGCGCTGCTCATCGGCATCCCGCTGGGCGTGTGGGCGGGGCTCTCCGACCGGTTCAACCGGATCATGACGCCCTTCCTGGACTTCATGCAGACGATGCCGACCTTCGTCTACCTCGCCCCGCTGACCCTGATCTTCCTCATCGGCGGAGCCTCCGCCGTGATCACCACCGTCATCTACGCGGCACCGCCCGCCATCCGCATCACCGCGCACGCCATCCGCTCGGTGCCGAAGACCACCGTCGAGGCGGCCGACTCGCTCGGCACCACACGGTCGCAGCAGCTGCTGAAGGTGCTGCTGCCGATGTCCCGGCGCACGGTGGTCATGGGCGTCAACCAGACCATCATGGCCGCGCTGGCCATGGTGACCATCGCCGCTCTGATCGACGCGCCCGGCCTCGGCAAGACCGTCGTCCAGGCCCTGCAGTCGCTCGACGTCGGTACGGCGTTCAACGCCGGGCTCGCCATCGTCGTCATGGCCATCGTGCTCGACCGGGTCACCACCGCGGCGGCCGCGCGCACCGAGACCCGCCGCACGGGCGGCCGGCTCCTGAAGTGGCGCCGGCCGCTGCTGGTGGCGGGCGGCGCAGGGGCCGCCGTCCTGGTGTACCTGTCCCACACCTACGTCTGGGCGGCCGAGTTCCCGGGCAACGGCAGCACGGGCAGCCACATCGCGAGCGCGGCCGACACCACGACCACCTGGCTGCAGGACCATCTGTCGGGGATCACCAACGCTGTGCGGAACGTCATCACCAACGGTCTGCTCAACCCGTTCCAGACGCTGCTCACCGACTCCCCGTGGTGGCTGGTCGGCATCACCCTGGTCGCGCTCGGCGCGGTGCTCGGCGGATGGCGCGCCGCGGCGACGGCCGCGGTGTGCGTCGGGCTGCTGGTCGGCACGGGTGTGTGGTCCGACGGCATGACGACACTGGCCTCCACCGCCGTCGCCACGGTCCTGGTGATGCTGTTCGGTGTCGTCTTCGGCGTGTGGATGGGCCGCAGCCGGCTGGTGGACCGGCTGGTGCGGCCCACTCTGGACGCCGCGCAGGTCATGCCGCCGTTCGTCTATCTCGTGCCGTTCCTGGCCCTGTTCGGCGCCACCCGGTTCACCGCGATCGTCGCGGCCGTCGTGTACGCGGCGCCCGTCGCCATCAAGATCATCGCGGATGGTGTGCGGAACGTGTCCGAGTCCACCGTGGAGGCGGCCACCTCCTCCGGGTGCAACACCTGGCAGATCATCACCAAGGTCCAGCTGCCGATGGCACGCAGCGCGCTGACCCTCGCCACCAACCAGGGTCTGATCTATGTGCTGTCGATGGTTGTGGTGGGCGGCCTGGTAGGGGCAGGCGCCCTCGGCTACGACGTCGTGGCCGGTTTCTCGCAGGGAGAGCTGTACGGCAAGGGGCTGGCGGCGGGGCTCGCCATCGTACTGCTCGGAGTCATGTTCGACCGGATCACGCAGGCTGCGGCGCGACGCACCAGGGCATAAGGAGCACGACACCATGGCACATCACTGGCGGGCCGGCGCGGCCGCACTGGCCGTCCTCGGCCTCACCCTCACGGCCTGCTCGGGGGCGAAGGTCGGCGACAGCACCTCGGCCGGCGCGAAGTCCTCGGGCGGCAAGTGCGGCACCTTCAACCTCGCCGTCAACCCGTGGGTCGGCTACGAGGCGGACGCGGCGGTCGTCGCGTACGTGGCGCAGCACGACCTCGGTTGCACGGTCAACAAGAAGGACCTGAAGGAGGAGATCGCCTGGCAGGGCTTCGGGACCGGCGAGGTGGACGCCGTCCTGGAGAACTGGGGCCACGACGACCTGAAGAAGAAGTACATCACCGAGCAGAAGACCGCGGTGGAAGCGGGATCGACGGGCAACAAGGGCGTGATCGGCTGGTTCGTGCCGCCGTGGCTGGCCAAGGCCCACCCGGACATCACCGACTGGAAGAACCTCGACAAGTACGCCGACAAGTTCAGGACCTCCGAGTCGGGCGGCAAGGGCCAGCTCCTCGACGGCGACCCGTCGTACGTCACCAACGACGCGGCGCTGGTGAAGAACCTGAAGCTCAACTTCAAGGTGGTGTACGCGGGCAGCGAGACCGCGCTCATCCAGGCCTACCGGACGGCCGAGAAGAACAAGCAATGGGTGATCGGCTACTTCTACGAGCCCCAGTGGTTCATGTCCGAGGTGCCGCTGGTCAAGGTCGACCTGCCGAAGTACACGACGGGGTGTGACGCCGACGCCGCGAAGATCGCCTGCGACTATCCGGTCTACGACCTGGACAAGATCGTCAGCGCGCGGTTCGCCAAGTCGGGCAGCCCCGCCTACCAGCTGGTGAAGAACTTCCACTGGACCAACGACGACCAGAACACCGTGGCCAGGTACATCGCGGTGGACAAGATGTCGGACGACGCGGCGGCCAAGAAGTGGGTCGACACCCACCGCGACAAGGTCGACGCCTGGCTGAAGTAGCACGGGGTCGCAACAGGCCGGCGAGGACGCCCGGCGGGCGGTGCGCAGCTGCGCGCACCGCCCGCCGGGCGTTGCCGTTCCCGGGCCCGTTCACCGGGCTGTTTTCCGACGTCACCGACCCCTTGACACCCTCCACGGCGACAGGCACATTGAGTTGCGTAACCTGAATCACGTTGCGTACAAAGCAACTGAGCCGGTCTCAAGTGCGGAGGTTGGGCGATGGCGGGACCCCGAGTGGTGATCATCGGAGCGGGTGTCGTGGGAGCGGCCCTGGCGGACGAGATCTCCGCGCGCGGCTGGACCGAAGTGACCGTGGTCGACCAGGGCCCCCTCCCGGCCACCGGGGGATCCAGCTCGCACGCCCCGGGCCTGGTCTTCCAGACGAACGCCTCGAAGACGATGACGGAGCTGGCCCGCTACACCGTCGAGAAGTTGTGCTCCCTCGACGTTGACGGCAAGCCCTGCTTCCTCCAGGTCGGCGGCCTGGAAGTGGCGACCAGCGCCGAACGGCTCGCCGAGATCCAGCGCCGGCACGGCTGGATCACGGCCTGGGGCATCGAGGCGCGCCTGCTGACCCCCGACGAGTGCGTGGCCAAGCACCCGCTGGTCGACCGCGACAAGGTCCTCGGCGGACTCTTCGTCCCCACCGACGGCCTGGCCAAGGCCGTCCTCGCCGTCGAGGCGCAGATCCGCCGGGCCGCCGAGCGCGGTGTGCGCTTCCTCGCCCGGCACGAGGTCCTCGACATCCGGCAGAGCGAGGGCCGCGTCACCGGCGTCGTCACCGACCACGGCGAGATCGACGCCGACATCGTCGTGTGCTGCGCCGGCATCTGGGGCCCGAAGATCGCCCGCATGGCCGGGATGAACCTGCCGCTGACCCCGCTCGGCCACCAGCTCGCCTGGACCGGTCCCGTCCCCGCCCTCGCCGGCCAGACCGAGGAGGCGGTCCGCCCGATCCTGCGCCACCAGGACGCCGACCTGTACTACCGCGACCGCTTCGACGGCCTCGGCATCGGCTACTACGGTCACCGCCCCATGCCGGTCTCCGCCGACGACATCCTCTCCGTGGACGCGGCCGAACAGATGCCCTCGGTGCTGAAGTTCACCGAGGAGGACTTCGAGCCGGCCTGGACCGAGACGCAGTCCCTGCTCCCGGCGACCAAGGAGGCGAAGGTCGAGGAGGGCATCAACGGCCTGTTCTCCTTCACCACCGACGGCTACCCGCTGCTCGGCGAGTCCCCGGACGTCAAGGGCTTCTGGGTCGCCGAGGCCGTGTGGGTCACCCACTCCGCGGGCGTCGGCCGGGCCGTCGCCGAATGGCTGGTCGACGGCTACTGCTCCTCCTTCGACCTGCACGAGTGCGACGTCAACCGCTTCGAGCCGCACCAGCTCTCCCCGGAGTACGTCCTGGCGCGCGACTGCCAGAACTTCGTGGAGGTCTACGACATCCTCCACCCGCTCCAGCCGTCGGGTGAGCCGCGTCCGATCCGCACCAGCCCCTTCTACGCCCGCCAGCAGGAGCACGGCGCGTTCTTCCTGGAGGCGAACGGCTGGGAGCGCCCCCAGTGGTACGAGGCCAACGCCTCCCTGACCGAAGGCCGCGACATCCCCACCCCGAACGACTGGGCAGCCCGCTACTGGTCGCCCGTCGTCGGCGCCGAGGCCCAGGTCACCCGCGAGAAGGCCGCCCTGTACGACATGACGGCCCTCAAGCGCCTGGAGGTCAGCGGCCCCGGCGCCGCCGACTTCCTGGAGGGCCTGGTCACCGGCAAGGTCGCCAAGTCCGTCGGCTCGGTGACGTACACGCTGCTGCTGGACCACGACGGCGGCATCCGCAGCGACATCACCGTCGCCCGCCTCGGCCGCGACCTCTTCCAGGTGGGCGCCAACGGCAACCTGGACCTCGACTGGTTCACCCGCCACCTGCCCGCCGACGGCCGCGTCCAGGTCCGCGACGTCACCGCCGGCACCTGCTGCATCGGCCTGTGGGGCCCGCTCGCCCGCGAGGTGCTGCAGCCGCTCACGGACGAGGACTTCTCGGGTGACGGCCTGAAGTACTTCCGCGCCAAGCGCGCCTACATCGGCTCGGTGCCGGTCACCGCGATGCGCCTGAGTTACGTCGGCGAGCTGGGCTGGGAGCTGTACACCACCGCCGACCAGGGCCTGAAGCTGTGGGACACCCTGTGGGCCGCGGCCGAACCGCTCGGCGGCATCGTCGCCGGCCGCGGCGCCTTCAACAGCCTGCGCCTGGAGAAGGGTTACCGCTCCTTCGGCACCGACATGACCTACGAGCACGACCCGTACGAGGCCGGTGTCGGCTTCGCCGTCAGGCTCGACAAGGGCGACTTCATCGGGAAGGCCGCGCTGGAGCGCCGCAAGGAGAACGTCCGGCGCAGGCTGAGCTGCCTCACCATCGACGACCCGAGCGCGGTCGTCATGGGCAAGGAGCCGGTCTACGACGGCGAGCGCGCCGTCGGCTACGTCACCAGCGCGGCGTACGGCTACACCATCGGCAAGGGGATCGCTTACGCGTGGCTCCCGGCGGAGCTGGCCGAGGCCGGTACGCGGGTGCAGATCGGTTACTTCGACCAGCGGGTGGAGGCGGTCGTCGCCGAGGAGCCGCTGTTCGACCCGGCGATGTCGCGGCTCCGTGGCTGACATTCCGTGGGTTCAAGGGAAAGGAAACCCCATCGGTGACCGCACAACTCCTTGACGGCAAAGCCACCGCCGCCGCCATCCGTCGTGAACTCGCCGAGCGCGTCGCCAAGTTGACGGCCCTCACCGGTCGCCCTCCCGGCCTCGGAACCGTCCTCGTCGGCGACGACCCCGGCAGCCGCGCCTACGTCGCCGGCAAGCACCGCGACTGCGCGCAGGCCGGCATCGCCTCCCTGCGCCGCGAACTGCCCGCCGACGCCACCCAGCGGCAGGTCGAGGACGTCGTCGACGAACTCAACGCCGACCCGGCCTGCACCGGATACATCGTCCGGCTCCCGCTCCCGCGCCACCTGGACGCGAACGCCGTACTGGAGCGCATGGACCCGGCCAAGGACGCCGACGGACTCCACCCCGTCAACCTCGGCCGCCTCGTCCTCGGCACCGACGCCCCGCTGCCGTGCACCCCGCGCGGCATCGTCGAACTCCTGCGCCGGTACGACGTTCCGCTCGCCGGGGCCCGGGTGTGCGTGGTCGGCCGGGGCATCACCGTCGGCCGGCCCATCGGGCTGCTGCTCACCCGCAGGTCCGAGAACGCCACCGTGACTTTCTGCCACACCGGAACCAAGGGCCTGGCCTGGCACACCCGCGAGGCGGACATCGTCGTCGCGGCGGCCGGCTCGCCCGGACTGATCACCAAGGACATGCTGCGCCCCGGCGCGGCCGTCCTGGACGTCGGCATCACCCGCACCGGGCACGGGCTCGTCGGCGACATCCACCCGGAGGCCGCCGAGGTCGCCGGACGGCTCGCCCCGATGCCCGGGGGAGTGGGACCCATGACCCGAGCGATGCTCCTCGCGAATGTCGTCGAGGCCGCCGAGAGGAACGCGACCACCGTATGAACGCGCTGAACACGCCCCTGGCGGAGCTGGACCCCGAGGTCCACGAAGCCCTCCGCGCCGAGCTGCGCCGCCAGCAGTCCACCCTGGAGATGATCGCCTCCGAGAACTTCGCGCCCACCGCCGTGATGGAGGCGCAGGGCTCGGTGGCGACCAACAAGTACGCCGAGGGCTACCCCGGACGCCGCTACTACGGCGGCTGCGAACACGTCGACGTCACCGAGCGGCTGGCGATCGAGCGCGTCAAGTCCCTGTTCGGCGCCGCCTACGCCAACGTCCAGCCGCACTCGGGCGCACAGGCCAACACGGCCGTGTTCTTCGCCCTCCTCCAGCCCGGCGACACCGTCATGGGTCTCGACCTCGCGCACGGCGGCCACCTCACGCACGGCATGCGCATCAACTACAGCGGCAAGATGCTCAACGTCGTGCCCTACCACGTCTCCGAGGCGGAGCACCTCGTGGACATGGACGAGGTGGAGCGGCTCGCCAAGG
Organism: Streptomyces sp. NPDC007189; assembly: GCF_040703635.1. Classification (NCBI taxonomy): domain Bacteria; kingdom Bacillati; phylum Actinomycetota; class Actinomycetes; order Kitasatosporales; family Streptomycetaceae; genus Streptomyces; species Streptomyces sp. NPDC007189. Next base: position 58,196 of record NZ_JBEYEY010000016.1, read on the forward strand.
AGCACCGCCCCAAGATGATCATCGCGGGCTGGTCGGCGTACCCCAGGCAGCTGGACTTCGCGGCCTTCCGCCGGATCGCCGACGAGGTCGGCGCCCTGCTCATGGTCGACATGGCGCACTTCGCGGGCCTGGTCGCCGCCGGACTGCACCCGAGCCCCGTCCCGCACGCCCACGTGGTCACCACCACCACGCACAAGACCCTCGGCGGCCCCCGCGGCGGCGTCATCCTCACCAATGACGCCGACCTGGCCAAGAAGATCAACTCGGCGGTGTTCCCGGGCATGCAGGGCGGCCCGCTGGAGCACGTCATCGCGGCCAAGGCGGTCTCCTTCAAGGTCGCGGCCTCACCCGAGTTCGCCGAGCGCCAGGCCCGCACCCTCGCCGGCGCCCGCGTCCTCGCCGAACGCCTCACCCGGCCCGACACGGCGGCCGCCGGCGTGACGGTGCTGACCGGCGGCACGGACGTCCACCTCGTCCTCGTCGACCTGCGCGACTCCGAACTCGACGGCAAGCGGGCCGAGGACCTCCTGCACGCGATCGGCATCACCGTCAACCGCAACGCCGTCCCCTTCGACCCGCGCCCGCCCATGGTCACCTCCGGCCTGCGCATCGGCACCCCCGCGCTCGCCACCCGGGGTTTCACCGAGGCGGACTTCGCCGAGGTCGCCGACGTGATCGCGCGCGCCCTCCAGCCCGAGCCGGACGTGGCCGCGCTACGCGCCCGCACCGAGGCGCTCGCGGCCGAGCACCCGCTCTACCCGCACCTCTCGTACGACGGAGACGCCCGATGAGCCCCCGCACCCCCGGCGCCGACCTCCCCGACCACCCGGAGTTCCTCTGGCGCAACCCGGACCCCAAGCCGTCGTACGACGTGATCGTCGTGGGCGGCGGCGGACACGGCCTGGCCACCGCCCACTACCTGGCGAAGAACCACGGCATCACCAACGTCGCCGTCCTGGAGAAGGGCTGGCTCGCGGGCGGCAACATGGCCCGCAACACCACGATCATCCGCTCCAACTACCTGTGGGACGAGAGCGCCGGCATCTACGAGCACGCCCTGAAGCTGTGGGAGGGGCTGGAGGAGGAACTGGACTACCCGATCCTCTTCTCCCAGCGCGGTGTGCTGAACCTCGCCCACAGCCTGCAGGACGTCCGCGACAGCGTCCGCCGCGTCGAGGCCAACCGGCTCAACGGCGTGGACGCCGCATGGCTGGACGCCGACGGGGTCAAAGAGGTCTGCCCCATCGTCAACACCTCCCCGGACGTGCGCTACCCCGTCCTGGGCGGCACCTACCAGCCGCGCGCCGGCATCGCCAAGCACGACTACGTCGCCTGGGGCTTCGCCCGCTCCGCGGACGCCGCCGGCATCGACATCATCCAGAACTGCGAGGTCACCGGGCTGGACGTGGCCGGCGGCCGGGTGGTCGGCGTGCGGACCACACGCGGTCCGATCGCGGCCGGCAAGGTGGCCCTGTGCTCGGCCGGCCACACCTCCGTCCTCGCCGCCATGGCCGGCATCGAACTGCCCCTGCAGAGCCACCCGTTGCAGGCGCTCGTCTCCGAACTCCTGGAACCGGTGCACCCGACCGTGGTGATGTCCAACGCCGTCCACGTGTACGTCAGCCAGGCGCACAAGGGCGAACTGGTCATGGGCGCGGGCATCGACGCGTACAACTCCTACACCCAGCGCGGCGCCTTCCACATCATCGAGGACCAGATGTCGGCGGCCCTGGAGCTGTTCCCGGTCTTCGCCCGCGCCCATGTGCTGCGCACCTGGGGCGGCATCGTGGACGTCACCCCCGACGCCTCGCCCATCGTCGGCCTCACCCCGGTCGGCAACCTCTACCTCAACTGCGGCTGGGGGACCGGCGGTTTCAAGGCCACCCCGGGGGTCGGCTGGGTCTACGCCCACACCATCGCGCACGACACCCCCCATGCCCTGAACGCCCCCTTCTCGCTCGACCGTTTCACCACCGGCGCGCTCGTCGACGAGCACGGCGCTGCCGCGGTGGCCCACTAGGGAGCCGAACCATGCTGCTCATCCCCTGCCCGTGGTGCGGGCCCCGTGACGAGGCCGAGTTCCACTACGGCGGCCAGGCCCACGTCCCCTACCCCGAGGAGCCCGCCGCCCTCACCGACGAGGAGTGGGCGCGGTACCTGTTCTTCCGCGACAACCCCAAGGGCCCCTTCGCCGAGCGCTGGAGCCATGCGGCGGGCTGCCGCCGGTGGTTCAACGCGGTGCGGGACACCGCGACGAACGAGATCCTCACCGTCTACAAGGTGGGGGAGCCGCGCCCGGAGACGTTCGAGGCAGGTCCGGTGACTTCTCAGCGGCGTCAGGAAAATCAAGCCCGTCCGGCCCTTGAGGACGAGGCCCGTCCAGGGCCGACCGGGGCCGAAGGGGCGGAGCCCCTTCAGGACGGGACGGGCGGGGCCGCTGCGCCCCTGGGCGGCTCCGCCGCGGGCCAGCCCTTCCGTCGCCCCACCGGCGGCCGCATCGACCGCACCATCCCCCTCACCTTCACCTTCGACGGCACCGCGTACCAGGGTCACCGAGGCGACACCCTCGCCTCCGCCCTGCTCGCCAACGGCGTCATCCAGGCCGCCACCAGCATCAAGCTGGGCCGCCCCCGCGGCATCTTCTCCGCCGGCGTCGAGGAACCCAACGCGGTCGTCCAGATCGAGGCCCCGTTCCCCGAGCCCATGCTCCCCGCCACCACCGTCGAGCTCCACGACGGCCTGGCCGCGAGCAGCCTCCCCGGCCAGGGCCGCCTCGCCACCGAACCCGACCCCGCCCGCTACGACGCCGTACACGCCCACTGCGACGTGCTGGTCGTCGGCGCCGGCCCGGCCGGGCTCGCGGCGGCGGCCGCGGCGGCGAGCGGCGGCGCCCGTGTCATCCTCGCCGACGACCAGCCGGAGGCCGGCGGCAGCCTGCTCGGCACCGGCGAGCACCTCGACTGGGTCGCCGAGACCCGCGCCCGGCTCGACGCAGCGCCCGAGGTACGCGTCCTGCCCCGCACCACCGTCTTCGGCCACTACGACGACAACCACCTCCTGGCCGTCGAGCGCCGCACCAACCACCTCGGCGCCGCCGCCCCGGAGAACGTCTCCCGCGAGCGCGTCTGGCGCATCCGCGCCCGGCGCGTCGTCCTCGCGACCGGCGCCCACGAACGCTCGCTGGCGTTCGGCGACAACGACCGGCCCGGCGTGATGCTGGCCTCGTCGGCCCGCACCTACCTGCACCGCTACGCCGTCGTCCCCGGCCGGCACGCCGTCGTGTTCACCACCAACGACAGCGCCTACGCCGCCGCCCTCGACCTGGCGGCCGCCGGCGTGGACATCGCGGCGATCGTCGACACCCGGACCGAGCCGGGTCAGTGGGCCGAGCGGGCCCGGTCCGCCGGCATCGAGGTGCTCGCCGGACACGCGGTCATCGGCACGGAAGGCACCGCCCGGCTGACCGCCGTCACGGTCGCGCCCTACGGCGAGTCCACGGCGCGGCGGGAGTTCGCCGCCGACCTGCTGCTGGTCTCCGGCGGCTGGAACCCGGTCGCGCACCTGTTCAGCCAGGCGGGCGGCAAGCTCCGCCACGACGACGCCCTCGGCGCGTTCGTGCCCGACAGCTGCCGTCAGGCGGTGGAGGTCGCGGGCAGCGCGAACGGCGCCTTCGACCTGGCCACGGCCCTCGCCCAGGGCGCGTCGGCCGGCGCCCGCGCGGCCGAGGCGGAAGGCTGCACCGCCGAGGCACCCGTCCTGCCGGCCGTGTCCGCGCAGCCGTACACCCCGCCCATGCACATCTTCACCGTCCCCGGCGACACCGGCGCCCCCCGGTTCGTCGACCTCCAGCGCGATGTCACGGTCGACGACCTGGCGCGGGCGACCGGCGCGGGCCTGCGCTCGGTGGAGCACACCAAGCGCTACACCACGGCCGGTACCGCGAGCGACCAGGGAAAGACGGGCGGTGTCCTGGCGAGCGGCGTCGTCGCCGGACTCCTGGGCGTGGACATCTCGGCGCTCGGCCTGCCCACCTTCCGTCCGCCGTACACCCCGGTGTCCTTCGCCGCCCTCGCCGGCCGCGACCGCGGCGCGCTGAGCGACCCGGTCCGCACCACCGCCCTGCACACCTGGCACGTCGAGCACGGCGCCCTGTTCGAGAACGTCGGCCAGTGGAAGCGGCCCTGGTACTACCCGCGGGCCGGCGAGGACATGGAGACCGCCGTGCTGCGCGAGTGCCGGGCGGCCCGCGAGGGCGTGGCCTTCATGGACGCCTCCACGCTCGGCAAGATCGACGTCCAGGGCCCGGACGCCGCGCTCTTCCTCGACCGGCTCTACACCAACATGATGAGCACCCTGAAGGTCGGCATGATCCGCTACGGCGTGATGTGCCGCCTGGACGGCATGGTCTTCGACGACGGCACCGTCATCCGGCTCGCCGAGGACCGGTTCCTGGTCACCACCACGACCGGCAACGCGGCGGCCGTCCTGGACTGGATGGAGGAGTGGCTGCAGACCGAGTGGCCCGAGCTGCGGGTCCACTGCACCTCGGTCACCGAGCAGTGGGCCACCGTGGCCCTGGTGGGCCCGAGGTCCCGCGCGGTCCTCGGCTCGCTCACTCCTGAACTGGCCGTCTCCAACGAGGACTTCCCGTTCATGGCCTGGCGGGACACGACGGTCGCGGGCATCGAGGCGCGGGTGTGCCGGATCAGCTTCTCCGGCGAACTCGCCTACGAGATCAACGTCTCGCCGTGGGACGCCCGCACGCTGTGGGAGGCGCTGTACGAGGCCGGCGCCCCGTACGGCATCACCCCGTACGGCACCGAGACCATGCACGTCCTGCGCGCCGAGAAGGGCTACCCGATCGTCGGGCAGGACACCGACGGCACGGTCACCCCGCAGGATCTCGGCATGGGCTGGGCGGTGTCGAAGAAGAAGCCCGACTTCATCGGCAAGCGCTCCTACGCCCGCGCGGACACCGTCCGCCCCGACCGCAAGCACCTCGTCGGGCTCCTCCCCGAGGACCCGGCCGTCTTCCTCCCGGAGGGCACGCACCTGGTCGCCGACGCCGAACTGCCCGCCCCGCCCGTGCCGATGCTCGGTCACGTCACCTCCAGCTACCGCAGCGCGGCGCTCGACCGGACCTTCGCGCTCGCCCTGGTCAAGGGCGGCCGGGACCGCATCGGCGACCGCCTCTACGCGCCCGTCGGCGACCGGCTGGTCCCGGTGACCGTCGCAAGCCCCGTCCTCTACGACCCCGAGGGAGCCCGCCGCGATGGCTGACACCGCCCTGACCCCGTGGCAGCGCAGCCCCCTGGCAGACGCCGCCCACCGCCTGGCCGCCGCGACGCGCTCCTCCCGGGGCGCGATCCGCCTGGCCGAACTCCCCTTCCTTGCCCAGGTGAACGTCCGCCTCGACGCCAAGGGCCCGGCGGCGGACGCCGTCGGACTCGCCCTGGGACTCCAGCTGCCCCTGGAACCCAACACCGTCGTGCACGCGGGGGACGTGACCGCGGTGTGGCTCGGCCCCGACGAATGGCTGGTGGTGGGCCGGCCCGGCACCGAGCGGGACCTGGAGGGCCGGATCCGCGCGGCGGCCGGCGACGAACCGGTCTCGGTCACCGACGTCTCCGCCCAGCGCACCACCCTGCTGGTGGCCGGTCCCCGCGCCCGCGACCTGCTGGCCCACGGCTGCTCGCTGGACCTGCACCCGCGCGCCTTCGGCCCCGGCCGCTGCGCGCAGACGACGCTGGCCCGCACGCAGGTCGTCCTGGTGGCCCGCGACGAACCCAGGGCCGGGTTCTGGGTCCTGGTGCGCTCCTCGTTCGCCGGCTATCTGGCGGACTGGCTGCTGGACGCGGCCGTCGAGTACCGGTGACCCCCACGCCTCCCGGCAGCTCACGGTGGCGGCCGGGAGGCGAACTCCCGCTCATCGCAGCACATTTCGTCCTACGCACCAAGGTGGTCCTGATGATTCCCGTGTGCCCTCTCGCCGATCTGCCGCGAGGCGAGGCGTTCCGGCTCGAGAACGAGCCTCCCGTCGCCGTCTTCCACACCGAGGACGGCGAGGTCTACGCGATCGACGACACCTGCACCCACCAGGACGCCTCGCTGGCCGACGGCTGGCTGGAGGGGTGCGAGGTCGAATGCCCGCTGCACGCCTCGAAGTTCGACCTGCGCACCGGCCGCGTGGACGCGCCCCCGGCCCGGCTCCCCGTGCGCACCCACCGGGTCGTCGTCGAGCACGGCATGGTCTACGTCGAGCTCTCCGCGGCCCCGCCGAACCTCCCGCCGTCCTGCGTCGCCGCCCGGCTCGGTGCCGTCCCGGTCGCCGGAGCCGGCGGGTGAGGACCGCGGCGGTCGCCGAGTGGCTCGATGACTCGGGTGCGGTGTTCCACGCCACCGCTTCAAGGCGCCCCGGCATGCCGGACGTTCACCCCTACGGCCTGCCGAGGCCCGGGCGGACCCTGGTGATGGGCGTAGTCAACGTCACCCCGGACTCCTTCTCCGACGGCGGGCGGTCGTTCGCCCCACAGGCGGCCGTCGCGCACGGACTCGCCCTGCTGGAGCAGGGGGCCGACATCGTGGACGTGGGCGGCGAGTCGACGCGACCCGGCGCCGCGCGCCCGACGGCCGAGGAGGAACTGCGGCGCGTGCTGCCCGTCGTGCGGGAACTCGCCGCGGCGGGCGTGGTCGTCAGCGTGGACACCATGCGGGCCGAGGTGGCCGCCCGCGCCCTCGACGCCGGCGCACGGATGGTGAACGACGTCTCGGGCGGCCTCGCCGACCCCGCGATGCTGCCGCTGATGGCCCGCGCCCAGGCGCCGTACGTCCTGATGCACTGGCGCGGTCACTCCGCCGGCATGCAGGCCAACGCCGTCTACCGGGACGTCGTCACCGACGTGGTCGGCGAGCTGCGGCTGCGGGTCGAGGCCGCGCTGGAGGCGGGGATCCCGCCCGGCTGCCTGGTCGTCGACCCGGGGCTCGGCTTCGCCAAGGAGGCCGGGCACAACTGGGAGCTGCTGGCCCGGCTGGCGGAGGTCGGCGCGCTGGGCCGTCCCGTCCTCGTGGGGGCGTCCCGGAAGTCCTTCCTGGGCCAGGTGCTGGCCGACCCGGCGACGGGACGCCCGCGCCCGGCGCCGTCACGCGACGCCGCGACCTGCGCGGTGTCCGTGCTCGCCGCCGCGCAGGGCGTCTGGTGCCTGCGCGTGCACGATGTCGCCTCGACGCTCGACGCGGTGCGGGTGACCGCCCGCTGGGGCGCCGAGGCGGCTCCCTCGGCGCGGGCACAGCGGTGACGAGAGCCGCACCTGTTCACGCCCGGAGCGCCGCTGAGCCTGCTGGGGCGCGTCAGCCGACGTAGCCCATGCGGTGGCTGATCTCCTCGGCTCCTTTGATCAGCAGCGGCGCCAGCTCGTGCATGCGCTCCTCGGTGAAGCGGTACGCCGGACCGGAGGAGCTGAGGGCGGCGATGACCTCGCCGCGGTGCGGGTGACCGCCCGCTGGGGCGCCGAGGCGGCTCATTCGGCGCGGGCACACCGGTGAGGAGAGCCGCACCTGCCCACGCCCGGAGCGCCGCTGAGCCTGCTGGGGCGCGTCAGCCGACGTAGCCCATGCGGTGGCTGATCTCCTCGGCTCCTTTGATCAGCAGCGGCGCCAGCTCGTGCATGCGCTCCTCGGTGAAGCGGTACGCCGGACCGGAGGAGCTGAGGGCGGCGATGACCTCGCCGTGATGGCCACGGATCGGGGCGGCCATGGCGTGCAGCCCGACCTCGAGCTCCTCCAGCGTCACCGCGTACCCGCGTTCCCTCGCCTCGGTCAGGTCCTTCTCCAGCTTCGCCCGGGTGGTCAGGGTGCGCTGGGTGTGCTTCTGGAGCCCCGAGGCCGCGAGCACCTCGTCGCGCTCCTGCGCCGGCAGATGCGCCAGCAGGATCTTGCCGCTGGACGTGGCGTGCACCGGAGTGAGCTGTCCGACCCAGTTGTGGGTGCCGACAGCGCCCGGCCCGCGCACCTGGTAGAGGTTGACGGCGTAATGCTCCCGCAGCACGGCGATGTTGACGGTCTCGCCGATCTCCTCGCTGAGCCGCTCGCACACCTCCCGGCCCTGCTGGGTGATGTCCAGGCGCCCGGTGACCGCGCCGGCCAGGCGCACGATGCCGAAACCGAGCCGGTACTTGCCGCGCTCGGTCGCCTGTTCCACCAGACCGCGCGCCTCCAGCGCCCCGAGCAGACGGAAGGCGGTCGACTTGTGGACGTCGATCTCGGCGGCGACCTCGCTGACGCCCGCCTCCCCGCGCCGGGCGAGGATCTCCAGGACGCTGACGGCGCGGTCGACGGACTGCACCCCGCTCACCGCCGGAGCCGTTGTCTCGCCATCTGCGGTGTAGTTGCTCATGGCGCAACTATACGCAGGGGGAGGGGTGCGGCGAAGGGCCGCGACGACGAAGTGCCGGACCCTGTCGGACCCTCGACGCCGGCCGGCCCCTACCGTAGGGCGGCCCGCTCGTCAGCGGAAGACGACCGTGCAGTTGCCGTTGGTCAGCACACGGCTCTCGCTGTGCCACTGCACGGCGCGGGCGAGGACCCGGGCCTCCACGTCGCGGCCCATGGTGACCAGTTCGTCCGGCGTGTGGGAGTGGTCCACGCGCACGACGTCCTGCTCGATGATCGGGCCCTCGTCGAGGTCGGGCGTGACGTAGTGCGCCGTGGCCCCGACGAGCTTGACGCCGCGCCGGTGCGCCTGCACGTACGGCCGGGCGCCCTTGAAGCTCGGCAGGAAGGAGTGGTGGATGTTGATGGCCCGGCCGTCGAGCCGCTTGCACAGGTCGTCGGAGAGGATCTGCATGTAGCGGGCGAGCACCACCAGGTCGACGTCGAGTTCGGCGACGAGCTCCAGCAGCCGGGCCTCCGCCTCGGCCTTGGTCTCCTGGGTCACCGGGACGTGGTGGAACGGGATGCCGTAGTTGCGGGCCAGCGGCTCGAAGTCGCGGTGGTTGGAGACGATCGCCGGGATCTCGATGTTGAGCGAGCCGGTGGACTGGCGGAAGAGCAGGTCGTTCAGGCAGTGGCCGAACTTCGACACCATGATCAGGGTGCGGGTCGGGGTCGCGGCGTCGTGCAGCTGCCAGCTGATCCGGTACGCCTCGGCGACCGGGCCGAAGTCGGTGCGCAGCAGCTCCAGGGACGTCGCCGGATGGGTGACCTCGAAGTGCACCCGCATGAAGAAGCGGTCCTGCAGGCGGTCGTCGAACTGCTGGCTCTCGAGGATGTTGCCGGAATGGCTCACGAGAAAGCTGGTGACCGCGTGGACGATACCTGACCGGTCGGGGCACGAGAGGGTGAGGACGAACTCGCGGCCGGGCTGCGGGCGAGGGGACATGACATCCTCCGTAATGCGCATTACGCAACGATGAGAGTTATACGCAACATCGTCCGGTGTGGACGGCGGCCGGTCAAGAGGCTTGTTCCTGATCGAGCGAGAAGATGCGCCCTGCGCAACGACTCGCCCCGGCGGCCGACTTCCGCCCCTCGTCTTGACGGCGAAACACCTCTCGATGTTCGGTTGCGTCTGCAGAGACGCGTTTTGCGAAGCGCAACCTTGGTTCCCGTCCCCCAGACCAGGAGGTCCGATGTCGATCCGTGCCATCGACGAGGCGCCTCTCAGCAGATTCCATCGCAAGCTCACCTGGGCCTGCGCAGGCGGGCCCTTCCTCGACGGCTATCTGCTCAGCATCATCGGGGTCGCACTCGTCGGCATGAGCGGCGAACTGCACCTGACCACGGGGGACGAGAGCCTCATCGGTGCCGCCGCGCTGGTCGGCATCTTCGCCGGAGGGCTGTTCTTCGGCGCCGTCACCGACAAGCTCGGCCGCGAGGCGATGTACACCATCGACCTGGCGGTGCTGGTCGGCGGCTCGGTCCTGTCCGTGTTCGCCACCGAGACCTGGCAGTTCGTCGCGCTGCGCTTCCTCCTCGGCATGGCGATCGGAGCCGACTACCCGATCGCGACGTCCCTGCTCGCCGAATGGGTGCCGAACCGGCATCGCGGCCGGCTGCTCGGCGTCCTCATCCTCGCCTGGTACGTCGGCGCCGCGGCCGCCTACGCGGTCGGTTACGCCCTGGCCGAGGCCGGCGGCGCCGGCGCCTGGCGCTGGATGCTCGCCTCGGGCGCCGTCCTGAGCGCCATGATCCTGCTGCTGCGCATCGGCACGCCCGAGTCGCCGCTGTGGCTGGTGAACAAGGGCCGTACCGCCGACGCCCAGAAGTCGATCGAAAAGGCCCTCGGCCGCACCGTACCCATCCAGCAGCTCGTCGCCGCGGCGGCCGAGGAGCAGTCGGCGGAGCGCAGCCGCTTCCGTGACCTCTTCCAGGGCGCCTATCTGCGGCGGACGCTGTTCTGCGGACTGTTCTACATGTGTCAGATCACGCCGATGTTCGCCCTGTACACCTTCGGCCCCGCCATCCTGGGCTCCTTCGGCCTCGGAGAGGGCAACAGCAGCAACCTGGGCTCGGCGCTCATCAGCATCGTGTTCGTGCTGGGCTGCGTCCCCGCGCTGCGGATGGTCGACCGGATCGGCCGCCGTCCGGTCATCGTGTGGTCGTTCGCCCTGATGGTGGTGCCGCTCGCCGTGCTCGGCGGCGGCGCCTCGCTGCCCATCGCCGTGGTCGTGGTGTGCTTCTGCGCCTACGCCCTCTTCTCGGGCGGCCCCACGGTGCTGGAGTGGACCTATCCCAATGAGCTGTTTCCGACCGGCATCCGGGCCACCGCGGGAGGCGTGGCCACCTCGATCAGCCGCATCGGCGCCGCCGTCGGCACCTATCTGCTGCCCCTCTCCCTCGACCGGCTCGACATCGGCGCCACCATGCTGATCGGCGCGGGCATCACCCTGGTGGGCTGGCTGGTGTCCTTCGCATGGGCCGAGGAGACCCGGGGCCGCACGCTGGCCGAGACCAGCGCCCTGCCCGGCCGCTCGCGGCCCGCGACGGCCGAACGGGACCACGACCTCGAACGATCCTGACGGCGCACCAGCGCCACACCGCCCGACCCACGGCCGGCCGGCCCCCCTCGGGGCCGGCCGCTTGCGTCCGGTGGCGGCGCAAGTCCGCTCGGCGAACCTCTTGACACTGCTCACTCAGAGGCATGACAGTGTGACTGTTGCTTATAGAGAAGCAAATCTCACACTGCGCAACAAGTGAGAGACTGCATCCCGGCCTTCCCCTGGCTCCGGGGCCGTCGGTCCCCACTCTCTTCCCTCGTCGACCGCTCCGGCGGAGCGATCGGACCCCGCCCATCAAGAACACCGGCCGAAGCCCGCGTTCGGCCGCCTCAGCGAGGAGATCGGCAGTGACACACGAGGTACGCGCCGTGCTGGCCCGGAAGCAGGGCGCCCCGGTCTCCGTGGAGACCGTCCTGGTGCCCGACCCCGGCCCGGGAGAGGCGCTGGTGCAGGTGCAGGCCTGCGGCGTCTGCCACACCGACCTGCACTACCGCGAGGGCGGCATCGGCGACGCGTTCCCCTTCCTGCTCGGACACGAGGCGGCCGGCGTGGTCGAGGCCGTCGGCGAGGGCGTCACCGACGTCGCGCCCGGCGACTTCGTCGTCCTCAACTGGCGTGCCGTGTGCGGCGACTGCCGCGCCTGCCGCCGGGGCCGGCCGTGGTACTGCTTCGCCACGCACAACGCCGCCCAGCCGATGACCCTGACCGACGGCACGCCGCTCACCCCGGCCCTGGGCATCGGCGCCTTCGCCGAGAAGACCCTCGTCGCCGCCGGCCAGTGCACCAAGGTGGACCCCACCGCCTCGGCCGCGGCGGCGGGCCTGCTGGGCTGCGGCGTGATGGCCGGGTTCGGCGCGGCCGTCCACACCGGCGGCGTCGGCCGCGGCGACTCGATCGCCGTCATCGGCTGCGGCGGCGTGGGCATGGCCGCCGTCGCGGGCGCCAAGGTGGCCGGCGCGAGCCGCATCATCGCCGTCGACGTCGACGAGCGGAAGCTGAAGCGGGCCGAGCGGTTCGGGGCCACCGACACCGTGGACTCCTCCAAGACCGACGCCGTCGAGGCGGTCCGCGAGCTGACCGGCGGCTTCGGCGCCGACGTCGTCGTGGACGCGGTCGGCCGCCCCGAGACGTACCGGCAGGCCTTCTACGCCCGCGACCTCGCCGGCACCGCCGTCCTCGTGGGCGTCCCCACCCCCGAGATGAAGCTCGAACTGCCCCTGCTGGACGTCTTCGGCCGCGGGGGCGCCCTGAAGTCGTCCTGGTACGGCGACTGCCTGCCCTCCCGCGACTTCCCCGCCCTGATCGACCTCTATCTGCAAGGCCGTTTCGACCTGCAGGAGTTCGTCTCCGAGACGATCTGCCTGGACGAGGTGGAGGAGGCCTTCAGCAAGATGCGCCGCGGTGAGGTCCTGCGCTCGGTGGTCGTCCTGTGACCGCGCCGCCGGAGCACCCGGCCGCCCGCCGCGAGCCGCACCGGATCCGGCGCTGAACCGGCGCCACCACTCCACCACCGGCACCACTCCCAGGAGACGGACATGGCCTCTACGTACGACGTGATCGTCGTCGGGCTGGGCGGCATGGGCAGCGCGGCCGCGTGTCACCTCGCCGCCCGCGGCCTGCGCGTGCTCGGCCTGGAGCGCTTCGGCCCCGCCCACAGCCAGGGCTCCAGCCACGGCGGATCCCGCATCTACCGGCAGGCCTACTTCGAGGACCCGGCCTATGTGCCCCTGCTGCTGCGGGCCCGCGAGCTGTGGGAGAAGCTGGCCGTCGACTCCGGCCGCGAGGTCTTCACCGAGACCGGCGGCCTCATGATCGGCCGCGAGGACAGCGCGGCGTTCGCCGGCACCCTGCGCAGCGCCCGGCAGTTCGGGCTGGACCACGAGGTTCTCACCGCCGCCGACGTCCGGCGCCGCTTCCCGACCTTCACCCCGGCCGCCGAGGACGTCGCCTTCTACGAGCGCAGGGCCGGCGTGGCCCGCCCGGAGGCGACGGTCGCCGCCCACCTGGAACTGGCGGCGGCCCACGGCGCCGACCTGCACTTCGCGGAGATGGTCCTCGGCTGGGAGGCCGACGGCCCGGGCGGCCGGTCCTGGGTGGTCACCGACCGCGGCTGCCACACCGCCGACCGGCTCGTCTTCGCCCCCGGGGCGTGGGCGCCGAAGCTGCTCTCCGGCCTCGGCGTGCCGGTCACGGTCGAGCGCCAGGTCATGTACTGGTTCCAGCCCGAGGGCGGCACCGGCCCGTTCACCGCCGGCCGGCACCCCGTCTACATCTGGGAGGACCCGGACGGCACCCAGATCTACGGTTTCCCCGCCCTCGACGGCCCCGGCGGCGGCGCCAAGGTCGCCTTCTTCCGCAAGGGCGTCCCCAGCGACCCCGACACCCTGGACCGGGAGATCCACCCGGACGAGATCGCGGCCATGGCCGCCTACCTGCGCCCGCGCATCCCCGCCCTGCCCGGCCGGTTCCTCAAGGGCGCGGCCTGCATGTACAGCAACACCCCGGACGAGCACTTCGTCCTCGCCCGGCACCCGGACCATCCGCAGGTGACCGTGGCCTGCGGGTTCTCCGGCCACGGCTTCAAGTTCGTGCCCGTGATCGGCGAGATCATCGCCGACCTGACCGTCGACGGCACCACCGAGCACCCCATCGCCCTCTTCGACCCGCGCCGCCTGCGCGTCTGAGCATTCCGAGGTGACCACGATGACGACGACCAGCCTTCCCCCCAGCCTGATCGCCACGCTGCCCGGGGAGTACTACACCGATCCCGAGATCTTCGCCCTGGAGCAGGAGCGCGTCTTCGAGGCCATGTGGTTCTGCGTGGCCCGTGCCTCGGAGCTGGCGCGGCCGGGACAGTTCCGCACCTGCCAGGTGGGCCGTGAGAGCGTGCTGGTCTCCCGCGCCCGGGACGGCTCCGTCAAGGCGTTCTTGAACATCTGCCGGCACCGGGGCGCGAAGCTGTGCCTGGAGGAGTCCGGGGAGGTCAAGCGCGCCTTCCAGTGCCCGTACCACGCCTGGACCTACGGCCTGGACGGAAAGCTGGTGGCGGCGCCGAACCTGACGTCGATGCCGGATATCGACCGCACCGCGTACGGGCTGGTGAACGTCCATGTCCGCGAGTGGCTCGGCTATGTGTGGGTGTGCCTGGCCGACACCCCGCCCTCCTTCGAACAGGACGTGACCGGCGCGGTGGCCGAACGGCTCGGCGGCACCGAGTCGATCGAGAACTACGACGTCGACAACCTGCGGGTCGGCCGGCGCATCACGTACGACGTGAAGGCCAACTGGAAGCTGATCATCGAGAACTTCATGGAGTGCTACCACTGCGCGACCATCCACCCGGAACTCACCGAGGTGCTCCCGGAGTTCGCCGACGGCTACGCGGCGCAGTACTACGTCGGCCACGGCGCCGAGTTCGGTGCGGAGGTGAAGGGGTTCACCGTCGACGGCGGCGAGGGCCTGGACCGCATCCCGGGCGTCGCGGAGGACCAGGACCGCCGCTACTACGCGATCACCGTCAAGCCGCAGGTGTTCGTCAACCTGGTGCCGGACCACGTGATCGTCCACCGGATGTACCCCATGGCGCACGACCGCACGGTGGTGGAGTGCGACTGGCTGTACCTGCCGCACGTGGTGGAGAGCGGAAAGGACGTGGACCGCTCGGTGGAGCTGTTCCACCGGGTGAACCAGCAGGACTTCGACGCCTGCGAGCGCACCCAGCCGGGGATGAGCTCCCGAGCCTATGCCAAGGGCGGCGTCCTGGTGCCCAGCGAGCACCACATCGGCGCCTTCCACACCTGGCTGCGGGACCGGCTCGAGGCGCACCCCGCCCGCTGAACCACGCCCCCCGGTACCGCCCGTCCCCCCGCCGCCAGGCCTTCCGGCAGGGGGACGGGCCCTGCCGTACGCCCCGGGCACGTCGTGCGGGCCGCCACCCATACTGGAGACATGGCCATGCGACGGCGTGCGACCCGGGGGCCGGGCACCGCACGGACCGCGGGGCCAGAAGCCGAGCGGCGGCCGGCGGCGCGGCTGCGGTCCCTGCTGCACGTGCGCAGCATCGCCGGCCAGGTCCTCATCCTCCAGGTGGGGGTCGTCCTGCTGCTCGTGGTCGCCGCGGTGGTGGCCCTGGTGCTGCAGGCCCGCACCACCAGCCTGCAGGACGCCAAGGACCGCTCCCTCGTCGGCGCCGAGACCTTCGCGCACGCCCCGGGGACGCTGGCCGCCATGAAGTCCCCCGACCCCAGCACCCTGCTGCAGCCGCGCGCGGAGGAGGCCCGGAAGCGGTCCGGGGTCAACTACGTCATCGCGTTCAGCCCGTCCGGCGTCCGCTGGACCCACCCGGACCCGCGCCTCATCGGCAAGCACGTCGTCGGCTCCTTCGCCGACGCGCTGGCGGGCAGGGTGCACCAGTCCACGTACGACACGCCCGGCGTCGGCCGTGCCGTGGACACGATGGTCCCGGTCACCGGCACCGACGGCAGGGTCGTCGGGCTGGTGTCCGTCGGCATCACGGTCAAGAGCGTCAACCGGATGGTGACGGCACAACTGCCGCTGCTGTTCGGCTCCGCCGCCCTCGGGCTGGCGTTGATCACGGGCGGGCCGGTCCTGGTGAGCCGGCGACTGCGGCGGCAGACGCACGGCCTGGAACCGGCCGAGATGACGCGCATGTACGAGCACCACGACGCGGTCCTGCACTCGGTCCGCGAAGGCGTCCTCGTCCTCAACGGCGAGGGACGGCTGCAACTGGCCAACGACGAGGCGAAGCGCCTGCTGGACCTGCCCGCGGACGCCACGGGCCGGCCCATCGGCGAACTCGGCCTGTCCCCGCCCGCCGCGACGCTGCTCGCCTCGGACCGGCCCGTCAGCGACGAGGTGGTCCTGGCGGGGGAGCGGCTGCTGGCGGTGAACGTGCGCCCCACCGCCCCGCACGGCGGGCCGGGCGGCAGCGTGGCGACCCTGCGGGACACCACCGAGCTGCGCGCGCTGGCGGGGCGCGCCCGGATCGCACGGGAACGCCTGCAACTGCTGTACGACGCCGGCGTGCGGATCGGCACCACGCTCGACATGGTGCACACGGCGGAGGAACTGACCGAGATCGCCGTGCCGCGGTTCGCGGACTTCGCCACCGTGGCCCTGCCGACCGCCGTACGCCGGGGCGAGGAACCCGACGGCGCGGACCCGGTCATGCACCGCACCGCCGTGCGCGGCATACGCGGTGACGCCCCGCTGTACGCGGTGGGCGAGCCGCTCACCTGGCTGCCGGCGATGCCGCAGGCGCGGGGGCTGCGCGCGGGCCGCGCCGTACTGGAAACCGATCTGCGTGCGAGGGGGGACTGGCAGGAGCAGGATCCCGAGCGGGCGCGGCGCATGCTGGACGCCGGCATCCACTCGCTGATCACCGTGCCGCTGCAGGCCCGCGGCATCGCGCTCGGGGTGGCCGACTTCTGGCGCTCGGAGCAGGAGCCGTTCACCCAGGAGGACCTGGCCGTCGCCGAGGAGCTGGCGGCCCGTGCGGCGGTCGCCATCGACAACGCCCGCCGCTACACCCGTGAGCACACCATGGCGGCCACCCTCCAGCGCAGCCTGCTGCCCCGCTCACTTCCCGAGCAGTCGGCCCTGGAGGTGGCCTACCGCTACCTGCCCGCGCAGGCCGGGGTGAGCGGGGACTGGTTCGACGTCATCCCGCTGCCCGGGAGCCGGGTCGCCCTCGTCGTCGGCGACGTCGTCGGGCACGGCCTGCACGCCGCGGCGACCATGGGCCGGCTGCGCACGGTGGTGCACAACTTCTGCGCCCTCGATCTGCCTCCCGACGAACTCCTCAGCCACATGGACGAACTGGTCGCGCGGATCGACGAGACCGAGACCGCCGAGTCGGAGGACGCCGGCATCACCGGCGCCACCTGCCTGTTCGCCGTCTACGATCCCGTCTCCGGCCGCTGCTGCGTCGCCCGGGCCGGTCATCCGGGGCCCGCCGTCGTCGGCCCGGACGGCATGGTCACCTTCCCCGACGTGCCCGTCTCACCGCCGCTCGGTCTGTGCGCCGGCCTGCCCGTCGAGACCGCCGAACTGGAGCTGGCCGAGGGTTCCCGGCTGGTCCTCTACACCGACGGACTCGTCGAGAACCGCGACCGCGACCTCGACGCCGGCCTGAGGCTCCTCGCCGGCGCGCTGAGCGCGCGCGACCGGACGCCGGAGCAGGACTGCCGGGCCGTGCTGGACGCCCTGCTGCCCGAGCGGCCCAGCGACGACATCGCCCTCCTGGTCGCCCGCACCCGGCGCACCGACCCCGACCGGGTCGCCGAGTGGGACGTGCCCTCCGACCCCGCCGCCATCCCGCCCCTGCGCGCCGGCGCTGCCCGCCGGCTGCGGGTCTGGCAGCTGGACGACATCTCCTTCACGACCGAGCTGATCCTCAGCGAACTGGTCACCAACGCCGTCCGCTACGGCAGCGAGCCGATCCGGCTCCGCCTGCTGCTGGACCGGGACAGCCTGATCTGCGAGGTGGCCGACGGCAGCAGCACCTCACCGCACATGCGCCGCGCGGCGACCACCGACGAGAGCGGCCGGGGCCTGTTCCTCGTCGCCCAGTTCGCCCAACGCTGGGGAGTGCGCTACACCCCCCGCGGGAAGGTCATCTGGAGCGAACAGTCCCTCCAGGCCCCCGAGGCCGGCGACGACACCCCGGGTGACGCCCTGCTGGACGAGTGGGACGAGTCCGCCCTCTGACCTCGCCGCGTCATCTCCTTCCGCGCTCCCCGGCGTTGCGCACTGCGCAATTTCCTTCGCGATGCGGGACTGCTGCGTCCCATCCCCTTGACAGCGGTCCGAAGCAACGGAAAGCATGTTGCGTATAGCGAATGATGTTGTGTCATTCGAGACAGTCATCCTTCGGAGAGCCCGCATGAGGAGCATCACCGTCGTCGGCGCGTCACTGGCAGGCCTGAGCACCGTCCGCGCGCTGCGCGCACAGGGTTACGACGGCGAGATCGTCGTCGTGGGGGAGGAGCGGCACGCGCCCTACGACCGGCCGCCGCTGTCCAAGGACTTCCTCAAGGGAGACCTCGACGCCGACGCGCTCGCGCTCGGCGACGCGGACGAGTACGACGACCTCGACGTGCACTGGCTGCTCGGCGAGCGAGCGGTGCGCCTCGACCCGGCGGCCCGGACCGTCACGCTGGCCGGCGGACGGCACGTGCGCACCGAAGCCGTCGTCATCGCGACCGGCGCCACCGCCCGCACCCTCCCCGGCACGGACGGCCTGGCCGGCGTCCACACCCTGCGCACTCTGGACGACGCCCAGGCGCTGCGCGCCGAACTGCTCAGCGGCCTGCCCCGGGTCGTCGTCATCGGCGCCGGCTTCATCGGCGCCGAGGTGGCCTCCACCGCCCACCGGCTCGGGCTGCACGTCACCGTCGTCGAGGCGCTCGACGTCCCGCTGGAGCGCCAACTGGGCCGCACGATGGGGCGGGTGTGCGCCTCGCTGCACAGCGATCACGGGGTCGGCCTGCTGTGCGGCACCGGCGTGGCCGGACTCCTCGGCGACGGCCGGGTCACCGGAGTGCGCCTGACCGACGGCCGCGTGCTTCCCGCCGACATCGTGGTGGCCGGGGTGGGCGTGCGGCCCGCCACCGACTGGCTCGCCGGCTCCGGCGTCGAGGTGGACGACGGCGTGGTCTGCGACGCCGGCTACGCCACCACCGTCCCCGGGGTGGTCGCCGTCGGTGACGTCGCCCGCTGCCCCCACCCGTTCACCGGCCGGCACGCCCGCATCGAGCACTGGAGCAGCGCCACGGAACAGGGGGCGACGGCCGCCCGCACGCTGCTGTCGGGTGTCCCGGCCGCCGCCCCGGCCACCGCGCCGTACTTCTGGTCCGACCAGTACCAGGTCCGCATCCAGATGGCCGGGCACGTCGCTCCCGGCGCCGAGCCCGAGGTGGTCGACGGCGACCTCGACAGCCGGTGCTTCACCGCCGTCTACCGGCGCGAGGACACCCCGGTCGCGGTGCTCTCCCTGAAC
Organism: Streptomyces sp. NPDC007189; assembly: GCF_040703635.1. Taxonomy (NCBI): domain Bacteria; kingdom Bacillati; phylum Actinomycetota; class Actinomycetes; order Kitasatosporales; family Streptomycetaceae; genus Streptomyces; species Streptomyces sp. NPDC007189. The sequence goes on from NZ_JBEYEY010000016.1 coordinate 77,210, forward strand.
CAGCCGAAGCTGTTCAACCGGCTCCGCCGCACCCTGGTCCCCGCCGCCGTGCCCGCCGTGTCATGAGTGCCGCGCGTCAACCCCCGCCGGTGCAACGGGCATTGGCCCGTACGCCGGGACCGAGGCGCCGGCACCTGCGCCACGGCCCACCCCGGTAACCGACAACCCTCCCGCAGGGGCGTGCCCGGCACACCCCGCCCGTCCCACGGAGTCACGGCGTGGCAATCAGCGTCTTCGACCTCTTCTCCATCGGCATCGGCCCGTCCAGCTCGCACACCGTCGGCCCGATGCGCGCCGCCGCGCTGTTCGCCGCCCGGCTGAAGAAGGACGGCGTGCTGGCCCAGACCACGGCGGTGCGGGCGGAGCTGTTCGGCTCCCTCGGTGCCACCGGGCACGGCCACGGCACCCCCAAGGCCGTCCTGCTCGGTCTGGAGGGCAACGAACCGCACACCGTCGACGTCACCCAGGCCGACCTGGACGTCGAACGGATCCGCGGCACCGGCCGCATCCGCCTCCTCGGCGCCGAGATCGGCTCCGCCCACGAGATCGACTTCGACGCGTCCACCCAGCTGGTCCTGCACCGCCGGCGCTCGCTGCCCTACCACGCCAACGGCATGACCCTGTTCGCGTATGACGCCGACGGCGTGCCGCTGCTGGAGAAGACGTACTACTCGGTGGGCGGCGGCTTCGTGGTCGACGAGGACGCCGTGGGCGCCGACCGGATCAAGGCCGACGGCACCGAGCTGCCCCACCCGTTCCGCACCGGTGACGAACTGCTGCGGCTGGCCCGCGAGACCGGCCTGTCCATCTCCGCGCTGATGCTGGAGAACGAGAAGGCCCGGCGCGGCGAGGAGGAGATCCGCGCGGGCCTGCTGGCGATCTGGCGGGTCATGGAGGGCTGTGTCTCCCGCGGTCTGTCCCGCGAGGGCATCCTGCCCGGCGGCCTGAAGGTCCGCCGGCGGGCCGCGTCGGCGGCCCGGGCCCTCCGCAGCGAGGGCGACCCGGCGGGCCGCGCGATGGAGTGGGTCACCCTCTACGCGATGGCGGTGAACGAGGAGAACGCCGCCGGCGGCCGGGTCGTCACCGCCCCGACGAACGGCGCGGCCGGCATCATCCCCGCCGTCCTGCACTACTACCTGCGGTTCGTCCCCGGCGCCGACGAGGACGGCGTGGTGAGGTTCTTGCTGGCCGCGGGCGCGATCGGCCTCCTCTTCAAGGAGAACGCCTCCATCTCCGGCGCCGAGGTCGGCTGCCAGGGCGAGGTGGGCTCCGCATGCTCGATGGCCGCAGGGGGCCTCGCCGAGGTGCTGGGCGGCAGCCCGGAACAGGTGGAGAACGCCGCCGAGATCGGCATGGAGCACAACCTCGGCCTGACCTGCGACCCGGTCGGCGGCCTGGTCCAGATCCCGTGCATCGAGCGCAACGGCATGGCCGCGGTCAAGGCCGTCACCGCGGCCCGCATGGCCCTGCGCGGCGACGGACGGCACCACGTCTCCCTCGACAAGGTCATCAAGACGATGAAGGAGACCGGCGCCGACATGAAGGTCAAGTACAAGGAGACCGCCCGCGGCGGACTCGCCGTCAACGTCATCGAGTGCTGAGGAGGCGGGACCGCCGCGCGCACAGAGGCCCATGCGGAGCGTTCTCCTTCGCGTCACCGGGCGATCCCGCGGGAACAGAGGGACGATGGAGGACGGACGGAGGGAGGGCGCGTGCGGGTGAACGTGGGTGGAGTACAGCGCGTCATGTCGCGGGAGTGGTCATGAGCAAGTCGGCCCACGCCCGGCAGCGGGCGAAGACGCGGGGCTGCGGTTCCCGGTTGCCGTCGCGCCGGGCGGCGCGCCCTGCCGCCGTGCGCAAGGCGTCGTCCGCGAAGGGCGACTGGGTGCTGCTGCCCGGCGGCTCGTGGCGGCACGTCGAGACGATCCGCGTGCGCGGCCTGTTCGGCTGAGCGCACTGTGCGGTGAGACGGCCCCGTCGCCTCGCCGGAGGCTGGGCTTCGCCCGGTCGCGTCGGGTCAGGAGCCGTCCCCGCCGCGTGTCGCCGTCTTCGAGTACGCGTCGTGCCAGGCCGCCTTCGCTCCGGAGTCGCCGATCCGGTAGACGTCCACGACGGCGCCCACCGCCACGGCCAGCGAGAGCACGCCCACGACGATCCGCACGGGCAGCGCGGACCAGCGCAGGCCGCCGGCCCGCCCGGACTCCGTCTGCGCACGGCGCCCCGCCCACCACACGACGGCCGCCAGCACGAACAGGCCCAGCGCCCACGGCAGCAGCCCGTCGCCCAGCTCGGTGTGCCGGCGCACCAGGGCGTCGTCCGCCACGTGCCGTTCGAGCCACTCGCCGGCTTGCGTGGTCAGCGGCACGCTCGCCAGGGCCACGAAGGCCAGCAGCGGCAGCAGCGCCCCCAGCCGACGGGCGGCCCGCGGCCACACAGCGGCGGCCACCAGGGCCAACGCGGTGAGCGGTATCAGCACGACGACCACATGGACCAGCAGGACATGGGCGGGCAGACCGTTGATCAGAGTCATTCGAGCGCTCCCGAGGGGGTTGGGGGCGCGCCAGACTGCCACAGCAAACTCTCAGTTGCCTCTGAGTCGAGTGAGGCGAAACGGGACATCGGCCGCACGGGGAGACGATGCCTCCCGGCCCAGGTCAGCGGGTCAGCGGCGGGATGCGGGTGTGTTCGAGGGCCCCGGTGACCGGTGCGGGTCGTCGGCGGGCAGCCAGGCGTCCGGGCCGTGGATGCCGAGGTCTCCGACGCCGTCGCGGAGGGCGTCGACGACGCCGAGGACCGCGGCACGGTCCTCGGTGGCGCGCCGGACCACCGACCAGGTCCAGTGGATCTCCGGCGCCACGACCGGGCGTCGTACCAGATCGGGCGGGAGCGAAGTGGTCTGGCCCTTCGGGGAGTTGACGACCGGGCGGTCGCTGCGGCGGACGTGGTCGAAGAACGCGGGTCCGGTGATGCCGCCGTCGCTGATGTGCACCGCGCGCGCCCCCGTGTCCTCGGCCAGGCGCTCGGCGTAGAGGTTCCAGGACAGCCAGGAAGTGGTGTCCGCGTCGACGAGGACGGCGGTGTCGCGGGCAGGGACGGGCCCCGTGTCGTCACCGGTGGCGACGGCGTAGAGCCGGTCGGCGCCGATGAGCGCGGCGCGCAGCCCCAGCCGCTCCAGATCCGCGGCCGGGGCCCAGCACACCGCGAGGTCCAGGCTGCCGTCGGCGACCCGGGAGGCCTGGGTGTGGGAGGGCGCGACCCAGGCGTCGAGGTGCACCCGGGCCACCGGCGAGGTGCGGGCCGTCAGGTCGGCTGGAAGCCAGTTGACGTACCCGAGCCGTACCGGTTCGGAACCGGACAGCGCGCCGGCGCGGCGCTCCAGGTCGTCGGCCCGGGCCAGCAGGTCGCGCACCTGCGGGAGCAGGGCGGAGCCCGCTGCGGTGAGGGAGACCGACCGGCGGTCGCGGTCGAACAGGCGCACCCCGAGGTCGCGTTCCAGGGCCTTGATCTGCTGGGAGAGGGACGGCCCGGCGATCAGGAGCCGCGCCGCGGCCCTGCCGAAGTTCAGCTCTTCGGCGACGGCGACGAAGTACCGCAGTTGGCGCAGCTCCACGGCCCTCATGCTACGGCCGGTAGGAGCCTCGGCCTATCAGCAGTGAGGAATCCGGTCGTGGCGCCCGCACCGGCGGCGGACGGACGATGACGCCATGGCAGCCCGGCCAGGCCGACGGCCCACCGGGTGCCGGACCACCCCCGCCACAGCCCTTCCCGCGGGCATGCGACAGCGAACGGAGTCGAGATGAGGGAGTTCCTGGTCGAGATCACCACCACCGTTCCCGAGGGCACGGCCCAGGACGAGGTGGACCGCCGGCGTGCCGCGGAGGCCGTACGCGCCGGGGAGTTGGCGGCCGCCGGCCACCTGGTACGGCTGTGGCGGCGGGTCGGCGAACCGCGCAGCGTGGGTATCTGGCGGGCGGCCGACGAGGAGGAGTTGCACGAGAAGGTGCTCGGCACGCTCCCGCTGCGTCCGTGGATGACGCTGAGGGTCACCGCGCTGGAGCCCCACCCGAACGACCCGGGCCGGACCGGCGCCGCGTCGTGAGCGCACGGCCGGAGCACTCCGTCATGCGCGCACGACAACCGGGCGCCCTCCGGGGCCGAGGCGGCGGGCACCCGGCCTCCCCGTGGGGCCATGTCGCCCGAGCGGCGGCGGCGCTGGCCGCGGGCATGGGGGTCGGCCGCTTCGTGTACACCCCGATCCTGCCCCTGATGCACACCCAGGCGGGGCTGACGGCGGGCGCCGGGGCGAACCTGGCCACCGCCAACTACGCCGGATATCTCCTGGGAGCACTCGCGGGCATCGCGCTCCCGGCGCTGGTGCGCTCCGCCGCCGTCCTGCGCACTTCCCTGGCCGTCCTGACCGGCAGCCTGGCCGCCATGCCGGCCACCCAGGACACATCGGCGTGGTTCGTGCTCCGGGTGTCGGCCGGGGTGGCCAGCGCACTGATCTTCGTCATCGCCGTCAGCTCCCTCCTGAGCCACCTGCGGGAGCACCCCGCGCACCTGCCCGGCTGGGCGTTCGGCGGAGTCGGCGCCGGTATCGCGCTGTCGGGCCTGCTCGTCCTGGCGCTGCACTGGCTCGGCCCGCTCGCCGACTGGCGCACCGCCTGGTACGTCTCGGCCGCCCTCGCAGCCCTCCTCGGCGCCACCGCCTGGAACCTCCGCCCCGAGGCCGCCGCCCCGCCCGCAACCCGCAGGGAAACGCCCGGAGGCACAGGGGTGCACCGGTGGTTCACCGCCCTGTTCGTCTCCTACGGCCTGGAAGGCGTCGGCTACATCGTGGCCGGCACTTTCCTGGTCTCCGCGATCGAGCAGAGTTCCCCCGGCTGGGCCGGCAGCGGTGCCTGGGTGCTGGTCGGGCTGGCCGCCGTGCCGTCCGCGGCGCTGTGGGCCTGGCTGGGGCGCCGCTGGTCCCGCCCCGGCCTGCTGCTGGCCGCGCTCGTCATCCAGGCGGCCGGCATCGCCCTGCCGGCCCTGATCACCGGAGTGCCGGCCGCCCTGGTCTCCGCCGCCCTGTTCGGGGGCACGTTCATCGGCATCAGCACGCTCGCCCTCGCCACCGGCGCGCAGCTGCGGTTCCCGCGCTCCGTGGCCCTGCTGACCGCCGGATACTCCGTCGGCCAGATGCTCGGCCCACTGGTCGTCACACCGCTCCTGCGGCACGGCTACCACCAGGCACTTCTCCTCGCCGCCGCAGTGGTCCTGGCCGCCGCCGCGGCAGCCGCCGTGCTGCGGACCGGTTTCCCGGGCCGTACGACGATGACGTGCCGAGCGTCCCCGGAACCGTCCGCACCCGTGGCCGGCGACGAGTCCGCCGGCTTCCCGGAGGCCGGGCGGGGACCGGGCCGGTAGCGCGGCACCGGCGACGACCACGGTGGGCTCCGGCCGGGCGGACTGCGGGCGCTCCTCACCGGCCTCATCAGCGTGTGCCCCCTGACGGACCCGAGGCCCGCGACCACACTGGAGTCGGCATCGCACCGCTACCGAGGAGACATCGGGTGAGAGTCGTCGTCACCGGAGGGTTCGGCTTCCTCGGGAGCCGCCTCGCCGAAGCACTGCTGCGCAAGCGGACGTTCGGCGGCACCCCGATCGACCGTCTGGTGCTCGCCGACCGCGTCGTACGGCTCGACGCGCCGCCGGCGGCCGATCCGCTCGTTCACGTCGTCCACGGTGACCTGCTCGACCGCCTGGACGAGGTGTTCGCGGAGCCGGTCGACGTGCTGTTCCATCTAGCCGCCGCGGTGTCGGCCGAGTGCGAGGCCGACGTCGGCCTCGGCCTGCGTGCCAACGTGGACACGACCCGGGCCCTCCTCGACGCCGCCCGGGCACAGTCGGCCGGCGGCGGCCCGGTGCCGCGGGTGGTGTTCTCCAGCAGCCTCGCCGTGTACGGCGCGGGGCCCGGGGCGCCGCTGCCGCCGGTCGTCAGCGAGTCGACCCTGCCCCTGCCGCGATCGAGTTACGGCACGCAGAAGCTCATCTGCGAGTACCTGATCGCGGACTACACCCGTCACGGCTTCCTCGACGGACGCGTCGCCCGCCTGATGACGGTCACCGTACGGCCGGGCAAGCCGAACGCGGCCGCGTCCGGCTTCCTGTCCGGCATCATCCGCGAGCCGCTCGCCGGACGACCGGCCGTCTGCCCGGTGCACCCCGGCCTGCGGGTGGCCCTGTCCTCACCGCGCCGCGCGGTCCACGGACTCCTGCGCATCGCCGAGGCCGAGCGCGGCAGCGGGCCGGGACGCCTGGACGGCCTAGCGCCGGTCAACCTGCCCGCGCTCACCGTCTCGGTCGCCGACATGCTCGCCACGCTGCGGCAGGCGGCGGGCGACGCCGCCGCCGACCTGGTGACGGTCAGACCCGACCCCGCCGCCGAGGCCATCGTCGCCACGTGGCCCGCCGCCTTCGACAACAGCCGCGCCGCCGCACTCGGTCTCGAACCCGACCCGAGCTTCCTCGCCGTCGTACAGGACTACATCGCCGACCAGGCCGCGAGGAACCGGACCGACTGAGGACCCCGAGCCACCAGGGGCGTCTCACTAGAATTCCGGCCAGGGAGCCGCCGGCCGGACGGTCTCCCGGCGCCGACGCCCACGACGAGGAGGGCCCCGATCATGCGTGAACTCGCGGAGACGGCACGGCAGTGGGCGGCGCAGGGCCGTACCGGCGTCCTCGCCCGCCCCCTCACCGAGCAGGGCTTCGGCCCCCGGCGCCCCGACGACGCCCTCCTGATCGACCAGGACGGTCACTGCTCCGGCACCCTGTACCGCGGTGTGTTCGACGCGCACCTGGCGGCGCAGGCCGCTGCCCTGCCCGGGGACCACACCGCCGCCGTCCGGGAGGTGTCCGTCCATGACGGCGAGGTGAAGCGGGCGGGCTTGACCTGCGGCGGCCGGGCCGAAGTACTGCTGCAGTCCCTCGACACCGTGCCCGCCCGCTGGTGGGACCTGCTCGCACAGGGAGCCGACGCCGCGCTGATCACCCGGCTGGACGAGACCCGTACCCGGGTGTCGAGCACCGTGACGACACCCGAGGCCGAGGGCGGCGCCGGACCCGCCCAGGCCGTCGCACGCGCCCGGGAACTGCTCGGCCGCCGCCGCGCCGGCCGGGACCTCCACGCCACCGACGACGGACTCGTCCTCATCGAGACCTGCCCGGCCGTGCCCCGTCTCGTCATCGTGGGGGAGGGCGAACTCGCCGGACTGCTGGACGCCCAGGCCCGGCTGCTCGGCTGGCACGCCACGGTGGAGCCCGCCGCCGAGGGCGCCGTCCGGCTGCTCGCCGAACGCCCGGCCGCCGCGTGCCTGATCGTCCTCAGCCATGAACCGGACGTCGACGTCCCCGTCCTGCACGACGCGCTGACCCGCGGCGTCCCCTACGTCGGAGCCCTCGGCTCACGCCACACCCAGGCCCGCCGCGCCGCGGAACTCGCCAAGGCAGGCCTGGACGACACCCGGCTCGGGCGGATCCACGGGCCCATCGGCCTCGACCTGGGCGCTCGCACCCCGGCCGAGACGGCACTGGCCATCTGCGCCGAGGTACTCGCCGCCCTCGACGGCCGCCAGGTCCACGTGGCGGCGGCCGCCACGCGCAGTTCCGGTTGAGAGCGGGATCGGCTCAGCAGGGCGCGCTGCCCGGGACCTGCTGTTCCGCCCAGATGGTCTTGCCCGTGGCGGTGTAGCGCGTACCCCAGCGCTGGGCGAGCTGCGCGACGAGGAAGAGGCCGCGGCCGCCCTCGTCGGTGGTGCGGGCGCGGCGCAGATGGGGCGAGGTGTTGCTGGCGTCCGACACCTCGCAGATCAGCGTCCGTTCACGGATCAGGCGCAGGCCGATCGGTCCGCAGGCGTGCGTGATCGCGTTGGTGATCAGCTCGCTGACGATCAGCTCGGTGGTGAAGGCGATGTCCTCCAGTCCCCACGCGGCCAGCTGGCGGGTGGTGTTGTCGCGTGCCTCGTGCACCGCGCGGGGATCGGAGGGCACCTCCCAGGACGCCACATGGTCGGGGGAGAGCGCGTGGGTCCGGGCGACGAGGAAGGCGACGTCGTCGTGCGGGTGGTCCGGCAGGAGAATGCGGACCATCGTGTCGCAGATCTCCTCCAGCGGCCGGTCGGGGTGGGCCAGGGCGAAGCAGAGCCGCTCGAAGCCGACGTCGACATCGCGGTCCGACGCCTCGATCAGACCGTCGGTGTAGAGGGCGACGACACTGCCCTCCTCCAGTTCGATCTCGGCCGACTCGAAGGGCAGTCCGCCGAGCCCGAGCGGGGGACCGGCGGGGATGTCGGGCAGTTCGACCGGATCGCTGAGGTGGGCGATGGCCGGAGTGGGGTGTCCGGCACGGGCCACATTGAGTTTCCGCGAGATCGGGTCGTAGACCGCGTAGACGCAGGTCGCGCCGATCACCATCGGCCCGTTCTCGGCCGCTTCCGCCTCGTCGGAAAGGCGCACGACGAGGTCGTCGATGTGGGCGAGGAGCTCGTCGGGGGGCAGGTCCATGTCGGCCAGCGTCTGTACGGCCGCACGCAGCCGGCCCATGCTGGCCGCGGCGTGGATGCCGTGGCCCACCACGTCCCCGACGACCAGGGCGATGCGGGCGCCGGACAGCGGGATGACGTCGAACCAGTCGCCGCCCACACCGGCCTCGGGGTCGGCCGGCAGATAGCGGTAGGCGACCTCGACGGCGCAGTGATCGGGCAGGTCGGGCGGCAGCAGACTGGTCTGGAGGGCGAGGGCGGCGTTGTGCTCGCGGACGAACCGGCGCGCGTTGTCCACGCACACCGCCGCGCGCGCCACCAGTTCCTCCACCAGCAGCAGGTCGTACTCGTCGAAGGGGCCCGGTTTCTCCCAGCGCAGCAGCGTGACCACCCCCATGGTCACGCCCCGCGCCCGGAGCGGCACCACCAGGTGGCTGTGCACGCCGAGACCGATCATCTTGGACATGCGCTGCGGATCGTCCGCCAGCCACCACGTGGTCGGGTCCAGCACCGGATCGAGGATCGGCCGGCCGGTGGTCAGGCACCGTTGCTGCGGGGACTTGGCCGGATACGCGGTGGGCTCCCCGATGGTCACGATCGCCTCCGGCGCCTCCTCGTGGATCGACACGTGCGCCGCCCGCTGGAGAGGGCCGCCGGTGACGGGTCCGGGGGTGAGGTCACGGGCCGCGAGGACGCCCTGGAAGAGGTCGATCGCCACGAAGTCGGCGAGCTGCGGCACCAGGACCTCGGCGAGTTCCTGCACCGTGCGGTCGAGGTCCAGCGTCGTGCCGATGCGTTGCGCGGCCTCGTTGACGAGGACGAGCCGCGCGCGTGCCCGGTCCTGCGCGGTGAAGTCGACAGCGGTGTGGCACACGCCGAGCGTCTTGCCGTCGAGGTCCTTCAGCGGGAAGGAGGAGCGGAGCCTGAGGTGGCTCTGCGCCTTGCGCCGGGACCTGCCGTGCGGGGGCTGCACATGCTCCACGGTCGGCGTGCCCTGCCCCGATATCAGCGCCTGGCGGGCCTGCCAGTCCACGGCCGAGGGCACCTGTTCCGGGCCCGTGGGCCCCGCCGTACGGGGGGTCGCGAGGTCGGCCGGCAGTCCCTCCATGGCGGCCAGCACCTGGTTCACCCACTGGAAGCGCAGCTCGGCGTCGAGGACCGCGATACCGATCGGCGACTCCTCCAGCAGGCCGCGCATCACCGCCTGGTCGAGTTGCCACCGGCGTGAGTCGGAGGCGCCGCACGCCACGGCGAGCCAGCCGGAGCCGTGCTCGGCGCTCAGTGGACACACCCGCAGGGCCAGCTCGACCGGGTGGCCGGCGCGGTGACGTGCGGTGATCAGCCCCTCCCAGCCCTCCCCGAGCCGCTGGGCCGCGGCGAGCACGGAGGCGGGTGAGCGCTCACCGGCGAGCAGGGACGCGGCCGGGCGCCCCAGCACGCCGGACGCCGGATACCCGAGGAGGTCCTCGGCCTTCCGGCTCCAGTAGCGGATCAGGCCGTGTACGTCCACGAGGGCGACGGCGGCAGTCGTGATGCCGAACGGATCGCCCCCGTGCCTGTCGGCCAGATCCCTGAGATCCATCGCGTCGACCGTATCCGCAGACGGGTTTCCTGCCACCACAGTCTCACATGGACCCGGGCGTGTCTTCGAGCCGGACGCCCGGCGGGATGGGCAGGCCGAGGGGGGTCCCCGGCCCGCCGGAGGCGTGACGGCCCTCCGGCCGGCCGGGGACCTGTCCGCGCCCGGCCGGTTCCGCGGGCGTCACTGTCGCGGGCGCTCGAAGGTCAGCAGCAGTCCCTCGACGGCCCCGGGCCCTATACGGCCCTTGACGTCGGCGGAGGTGATGGCCTTCAGGCCCCAGCCGTCCTCCGCGTGCTTGTTGAGGACCTTCTCCAGCTTGTCGCTGTCCAGGGCGTCGCCGATCAGCGACTCCCGGAAGGTGACGACCTTGTACTCGTACGCGTAGCCACTGCTCATGGTGCGGAGTCCTCCTGACTGCCGGGCCGGGTGGTGGGGCGCGAGGGCCGGGGCAAGCTAATCATCATCGGAGCCCGCGGCAGAAGGACGTACCGTGGTCGGCGGCAGAGCCGGACGGCCCGTGACGGACCTTTGGTGGCGTGGATGTGCTGGAGTGCGACGGCCGATCTCGCGGCGGGCAGCGCCGTCGCGGCGGTCGGGGTGGCCTGTGTGGCACTGGTGCGCAGCGGCCGTGAACTGCCGCTCGCAGCACTGCCGTTGCTGCTGGGCGCCCACCAGATCGTGGAGTCGGCGGTGTGGCGCTCGGGTGGGGGAGGCGGCCCCGCGACCGTCGCCTGGGCCGTGATGGCGCTGCCGGTGCCTGCGCTCTGGGTTCCGGCGGGCGTGATGTGTGTGGCCCCGCCCCACGCCCGGCTCCGGCTGGTCCTCCCCCTCGCCGCGGGAGCGGTGACCGCCGCGCTGCTCGCCTGCGGCCTCGCCGGGGACCCGGTGACGGCCGAGATCCGCGGTCACACCGTCGGATACGCCCTGCACGTCTCGCCCGTGGTGCCGCTCGTCGTCGGCTATCTGCTGGCCACGGTGGGCTCTTTGCTGCTGTCCGGCGACCGGAGGCTGCTCGTGCTGGGCGTCCTGGCCGCCGTGGGCGCGGCGGTGTGCTGGGCGCTGTGGCGACTGGAGTTCGTGTCGACCTGGTGTGCGTTCGCGGCGCTGTGTTCCGTGGTGCTGTTCGGGTGGGTGCGCGCACGCCGGATGTCCGCCGGTGCGCGGTCGGGCGCGTAGGAGGGCACGGCGACCTGTGTCCAACTGCCGAACAGCGAAAGGGGACTTGTCCGGTACGGAGGCATCGCCGAATTCCGCCGCCCACGCATGTGGCCCGGTCCCGCAGGGGACCGGGCCGATGGGCCGCAAGGTGCTTTCCGGCGAGACGGCGTGCTGCCACCGCTCCACCGGAGCCCCCGCCCCCGTCAGGGGGCCACGGCGCGGCCTGTCTGCGGCGAGATCCTGCCGGCGCACAAGCCCTTGCTCGCCAGCACCTGTGCGATGCGGGGGATCGCCGCGAGCGTGTTGGCGGGCCACTCGTGCATCAGGATGATCTGGCCGTTGGTGAGCCGGGCGTTGGCCTGCACGATCGCGTCCGTGCTCGCGCCGTTCCAGTCCTGCGAGTCGATGTCCCAGATGACCTGTGTCAGGCCGTACTTGGCCTCGACCCCCTGCACGGTGGCGTTGGTCTCGCCGTAGGGGGGACGGAACAGTTGCGGAGTTCCGCCGCCCGCACTGGCGATGGCCTGCTGGGTGCGGGAGATCTCGGAGTCGATCTGCGACTGGCTCAGCTGGGTCAGGTGCGGATGGGTGTAGCTGTGGTTGCCGACCCACATGCCGGCGTTGATCTCGGCCCGCACCTGGGACGGGTAGGCCGCGGCGTACTGGCCCTCGTTGAACAGGGTGGCGCGCAGTCCGTTCTGCCTGAGCGCGTTGAGCAGGGCCGGGGTGTGGTCGTTGGACGGGCCGTCGTCGAAGGTGAGCCCGACGTATCCGTTGCAGGTCGCGGCGTGCGCCGGTCCGGCGTCGACGGACAGCGTGACGGTGGCGGCCACGGCCGTCGCGGCGGCGGCCAGGGCCATGACGCGGGAACGTGCTGGGGTGCGCATGCGGGGATGGTCCTCCTCGTGTCGGCGTGGTCGGGGCCGGGAGTGGATTCAGCCGTCGCGGAAGCGAACGTCAGCCGCTCACCGTGATGTTGGAGCTGCCGCTGCTCTGGTAGCCCTCGGTGGCGAGGATCATGTAGTAGCTGAAGCTGCCCAGCGGCATGCCGTAGCGCGCCCACGCGTCGAAGTGGTTGCCGGTGGTGATGGTGCCGCCGGTCCGCTTCGACTGCCGGACGCTCCAGTACTGGTTGAAGGTCTTGGTGCCCTCCACGGACGGGGCGTTGTACCGCGTCGTCTCGTAGACGTCGTAGGTGCCGCCGTCGGAGGTGACGGTGCCCTTGTAGGTGCCGGTGGGCCGGTAGGTGCCCCAGTTGTCGACGATGTAGTACTCGACGAGCGGGTTCGAGGTCCATCCGTACAGGGACAGATAGCCGTTGCCGGACGGGTTGAAGCTGCCCGAGTACTGCACGGTCCGGCGCCCGCCGTTGCTCCAGCCCTTGCCGGCGACGAAGTTCCCGCAGTTCGTCCACGAGGTGCTGTAGTTGCCGCCGGAGCCGAGGGTCATGGAGACGGACCCGCCGCCGTCGGTCCAGAACGAGTAGTAGAAGCCGTTGTTGGTGCCGGTCTGGTTCGTGGTGATGGTCGTCGCCGCGTGCGCGGTGCCGGGCAGCAGCAGCCCGGACGCGGAGGTGGCCAGTGCCAGGGCACCGGCGCGGCCGATGAAGCCTCTGCGGCTCATCGAGTGGTCGAACGCGTGGTCCATGTCCATGCTTCCTCCTGTGTGAAGGCCGATGGGCAGACCCGGCAGCGAGATGAAACGGGCGAACTGGCGCCGCTGCGGGGCGTCGAGCGCCAGTGAGTATGCGCCCGGCCCGGAAGGGCGGTCAACGCCTTCGTTTCCGAAACTTCAACGAAAGTCGGGCCATCAGAGCCCCGTCTATTAACGAAACTTTCGCTTGGCGCGGTGCGATGACTCGTCTGACCTCTCATGACTCTTACGGAGGCCTTCTCGGGGTGGTATTCAATCCGCGCCCCGCCCTCGCAGTGTTCGAATGATCGTTACGAAAATTTCGAAGACCCTCAGTCCGGGGTCGGCGGTGCGGTGCTCTGGCGTTCCACGAGATGCGTGGCCAGTTCGATCCGCGAGGCGGACATCTTGGCGTTCTTCGGTTGCAGAAGCATACGGGCCGCTTCCTCGGCCATGCGCTGGAGCGGCTGGTGGACCGTGGTCAGCGGCGGGCTCGACCACTGGGCCGGCGGCACGTCGTCGTAACCGACCACCGACAGCTCACCGGGCACGCTGAGCCCCAGCACCCGTGCCGCCTCCAGGACGCCGAGGGCCTGCAGGTCGCTGCCGGCGAAGATCGCCGTGGGCCGGTCCGGGCGCCGCAGCAGGTCCAGCGCGTGCTCGAAACCGCCCTGGACGTGGAAGTCGCCGAAACGTACCAGCCCGGGATCCGCGTCGATACCGGCCATCGCCAGCGCCGAGCGGTAGCCGTCCAGGCGGGCCAGCGAGCACATCAGGTCCTCGGGGCCGGTGATGATGGCGACGCGCCGGTGGCCCTGGTCGGTGAGGTGCCGCGTGGCGGCCAGACCGCCGGCCCAGTTGGCCGAACCGACGGACGGGACGTCGGGGTCGGGATCGCCGGCCGGATCCACGATCACGAAGGGTATGGCCCGGGAGACGAGCTGCCGCTTCACGTCCTCGGGCAGGGTGGAGAAGACCAGGAGCACCCCCAGGGGCCGGCGGCGCAGCACACCCTCGATCCACTCGGGCCCGGGGGCCTGCCGGGTACCGCTCTCCGTGAGCGCGACGGTCGCGTTGTGCTGCTTGGCGACGTTCTCCACGCCCCGGATGAGCTCCATCGCCCAGACGCTCTCCAGCTCGTGGAACACGATCTCGATGAGGGGCGTCGGCGGCGCGCCCAGCGTGCGCCGGCGGTAGCCGTGGGCCTCCAGGAGATGCTCGATCTTGGCCCGGGTCGCAGACGACACATCCGAACGACCGTTGAGCACCTTCGAAACTGTCGGAAGCGAGACACCGGCTTCCCTGGCCACGGTCGCCAGTGTGACTCTGCGGGCCACCTGGTCTTCTTCGCGCATGGCCGCAGCATAGGCCATGGCGACCGATAACGGTTTGGCCGCGTGGATGCACGACCGTTGACCGATTCTCCTCTGTGCGCCTACTGTCCAGCCGCAGTACTTTCGGCGAGGATGCCGAAACTTTCGGAAGGCGGATGATCATGCGTGTAGGGATGTCCCGGGTGCTCGTCTGTGCCACGGCACTCGCCCTCTCGGCGAGTCTCGCGGCCTGCGGGAACAGCAGCGGGGGAGGCTCGGCGGACGACGGCAGGATCCATGTCCTGGTGTACGGCGACGCCAGCAACAAGGTGGAGAAGCAGATCGTCGACACCTTCAACAAGACCTCGGACGTCAAGGCCGTCCTCGACACCATCCCCGGCGCCGACTACCAGCAGAAGCTGCAGACGATCATCAGCACACCGAAGGCGCCCGACATCTTCTTCAACTGGGGCGGCGGCAGCATCCAGCCGTTCGTCAAGGCCGGGCTGCTGATGCCGCTGGACGACTTCGTCAAGAAGGACCCCAGCCTGGACGACAAGTTCCTGCCCGCCGTCTTCAACAGCGCCGTCGTCGACGGCCACCCCTACGGCGTCCCCATGCGCGGCACCCAGCCGGTCCTGCTGTTCAACAACAAGAACGTGCTCGACAAGGCGGGCGTCAAGCCGCCCCAGACCTGGGACGAGTTGCTCGCCGCGGTGAAGAAGCTGAAGTCCGCGGGCGTCACGCCCATCGCCCTCGGCGGCGGCGACCAGTGGCCGACCCTCATGTGGTTCGAGTACGTCTACGACCGGATCGCCGGACCGGGCCTGTTCCAGAAGGCCCTCGACGGCGACAAGAACGCGTGGGCCGGTGCGGACAGCAAGAAGGCGCTCGGCATGCTCAAGCAGCTCGTGGACGCCGGGGCCTTCGGCAAGAACTACGACTCGGTGAAGTACACCAACGGCGCCTCGCCCGCGCTCGTCGCATCCGGCAAGGCCGGCTTCGAGCTGATGGGCTCCTGGTACTACGCCCAGCAGCAGCAGGACGCCAAGGACTTCGCCGCCAAGGGGCTCGGCTACACCGCGTTCCCGACCGTCCCCGGCGGCAAGGGCGACACCTCCGACGTGGTCGGCAACACCAACAACTTCTACTCCGTGCTGAAGCGGACCAAGCACCCCGACGCCGTCGCCAAGTTCCTGAAGCTCATGTACTCGGACGAGTTCGTCAAGGCCCAGCTGGCCATCGGCAACCTGCCGACGACGACCAACACCCCGAAGTTCCTCGACCAGTCGGCGAGCCCCGCGTACTCCCGCTTCCAGTACGACCTCGTCGCCAAGGCCAAGTCCTTCCAGCTGTCGTGGGACCAGGCCTACCCGCCGGCGGCCAACACGCCGATCCACCAGGCCGTCCAGCAGTTCTTCGACGGACAGATCGACGCGGACGGCTTCATCAAGGCCATGCAGGCCCTCCCCGCCGAGTGACACCCCTCATGAGCACACAGACCACCAGTGCTCCGCCCGCCGCCGTGGCCCCCAAGCGGGCCCGGCGCCGGCCGGAGGAAACCCGCGCCGCCCGCGGCACGCGCCCCACCTTCCTCTGGGCGCTGCCCGCGACCGTCTTCTTCGCCCTCTTCGCCATCGTCCCGCTCGTCGTGGTGGCGGTGCTGTCCTTCATGAGCTGGAACGGCCTGGGATCACCCCGGTTCGTCGGCCTGGACAACTGGCACCGCATCCTCGACGACCCGGTGATGATCAAGAGCATCTGGCTCACCCTCCTGCTCACCACCCTGGGCGTGGTCCTGCAGACGCCGCTGAGCATCGTGCTCGGAGTGTGGGCCGCCGGGCACCAGCGCAACCGCGCGGTGCTCTCGGCGATCTACTTCGTCCCGCTGCTGCTGTCCTCCACCGCGGTGTCGGTGCTCTGGCGGGCGCTGCTCGACCCGAACTTCGGCATCCCCGCACGGATGACCTGGCTGTTCGGGGACGGCAACCTGTTCGGCAAGCAGGCCACCGCCATCGGCGTGCTCGCCTTCGTCAGCACCTGGCAGTTCACGCCGTTCCACACGCTCATCTACCAGGGCGCCGCCCGCGCCGTACCGCAGGTGCTGTACCAGGCGGCCGAGATCGACGGCGCGGGACGCTACCGCCAGTTCTTCCACATCACCCTGCCCCAGCTGCGCAACTCGATGATCACCTCGATGATCCTCATGGTCGTCGGCGGGCTCACCACGTTCGAGACGGTGCTCATCCTCACCCAGGGCGGCCCCGGCAGCGACACCACGATCAGCGCCTACTACATGTACCAAAAGGCCTTCCAGGGCTTCGACTTCGGCGCGGGCTCGGCCATCGCGCTCTGCCTGGTCGTCGCGGCCACGATCATCTCGCTGATCGTCGTCCGCGTCTCCGGCTACGACAAGATGCGCAGCGACATGGAGGGTGTCTCATGAGGCGACGCCCCAACTACCTGGCAGGAGCGGGCTCGATCGTCTGGCTCGTCCTGGTCGGCCTGCCGCTGTACGTGATGCTCGCGGCGACCCTGCGCACCCGGCAGGACTACGCCACGAACGGGCCGCTGTCCTTCCCCCACGACTTCACCCTGCACAACTACACCTCGGCCTTCGACTCGGGCTTCGGCCGGTACTTCCTCAACACCATCATCGTCACCGTCTGCGTCGTCGGCGTGGTGCTGCTGCTCGTACCGCCGCTCGCCTACGCGATCGTCCGCAGCCGCAGCCGGGTCACCTCGCAGATCTTCCGGCTGTTCCTGCTGGGCCTGGCCATCCCCGCCCAGGCGGTCATCGTCCCGATGTTCTACCTGATCAGCGAAGCCGGCCTGTACGACAACCTCCTGGGCATCATCCTGCCCACCGCCGCGTTCTGCCTGCCGATGTCGGCCCTGATCCTCAGCGGCGCCATGCGCGACATCTCCTCGGAGCTGTTCGAGGCCATGACGGTGGACGGAGCGACCCCGCGGCGGATGTTCTTCCAGCTCGTCGTCCCGCTCTCGCGCGGCGGCCTGTCCACCATCGTGGTGTTCTCCGCGCTGCAGGCCTGGAACGGCTTCCTGTTCCCGCTCGTCCTGACCCAGTCCGACTCGGCCAAGGTGATCACCCTGGGTCTGTACAACTTCCAGACCGAACACGGCATCGACATCCCCGGCCTGCTGGGCGCCGTGATGCTGTCGATGGTGCCCGTCCTGCTCGTCTACCTGTTCGCCCGCAGGGCCCTCGTCCAGGGCCTGATGGGCGTGGGAGGAAAGTGACCGCCAACGTGGCCGTAGAGACCACCCCCGAAGCCCCTGTCTGGAACGACCCCACCCAGGACATCGCCGTCCGTGTGTCCGCGCTGATCGACGCGATGACCCTGGACGAGAAGATCGCCCAACTGTACGGCGTGTGGGTCGGCGCCTCCGCCGAGGGCGGCGAAGTCGCCCCGCACCAGCACGACATGGAGGAGGCCGTCGACCTCGACGCCCTCCTGCCCGCCGGCCTGGGACAGCTGACCCGCCCCTTCGGCACGGCACCCGTCGACCCCGCGCTCGGCGCGCTGTCCCTGGCGCGCACCCAGAAGCGGATCACCGCGGCGAACCGCTTCCGCATCCCCGCTCTGGCACACGAGGAGTGCCTGGCCGGCTTCGCCACCTGGGGTGCCACCGCCTACCCCGTGCCCCTGTCCTGGGGCGCCACCTTCGACCCGGACCTGATCCGCCGGATGGCCGCCGCCATCGGCCGCGACATGCGGTCCGTGGGCGTCCACCAGGGCCTCGCCCCCGTCCTCGACGTGGTCCGCGACGCCCGCTGGGGCCGCGTCGAGGAGACCATCGGAGAGGACCCGTACCTGGTCGGCAGCATCGGCACCGCCTACGTCCAGGGCCTGCAGTCCACCGGCGTCGTCGCCACCCTCAAGCACTTCGCCGGCTACTCCGCCTCCCGCGCCGGCCGCAACCTCGCGCCCGTCGGCATGGGCCCGCGCGAGCGCGCGGACGTCGTCCTGCCGCCCTTCGAGATGGCGCTGCGCGAGGGCGGAGCGGACTCCGTCATGCACGCCTACACCGACACCGACGGCATGCCCTCGGCGGCCGACGAGGACCTTCTCACCGGGCTGCTGCGCGACACCTGGGGCTTCGAGGGCACGGTCGTCGCGGACTACTTCGGCATCGCCTTCCTCAAGACCCTGCACGGACTCGCCGGTGACTGGGCGGAGGCCGCGGGCAAGGCCCTGCGCGCCGGCGTCGACGTGGAACTGCCCACGGTGAAGACGTTCGGCGCGCCCCTCGCCGAGGCCGTCGCGGCGGGCCGGGTGCCCGAGGCGCTCATCGACCGCGCCCTGCGCCGGGTGCTCACCCAGAAGGCCCGGCTCGGCCTGCTCGACGCCGGCTGGGACCCGGTCCCGGCCGCGCTCGCGGGAGCCGACCCGGACGACCCGGAGACGCTGCGCGGCACGATCGACCTGGACTCGCCGGCCAACCGGGAACTGGCCCGCACCGTCGCCGAGGAAGCGGTCGTCCTGCTGGCCAACGACGGCACCCTGCCCCTTGACCGGCCCCGCCGCATCGCCCTGGTCGGCCCCAACGCGACCGAGGCCACGGCCGTGCTGGGCTGCTACTCCTTCCCCCAGCACGTCGGCGTGCACCACCCGGAGACACCGGCCGGCATCGACCTGCCGACCCTGCACGACGCCCTCCGGCACGAGTTCCCCGACGCCGAGTTCACCGTCGTACGCGGCACCGGCGTCGACGACGGCGACGTGACCGGCATCGACGAGGCCGTGCGCGCCGCGCGCGAGGCCGACGTCATCATCGCCGCCCTCGGAGACCGCGCGGGCCTCTTCGGACGCGGAACCAGCGGCGAAGGCTGCGACAGCGAATCGCTGACCCTGCCGGGAGCCCAGCAGCACCTGCTGGACGCCCTCCTCGACAGCGGCACACCGGTCGTGACCGTCCTGCTCGCCGGCCGGCCCTACGCGCTCGGCCGCGCCGTGGAGGAGGCGGCCGCCCTGGTGCAGTCCTTCTTCCCCGGCGCCGAGGGCACCGCCGGCATCGCCGGAGTGCTGAGCGGCCGCACCAACCCCTCCGGGCGGCTGCCCGTCAGCGTGCCGCGCGGCTCCGGCGCTCAGCCCGCCACCTACCTCGGCGCCCGGCTCGCGCAGGCCAGCGATGTCTCCAACATCGACCCCACAGCGGCCTTCGCCTTCGGCCACGGACTGTCCTACACGTCCTTCCACTGGAGCGAACTGACGGTCGAGCAGGCGGAGGCGGACACCGGCGGCGAGTTCTGTCTCGCCTTCACCGTCCGCAACACCGGGGAACGGCACGGCACCGAGGTCGTGCAGCTCTACCTGCACGACCCCGTCACCTCCGTCGTCCAGCCCGTGCAGCGCCTCGTCGGCTACACCCGGGTGCCGCTGGCCCCCGGCGAGAGCCGCCGGCTGCGCGTGACCGTGCCGGCCGACCTCGCCTCCTTCACCGGCCGCGACGGACGACGCGTGGTCGAACCGGGCGAACTGCACCTGCGCCTGGCGGCGTCCAGCACGGATGCCCGCCTGACGGCGACGGTCACCCTGACCGGCCCGGAACGCCACGTGGACCACACCCGGCGGTTCCACGCGCGCTTCGAGCAGGAGACGGATCAGCGGCCCGAACCGCAGACGGGAGCCGCCGGCTGAGACACCGGGTCTCCTCCCGCGCATGGCCGGTCCCTTGGAAGCCGACAGAGGGGAACGGCCATCGCGCGTACGGCACGCATGGCGCCCTCGCAGACCGACGTCGCTAGGCACCCCTGCTCGGAGCCCGGCTGAACGCCGACGGCACCGAGGTGCAGATGCCGGACGACCTCCGGCGCCCCGCTGCCTCCGATCATGACGGACGGCACGGACACCGGCGGTCGCCGCGGTCCGAAGGCTCAAGGGCCTGCCGGCGGGCGGCGGCAGCCCCGGCGAGCGGCTCTGTGGCAGGATCAGCGAGGTGTCCGTATTCGACAAGCTGCAGATCAAGCCCGGCCAGAGCGTCGTCGTGCTGGGCAAGCCCGACGACGTCCAGCTGGAGGCCGAGGCCGGCGCCGACCCGGCCTCGGCCGACGCGGTGCTCGCCTTCGTCACCACCTCCGCCGACCTTTCCGGCCCGGACGCGCAGGCGGCGCTCGCCGCCGCGCGGCGCGATGCCCTCGCCTGGGTGGCCTACCCGAAGGGCGGGAAGCTCGGCACCGATCTGAACCGCGACACCCTGGCCGCCGCGCTGTCCGAGCGGGGCGTGCGGCCCGTGCGGCAGATCGCCATCGACGACACCTGGTCGGCGCTCCGGTTCCGCCCCGGCGACTGATCTCCGGCACTCCCGGCCGCCCGCCGAGAGCGGCCGCCGAACCGGCCGCTGCCGGGACGCCGACGAC
Source organism: Streptomyces sp. NPDC007189 (assembly GCF_040703635.1). NCBI lineage: Bacteria > Bacillati > Actinomycetota > Actinomycetes > Kitasatosporales > Streptomycetaceae > Streptomyces > Streptomyces sp. NPDC007189. The sequence goes on from NZ_JBEYEY010000016.1 coordinate 97,802, forward strand.
CAGACGATCCCGAAGGGCGCCAACTCACCCCGCGGCCAAAGCGGTTCGCTCCGTCCCTTCCTCCGACGGCGCCCCGCTCTCCTGCGCCGTACGCCCGCGCAGCGCGGTCACCGCCAGCAGGGCCGAGAAGAGGGCGGCCGCGCCGCACACCACGAAACCGATCGCGTAGCCGTGGCCGAGGGCGTCCAGGGCGTAGGCGCGGGCCGCGCCCGGCGGGGAGGCGGCGGGGACGGAGTTCAGGGCGAGAGGGCCGCCCTCCTTCAGCACCTCGTGCGCCGCCGCCCGTGACTCGGCGTTCAGGGACGGCGAGCCGGCCAGTGAGGAGGTCACCCGGGAGGCCGCCTGGCTCAGCGCGACCGCGCCGATGACCGCGGGCCCGAGGGTGAAGCCGAAGTCGCGCAGCAGGTTGGTCGCCGCGCTCGCCATGCCGGCCAGCGGCAGCGGCACGGTGTTGACCGCGGTCGCGGTGATGGACGACACCGTGAAGGCGAAGCCGATGCCGACCAGGCCGAGCGGCAGGATCAGCGAGGTCAGGTGCCCGTCGCCGACGTCGAGCGCCGCGGCCAGGAAGTCGCCCGCGGCGATCAGCGCGAGACCGGTGGAGAGCAGCGCCCGTGCCGGCAGCCGGTGCAGCAGCCGGGACGTCAGCGGGGTGAGCACCGGGGTGATGCCGTTGAGTAGCAGGAACGCGAAGGCCGTGCGCATCGGGCTCTGGTGCTGGATGGGGCCGAGCCGGATGCTCGCCGCATACGCCGTGCCCAGGAAGCTGAACATGCCCACGACCGCGACGACCGACGCGATCGCGAAGGAACGGTTGCGGAACAGGTCCAGCCGCAGCAGGGGCGAGCGGGCCCGGCTCTCGGCGGCCACGAAGAGGCCCAGGAACACCGCCGCGATCACGAACGCGACGACCACCGGAGCCGAACCCCAGCCGTCCGCCGGCCCCTGGATGACGGCGTACAGCAGCGCGAAGAGTCCGACGCCGATGGTGACCTGGCCGCCGATGTCGAGCGAACGGCCCTCGGGTGAGCGGGAGTTGGTGGCCAGCCGGAGACTGACCAGGGCGCTGACCGCGGCCAGTGCGGCCACCACCACGAACGCCGACCGCCAGGAGCCGTAGGTGCCGGTGATGCCGCCGAGCAGCGGGGCGAGGAACCCGCCCGCCGACAGGCTGGACGCCCATACGGCGATGGCGCGGGCGCGCTGCGGGCCGGTGTGCGTGCCGGCCGCGATCATGGCGAGCGAGGTCGGGAAGAGCGCGGCGGCGCCGAGGCCGGCCAGCGCCTGCCCCGCCCACAGCTGGTGGATGCCGGAGGCGCTCGCGGCGACGGCCTCGCCCGCGCACAGCAGCCCCGCGCCGCCGACGAGGAGCTGCTTGCGGCCGAAGAGGTCCCCTAGCACTCCGAAGGTGAGTTCCAGGACGGCGACGGGCAGCAGGAACGCGTCGGAGATCCAGGTGAGTTGGGAGCCGACGGGGTGGAGGTGCTCCTGGAACAGGCCGTTGAGGGTGGCCGGTATGGCCAGCCCGATCTGCGCGAGGCAGACGGCGAGACAGCCGGCGACGAGCGTGCCGAGGGGGAGAGAACCGCGCGGTGCGGCGGATGCGTCGGACATGACAGGGTCCCAACGTCAGGGGCGGGTGGGGAGCGCCGGGCGGTCGCGGCCGACCGTCAGGCGGGCCGGGCGGTACGGGACGTACGCCGCCCCGTCCAGGCCCAGGGCGGAGGCGGAGCGCTGGAGCGCGGCCGGGGTCGCGGCGTCGTCCCAGTGGCCGGTGGCGACGCGGTGGTCGAGGGCGTGCAGGGCGGCCACGGTCTCGGCCGTGGTGAACGTGCAGTGGCCCTGCCGCTCCACGTAGGCCTGCCGCAGCAGCGCGCCGTCCCCCGCCGCGCGCACCCGGTCGCCGAACCGCCGCTCCTGCTCGACCGGGACGAGATTGTCGGCGACCGTGTGCACGTCCAGCAGCGGCACGGCGAGGCCCTGACCGGCGGACGAGGTGCGCTGCGCGGCACGCACCGCGGCGGGGTCGGCGGTGATCGAGGCGCCCCGGGTGAGGGACACCAGGTCGGCGCGCAGGTCGAGCCCGGCCGCCCGGTACAGCGCGCGGACCTGCGGGGCGTGCGCGGAACCGGCGAGCAGGCGGCCGTAGTCGACGCCCCGGTTCCAGGAGTTGTCGCCGCCGGCGGACTGCTCGACGGCGTACCGGCCGCCCTCGACGAAGGACAGGATGCCCTGCGCGAACCACGCGTACTGCTGTTCCTCCTGGCCCGCCCAGTCGGCCGGCGCGGGCCGGTCCTGGCCGGGCGCCCAGGCGGGCAGGTTGAGGAAGGCCGCGGCGAGCGCGATCCGGGCGCGGCCCTGCGGGGTGTTCTGGGCGGCGGTGACGGCGTCGGTGAGCTTCTTGGCGGTGGCGGCCGCGTCGTCGGCGGAGCCGAAGCGGACCAGGCCGACGTCCTGCCCGGGCAGGAGCAGCCGGGCGAGGGTGTACTCGGCGTCGAGCTGGTAGTTGTCCAGGTCGGTGCCGCCCGCGACCAGCCCGCACAGGCCGAGCGCGCCGTCGACCCGGCCGGCGCCGTCGCGGGCGATCTGCGCGTTGACGAGCCCGCCCATGGACTGGCCGACGGCGAGGGTGCGCCGTGGGCTGCCGATCTTGGCGGTGACGGCGTCGAGCGTCGCGAACTGGTCGCGTTCGGCGCTGTTCAGGGCCCACATCGAGCCATGGGGGTCGTACGACGACCCGGCCATCGCATACCCCTCGGCGAGCAACTCGGTGCGTACGGCGTCGGAGGGGGCGTCGTTCGCGACGGTGGGGCCGAAGCCGTGGCTGAACAGCAGCAGGGTGCCGTTCCAGTGGGCGGGAACGTCCGCGATCCAGGCGGCGCCGTCGGCGAGGGTGCCGGTGAGGTGAGTGGTGGTCCCGGTGTCCGCCTGGGCGGCGGGTGCGGGGAGGGCGGTGAGGGCCGCGGACGCCAGTGTGGCGAGGGCGGTCAGGGCGATGCGCAGACGGGTCCGGGGAGTCCGGGCGCGGGTGCTGGCGGGCATGGAGGTGGCTCCTCGAGGCGGTTGCGGAGCGGAGACCTGGCAGATGCTCAGTGCACTGAATGAAGGTGGGGAAAAATGTAGGGCTGTTTTCTTGCGGCCGTCAATAGAGTGCACAACATCACGGCGGTGCCGGACGCACCGCCGTGCGCGGCGGCGACCGCCCGCCCGATGGCGGGCCCGAGGCCCGCCGCGGGTGCGGTACGAGAGGCGCTACGCCGCCGGAATCGTCTCGATCAGCCGGCGTGCCGCGTCCCGTGCGGGCGCCTCCAGCACGGCGTGGACCGTGCGGAACGTCTGCTCGGCGCCGGCCGCGGGCCAGTCCGCCGGCAGATGCGGCAGGGGCAACCGGGGGTCGCTGCGGATGACTTGGAGCCACTCGGCGGTCAGCCGGAGGCGCAGGGCCAGGGCGTCCTCGGCGGCCGGGCGCGCGCCGCCCGAGGCGTACGGCTGCCAGGACGCCTCGAAGTCCCGGTAGCGGGCGGCCAGTTCGGGCAGGTCCCAGGTGTCGTCGATCATCTCGGCGACGTCCGTCCCGGTATCCGCATGCGCCCGGAAGACCTTCACATGCGCTTCCAGGCCGAGTTCGGCGACGATCCCGGAGACGTCCGCCTCGCCCGGCGCGATCCACAGCCCGCTGAACAGCGCGCCGAAGCCCGCCCAGGTCAACTGCGAGCGCAGGTCGTGCCGTTGGCGCTGCCATGACTCCGGGAGCGAGAAGCCGAGCAGCGTCCAGGTGCCGTCCCAGTCCCGGTTGACCGCACCCGTCTTCCAGATGCGCTGCTCGCCGTCGCGCAGGATCGCCTCCGAGCGCTCGGTGAGGCCCACATAGGTCCGCCGGCCCTCGCGCCGGCGGCTCAGCAGCCCCCGGCCGACCATGCGGGCGATCGTGGAACGGGTGGCCTGCTCCCCGACTCCGGCGCGCCGGAACACCTCGATGACGCTGCCCGTGTACACGCACACCCCGCGGCCCAGCACCTCGTCACCGAGGAAGCTGAGCAGGAGCGACTGGGGGCGGGGGACAGGACCGGTCACGCGGACACCTTACGAGGCCGCGTCCTGGGTGACACGCGCGGTGTCCGGCGCCCGGACGACTCGCCCGGCGTCCGGGCGTTCAGGCGAGCCGGTTCTCCGCGACGCGCACCAGGAGGGTGTGCAGCGTCTCCCGCTCGCCGGGGGCGAGCGGGGTGAGCAGTTCGTCGGTCACGCGCCGGCCCGCCTGGTCCGTGTCGCGCAGGAACGCCCGGCCGTCCTCGGTGAGGACGACGATGCGGCTGCGGCGGTCCTCCGGGGCGGGGCGGCGCTCGGCGAAGCCCAGCTTCTCCAGGTCGTCCACCAGGCCGACGATCGCGCTCGGGTCGTAGCCGAGCCGCGCGCTCAGCTCGCGCTGGAGCGCGCCCTCGCACGTGGCGAGGAAGCGCAGCACCGCGTAGTGCCGCAGCCGCAGCCCCGACTCCTGCAGGAACGTGTTGAACAACTGACCCGAGCGCAGCCCCAGGCGGTACAGCAGATAGCCCGTGTCCGCGTGCAGCGCCCGCATCCACGGCTCGTCGGCGTCGATGGGCGTCGGGGTGTCGGTGTGCTGGCGGGCGATGGCGGGCCCCCTGGTCTCGGCCCCCGGAGAGTGCCGGTGAGGGCTCCCCGAGGGGTGGCTTGTCGTGTACGGCGTCCAGCATGACGCACCGGGAAGGTGGCCAACAACTATTGACGGCAACAATTATTGCTCTTAGCTTCGATCTCGCCACGACCCCACCCCCATGCGAAGGGATCGCTCGTGCCCACCATCGATCTGACCGGCAAGGTCGCCGTCGTCACCGGCAGCGGCCGGGGCCTCGGCCTGGCCTATGCGCACGCCCTGGCCGCCCACGGCGCGTCCGTGGTCGTCAACGACGTCGACGACGCCGTGGCCGAGGCTGCCGTCAAGTCCCTCACCGAGGCCGGCGGCACCGCCGTGGCCGAAGTGGTCCCCGTCGGCACGGCCGAGGCCGCCGACCGGCTGGTCAACCGTGCCGTCGAGGAGTTCGGCCGGCTCGACGTCCTCGTCACCAACGCGGGCATCCTGCGCGACAAGGTGCTGTGGAAGATGACCGACGACGACTTCGACGCGGTGATCACCACCCATCTCCGGGGCACCTTCACCTGCGCCCGCGCCGCCGCCGTCCGGATGCGCGAGCAGGGCGAGGGCGGCACGCTCGTCCTCGTCGGCTCCCCGGCCGGGCAGCGGGGCAACTTCGGCCAGACCAACTACGCCGCCGCCAAGGCCGGGATCGCCGCGATGGCCCGCACCTGGTCCATGGAACTGGCCCGCGCGCACATCACCGTCAACGCGATCGTGCCGGTCGCCGCCACCGCGATGACCGAGACCATCCCCGCCTTCGCCCCGTACGTCGAGGCGATGAGGAACGGCGAGCCGCTGCCGGACTTCCTGCGCAAGGGCGAGGGCTTCGGCACCCCCGAGGACTGCGCGGCGCTCGTCCCCTTCCTGGCCTCCGAGGCCGCCCGCGGCATCACCGGCCAGTGCATCGGGATCGGCGGCGACAAGGTGACCCTGTGGTCGCATCCGCAGGAGGTCCGGGCCGCCTACGCCGACGGCGGATGGACGCCGGACGCCCTGGCCGACGCCTGGCACACCTCGGTCGGCGCCGAACCGCAGACCGTGGGCATCCCCGCCCCGAAGATCCCGGAGGCGTGAGCATGCCGACCCTCAACGTCGAGGACCTCGTCGCGATCGACGTCCACACCCACGCGGAGGTGTCCTCCAAGGGCCACTCCTCCCTGGACGACCACCTGCACGACGCCTCCTCCGCCTACTTCAAGGTCGAGGGCAACCGGAAGCCCACCCTGGAGGAGACCGCCGCCTACTACCGCGAGCGGAAGATGGCGGCCGTCATCTTCACCGTGGACGCCGAGTCCGCGACCGGCACCGCGCCCGTCCCCAACGAGGAGGTCGCCGAGGCCGCGGCGGCCAACGCGGACGTCCTCATCCCCTTCGCCTCCGTCGACCCCTTCCGCGGCAGGGCGGGCGTGAAGCAGGCCCGGCGGCTGGTCGAGGAGTACGGGGTGAAGGGCTTCAAGTTCCACCCCAGCATCCAGGGCTTCTTCCCCGACGACCGCTCGGTGGCGTACGGCCTGTACGAGGTGATCGAGGAGACCGGCACCATCGCCCTCTTCCACACCGGGCAGACCGGCATCGGCGCCGGCGTGCCCGGCGGGGGAGGCATCCGCTTGAAGTACTCCAACCCGCTCCATGTGGACGACGTGGCCGCGGACTTCCCCCACATGAAGATCATCCTGGCGCACCCGTCGTTCCCCTGGCAGGACGAGGCGCTCGCGGTGGCGACCCACAAACCCGGCGTGCACATCGACCTCTCCGGCTGGTCGCCGAAGTACTTCCCGCCGCAGCTGGTGCAGTACGCCAACACACTGCTGAAGGACAAGGTCCTGTTCGGCTCCGACTTCCCGGTGCTCACCCCGGACCGCTGGCTGGCCGACTTCGCGAAGCTGTCCGTCAAGGACGAGGTCAGGCCCAGGATCCTCAAGGAGAACGCGGCCCGGCTGCTCGGGCTGACGAAACCGTAAGGGGTGACTGATGCGCAACGAGGGACTGGGGTCGTGGCCCGCACGCCGGGCCCGCAAGACCCCGCACCGCACGGCCCTGATCCACGCCGGGCAGTCGACCGACTACCGCACCCTGCACACCCGCGTCACCCGCCTCGCCCACGCCCTGCGCGCCCGCGGCGTCCGGCGCGGCGACCGCATCGCCCACCTCGGCCCCAACCACCCCGCCTACCTGGAGACCCTGTTCGCCGCCGGTACCCTCGGCGCGGTCTTCGTGCCCCTCAACACCCGCCTCGCCGGCCCCGAGATCGCCTACCAACTCGCCGACTCCGGAGCCAAGGCCCTCGTGTACGGCCCCGCCCACGCCGGTCTCATCGCGGGACTGCCGGGCGAGACGGACGTACGGACGTACCTCGAGATCGGCGACGCCTACGAACAGGCGCTGGCAGCGGCGCCGGAGGAGCCCATCGACGAACCGGTCGGCCCCGACGACACCTGCCTCATCATGTACACCTCGGGCACGACCGGCCGCCCCAAGGGCGTGATGCTCACCCACGGCAACATCACCTGGAACGCCGTCAACGTCCTGGTCGACCACGACCTGATCGCCGACGAACGCGCCCTGGTCTCCGCCCCGTTGTTCCACACCGCCGGCCTCAACATGCTGACCCTGCCGGTCCTGCTCAAGGGCGGCGCCTGCGTCCTGGCCGAGGCCTTCGACCCCGGGACGACCCTCGACCTGATCGAACGGCACCGGATCACCTTCATGTTCGGGGTGCCGACGATGTTCGACCGGATCGCCCGGCACCCCCGCTGGGCGGACGCCGACCTGTCCTCGCTGCGCATCCTCACCTGCGGCGGATCGCCGGTGCCGACCCCGCTCATCGCCGCCTACCAGCAGCGCGGGCTCACCTTCCTGCAGGGCTACGGCATGACCGAGGCCGCACCCGGCACCCTCTTCCTGGACGCCGAGCACGCCGTCGACAAGGCGGGCTCGGCCGGCGTACCGCACTTCTTCAGCGACGTACGGGTCGTACGGCCCGACCTCACCCCGGTCGACGTCGGCGAGACCGGCGAGGTGGTGGTGCGCGGACCGCACGTCATGCCCGGCTACTGGGGGCTGCCCGAGGAGACGGAGGGCGCCTTCGCCGACGGCTGGTTCCGCAGCGGCGACGCGGCCCGCGTCGACGAGGACGGCTACGTGTACATCGTCGACCGGATCAAAGACATGATCATCTCCGGCGGCGAGAACGTCTACCCCGCCGAGATAGAGGACCTCCTGCTCGCCCACCCCGGCATCGCCGAGTGCGCGGTGATCGGTGTCGCGGACGACAAGTGGGGCGAGGTGCCCCGCGCGGTCGTCGTCCCCGCCGACGGAGCCGACCTCGACCCGGACGAGGTCCTGGCCACGCTGTCCGGGCGGCTGGCCAAGTACAAGATCCCCAAATCGGTGGTCGTCGCGGACGAACTCCCGCGCACCGCCTCCGGAAAACTCCTCAAGTCCCGGGTCCGCCACCGCTACGGCGCCCCGACTCCCTGAAGAAGAAGGCGACTTATGAGCATCACCGTCAACGGCCTGGACGAACTGAAGAAGCTCGCCGGCAGCGACCTCGGCAGCAGCGAGTGGATCGAGGTCACGCAGGAGCGGATCGACACCTTCGCCGACGCCACCGGCGACCACCAGTGGATCCACACCGACCCGGAGCGGGCGGCGAAGGGTCCCTTCGGCGCACCGATCGCGCACGGCTACCTCACCCTGTCCCTGTTCATCCCCCTCTTCACCGAACTGCTGGACGTTCAGGGCGTGACCACCAAGGTCAACTACGGCCTGAACAAGGTCCGTTTCCCCGCACCCGTGAAGGTGGGCTCCCGCATCCGGCTCGCCGCCCGCCTCACCTCGGTCGAGGACGTGCCCGGCGGTGTCCAGATCGCCGTCGACGGCACGATCGAGATCGAGGACGGCACCAAGCCGGCCGCGGTGCTGCAGAGCCTGTCCCGCTTCTACGCCTGACCGGCCGGCTCACGCCGTACAACCCTGGGGCAAGATCACTCGTCTTCTCACTGTACGAGCCGATCCGACCGATTGGTCCAGCTTGCTCCTCTGGGGGAACACATGAGCCTTGTCCGCAATCACACGCGCGGTGCGGCCACCGCGGCATGCACGCTGCTCCTGGCGGCCGGCCTGGGCGCGGCCGGCGCCGGGGCGTCAAGCGCCGACTCCGCACCGCGCACCCAGGTCATCGCCTCCTCCGTCCTCGGAAGCGACTACAAGGTCACGCTGACCGCACTGCGGTCGACGCAGGACCAGTACGCCGCCTCCGTCCGGCTGCAGGTCTACCGGCACACCCAGGGCACCTGGAAGGAGTCCGACCGGGTCACCGTCGGCGACGCCGACGGCTGGTTCTGGTACCCGCTCACGGGCAGCGGGGCGGTCTGCGAGTTCTCCACCGCGAGCACCGAACCCGCACCGCTCACCGTGAGCCTGCTGGTCACACCATCCATCGGCTGCTCCGCTCCGGCGCACTACGTCGTGAAGGAGGGCAAGATCCTCGCCGGCTGAGCGGTGCCGCGGCCGGGCAGGAGCGCGGCGCAGGGGCGCGTTTCTCCGTTCCCGGCGGGCCGGGGGTGATAGACCGTCGGGTGTGGGAACGATGTCCTGTCCTTCGGCGTGGTCGGGGTGAGGCGCGGGTGCGGTTCGCGACCTTCAATGTCCTGCACGGCCTGGAGACAGGGGCCGACGGCCGTCCGGTACCCGTGCCGGACGAGGTCCCCTGGCGGCCGCTGGCCGATGCCGTCGCCGCTCTCGACGCCGATGTGCTGGCCCTGCAGGAGCTCGATCGGTTCCAGGACCGGTCGGGCGGCGTCGACCAGGCCGCCGTTGCCGCCGGCGCCATGGGCGCGCACGACTGGCGTTACGCCTCCGCCCTGCACGGACGACCGGTGCCCGGACGAGGCTGGGTCCCCGACCCGGCACGGCCGGGGCCGCTCCTCTACGGTCCGCGGCACGCGGACGCGGCGCGGCAGGTCCCGTCGCACGGCATCGCGCTGCTGTCCCGCCTTCCGGTGCGGGAGTGGCGGGTGCTGCGGCTGTCTCCGGCGCCGTGCCCGGTGCCGCTGCGGGTCGCCGGCCGGCCCGGACTCGCGCTGAGCCGGGACCAGCCGCGTGCCGCGGTGGCGGCGGTGCTGGAGGGCGCGCGCGGGCCGTTCACCGTGGCGGCGGTGCACCTTTCCTTCGTACCCGGCTGGAACATCGGCCAGTTGCTCACCGTGTGCCGCTGGATCGCCGTACTGCCGCGGCCGCGGTTGCTGCTCGGCGACCTCAACCTGGTGGGTGCGCTGCCGAGAACCGTGCTCGACCTGGCGGCATCGGGCCCGGCACGGCGACCGGCCGACCGCTGGCGGGACCTGATCCGCCTCCCGACCTATCCCGCGCACCGTCCCCTGGTGCAGTTGGACCGCGTCCTCGCGCAGGGCATCCCGGCGGAGTCGGTGCGCTCGGCATCCGCGCCGGGTACGGCGATCTCGGATCACCGCCCCGTGGTGGTCGAGCTGGCGCTGTGACGACAGACGCCGCTCGTCGCGTGCGCGGCTGCGAACGCTGCACGCTTCACGTGGCCGTGGCGGACCGGACGCCGAGCCCGGTCAGATAGGCGGTCAGCACGCGGGTCAACCGGGGCTCCACCTCGACGACGGCATGGCCGAGCCGGGGATCGCTCGCGTACAGCTCGCGCAGCCGCGGCCCGGGGGTGGCCATCTGCCACAGGGCGCCGGCCATGGCGGTCGCCGTGGCGACCGTGTCGACCGCCTGCGTCTCGGTCAGCCCGAGCAGCCGGTGCAGCTCCTTGCCGATCAGCTCGACCTCGTGGAGGGTCGTGAGCTTGAACGCGCGGACCGATTCGACCGACACGTTCCGCTCCAGGTTCAGCGGCGCCTGGGCGAGCAGGTCGCAGAACATCGGGCGCGCGGCGAGCGTGCCGGTGAAGGCGGCGGCGACCTCGGCGGGCGTGGCCTGCGCCCTGCTCTCCAGGCCCGCGCGCAGCTCCGCCGACCACTCCCGCCAGCCCTCCGCGGTCAGTTCCAGGAAGATCTGCTCCCTGGTCTCGAAGTACCGCAGCAGAGCCGACTTGTGCATGCCCACGGCGGCGGCGATGTCGGTGAGGGTGACCTCGCGGATGCCGTGCCGGCGGCCGAGCGCACGAGCCGCGTCGAGGATCGCCCGTTCCCGTGCCTGTTTGGCCTCGGCACTGCGCGCACGCTGAAAGGCAGGCTCGTTCATGCAGGACATCATAGGAACGCCCTAAGGCAACGGTGTTGCGTTATTAAGAGAACAGTGTTGTACTAACTGCATGAGTCCACAGAACACGCAGGTCTGGTTCATCACCGGTTCGTCGCGCGGCATCGGCCGCGCCCTGGTCTCCGCCGCCCTCGACGCCGGAGACCGCGTCGTGGCCACCGCCCGCCGCCCCGAGGCGCTCGCGGAGGCCTTCGGCGCGTACGGCGACCGCCTCCTCCCGCTCGCCCTGGACGTCACGAACCCGGACGCCGCCCAGCAGGCCGTCGCCGAGGCGGTCGCGCGCTTCGGGCGCATCGACGTGATCGTGAACAACGCCGGATACGCCAACGTGTCGCCCATCGAGACGGCGGACGACGACGACTTCCGCGCCCAGTTCGAGACCAACTTCTGGGGCGTCTACAACATCACGAAGGCCGCGCTGCCCACCCTGCGCCGGCAAGGGGCGGGCACCGTCGTGCAGTTCTCCTCGATCGGCGGCCGGGTCGGCGGCTCGCCGGGCATCGCCTCGTACCAGGCGGCCAAGTTCGCGGTCGACGGGTTCAGCCGGGTCCTGGCGGCCGAGACCGCGCCGTTCGGCGTGCGGGTCATGGTCGTGGAGCCGAGCGGCTTCGCCACGGACTGGGCCGGTTCCTCCATGACGGTCCACGCGATCCCCGACGCCTACGACGAGACGGTGGGCGCGATGAACCGGCGCGTGCGGCAGAGCACCGCCGGTGCGGCAGGGGATCCGCGCCGGGCGGCCGAGATCATCGTCCGCACCGTGCACCAGGAGCAGGTCCCCACCCACCTCCTGCTGGGCGTGAACGCGGTGACGATGGCGCAGGACTACTCGCAGCGTCAGCTGGCGGAGGCGACCGCGTGGGAGAAGGTCAGCCGCTCGGCCGACTTCGGCGAGCCCTATCCCGTGGAACTGCCGACCGAAGAGCGCGGCTGACCGTGTCGCCCGCTCCCCCGGGGCCGGCGGCGGGCAGGGTCACGGGCCACCGGCCCTTCGGCTCGCCGTGCCTCAGAACACCCAGCGCGTATGGCTGTACACCCCGTCGTCCCGGCCGAAGCCGTACGCCGTGTTCGGGGACACCGCGAACACCACCACATCCCCTGCGCGGGCGGCGTCTCCGATCCCGTGGAACGTGCCTTCGGGCGAGGTGATGTGCTCGCGGTACTTCGCCTCGTACGCCGCGATGGCCTGCTCCAGCACGGCCGGATCGGCGACCGGCTCGGCCTCGCCCTCGACCACGAGGTCCAGCCCTTCGCCGAGCGCGTTCCGGCCGGTGGTCAGCGCGCAGTGGCCGTCATGAGCGAGGTTGCGTGCCTTCTGCTCCCCCGAGCCGGTGGAGAAGTACAACACCCCCTCGTGCCAGGCGGCGATCACGGGGGTGACATGAAGCCGGCCGTCGGGCCGCACCGTGGACAACCAGAAGATCTCGGCGGCCGCCAGCTGCCGTTCGGCCTCCGCCCACTCCGTGGCGGTGACGTCCGCGGCACCCGGCCGGGCGTGGAGCGCGGAGCTGTAGCGGTCGTCCAGCTCGGCGACGGGCTGTCCGGCGGTTCCTCGTCCAGGCATGATGCATCTCCTTCTTTCCGTCCCTCCCGTGAAGACCACCCGGCGGTCCCGAACTCGTCGCCACGCCGGCCGTGCCGCGCTCGCGTACTCAGGTGAAGCTGAGTACGCACGCTCTGCCCGGCGGGGGCGCGGGTTGCCAGGCTCGGGGCATGAGTCATGGACAACCGAGATACGCCGCCCACGTTCTATCGGTCCTCGTTCTGGCGGGGGTGTCGCTGGCGGTGTGGGCCGCCTGGCTGGGCTGGGACCAGCGTCGTGACGTGCACCCGGACGGCTCGACGACCGGGCCGTACGAGGCGTGGCAGGTCATCGGCCTGGTCCTCACGCTGCTGCTGCCGGTGTGCTGGGCCGCGTCCCGGCACTACGTCGCGGGCGCGGTGCTGGGCACGACGGCCGGCCTCACCCTCGCCGCCTACGCCGACTGGTCGGACGACGCCAGCGGACTCTTCGTCATCGGCGTGGGACTGGTCATGATCGGCAGCCTGGTCACGACCGCCGTCGTCTCCGCCGTGGTCGCCGCGATGAAATGAGCGCCGTCGTCGCCGACCACGGCGTCTGGCCGCAAGGCAGGACCTAACCGGCCTGGCCGTGCAGGACCCGGCGAGCGGCCTCCGCCTCCGCGGCGGGCGGGGACAGCTCGTCGAGGGTGTCGAGTTCGTCGTCGAATTCCAGTTCGCGTTCCCAGGCCGCCGCGAGCTGTTCCTGCTCCTGGCGCGGCCTGGCACCGACGGCCTCCCGGTGATCGGGGTCGAGGGCCGCCAGGAATCGTCCTACCGGATCTGTCGGCATACCGTGCTCCTTGTCGCGTGCAGGTGTGCCACCCCTGTCCAGCATCGCCGAACAAGTCCGCGTTGTCTGCTCGGCCCTGCCCCCGAACGCCCCTACTCGACGGCCGGGTCCTCCTGGCTCTTCTGCACGGCGCTCCGCACGGCCTGCTCGACCTCGTCCGGGTTCGCGCCGGTGGCCGTGGCGTATGCGGCGACGGCCCCCCGTGCGGCCTCGGACGCCTCGCGCCAGCGGCGCACCTGGGCGTCGTACGCGTCACCGGTGAGACCCGCGAGCTTCGCGCGCTCTTCCTCGGCGGTCCGTTCCAGCCTGATCAACTCATCGGGGACCTCTGCCACGGTTCGGATCCTAGTCCGCGGCCGCGGCACGCCGACCGTCTCACGCACCGCCCGATCGGGTGGAGCCGCGACCCGGCTGCGGGCAGGACGACGATACGGCGGTCACGTCAAGTCCACCCACGTTCCCTGCCCGGCGGAGCGGGACATCGCGTCCAGGGCCACGGCGGCGGCGACGGCGTCGCTCAGCGTCGTGCCGATCGCGGTGCCCTCCGTGACGGAACGCAGGAAGCGGTACGCCTCGATGACCTTGAGATCGTCGTAGCCCATGCTGGTGGCCGCCCCCGGCTGGAAAGCGGCGTACTCGCCGTGGCCGGGGCCGACGTACACCGTGCTGACGGGCTGGTCCTGGTACGTCGTGCCGCGGCTGACGGCGAGTTCGCCCATGCGGCGGAAGTCCCAGAAGACGGCGCCCTTGGTGCCGTGCACCTCGAAGCCGTAGGTGTTCTGCTCGCCGACCGAGACCCGGCAGGCCTCCAGGACCCCGCGGGCGCCGGAGGCGAAGCGCAGCAGGCAGTTGACGTAGTCCTCGTTCTCCACCGGCCCGAGTTCGCCGCCGGAGGCGCGGCTGTGCCCGGCCGTGGCGCCGGTCGGGCGGGCCCGCTCCGGCACGAAGACGGCGGTGTCGGCGGTGAGCGAGACGATCTCACCGAGCAGGAAGCGGGCCAGGTCCACGCCGTGCGAGGCGAGATCGCCCAGAACTCCGCTGCCGCCGCGGCCGCGCTCGTAACGCCAGGTCAGGGCGCCGTCCGGATGGGCGGCGTAGTCGCTGAACAGGCGGATGCGGACATGGGTGACCGTGCCGATCTCGCCGGAGGCGATCAGCTCCCGGGCCGTCTCGACGGCGGGCGCGTTGCGGTAGTTGAAGCCGACCGTGCCCTGGACCCCCGCCTTCGCCGCCGCGTCGGCCACGGCGCGGGCGTCGTCGGCGGTCAGCCCCACCGGCTTCTCGATCCAGATGTGCTTGCCGGCCTCGGCCATCGCCACGCCGATCTCCCGGTGCAGGAAGTTCGGCGCGGTGATGCTGACCGCCTGTACGCGCGGGTCGGCGGCCACCTCACGCCAGTCGCGGGTCGCGGTGGCGAAGCCGTACAGACCGGCCGCCTCCTCCGCCCGGCCCGGTACCTCGTCCGCGACGGCGACGAGTTCCGGCCGCACGGACAACTGCGGGAAATGGTGGGGCAGGCGGGCGTACGCCTGGGTGTGCACCCGTCCCATCCAGCCGAATCCCACGACGGCGACGCCGAGCGTATGCACCATGAGCGCCCTTCTTTGGACCGTTCCAGAAGCTGCGTCCACCATGGTTCCTCCATGTCCCGCATGTCAAGGGACCTTTACAGGGGCGGCCGGCATATGGAACGGTCCAGTCATGGGCTCTCCGACCATCCGTGACGTCGCCGAACGGGCCGGCGTGTCCAAGTCGCTGGTCTCGCTGGTGCTGCGCGGCTCGGAAGGTGTGCGGCCGGAGAAGCGCGAGGCCGTCCTCGCCGCGGTCCAAGCGCTCGGCTACCGGCCCAACGCCGCCGCCCGCAGCCTGAGCGAGCGGCGCACCCGGACCGTGGGAGTGCTGCTGAACGACATGCGCAACCCCTGGTTCGTGGACCTGCTCGACGGCCTGAACGCCCGGCTCTACGACAACGGCCTGCACATGCTGCTGGCCGACGGCCACCTCAACCGGCGCCTCGGCGAGGACCTCACCCGCACCTTCACCGAACTCCGCGTCGACGGCCTGATCGCGGTCGGCACGCTCCAGGACCCGCAGGCCCTGCGCACCGCCGCCGGGCTGGTCCCCACGGTCGTCGCCGGCACCCGCGAGCCGGTGCTGCCCGGAGTGGACATCGTCGCCAACGACGATGAGCACGGAGCCCGCCTGGCCACCGAGCACCTCATCGGCCTCGGCCACCGCCGCATCGCCCACATCACCGGCCGGGGCGCGGTCGGGGCCCTGCGCCGGCGCAGCTTCGAGGCGACCATGCGCGAGCACGGCCTCGCCGGCACGGCGGTCGTGGAACAGGGCGACCTCACCGAGGAGGGCGGCTACCGGGCCGCGGTCCGGCTCCTGAGCCGCCCGCAGCGTCCGACCGCCGTCTTCGCCGTCAACGACATGACCTGCGTCGGCGCACTCTCCGCCGCCGAGGAGTGCGGCCTGCAGGTGCCGCGTGACCTCTCCCTGGTCGGCTACGACAACACCTACCTCTCCCGGCTGCGCCATCTGTGGCTGACCACGGTGGACAACGCCAGCCACGACGTGGGCCGGCGCGCCGCGCAGCGGCTGCTCGACCGGATCGAGGAGCCGGACCGTCCGGGCTATGTCGACCTCGCCACGCCGTACCTCGAAGTGAGAGGCACGACCGGGCCGCCGCCGGCCGGCGCCTGAACGCATGACGGTCCGGGCACGCCACAGCAGTGGCAGTGGCACCAGGCGCATCCGGGGGCGCTCGCGGGCGGTGGTCGGCCTGCGGTGATGGTGGCCGGGCAACCGCTTGCGGTGGTTTCGGCGCAGGGCCGAGCATGGCGGTCCCCACTCGTCGTCCGTCCGCCGGCGGCCGGTGCGCCTCGGCGCGGCGTCCGTGACGGGTGGTGGCCCGTGTCCCGTGTGTCGTGCGAAGGGGCTGGATGTGCCAGAGCCGTTTGATGCCGTGACCCCGGCCGCCGCCGGCGGCCCCGGATGCCCGCCGGACACGGCGGCACCGACGACGGTGGGCGTGGAGGAGGAGTTCGTTCTGGCCGACCGGCACAGCGGGGCGGCCGTCGGCCGGTCGGCCTCCGTCGTGGCCGCCGCCCGCGCTCGCCTCGGCGGGCCGTACGCCACACCGGAGCTGTCGCAGGCGCAGGTGGAGACCGTCAGCGCGGTGTGCCGTACGGCCGTCGAACTGCAGGCGGAGGTCGTCCGATTACGCACGGGCGCTGCCCTCGCCGCGGCCGAGCACGACTGCCTGCTGGTGCCCAGCGGCGTGGCGGTCCTGGGCCGCGCCGGGCCGCCGCCCGTCCTGGACCGGGACCGGTACCACGCCCTGGTGCGCCGCTTCGGCCCGGTCGTCCACGAGCAGGGCGTGAACGCGTGCCACGTGCACGTCGGCGTCGCCGACAGGGAAGAGGCCGTCCAGGCGGTCGACCACCTGCGGGGCTGGATGCCGTTGCTGCTGGCGCTGACCGCCAACTCGCCCTACTGCGACGGAACGGACACCGGATACGCCAGCTGGCGCTCGATGGTGTGGAGCCGGTGGCCCTCGGCCGGACCGCCTCCCCTTCTGCGCGACGCGGACCACTACGAACGGCTCGTCGGCCGGCTCCTGGCCAGCGGCGCGGCGCTGGATCCGGCCATGGTCTACTGGCACGTCCGGCCCTCGGCGCACCTGCCCACCATCGAGGTGCGCATCGCGGACGTGCTGCCCGACGCCGAGGCCACCACCGCGTACGCCCTGCTCGTCCGCGCCCTCGTCGGGCACGCCGTGGACCTGGTGCGCGCAGGAGAACCCGCGCCCGACGTCCCCGAGGCGCTGCTGACGGCCGCGTGCTGGCGGGCGGCCCGGCACGGGCCCGCCGGGACCCTGCCGGCCACCCACACCCGTGACTGCGCCCCCACGGCCGTTGGCCGGCTGATCGAAGAGCTGTGGAAACGGATCGAGCCCCACCTCAGCCGGCACAGTGACGACCGGTGCGTCGGCGGCTGGCTGAGCGCCGTCCAGTGCACCGGGACCGGCGCCGCGCGGCAGAGGCGCGTCGCGGAACTGCACGGGCTGCGCGCGGTGGTGGACGATCTGGCCGTGGACGTTCCCTGATCGGCGGCCGGTGGGTTTACCGTGGTCGATGAGGGCTCTGCCGGGACCTGTGCGCAGCCCGGAGCAGCCGGCTTCGCCGGACCATGCCGCTCCTGCCGATCGGGGGGTGCCATGAAAGTCGAAATGATCCAGACGGCCGCCAACGTTCTCTTCGACGTGCCGGGCGACATGCACGAAGAGATCATCAGGCTCATCGGAGCGGTCACGGACGACACCGAGACACAGGCGCCGGACCTCGCGGCCGCGTTCGGAGAGTGGTGCTGGCTCGTGTACACCGTCGACGGCGACGTGGTCGAGGTGCTGGACGTGGGCTGCGCCCGGTGACGTGCGCCTGAGCGGAGGCGTGTCGTACGGCCCCTGCCGCCCCGCCACCGTTTCGGCGCGCGGCGCGACGGGAACCCGGTGCGCGCCCTGAGGAAGGGGCGCATGCCCCGCGGAAGGGGGAGCACGCCGTGCCCGACACCGACCAGGACCGCATCCGAGACCGGGCCCTGCCCCTGGCCGATCCGGCGTCGCTGGACCCGCTGCTGGAGCGCATCGGCGACGCCCGCTACGTGCTGCTGGGCGAGGCCTCCCACGGCACCGCCGACTACTACCAGGTGCGTGACGTGCTCACGCGCCGGCTCATCGAGGAGAAGGGCTTCTCCTTCGTCGCGGTGGAGGGCGACTGGCCGGACTGCCAGGCCGTGCACAACGCGGTGGTCGCCGCGCCCGGCGCCCCCGAGGATCCCGGAGAGGTGCTGGAGGGCTTCCGGCGCTGGCCGGCGTGGATGTGGGGCAACACCGACGTGGCCGCCTTCACCCGGTGGCTGCGCCGGCACAACGAGGGGCTGCCGCCCGAGCGGCGCGTCGGATTCTTCGGGCTCGACGTCTACAGCCTGTGGGAGTCGCTGAGCGCGGTCCTCGCCCACCTGCGCGAACACGACCCCGACCGGGTGGAGCACGCCCTGGAGGCGTACCGCTGCTTCGAGCCGTACGCACAGGACCCGCAGTCCTACGCGCTGGCCACCCGGTACGTGTCCGAGGGCTGTGAGCCGCAGGTGATGTCCCTGCTGACCGAGCTGCGCCGGCGGGCGGCGCGGACTGCCGCCCTGGACGGTTCCCTCACCGAGTTCACCGCCCGGCAGAACGCCGAGGTGCTGGCGGGCGCCGAGCGCTACTACCGGGCCATGATCGACAGCGGGCCCGAGGCGTGGAACATCCGGGACCGTCACATGGCCGACACCCTCGACCGGCTGATGGAGCACTACGGCCCCGACGCCAAGGCCGTGGTGTGGGCGCACAACACACACGTCGGCGACGCCCGCGCCACCGACATGGCCGACACCGGCATGGTCAACGTCGGCCAGCTGGTGCGGGAACGGCACATGGGCAGGGGCGTGGTCCTGGTCGGGTTCGGCTCGCACTCCGGCACCGTGATCGCCGCGGACGCGTGGGGCGACGTACCGAAGGTCATGGGCGTGCCGGCCGCGCGCCGGGGCAGCCTGGAGGATCTGCTGCACCGGGCGCTGCCCGGGGCGCGGGCGCTGTTCGTCTTCCCGCACGTGCAGTTCCAGCGGCCGCCGTCGGCCGGGCACGGCGAGTGGTTCCACGAAGAGCGCGGTCACCGCGCCATCGGCGTGGTCTACCGGCCGCAGTACGAGCGCGTCGGCAACTACGTCCCCACGGTCCTGGCGGAGCGTTACGACGCGTTCTGCTACCTCGACCGCACCCACGCGCTCACCCCCCTGCGCCCGCTGACCGCAGAGAGCCGGGAGCGGGAGACCTGGCCGGTCGGCGTGTGACACACAGCCCGCGAGGCACTCGCCGGTTTCGGTGTTCACCGACAGGCCGCCGATTCAGTCCTCGCCCTCGGCGACGGGCACCACGGCCACGGGACAGCTCGCGTGGTGCAGGACGGCGTGCGACACGGTTCCCAGCCGCAGTCCCAGGGGGCCGCGCGGCGGGCGGCGCCCCACCACGACCAGGCCGGCCCTCGTCGAGGCCTCCACCAGCACGCCGGCGGGCGAGCCGATGACGAAGTCGGTGTCCGTGTGCGCCTTCGGGTGGTCGGCGACCGGACCGAGGGCGCGGTCGAGCAGCCGCTCGTGCAGCCGCCTTTCGTCGTCCAGCCGGCTCACCTGGGGCACCATCAGCCCGGTCCGGGGAAACGGCGTCCAGGCGTGCAGCAGGCGCGCCGTCGTCCCGCGCCGCTCGGCCTCCTCGAGGCCGAACCGTACGACGTCCTCGTCCCGTTCGTCGTGGACGCCGACCACGACCGCGTCGTGCAGCGCGTCACCCCCGGTGCGCCATCCCCGGACGACGGCCACCGGGCGGTCCGTGTGGGCGGCCAGCCGCAGGCTGACCGACCCCAGCAGCAGTCCCGTGAAGCCGCCCCGGCCGCGGGTCCCCACCACGACCAGCCGGGCGCCGGCATCCCCGGCGGCCTCGATCAGCGCCTCCGCCGGGTGACCCCGGGCGAGGACGACATCCGTCGCGAGACCGGGTCTGGCGACGGCGACCCGGGCCTGGGCGTCGTCCAGGATGGCTACGCCGGCCTGTACGACGTGCGGATCGGCCTTCTCGTCCGGCCCCGTCGGCTCTCCGCCGAGGTCGACGGCGTGGAGGATCCTCAGCGCGTCACCGCCCCGTTCCGCCTCGGCGGCCGCCCAGTCGAGGGCCGACCAGGCGTCCGGCGCGTCGTCCATGCCGACCAGCACGGTGCCGGAACGGCCGGCTGCGGTCATGGTTCCTCCAGGTGACTCGTCCGGCCCGGTGCCGTACCGCCCGACCGGACGCGGCAGGAGGCGGCGTGCCCGGTCAGGCCAGCTCGGGGTGGCCGAACAGCTCGGCGTAGCCGCTCGGCAGCTGGCTGAGCAGCCGGTTCAGCTCACCGCCCGACACGGTGTCGCCGAGGGTGGTGAGGACCACTTCCGCGTCCCGCCGGGCGGCCGTCTCGTCCTCGGCGGCGGCCCGGGCCACCTGGCGGAGGAACTCCTCCACGCCCCAGGTCCTGCCGGTGTTTCCCACACCGGTGAGGAACTCGCCGATCTCCGCGGGCAGTTGGTCCGCCAGATGATCCGCCGCGGCCGGCTGCAGCCGGTCCCCGAGGGTGCTCAGCACCGCCTCGGTGACCTGCGTCGCCTCGTCGAGGTCCGCGTACTCTCCCTGCTCCCGCACGACGGCGAGGAATTCCTTGGACGTCATCAGTCGCTCCCCGACTCCCCAGTGGTGTTCCTTGCGGAGGGACGGCACCTCGCCGGCGCGTCCTGCACCCGTTGCCGCTCCACGGCCCGCCGGGTACCCGTGGCAAAGCGCACCGACACGGCCGTCGACTGCGGCATCGCCTACCCCGACGTGGAGCGGGAACTGGACGTCCGGCTCGACGCCGAGGTCCGCCGGCTCGTCGCCGAGCCGGCGGCCGGAGAAGAGCCCGGGGTCAGGTGATGCCGTCGGTGCTGCCGGTGAAGAGCACCCGGGCGAGTTCGGCGTCCAGTGACTGCCTGACCTTGTCCGTCATGCCGCCCCGGGTGGTCTCGCCCAGGAGTTCCATGACGGTGCGGGCCTCGTGGGTGGCCTTCTGCCGAGCCCTAGGTGTTCGGGCGTGCCGCGCTGATCTCGCTCAGCGCCGAGTCGGTGTCGCGTTCGACGGCCAGGTCGCCAAGCGACACGATGCCGACCACGCAGTCCCGGTCGGGATCGACCACCGGTAGCCGGCGCACCGCCTTCTCCCTCATGAGCTCGGCGGCGCGGTCGACCGGGTCGTCGGGCTTGAGCGTGACCAGGTCCGTGCTGCACGCGTCCTGGACCCGGGTACCGCTGATGTCGCCGCCCTCGGCGAGGATCCGCACGGTCAGGTCCCGGTCCGTGACCAGGCCGCGCGGGTGGCCGTCCTCCGTCACCACGACCGCGCCGATGTCCTCGTCCCGCATACGGCGGGCGACGTCGGTCACGTAGGCGTTCGGGTCGACCTCGACCGGCGGGGCGGTCATCACGTCACGCACCATCTGTGCCGTAGCCATGTTCGTACCTCCGGAAATTCGTCGTCTGCACTGCCGCTTCAGTGCCGCACGTGCCGAACTACCACGAATACGGCGATCCATGTCTGCTTCGTCTTCTTCGTCTGCTTCCGCGGCTACGCGTGATGGCGGGATACGCGTGACATGCGCAGCGGTGTATCCGTCGGGGCCCATGGGCACCCGTCGGTACGCGAACTACCAGCGGGAGGCAGCATGATCACCCATCGGCATCTGGTGGAAGAGGTGGCCTCTCGGGCCCGGCTCGACGACACGGAGGCCGCCGACGCCGCCGTCCACCTCGTACTCGCGGCGCTGGGCAGGCGCCTCGACCCGCCACGCCGGGAACATCTGCGGCAGGCCGTACCGGCACACGAGCGCGGCGTGCTGGAACGCGGCGGCGACGCGGCGGACGACTCCGACGTGCGGCTCGACGAGCTGCTGGCCGACGTGGCGCGGCCCGTGGGGGCCACCCCGGAGCAGGCGCTGTTCCTGGCGCAGACCGTGGTCGCCCGGATCACGGCCGAGGACACGGGCCTGGAGTCGGACCTGCGCAGCGCCCTGCCCGACGAGTTCGGCACGCTGTTCGTGGAACCCGACGCGATGCCCGAGCGCTCGAGCCGCGCGACGGACGCCCCGGCCCCCCTGAGCGGGGAGGAGGTCGCAGCGGCGCTGCGGGAGCGCCCCGGCTGGACCGGTGACACCCGCGAACTGTCCCGCACCGTGGCACTGCCGGCCGACCGCGTCCAGCTGCTGCTGGCACAGGTCGAGCGCGCCGCCGACGAGATCGGCGAGCACCCGCGGACGCGGCGGACACCGGACGGGGTGCGCTTCACCCTGCAGACCCGCTCGGTGCAGGCGGTGACCCCGCGCGACCTCGACCTGGCCGACCGCATCGACCAGGCGGTCCTGGCGGTGGGAGGCGGGTCCGCCCGCTGATCACCGACTTGCACGGCGAGTGTTGCCGCCCAGGCCCGGTCGCGCACCCGGGGCTGGGCGGCCCGGTCAGCGCTGGTACAGCCCCACGATGATGCCGCTCGCCAGTTGCTCGCGTTCGAGGACGGCGTGGGCCTCGTCGGCGGTGGCCCGGTCCGGGAGCGAGACCGGGGCGGGCAGGGCGTAGAGGCGGAAGAAGTAGCGGTGGGCCTCGTCGCCGACCGGGGGCTGCGGGCCGCCCCAGCCCCGCTCCCCGAAGCCGTTGCGGTGCGGCTGGCTGTCCTGGGGCGTCTCGCCGGCGTCCAGGCCTCCGAGGTGCGGATCGATACCGGTGAGGAGCCAGTGCAGGAAGGTTCCTGACGGGGCGTCCGGGTCTTCGCACAGCAGGGCCAGCTCCGCCGCGTCCTCCGGCACGCCGGACCAGGCGAGTGGCGGGGAGACGTTGTCCGCGTCATGCGCGTGATGGCGCGGGATCATGCTGTGGTCGCTGAAGGCTGCGCTTCTGAGTTCGATACCGGCCATGCGACACGGGGTACCCCGCGCGGGCGCCCGTAGACGGCCGTCGTCCTCAGCTCGCCGCCCAGTCCACCAGCCGTTCGCCCGTCTCGGGCTCCCGCAGCCGGGTCAGCGAGTGCTTCTCCAGCTGGCGCACGCGTTCCCGGGTCAGCCCCACCCGCTCGGCGACCTGCTGCAGCGTGCGCGGGTGCCCGTCGTGCAGGCCGTAGCGCAGGCTCAGGATCATCGCTTCCCGGGGCGCCAGCACGCCCAGGGCGTCCCTCAGCTCCTCGGCGAGCGCCCGGTACTCGGCGACCTGGGGAGCCTGCAGCACGTCCGTGGCGGGGATGAGGTCGCCGACCACGGTCTCCCCGGTGTCGTCCACGGGCGTGTCCAGGCTGAGGGTGTGCCGCCCGACCCCGCGCAGCCAGGCGACCCGGTCCTCGGCCAGCCCGCTCTCCCGGGCGACCTCCTCGTCCGTCGGCTCCTGGTCGAGGCGCAGCTGGAGCCGCCGTTCGGTCTTCGCGAGCTTCTGCAACTCCTCCACGATGTGCATCGGCAGCCGTACGGTGCGGGCGTGCTGGGCCAGGCCCCGTTCGACCGCCTGCCGGATCCACCAGGTGGCGTAGGTGGAGAACTTGAAGCCCTTGGTGTGGTCGAACTTCTCCACGGCCCGGATCAGCCCGAGGTTGCCCTCCTGGATGAGATCGAGCAGGGGCACGCCCCGGTGGGCGTGCCGTTTGGCGATCGACACCACGAGCCGCAGGTTGGCCCGGATCATGTGGTCCTTCGCGTGCCCGCCGTCCCGTACGGCCGCCTCCAGTTCACGGCGCCGCCGCGGCGCGAGGCGGGTCTCGCCAGCGTCCGCCCGCTCCAGTTCCGCGGCGGCGTGCACACCGGCCTCGATGCGCTGGGCCAGCCGTACTTCGTCCGCCGCGTCGAGCAGCGGGGTCGCGGCGATCTGGGCGAGGTACTGGCCCAGCAGATCGGGTTCCTCGCCGGTTTCCGGGACCCTGCTCCGCGGGCGCGCGGAACGGGCGGCGGCGCGACGGCGTTCTCGGGGGTCCGCCACGGCGGACCCGGCCCGGGCAGGCATGGTTCCGCCCCCTGTCGTGTCGACTCCGGCCTTCCGAAGGGGCTCGGGTACCCCGGCGGGCCGCGGTGTCACCCGGGCGCGGGAGGCGCCGGGGGTGCCGGGCGCGCCGCCGGATTCTCAGGGGAGGCTTGCGCCCTGGGCGCGCAGTTCTCGCTGGACCGCGCTCGCCGGGACGTCACGGGGCCGTCGGCCGCCGATCGCCGCGAGGGCCGCGCAGACGCCCGCCGCCTGTCCGGTGGCCATGGAGATCGGCATGACGCGGTAGGAGGAGTGGGCCACGTGGTCGCCGGAGATGCACCGGCCGGCGACCATGATCCGCTCCAGGTCGCGGGGGAGGAGACAGCGCAGGGGGATGTCGTAGGACTCGCCGCGCGGCAGCCGTTTGAGCAGGGTGCCGCGGCCGCTCGGGTTGTGGATGTCGACCGGGTAGGCGCCGCGTGCGACGGCGTCGTCGAACTTGCGCGCCTTGAGGACGTCTTCTCCCGTCAGCTGGTAGTCGCCCGTGATCCGGCGCGTCTCGCGGACGCCGACCTGCACACCGCTCTGGACGACGTAGGAGTCGGCGAAGCCGGGCACGCGCTCGCGCAGGAAGCGGGCGATCTGCGCCATCTGCCGGTGGGCGGTGAACTCCGCGCGGGTGAGGTCCCAGACGCTGGTGCCGAGCACCTCGGTGACACGGGTGGAGTTGACCGCCACCTCGCCGCTGTTCGGGGTCGCGAAGAACAGGACGTCCTCGCGCGGCAGGTCCAGTTCCCCGGCGTCCGTGGCGGCCCGGACCAGGTCCCACAGCCCGTGCACCCCCCGCCACTGGTCCGGGTGGGCGCGGGTGTACGCGGCGAACTCCTCGTGGCCGAAGCGGACCATGCGGAACATCAGCGACATGGGCTGGGTCCAGCCGTCCTCCGGCCGCCCGGTCTCGTACGCCGCACCCGCCGCCGCGGCGATGTCGCCGTCGCCCGTGCAGTCGACGATCACGTCCGCGTCCAGGACGAGGGGCCCCGACTTGGTCTCGAACACCGCGCGTGCCCGGTCGGGCAGGCTGAGGACGTCCGAGGCGAAGGCGTGGAGCAGCGTACGGACCTCGTGGTCCTCCAGCAGCTCGTACGCCACCAGCTTGAACAGCTCGGGGTCGAAGGGCACGGTGTAGCCGGTGTCCAGTGAGGGCCGGATGGCCGCTCCCGTGCGCACGAGCCGGTCGAGCAGCATCCACAGCACCCCGGCGACCACCGGTTCGCCCTCGCCGTGATCGGGGGGCAGCAGGCGCGTGGTGTCGCCGCCCATCGCCTGCTTGATCTCGTTGTGGAAGCTCATCAGCGGCATCACCAGGGCCGCGGTGGCGTTGCCGCCGAGGAAGCCGTAGCGCTCGACGAGGACCACCTCCGCGCCGGCGTTCGCGGCGCCGACGGCGGCACCGAGGCCGGCCGGCCCGCCGCCGATCACCAGCACCTGGGTGGAGCCCGCGTGCAGCGCCTGACGGGGCGGGAGTTCCACTGTCCTGGGGACGCGGGGCGGCTTCAGGTAGGTCACGGTCCCTCCTCGGAACCCGGCAGCGATCGGAACCCGGTGGTCATCGGCTTTCAGCCCGCGGTGGAGGCGGGCACCGGCGTGCCGTCCCGGACGACGTGCGCGGCGGCCCCGTCCAGATGGGCCAGGAGGCGGTCGGCGGTCTGCGCCGCCCGCAGCCGCAGTGCCGCCGTACGGGCGACCGCGTCGGCCGTACGGGCCGGCCGCTCGTCCCACAGGCGGTCCACCTCCGCCAGCAGCAGGCCCGTCGTCTCCCTGATCACGCCGCGCAGCGCGGGCGCGCCGATCCGCTGGGCGAAGTCGAACACCTTGCCGGCGTACGGCAGGGGCAGCACCGGAATGCCCGCGAGCGCAGCGAAGATCAGGAAGTGCAGCCGCATGCCGACGGCCAGGTCCAGCTGTGTGACGATGTCGAGGACCTGCTGCGGGCCGTGGTCGCCGTGCAGCACCGAGCAGCGGTCCGCCGTGGCCATGCGGGACACCACGGCGTGCGCGTGCCGGATGTCGCCCCTCTCCATCGACACGAACACGACATGCGCGTCCAGGCGGTGGACGAGGAAGTCACCCACACTCGCGAGGAGCTGGTGGTAGCCCTCCTCGTCGAGGTGCTCGGCCGCCCGCCCCGGCTCCCGCACACTCATGCCCACCAGCCGCGTCCGGCGCGGCACGGCCTCCGCCCGCAGCAGCGCCCGGCCGCGGTCGCCCGGCTCCAGCAGCAGCGCCGGATCGGCGGTGACGGACACCGGCCGGGTCAGTCCGGCCTCCTCGAGCACGAGCTTCGACTCCTCGTCGCGCACCGTCACCTCGACCGCGTCGGAGAGCACCGTGCGGACCCACGTACAGTCCGCCTCGTCGGTCAGCGGTCCGGCCCCCACGGCGTAGACGAAGACGGGTACGCCGAGTTCCTGGGCGGTGCGGGCCAGTCGCAGATAGCGGCGCGCCTCGGTGTCGTAGAGGATCCCGCCACCGCCGAGCACGAGCACGTTCAGCCGGCGCAGATGGTCCGAGATGCTCTCCCGGCACACCCCCTCCCAGCCGACGACCTCGACGTCCGGATGGGCGCTGCGGGTGTGACGGGGATTGCGGGAGAAGACGACGAAGCGCGTGTCCGGGCGCCCGGCCCGTACCCGGTCCAGCATCGCGGTGAGGATCGCCTCGTCCCCCACGTTGCGACCCCCGTAGGAGCCCAGTACGCCCACGACCACACCGCCTGTGCTGTTCATGACCGCTCCCTCACGACGCCGCATGGCCCTTCTCGGTGCTTTCGTACCAGATTGCCGGTAAATGGGCGCGGGCGCCGGGCGTCAGCCGGCAGCCGGTTCCCGCGCCACGTCCGTCAGCACGGCGGAGCGGCCCGTCCGCGCGCCTTCGCCCGTCCGCCGGTCGCGTGACATCGTGTCCTGCATGGCCACTGGAGTGGATCTGGCCGTGCTGGTCGGGCTGCAGGCTTCGGGAAAGTCCACCTTCTACGAGCGGTGTCTGTCCGACCGGTACGCGCTGGTCAGCAAGGACCTGTTCCCGCGGGGCGCCAGGAACAGGCAGCAACGGCAGATGCGGCTCGTCGCCGAGCACCTCGCGGCCGGCAGGCCGGTGGCGGTGGACAACACCAATCCGTCGCCGGAGGAGTGGGGCCCGCTGGTGGAGGCGGCCCACGCCCACGGGGCGACGGCGACCGCGTACTGGTTCCCGCCGGACGTGACCGGCTCGCTGCGGCGCAACGCGGCCCGCGAGGGCCGGGAGCGCGTCCCGGACGTCGGCGTCCTGGCCACGCTGAAGCGCCTGCGCGAGCCGACGGCGGCGGACGGGTTCGACGCGGTGCGCGAGGTGCGGTTCGACGGCCGCGGGGGCTTTGAGGTACGCCGCTGAGGTGCGCCGGGGCGGGGAGGCGGCTGAGACGCGGGGAGGGGAAAGCCGCAGGGATGCGTGCCGCGTGCGGTGTGCCGGGGTACGCGGGAGCTGTTCAGGGAGCACGGACATGGCACACGGCACAGACATCACCACCACCCTGACCCGGCCGCAGCGCGAGACGGAGCGGATCCTCGCGGAGACCCTGAAGCTCCCGACCGGCGACCCGGGACGCAGGACATGCCTGAAGCGCGCAGCCGTCGCCCTGGCCTGCGACATGGCCGTGGCCGACCGCCGGCTGCACAGCACCGTGCGCCGGTACGTGCCCGGCGGCGACCGGCTCGTGCGGCAGCAGGCCATGGACCTGATCCGGGCCGAGGAGACCATGAAGGACCTCGAGTACACCGACACCGGCAGCGGACCGTTCGAACCACTCGTCCGGCATCTCATCACCACGGTCCACCGGCACGGCGAGCAGTTCGAGACCGCCGTCCTGCCACGGCTGCGCTCGGCGGCGCCACCCGAGGCACTGGCCCGGCTCACGGACGCGGTGCACGAGGTCGAGGCGGAGGCCGCCGCGCTGCGCGACGAGGTCGAGCACTCACCCCGCCCGGACGTCATCGACCGGCTGCAGGCCGCTCTCGCCCCGGAGAACGCCCCTACGTCGGCGTTCCGGCAGGCCGAACAGCTCGACCGGTTCCTCACCGGCGAGGCGGAACAGACGGACCTGTGAGAGCGGGGCAGGGGCACCGGCAGGCGCCGCGCCACTCACCCGGAGCTGCTGGGAACGGCGAGTTCCCGGCCGCGGTAGAAGCCCTCCCGCTCCTCCACGACGTACGGCGCCATGGCGGCGCGCCGCTGTTCCTCCGGCTCGGAGGCGCGCCAGGCGTCGCACGACTCCTTGGAGTCCCACAGCGACACCCCGGTGATCTCCTGGCCGTCCTCGGACCAGTAGGCGTAGGCGCGGTGCATGCCCTGCGGATGGGCGCCCGGCCGCCACGCCTTCTCGAAGTCCTCCAGGGTGTCCGGCCGAATGCGGCGAGTCGTCACCCAGACGAAGTGCTCCTCCATCGCGGCCTCCTCCGTTACGGCGGCTCGGCTCGTCGGTGCTGCTTCGACCACCGTAGGTCCACGGCCCGGATCCCGCCCGGGCGGCGATCGGGGCGCCGGGGGGACATGTGCCGTGCCCGCAGCCCGTCCCCGGAGTGACCGGGTGCGCCTGTGCGTTCCCGGGTGTGGCGGGGGTCCCGGTACGCCGGGACGGGGACATGATGGAGACACACATGTGTCCCGCGAGGAGGAGTACGGCATGTCCGGGTCGGGCACAGGGGGCTCCGCGGGCGTGGCGGGCGGCAAGGCGCGGTTCGACGACATCTACGACCGGCCGGATCCCCGGACGTACTTCCGGCGGCTGGCCCCGCTGGAGTACGAGATCCCGCACCACGCCCAGCCGGTCTTCCGCCGCGCCGCCGCCGAACGGGCCGCACTCGACGACGGCCATCCCGGCAGGCCGGCCGTGCTGGACGTGTGCTGCTCGTACGGCATCAACGCCGCGCTCCTCAACCACGACATCACCCTGGCCGACCTGTACGAGCGGTACGCCTCGCCCGCCCGCCAGGAACTGTCCACGGCCCGACTCGCCGAGCAGGACAGGGAGTTCTACGCCGAGCGGCGCCGGCCCGACGCGGTGCCGGTGTTCGGCCTGGACGTCGCCGCCCCCGCCGTGCGGTACGCGCTCGAGGTCGGTCTGCTGGACGCCGCCTTCACCGACGACCTGGAGCAGGGCCCGCCCGGCCCCGCCCTGAGACACGCCCTCGCCGACGTCGGCCTCGTCACGCTGACCGGCGGGGGCACCTATGTCACCGCCCGCACCTTCACCGCGCTGCTGGACGGCGCCCGGCGACCCGTCTGGGTCAGCGCGTTCGTCCTGCGGACGGTGTCGTACCAGCCGATCGTCGACGCCCTGGCCGCGCACGGACTGCGCACCACGCTCGACGCCTCCCGCACCTACCCCCAGCGGCGCTTCACCGACGAACGGGAACGGGAGTACGCGATCACGGCGGTACGGGCGCTGGGCCACGACCCCGCCGGACGCGAGGAGAGCGGCCGTTTCTACAGCCTTCACTACGAGTCCCGGCCCGGTACACCATGAGAACCCAGGGCGGTTCCTCCGGAGGGGCCCGTCCGCCGGCCCGGACACACCCGGCTTCCGCAGGCGGCGTGCGGGCCGGGAACTCTGAATGGACACTGGAGTCAGTCAGAGCAGTGGCTGCCGGGTACGAGACCAGGGCGCGATGGCCATGAACCAGGACACGACACACTCACCGGACGCGGCGGACCTCGTCTCCACGCCCTCCGTGTTCGGCACTCCCTGCTGGGTGAGTCTCGGCAGCCGCGCCCTGGAGGTGACGCAGGACTTCTACGGGGCCGTCATGGGCTGGCGGTGGCGCCCCGCCCGACTGGGCGACCGGTTCCGCACCGCGCTGGCGGGCGACGTACCCGTCGCGGGGATCGCTGAGGTCGCCGGCATGTGGCAGATGGCCGTGGCCTGGACGCCGTACTTCGCGGTCACGAACGCCGACCAGGCGGTGTCCCGCGTCCGGGAGCGCAGCGGGACCGTGGCGGTGGGGCCGATCTCCTTCCCTCCCGGCAGGGCGGCGCTGGTCGCGGACCGCGACGGGGCCACCTTCGGGGTCTGGCAGGGCCAGCTCGTCACCGAGTGGGAGGCATGGCGGCAGGCGGGTTCGACGTTCATCACTTTGCACACCCGTGACGCCTTCGACGCCGCCATCTTCTACGGCCAGGTCCTCGACTGGGCGTCGGGTCTGCCCGGCTGCTGCGAGGTCGAGTACGCGGGCGGCGGGGTGCTGCTGCGCCACCAGGGCGACATCGTGGCCCGCATCGAGTCGGGCGCGGTGGAGGCGCCACCAGACCCGTCGGTCCGGCCGCACTGGCAGGTCCATTTCTTCGTACCCGAGGTGGAACCGTGCGCCCGTGCCGCGGAGCACCACGGCGGCAGCGTCCTGTACGAGGGCGCGGACGAAGCCGTGCTGCGCGATCCCGACGGCGCCCAGTTCACCGTGACCTCACGCCGGCTGCGCTGACACCCGGGATGTCCGGCGCGCGGGGGCGCCCGCACGGGAATGCCCGGCCGTCCCCCGGTGCTGTCATATGAAGAGGTCACCGCCCTCGGACATGTGCGGAACTGAGAGTGATGCGTACACATGGCACTCCGCAGGTGACGGACACGGCCGTCGCGGCCGTCGACGCGCAGGGCGTCGTGACCGCGTGGAGCCGCGGCGCCCGGCTCCTCCTCGGATACACGCCCGCAGAAGTCGTGGGGCGTCCGGCGGCGGGTCTCCTCGCCGCCCGCCTGCCCGACGCGGCCAGGAAGTGCGGTGTCCGGCGGCAGGCCTGGGCGGGACGGGTCGCGCTCCGCGACCGCGACGGGCGTCAGGTGGACGCCGATGTGCGGGCCTGCCCGCTGATGGACGCCGAACAGCACGTCCAGTGGTTCCTCCAGGCCGAGCTGCCGCAGGAGGACGACGGCGCCGACCTGGTCCTGCAGCGCAGCCTGCTCCCGCACCGCAGGCCGGCCCAGCTGGCCGTGGAGACGGGAACCCGGTATCTGCCGGCCGGCCCCCAGGCCGGCGTGGGCGGCGACTGGTTCGACGTCATCCCGCTCTCCGGCGCACGGGTGGCCCTCGTCGTCGGCGACGTCGTGGGCCACGGCATCCACGCCTCGGCGGCCATGGGCCGGCTGCGCACGGCCGTCCGTACCCTCGCCGACGTCGATCTCTCCCCCGACGAGCTGCTGACCCAGCTCGACGACCTCATCCTCGAAGAGATCGAAGAGGGCATCGAGTCGGCCGGCGAGGTCGGCGCCACCTGCCTCTACGCCGTCTACGACCCGATCTCCGGGCACTGCACCATGGCCAGCGCGGGCCATCTCGCCCCCGCGCTGGTCACCCCCGACGGCAGCGTGCGCTTCCTGAGCGTGGCGCCGGGGCCGCCGCTGGGCGTGGGCGGTCTGCCGTTCGAAGCCGCCGAGACCGGGGTGCCCGAGGACAGCCTGCTCGTGCTGTTCACCGACGGCCTGGTCGAGACCCGCCACCGGGACATCGGATCCGGACAGCGGGCCCTGCTGGACGCCCTGTCCCGGCCCGCGCCCTCGCTGGAGGCGACCTGCGACCGTCTCGTCGAGGCGCTGCTGCCCGGCCGGCCCGACGACGACGCCGCCCTGCTCGTCGCGCGCACCCACATCATGGGCGCGTCCCACGTGGCCTCGTGGAACCTGCCCGCCGACCCGGCCGTGGTCGTCGACGCACGCCGGCAGGCCGCGGGCCAGCTCACCGCATGGGGGCTGCAGGACGCCAGCGCCACCACCGAGCTGATCGTCAGCGAGCTGGTCACCAACGCCATCCGCCACGCCCGCCCGCCGATCCAGCTGCGGCTGATCCACGACGCCGCCCTGATCTGCGAGGTCTCCGACGCCAGCAGTACGACCCCGCACCTGCGCCGGGCCCGCGAACTGGACGAGGGCGGGCGCGGCCTGTACCTGGTGGGCCAGCTCGCCGAGCGCTGGGGCACCCGGCACACGCCCGACGGCAAGACCATCTGGGCCGAACAGCCACCGCCGCTGCACGAGCGGCTGCGGCCACCCCGTGCTCCGTCGACGGGCGGCCTCACCGCGGACGGCCGTACACCGGCGCCGACGAACGACCGGCGCACCGACGCCGTCGGCCCGGCCACCCGCCCCACCGGGCACGAGACCCCCGCCCGGCACACCGGCTCCCTCGCGGGCACGGCACGGCAGCCGACGCCACGCGACACCCGGGGGCACTGACGACAGCCGGTGCCCAGCGGCCACGTACTCCACCCGCCCGCTGGGTACCCAGGGCACGCGGAACGAAGGAGGTGGCGGCCGTGGGCGCGACCTTCACGCTCGGCCGGATCGCCGGCATCCGCGTCGGCCTGCACTGGAGCGTCCTGATCATCTTCGTGCTGATCGCCTTCGGGCTGGCCGAAGGACGCCTTCCACATGCCCACCCGGGCCAGCCGGCCTGGGCCTACTGGCTGACGGGACTGGCGACGGCCGTGGTGTTCCTGCTGTCCTTGCTGGCCCACGAGATCAGCCACATGCTGGTGGCCCGCCACCACGGCGTCGGCGGTGACGAGATCACGCTGTGGCTGCTGGGCGGCGCGGCACGCCTGCACAGCGAGGCGCCCACCCCGGTGGCGGAGCTGCGCATCGCGGGGGTCGGGCCGCTGGTCAGCCTGCTGCTGGGCGGCGTGTTCGCGCTGTTCACGTGGTGGGCGCACGCGCTGAGCGGCCCGGTGCTGCTGGTGGAGGCGCTGGGCTGGCTCGCCGGCATCAACGTCCTGCTGGCGGTGTTCAACGTGCTGCCCGCCGCGCCCCTGGACGGTGGCCGGCTGCTGCGGGCGCTGGTGTGGTGGCGCACCGGCAACCGGCTGCGCGCCACCGGGGTCGCCACCGGCGCCGGACGCGTCCTCGGCTGGATCCTGGTCGCCGTCGGGCTGTACGAGGCCCTGCGGGGCGGGTTCGGGGGCGGCCTGTGGCTGATGCTGATCGGCTGGTTCATGGTGGCCATGGCGACGATGGAGGGCAGCCAGGCCAACCTGCGCGAGCTGCTGCGCTCCGTACCGGTCCGGCAGGCCATGACCGCGGACCCCGTGACCGTCCCCGCCGGCACGACCGTCCGGGACTTCCTCGGCGGCCCGCCCTGGCGCTACCGGCACTCCGCCTTCCCCGTCACCGACGACACGGGCCATCCGCTCGGGCTCGTCAGCGTGCGGAGCGCGGGACGGGTGCCGGCGGAGGACCGGGGCTCGGCCACGGTCGACACCGTGATGACCCCCGTCGGCGACATCCCGACCGCCGGCCCCGACGACCCCCTGGTCCAGCTCCTGCCGGCCTTGGACACCAGCCCCGCCCGCCGCGCCCTGGTCCTGGCGGACGGCCGCCTCGTGGGCATCGTCAGCAGCTCGGACGTCAGCCGCGTCCTCACCTGGCTCTCCTCGGCGGCACCACCGGGCGCGGGCCTGAAAACGGTGCCCTGACCTCCGGCGCCGGCGGCCTGAAGACACTCGCAGCAGGAGGCTGACCGACATGACTCTGCCCGTACGACGCGCCTCCGGCAGGCTTGCCGAGCAACCGTTCCCCGGCTGGATGAGGGACCCGCTGGCCGAGTTCGACGACCTGGTCAACCGCATGGGCTCGCTGCTGGAGTCCACGCTCGGCAGTGCGCCCGCCACCCCGGGCGCGCCCTGGTCACCCCCGGCCGCGGGTACGCCTTGGTCGCCGCCGGCCGACTTCTCCGAGACGGACGACGCCTATGTGTTCGAGATCGACCTGCCCGGTGTCCAGCGGGAGGACATCGACATCGAGCTGGGCGACCGGGAGCTGATCATCAGCGGTGAGATCAGGCAACGGGAGCAGACCGGCACCGTGCATCAGACCACGAGGCGTACGGGCCGCTTCGAGTACCGGATGCCGCTGCCCGGCGAGGCCGACGGCGAACACATCGAGGCGACGCTGCGGGACGGGGTGCTGACCATCAGGATTCCCAAGGCACGGACCGCCCAGCACCGCCGTATCGAGATCGCGTCCGGGGAGTGAGGGACAACCGGCCGCCCGCCGCCGGCCCGCACCCGGTCTCATGAACCACTGGCTGCGGCTGACGCTCCTCGGCGTCGGAGCGATGAACTCGCCCCGGTTCGCCCCCGCGGGCCTGCTGCTGCGCTGCCCGGGACACCGGGTGGCCTTCGACGGCGGTCCCGGGGCCGAACCGCCGCCCGGACGCCTGGACGCCTGGCTGGTCAGCGACGAGAGCTCCGAACTGCGGTCCGCCCTGCGGCAGGACGCGGCCCTGCGTGACGTCCGCCTCCGCGCGGGCGACTTCCAGGCCGGTGAGGTCGAGGTGCGCTGCTGCCCGGTGGCCCACACCTCCCACCCGGCGTACGGCTACCTGATCCGCGCCGGGGACGTGGTGGCGGTCTGGGCACCAGAGTTCTGGGAGTGCCCGGCCTGGGCCGCGGGGGCGGACCTGATGTTCGCCGAGGCCGCCGCCTGGGAGCGGCCCATACGGTTCCGGGGCGGGGTGGGCGGCCACGCGAGCGTGCAGGCGGTGGGGGAGTGGGCGGCACGGCACGGAGTACGACGCCTGGTCTACGCCCATATCGGCCGCCCCACCCTGCGCGCCATCGACACCGGACTGCGGCCACCCGCCGGGGAATGGGGCGTCGAGGGCCACACCTACTCCCTGCGGTTCAACAGATAGCGGCCGAAGGAGTGATTCTGCGTGCCGATCGGGTGACAGTGCGGCGTGTCGCCTTCGTCGGGCGGGATCGGTGGAAGGGATGTCAGGTCGGGCACCGCACCGGTGGCCCGCATTCCGAGCTGGACCGGCGCGGGGCGTCGTCCGCGCACTGGTCGGAAGGAGCACCCCCTGATGCACCGGACAAGGACCTCGGCCGCGCTCACCCTGACGGCGATATGCGGCGTAACGCTGGCCGCCGCGCCCGCGTTCGCCGCCGGCACGAGCACGCAGGACACGTCGTTCGTGCGCGCCGCACACCAGGGCAACCTCGCAGAGATCGCCGCGGGCAAGGACGCGGAGAACCATGCCACGACCGAGTGTGTGCGCCAGGTCGCCGCGAAGTTCGTCACCGACCACACCAAGCTCGACAAGGACGTCCGGGCGCTCGCGGGCAAGCTGAACGTCTCGCTGCCCAGCGGCCCCAGCGCCGAGCAGCGCCAGTCGCTCGCCGCCGTACAGGGCAAGGCGGGCACCTCCGCGTACGACACGGCGTGGCTCAAGCTGCAGTCCGCCGCGCACACCAAGACGCTGGCCATGATCGACCAGGAGATCTCCAGCGGCTCCAACTCCGCGGCCGTCGCCGCCGCCAAGGCCGCGCGGCCCGTGGTCAAGATGCACCTGAGCATGGTGAGCGGCGGAACCTGCCACACGCCCGGCGCGTCCACGGCCGTACACGCCGGTGTCGCCACGCGTGCCGCCGACAGCGGCAGCTCCATGGGCGTGGCGGCCCTCGGTGCGGGCGGTGGGCTGACCGCCGTGGCGGCCGCCTGGTACCTCCGCTCCAGGCGCCGGGCGACCGCGGGGCGCTGACCCGCACCACCTGGTGATGCCGTGCGGGCTTACAGGCTGGGCGGGTCATGCCCCGTCCGCATGGTGTTCACAGGGTCAGCGTGATCGCCGCGGCCACGCCTCCCAGGCCGAGGGCGCAGGCGGCTTCCGCCCAGCCGCCCGTGCCCCAGGGGAAGAACCGGTCGAGCGCCAGCCGGCCGGGGCCGACGGCGGCGACGGCCAGGGCGACGACGGCGATCCCGACGCTGTACTCCACGCCACCGTTCGTCTCCCACAGGCCGTGGGCAGCGGTGACGGTCACCATCGCATTGATCATCACACCGATCAGGGCGGCGGCGGCGAGCGGCGTGAGCAGCCCGACGGCCAGGCCGAGGCCACCGAGGAACTCGGACAGCCCGCCGATCACCGCGAAGACCTTCCCCGGGCGATAACCCAGGGAGTCGAATCCCCTGCCGGTGGCCGTCAGACCGTGGCCTCCGAAGAGTCCGAAGAGCTTCTGGGAGCCGTGCCCGGCCATCAGCAGCCCGAAGGTCAGCCTGAGGAGCAGCAGCCCGAAGTCGCCGGCGGTCACCCGCCCCGCAGGCGCCCGCTGTGCCGGCTGCCGTGTGAGGTTCGAAGGCCCTTCGGTGTTGCGCTTCGCCATGGGAAAACTCCGGTATGTACGCCGCAACAGGCGTTGACGGCCGGCCTCGGAAGGCGTCCACTCACCGGCCGCCGGGAGAAACCGGCGCGTCAGTCGGGCGTCCAGCGCCCCTACCGATACTTCCGCAGCAGCAGTGACCCCGCATGTCGGAGGACCAGCCGGAAGCGTCCGCTTCAGGAGGGGCCGTGTTCGCCCCGGGCGTGTGCGTGGTCGTGTTCGTGCTCCCCGTGATCCGGTGTACCGCCCATCATCCGCAGCATCGCCGGGCCGCCGGTGCGCAGGAAGCGCACGACGATGGCCGCGGCGAGGATCAGGAAGGCGATGTTGAGCCAGGTCGTGTAGTTCCAGCTGACGCCACCTGCGGGGATCTTCGCGGTGGCCTGGTCGGGGATGAGGCCCAGACCCCCGAAGGCGAACTCCACGAGGTAGCCGGCCACCGCCATCGCGACGAAGAACGTGCCCAGCAGGAACGCGGCCGTCCGGGCGCCGTAGTACTTCCGGTAGATGTTCAGGATCGGCAGGATCAGCAGGTCGGCGTAGATGAAGGCGATGACGCCGCCGAAGCTGATACCGCCCTTCCACAGCACCACGGCCAGCGGCACGTTGCCGATCGAGCAGACGAACGTGGCGATCGCCACCACCGGCCCGACCAGTGGGCCGATCAGTTTGGCCGCGAGCGGATGGTCCGCGAGGAAGAACCCGCGCCAGAAGTCGTCCGGCACCCATGCGGCGATCGCCCCCGCGATCAGCAGTCCCGCCACCAGGTCGCGCAGGATCGCCGCCCATTCCATGACGAAGATGTGCGAGACGGAGGTGAGGCCGTCGCGGGAGAGCAGCCGGCGCAGGAAGCCGCCCTCGCCGCGCACGGACATGTCCATCGCCGCGTGCCCCTCCATCGACCCGGCGAGCCCGCGTTCGGCCTGCTCCCGCGCCTGCCGCAGCAACCGCTGACGCAGGAGCAGCCGGAACAGCACCGCGAGGACGACGATCATGACGGGACCGCCGACGAACTCCGCGGCGGTGAACTGCCACCCCATCAACAGCGCCAGGATCACGCCGAGTTCGACCACCAGGTTGGTCGAGGCGATCTCGAAGGCCATCGTCGCCGTGAAATCCGCCCCCTTCCGGAACAGCGAGCGGGCGAGCGCGACGGCCGCGTACGAGCAGGACGACGAGGCGGCGCCGAGCCCCGCGGAGAGGGCGAGCGTGCGGGGCCGGTCGTCCCCCAGCAGCCGTACGACCGTCTCCCGGCGCACCACGGCCTGGACGACGGCGGACAGGGTGAAGCCGAGGATCAACGCCCAGGTGATCTCCCAGGTCATCGATCCGGCAATGGACAAGGCGTGGCCGATCGCATGCATGCCTGCAACCCCTTCGCCGTGGGCTGGCGTCAACAGGCTCCGAGTATATACCCCGGAGGGGTATCCTGACCGGGCTCGGCAGCCGCTGCTCGGGCCGCTCGCTCGATCTTCGCGCGCCGGGCCTGCCAGAAAGCCGTGTCAGGCTCATCCATCGCGGACCCGGCTGTCGTCCCCGTCCGGCCGTCGAGCTGCTCGCGCAGGATGTCGGCGTGCCCGGCGTGCCGGCTGGTTTCGGTGACCATGTGGACCAGGACGTTGAACAGCTTCACGTCGGGCCGCGGCCACCAGGGCACATGGCCGGGGGAGTCGAGGGCGAGGGCGGCGATCGTCGCGTCCGAGTGCTGCGCTGCCCGCCGGTAGCGCTCGACGACCTCCTGGCGCGTCTCGTGCTCGGCCGCCCACATGTCGGCGTCGCGCGCCCCGGCGTCGTCCCACCGGGGCAGCGGCTCGGGGAACGGCCGGCCGAAGACCTCGCCGAAGTACCGGCACTCCCAGACCGACAGGTGCTTGACCAGGCCGAGAAGGTTGGTGCCCGTCGTGGTCAGGGGGCGCCGGACGTCGTACTCGCCGAGCCCGTCTAGCTTGCCGAGCATCGCCTCGCGCAGCGCCCGAAGGTTGTTGTGCAGGTACTCCTTCGCGACATCATCGATCATGGGCATGAGCCTGTCAGGCGCCGCCCGCCGGGCTCAACCCCTGTGCCTCCCCGGCGCGCCGCAGGACCCGGTGGTCAGCGCACCGGCATGCGCGAGCGCGAGCGCGGCGTACCGTCAGTACGCCGTCTACGACCCCGTGTCCCGCCGCTGCACCCTCGCCCGGGCCGGGCACATCCTGCCCGCCCTGGTCTCCCGGGACGGCGCCGTCGACATCCTCGACCTGCCTCCCGGCCCGCCTCTGGGCCTGGGCGGCCTGCCCTTCGAGGCGGCGGAGGCCGACCTGCCCGACGGCAGCCTCCTCGCCCTCTACACCGACGGCCTGCTCGCCGCCCACGGCGACGACATCGAGGCCGGCCTCGACAAGCTGTGCCATGCCCTCGCCCAGCGGTCCGACTCCCTCGAGGCCACCTGCGACAGCGTGCTGGGCACCCTGCTGCCGGACCGGCCGGACGACGACGTCGCGCTCCTCCTGGCCCGCACCCACAGCCTCGGGGACCGCCAGGTCGCCACCTGGGAGCTGGAGGCGGATCCCAGCGCGGTCTCCCGGGCCCGCTCGCGCGTCTCCCGGCAGCTGACGACCTGGGGCCTGGAAGGGCTGGACTTCACCGCCGAACTGGTCGTCAGCGAGCTGGTCACCAACGCCATCCGCTACGGCCGGCCCCCCATCCGGCTGCGCCTGATCCACGACCGCACCCTCCTGTGCGAGGTGTCCGACGACAGCAGCACCACCCCCCATCTGCGCCGGGCCCGTGTCTTCGACGAGGGCGGACGCGTACTGCTCCTCGTGGCCCAGCTCGCCCGGCACTGGGGAACACGCCACGCCCGCCACGGCAAGACGGTCTGGGCCGAACTGGACGACTCGGTCGCCTCCATCGGGCTGACGGAGCCGGTTGCCTTGCACGCAGAGCTGTGACCTCAGGAGATGCCGGGGACGGCATCGATGGCGACACCGCGCCTCAGTAGCCGCCCAGAAGGGTCCGCAGCTTCCGCAGGGTCTCGGGACCGGCGGAGCTGTGCCAGCGCGCGGGGTCGCCGGGGCGCCGTCCCCACAGCAGCAGGACCCGTACCGCCGCGTCGCTCTCGATCGTGGCGGGGCCCTCGGGGGCGGCGAGCCGGATGCTGCCGCTGTCGGCGTCCGCCGTCACCACGACGTCGTCCATGCCCGGGGTGCGCAGCCGGCCTTCCAGCCGCCCGTCGGGGCCCAGGTCCAGGGCCGCACGGCCGCGCGCGAGCAGGGGCCGGCCGACCGACACCACACTGTGCTCCGTCATCCACGGCTCGTTGAGCGCCCGGACCGCCGTCCGGTCGTCGCCGGTCAGGTCCCAGCGATGCAGGATCAGCTCCTCCCGCATGTGCTCGGCGAAGAAGGGGACCTTCACCGTGCGGCCCGTCCAGATCACTTCCGCCTCCGGTGGCGCGTCCTGCGCGGCGGCCGAGGCGATCTCGGTGAGCCGTTCGCAGCGGTTCAGGAACGTCGCCCACAGCTCGGTGTCGGACATCCGCCGGAAGGGGGCCTCACGGTCGAAGCCCCTGGTCTCCACCGGCGTGCCCGCGAGATACGCCTCGAGCACCCGCGCCAGTTCCTCCGCGTTGCCCGTCTGGTGGATCAGGACGTCCCGCACCGTCCAGGCCTCGCACCACGTGCCGTCGTCGGGCCGCCGCGCCTGTACGGCGTGCACGAACGGCGCCAGCTCCGGCAGCATCTCGTCGACTCGCGAGGGAATCATGCGCCATGGGTATCCGGGCGGACCGGCCGGCCAAACCGGCAGGCGCCCGACAGGACCACGTCGGCCGGACCCGGGCGGAGCGAAGCCGGCCCAGGGCCCCGGGCGTGGCGTCCGCACGGCGCGGGAGCCGTGCACTCACCGTCCGAACAGCCGTGCCGCGTTGTCGTGGCACACGGCCCGGAGCCAGTCGTCCCCGAGACCGAGCCGCTCCAGGGCGCGGAGCTGGTGCACGTACGGATAGGGGATGTTGGGGAAGTCGGAGCCCAGCAGGATGCGGTCGCCGAGCCCGGCCAGCCGGGGCAGGGCCCTGCGGGGAAAGGGCATGAATCCCTCGGCGAAGTCGGTGAACGCCATCGTCGTGTCCAGCCGCACCTGGTCGTACCGCTCGGCGAGGCCGAGGAACTCCTCGTACTCGGGCATTCCCATGTGAGCGATGACCAGCCGGAGGCGCGGGTGCCGCGCCAGCACCCGCGCGATCGGCTCGGGGCCGGTGTGCTTGCCCGGCGCGGGCCCGGAGCCGCAGTGGATCACGACGGGGATCCGCGCCTCGGCCAGCAGCCCCCATGCCTGCCGGAGAAGTGCGTCTCCCGGGTCGTACGCCCCCACCTGGACGTGCGCCTTGAACACGCGGGCGCCCCCTTCGACGGCCTCGCGGACGTAGGCCTCGACGCCCGGCTCGGGGTAGAGGGTCGCGGTGTGCAGACAGTCGGGGGTGCGGCGGGCGAAGTCGGCCGCCCAGCCGTTCAGGCACCGGGCCATGCCGGGCTTGTGCGGGTAGAGCATGGCGGTGAAGGCCCGGACGCCGAACTCCCTGAGCAGAGCGGTGCGTTCGGCCTCCTCCCTTCGGTAGGTGATCGGCCACTGAAGGCCACCGATCAGCGGTCCGTTGGCGTCGAAGTAGTCCCAGACCTTGTGCAGGACACGCTCGGGCATGAAGTGCGTGTGCACGTCGACCAGCCCGGGAAGCCCGAGCCCTGTCCAGAACCGCCGGACCTCACGGGCCTCCTCACCCGGCGCCACGTCACCCGTGCCCGGTTCCGCTCCGGCGGCTGGCCCCGGCTCCGGCGATCCGGCGCCGGACGAGGGGCCGTGGGCGGCAGCGGGGCCGCCGGAGCCGGAGGGACCGACGGGCGTCACGCGGTGATCGTTCATGCCGCCCACGATCGGACCTGCCGAAGGGACGGGTCCACCCCTTTCCGCAAGGAGCGCGTGAGGGATCCGTCACGGGGCTCGTGTCCGGCCAGGACCGGCACCCTTCCGGCCGGGCGCCCGCGAGGGCAGGCGGGG
Source organism: Streptomyces sp. NPDC007189 (assembly GCF_040703635.1). Lineage (NCBI taxonomy): Bacteria > Bacillati > Actinomycetota > Actinomycetes > Kitasatosporales > Streptomycetaceae > Streptomyces > Streptomyces sp. NPDC007189. The sequence continues at coordinate 138,851 of NZ_JBEYEY010000016.1, forward strand.
CCGGCGAGCGTCGTACCTGATCCGGCCCCGGGGAGAGGCCGGACCTTCGGGGCCATCAGCTTGCCCGCCAGGCGGTCGGCTCTCCTCATCCGCGACCGCCCCGGCGGGGAGTGTCACCCGGACGTTCACGGAAACCGGCAGGACCGCGCAGCACCGTAAAATGGGGGAGACGGGAGTGCCTGCCGGGCAGCGAGGGACGACGTGGCCCATCTGCTCAAGGCATGCCGACCGACCCATCGGGAAGGGCACCGTCATGGCCGAACAGATCACCTATCGCCGAGTCTACGAGGACACCTCGCCGCAGGACGGCAAGCGCGTGCTGGTGGACCGGGTCTGGCCCCGGGGCATGCGCAAGGAGGACGCGCATCTCGACGAGTGGCTGCGTGACGTCGCTCCGTCGAGCGAACTGCGCAAGTGGTACGGCCACGACCCCGCACGCTTCACCGAGTTCCGCCGCCGCTACCTGGCAGAACTGCGCGACAGCGAACACCGCGAGGCCGCCGAACACCTGCGGGACCTGGCGTCGCACGACAAGGTGTTGCTGCTGACCGCCACGAAGGACCTGGACCACAGCCAGGCCGCTGTCCTCGCCGAGTGGCTGAACAGGCGCCGGTGAGGGGTGGCCGTACACCGCGCCCAGCTCTCCTGACGTTGCAGGATCCGGCCGGCTCTTCCGCCGGGGGCGAGAGCCGGGCTCGTGTACTCGACGTACTGCGCGCCGCGCCCGGCGGCTTCAAATCCCGGTGCCGGTCCGGTTGTTGGGTTCCTCAGATCCGCCGCTTCCTGACCCGGGCCGACCCGTGGCCACCGGCTAACACGACTCATCCGGCCCCTGTCACAGCGACACGCCGCAGCACGGGCGGGGTGACCATGCGTCAGAAGATCACTCGGACAGTCTAAAAGTAGGTCAATCATTCGTTATTCCAAGCCACTTGAGGTCAGGCGCGGCTCTCCGCACGGGTGGCAGGTGGCGTCAGGAATAGCTCGTTCGGCCCCCTCGGGCGGAATTCCGGTATGACTGGTATGACCGCTATGGGTAATTTTCTGATCGCGAGCTGGCTGACGGGCCGGCATCTCTGGGACAGGAGAAGCGACATGAAGCTCGAGCGTTCGACCGTCGTCACTGCCGGTGTTGCCACCGCGGCAGCACTTGCCGCCAGCGGTATCACCTACGCGTCGGCCGCCTCCGCTCCGACGCCCCAGTCCGCCCCGGCCGTCTCCGCCCCCGCGGCGGCGCCGCTCGGCGGCGATGCCGGACAGGGCAAGGGCAACGATGGCTGGAGCGGGCGCCACGAGGGCTACGAGGGCCGTATCCAGATCAACGAGCGGTCGTACTCGCCCCGCCAGAGCGACTGCATCACCGTGATCAGCGGCCTGGGCGCCAGAACCCTGAACATCCGCAACGACAGCCACCGGACCGTCGAGGTCTTCCGCGGGGTGGTGTGCGACAACGGCGCTCCGGTCGCCACCGTCGGACCCGACAGCTCCAGCTACGGCCTGCGGCCGGGCCACGTCGAGGGCATCGACATCAAGCACGGCGTGGTGGCCAGCTTCCGCGTCGTGAACCACTGGGACTACTAGTCCGAAGCCACCACGAGATATGGGGTCCCGGCCCGCCGGAATCGGGCCGGGGCCCCATTCGACCATGGTTCGGCCACCACGCGCCGGGCACACACCGTGGCACAGCGGGACACCGGCCGCCGCGCGCGTGCTGTCCGGGCGGCCGTCCGCACGCTCACCGGCCGTCCGCCCGGTGGCCTCACCGGAGTCTCTCGCGCCGTCGCATGCCCCACCCGCGCCGAGACCGCCCGAGACCTTTCCGGCGTTTGCCTACCGCCGAACGGGTGAGGCGGCATCACGTCCTGCGCGGGCAGCCGCCCCGAAGCGGCCGTAGACACGCCCTCCTGCCACCGCCCGCTCAGGCCTGCCCGCCGCAGTCGTAGAGGAGGAAGCTGCCCCTGGTGCGCCAGCCGTAGGCCCCGGAGCGGATGCGCGTGCAGTGGGACTTCACCCACGTCGTGGCGGGCGTGGTGGGGCGCACGGGGGTGAGCAGGGCGTAGCGGAGCTGGTGGGTGGTGACCAGGGTGCTGAGCTGCTGGGCGGTGGGGAAGGGCGTCTTGCCGGTGAAGCCGCCCATCACGAGGATGGGCTGGGACCGGGCGCGCAGCAGGCGTTCCGCCGGGTAGGCGGCCTGGGTGGCGACCAGGTACTTCTCGCCGCGACGGTGCTTGGCGAGGTAGTCGAGCAGGTCGGTGTCGCGGGTGCTGGGCCGGTCGAGCTCGACCCGGCGCAGAGCCGACCGGTCGTGCACGGCGCTGTGGTAGGCCTTGCCGACCGGACCGGCCGTGGGCGACGTGGAGGCCCCCGCGTACAGCGGGTCGAGGGCGGCGGCGGACCAGCCGGCGGGCAGCAGCAGAGTGGCCGCGATCCCGGCGGCCAGGGAGCCCTGGAACATCCCGCTGGTGACGCGTGACCCGCCGGTCCACAGACCCACCACGCTGCACGCCGCGAGGCCCACGGCCGGCAGCAGCAGCCACGAGGCGAACAGGGTCGGCACGTCGAGTACCAGCGCCCAGAGCACCGTCAGCAGGAGGGCCGCCGGCAGCCACACGCGCCGCCGGCCGCCCGGCTCGTACACGGACCGGAAGAGGGCGAGCCCGCCCCCGGCGAGCGCGGCGACGGCCGGCGCGATCACGGCCGTGTAGTAGGGGTGGTTGCCGTTGGAGACGCTGAACACCACGGCGTGCACGGCCAGCCAGCCGCCCCACAGGAGGAAGCCGGCGCGCAGCGGGTCGGTGCGCGGTTCGCGGGCGCGCCAGACCACGCCCAGGACGGCGGCGAGCACGGCGAGCGGCAGGAACCAGGCGATCTGCGGGCCGACGGTGTGATTGACCAGCATGCCCCAGCCCGTGTTTCCGGAGGTCCGGCTGGCGGCGGTCCCCGAAACGGCCCCGAACGCGGTGTCGTCGTCGCTGAAGCGGCTCAGGCCGTTGTAGCCGAAGACCAGGCTGAAGGGGTTGTTGTTGGACGTGCCGTCGACGTACGGGCGGTGTGCGGCGGGCGTGACCCAGGCGAGCAGCGCCCAGGAGCAGGAGACGGCCAGCGTGACCGCGCCGGTCAGCAGCATGCGCAGCGCCCGTCGCAACGGCGTGCCGCTCGCGGCGAGTTGGTAGACGACGGCGAAGACCGGCAGCACGAGCCACGCCTGCAGCATCTTCGTCTGGAAGGCGAGCCCGACCCAGACGCCACACGTGATGAGCGGCGCGAGCCGCTCGGTGCGCAGCGCCTTCTGCAGGGCTCCCGCGGCCGCCACCAGCAGGAGGGTGAGCGAGGTGTCCGGGATGGTGGCCCGGTTGAGCACCACGGTCACCGGAGTGAGTGCGAGGGTCAGCGCGGCGACCAGAGCGGCGAATTTCCCGGCCCACACCCGTACGATCCGGTGCAGCAGCCATACGGTGAGCACGCCCTCGACGACCTGCGGCAGCGCGACCGCCCAGGTGTGCGGGCCGAAGATCCAGACGGCGACGGCCTCCGGCCAGAACGCCCCCGGCAGCTTGTCGAGCGTGATCGAACCGCTGGGGTCGAGACCGCCGAAGAAGAAGGCCCGCCATGTGGAGGCCATCGACCGTATCGCCGCGCTGTAGTACGGGTGGATCGCGGCGTGCCCCATGCCCCAGCCGTACAGCAGGGCGGCGACGACCAGCACCGCGGCCAGCGCCGGCCGCTCCCAGGGCGCCGGAGCTTCCGGCCGGCCGTCGCGGCGGTGCGATGTCCGGCGGCGGCCGTGCGGGCCGGTGCTCTGGGCGGTGGGGATGGTGGCCATGGCGGAAGGTCCTCGGATCGGTGGTCAGGTGCAGCGGCGGCGGGTCCTGGGCGGCGGGCTCCCTGGAAGCCGCGGGTACGACAGGTGCGGGCCGGCCGGCGGGACACCACCGGGCGGACCGTTGCCGGTCGTACCGTCGGCGGGCGAACCGCCGGGGGAGAGGCAGTGGCGGGCCCGGCCGTCGCGGCTCAGGCCCCTGCCGCATCGGTCGGCGCTCGCGGCCGGCAGCGCCGGGCAGCGGGACGCGCGGCGGCGTGGCGGGGGAGGAGCGTGCGGTGGGGCGTGGCGCCGGCAAGCGGTGGGCAGGACAGCGGATCCTCTCTCTCGACCGGCGACGAGCGCTCGAATGTTCGACCAAGCGCACACTTTAGCCTTATGAGATCACGCAACCATCACACTCGTGTCCGTTCGTACGACGACCGGGGGTCCCTTCGTACGGTGACGGGGTCGAACGCGTCGAGCGGTGTACGACGGGCCCCGCGCGGGGCCCGTCTCACGGGGACCGGTCAGCGGACGAAGGCGATCTCCGGGTAGCTCTTGGAGGGCCCGTCCAGCAGGGTGCTGTGCTTCTTGCGCAGTTCCTGGTCGAAGAAGGCGGCGAGATACACGCGCTGGACCTTGATCGCCCGGTTGGGGTCGATCGTGCCGTACTGCTGCCGCACCTGGTCCGCCGACATGCCGAGCAGGGGCGCCACCTGCGGCACCAGCCACTCGTTGTCGCTGAACGACAGGTGCCGCGAGCCGTGGAGCTGGATGTCGACCCGGTAACCCTTGAGGTGCGGCCACAGCTTCCGCCAGGACGAGTCGTTGTTGCGGTTGTGGGTGCCGGAGCTGAAGAGCATGAACGGGCGGTTCAGGTCCTTGCTCGGCGCGGTGCCGAAGAACTGGCCGTCCAGGTTGGCTCCGGCGCCGATGCGGTGGTCGAGCTGCATCGCGGTGTCGACCGCGGCGCCGCCCAGCGACCAGCCGAACATCCCGATGCGGGACGTGTCCACGGTCTTCGACAGACCGGAGGGGAGCTTGGCGTGGTCGACGTCCGGGTTGCCGCCCTTGGCGATGGTGCCGAGCTGGTTGATGACGAACCGGATGTCGGCGGCCCGCACGTTGAGCGTGTCGGAGGAGTGCGCGCCCGACGGCATGGTGTTGACCTCGAGCCGTCCGCCCGGGAACTGCACCTCGTTCGCGTCGTGCGTGTGATCGACGGCGATGACGATGTAACCGCGGCTGGCGAGATCCTCGGCCAGGGCGGTGCCCATCGCGCGGTCCGAGTGCAGCCCGGTCGAGTACAGCAGCACGGGCAGCTTGCCGAGCTTGGTGCTGACCGGGGCCAGCACGTGGCTGGAGGTCTGCGGCAGCGAGACCTGCTGCGGCGACAGGCCCCGCGAGCGCAGGAAGTGGTCGCCGGAGACCGACGGCATCCACGGTGCCACTGGGTGCCCGGAGGTGGAGGAGGCCGGGTACCAGTACGTCACCATCAACTCGCGCGCGCGGTTGCCGGACACGTACGGGTCGGTGCGGGACTTGTCGACGAGGTGCTGGCTGAAGGTGCCGACCTGGTAGGGCCCGCTCGGCGCGGGAAGCTTGAGCTGGACGCTGGAGGCCCGGCCGCGGGCGAGGGCGGCGGCGGGGTGGGCGCCCTGGGGCAGAGCCGCGCTGTCGTTGTCGGGCGCCCAGTTCGTGGCGTCCTCGTCGGGCGACGACCCGGTGGCCGTGGGATTGGAAGACGACTTCCCGGCGGCCATCGACGGCGTCACCCCGGCACCCAGGGCGACGGCGAGCACACCGGCGGTACCGACCGCTCGGGCTATGAGTCTGCGGTGGTGACGCGGTCTGCGGTGTTGCATGAAACTCCCCTGTTGATCACGGGCCACGGGGCCCGGCGATGGTCAGGGGCACACCGTACCGCTGCCCGGGCCAACTGATCCCCGGGGATGGGGCAGATGGCGATGTATCAGCCGACGGCACGGGCCCGGACCTTGCCGTGCGGTGAGAAGAGCACGGCCGGGGCAGCGACATCGGCAAACCGTTTTGACACCGTCCGTGGGGAACTTTCCGGCATGGGTGAGCAGAAGGCGCTGGTCGGTCACCGAAGAGAGCCCTGACAGTCATCGATAGCCGTGACGGTGACCGACAAAGCCCCCTGCCGGTCACCGACAGCCATGCCGGTCGCCGATGCGGGCAGGGTTCGACCCCGATGCCGGGCACCGCCGGTCAGGACGCGGGCACTGGGTCCGCGGTCTTCCGGGGCGTACGCGAGCCGTACGCCCGGTGCGCGGCGGGGCCGATCGCGTACGCCGCCGCCGGCCACGCCAGTTGCCCGCCGACAGCGCGAACACCGCACAGGAGACGAACATCACGACCCTGTTAGAACAAGACCGGACTCGTATCACTGGCTGACTTGATCGCATTGTCAGTGCCCCCTGCCATGATCCGGCGCATGTTGTTCGACGCCCTGGTGACCGAATCCCGTAGGAACGACGCGCTGGACCCTGTGCGGTCCGCGGCGCTCCACCGCGTGCCCTGGCTCGTGGATCTTCTGGAACGCCAACGCGCGGAGTTCCGGAGCGCCCTGGGGCACGAGCACCGGCGGAGCAGGGGGACCGGCGCGGCGGTCCAGGCGGAGATCGACCGGCGGCTCGCCGCCTGCGCGGACGAGGAGGGCAGGGCCGCGATCCTGTGCCTCATGCTGGCCGCCCGCTTCGACGACACGAGCCTGTGGTGGTACGACACCGAGCTGGAGTCCCTGATCTCCCGGGTGCGGGGGTGGACGTCCGACGAGGTCGCGGTGATGCTTCTACGCGCCACCGAGTACGACATGAACTTCTGGTTCGCGCACTCACTGGGGCTGGTGCTGGACGCCGTCGACCAGCTCGACGCCGACGGCCGCCGCGCGGTCCTGCCCTGGCTGCGGCACGCACACACCACGCTCATGGACACCACGGTCGAGGCACGCGTGCGTGCGACGCTCGCCCAGCGTCTGCGCGCGCTGCTCGCGAGCGCCGACGAGGCGCACATCCCCGAAGGACTGATTCCCGCCCACGCGCCCTGGGCAGCCCCGCTGCGCGACCGCGCCAACTCCTCTCCCACACCGGAACTGGCCCGGCTGCTACGGCACTTGGCGAGCCTGTCGGGCCCACGGCCCGCCCAGAGATGGCGGCGGACGTGCGTCGACCTCATGGACGCGGCATCGGCACGTGATGCCGTGACCGCTGTCCTGCGGGCACTGGCCGAGGACGATCCGCTGTGCAGCAAGGGAAGCGGCGCGCACACCGGCTGGGTCGGCGACGGCTACCACTACCACTACCTGGTCCACCAGAACGACGGTGACCTGGCACGCGGTGTCGTCTGGGCGGCCGCCCTGACCGGCGGCCCGGCCGAGGCGCGGCACCTCGGTGCGCTGGCTCAGCGAGCCGGCGCGCCCAGCACCGACGTGATCGAAGAACTCAAGCTGACGGGCGCGGCGATCAACGCGCTGGCCGAGATGGACGACACGGCCTCGCTGGAGGCCCTGTGGCGACTGCAGTCCCGGATCCGGCACCGGGCCCTGCGCAAGCAACTCGACACCGCGCTCGTGACAGCGGCCGGGAAGCAGGGCATCACGCCCCAGCAGCTCGTCGAGCGCAGCGTGCCGGACCACGGCCTGGCCCCGGACGGCTCCCTGGAACGGGAGGTGGGCGGATACCGGGTACGGCTGGCGATCGAGGAGGCGGCCACCGTACGGCTCACCTTCACCCGCCCCGACGGAAAGACCTCCCGCACGGCTCCGGCCGCGCTGAAGGACGGGTTCGCGGAGGAACTGCGGGAGTTGAAGACACTGGCCAAGGAGGTGCGGGGCACACTGTCGGGGGAACGGGCCCGCGTGGAGGCGCTGTTGTCCGCCGGGCGCGAGTGGCCGTACGACGAGTGGTGCCGCCACTACCGCGACCATCCGGTCACCGGGACCCTCACCCGCGGCCTGATCTGGGAGTTCCAGGACGCGGACGGCCAGTGGCGCGCGGTGGCGCCGGCGGCCGAACCGCCCGGCCGGCCCGAACGGGTCCGTCTGTGGCATCCGATCCGGGCGTCGGCGGACGAGATCAGGGCGTGGCGCGAGCGGCTCGTCACCGAGCGGCTGCGGCAGCCGTTCAAGCAGGCCTTCCGGGAGATCTACCTCCTCACCCCGGCGGAGGAGGAGACCGGCGTCTACTCCAACCGGTTCGCCGCCCACATCGTCCACTACCGGCAGCTCTACGCCCTGTTCAAGGAACGCGGCTGGCAGGCCAACTTCCTCGGCCGCTACGACGGCGGCTACGACGGGCGGGCGCGGGCCGAGTTCGGCGACGGAGAGTGGCGGGCCTGCTTCCACCACGAGCCCGCCGCGGACGACGACCACGGCTACGCGCCCGAGCACGCCTCGACGGACCAGGTCCGCTTCGAGCGCCGACAGGGCCGGCGCTGGCAGGAGGTTGCACTGGATCAGGTGCCCCCGCTGGTGTTCAGCGAGGCGATGCGGGACGTCGATCTCTTCGTGGGCGTGACCTCGATCGCCGCCGATCCCGACTGGACCGACCGGGGCGAGGACCGCTACGCCGCGTACTGGCGGACGGCCGTGTTCGGTGTGCTGACCGCCAGCGCCGAGGTCCGCCGCGAAGCCCTGGAACGGATCCTGCCCCGCCTGAGGATCGCCGGCCGGTGCACGCTGGACGGCCGCTTCCTGGTCGTCCGCGGGGACCTGGGGACGTACAAGATCCATCTGGGCTCGGCCAACATCCTGATGGAACCGGACGACGCCTACCTGTGCATCGTCCCGGCACGCGGCAAGGGCTACGGCAAGGTGTTCCTGCCGTTCGAGGACGAACGGCTCTCCCTGATCCTCAGCAAGGCCTTCCTGCTCGCCGCCGACACGAAGATCACCGACAGGACGATTCTCCGCCAGATCAAGAGGGGTGCCTGATGAACCTCGCAGCCCGGCTGCTGCGCGCGCTGACCGACCCGGACGTCACACGCGACGACGCGGACCGGCACCTAGACCTGTCGCAGGTCTCCGACGAGGAACTCGGCAGCCTGTTCGTGGCGGCCTACCGCAGGGACACCTCGGCCGGGACCGCGCTGTCGACGGTCCGCTCCTCGATCCTGGAGGCGGTCAGGGAACGGCAGCCGCGTTACACGCCCGACGCCTGCCGGAGCATGTTCGACGTGCTCGTCGAAGAATGCCGCGAGCACGGCTGGGCCGACCTCACCCTGGGCCTCGGCGCGCTGGATCACTGCACGGCACCGGCGCCCGACGTGTCCGAACAGGCCCGCACCCTGGTGGGGCTCTGGCTGGAGAAGGAGCGCCTGCGTCAGCCGTACGCGCTACTCGCCGTCGCCGGGCTCGCCGGCGGCGGGACACTGCGCGCGGCCGTGGAGCGCCTCTCACGCGACGTGGGTCCCATCGTCGCGGACGAGATCGCCGTCATCGCCGGCCTCCCCCCGGCCGAACAGGCACCCCTGTCCGACATCGACCGGGGACACCCGTACGCCTCGCCGGTCGCCCACGCATGGCGCAGATCGGCCGGCAACCCGGCCTACGTGGCGTTCGCCCGCCGCGCGCTGGAAGCGGCGGCCGACCGCACCGACGCCATCAAGGCGGGGGAGATCCCCTACCGGGCGGACAAGGCCTTCACGGACCGCGAGGTCACTGCGCTCGGACAGGCCCTGCGCGTGGCGCTGCTGCGCGACGAACTCTGGCTGCCGGACCTGTTCGACCGGCTCCTGCCCGGCATCTGTCTCGCCCCCACGGCAGCCAGGACACTCCCGTCGCAGGCCCTGCTGTACGAAGTGGTGCGCGCAGCACAGGACTTCCCGACGCCCGAGCTGGTCACCGCGATCCGCACCGTCCGCCGGACCGTACGGCACGCCGGGGTGCCCAAGCAGCTCGACAAGATGCTCAAGAAGGTCGACGCGGCTCTGGCCGAGCGCACGGACGTGGCCCTGCGGCTGCCCCGGCTGGGCTTCGAGACCGCGTCCCTCGGCGGGACCACCGCGGGCGGTGTCCTGCGCCGGCAGGCCGGCGACTACGAGGCCGTCGTCACGGTGACCGAAACCGCCACGCTCACCTGGGAGAAGGACAGCCGCCCGCTGCGCAGCCTCCCGGCGCCGGTCCGCCGCGACCACACCGCCCTGGTCAGGGAACTGCGCGACCTGGTGAAGCGAGTGAACGCCCAACTCGCCACTTTGCTCAGGGCGTTGGAGGGCGGCTACACCGTCGACGCCGCTCACCGTTACGGCTGGTGGCGAACCGAGCTGGCCGGGCATCCGCTCGCCCGGACCCTCGTACGCCGGCTGATCTGGGAGATCGAAGTCGCCCCCGGCGAGTGGCGGGCCGTCCTGCCCGAGACGGACGAGCACCTTCCCGACGCGCCCGACGAGGCCTTGGTACGGCTGTGGCACCCGCTGCGCTCCGCCCCGGACGCCGTACGCGCCTGGCGTGACCTGCTCACCGAACGCCGCATACGGCAGCCCTTCAAACAGGCGTTCCGCGAGATCTACCGCCTCACCCCGGCCGAGGAGCGGACCCGTGTCTACTCCAACCGCTTCGCCGCGCACATCGTCCACTACCGCACGATGTTCGCCCTGTTCCGGTCCCGGCGGTGGAAGAGCGATCTGCTCGGACCCTGGGACGGCGGCGAGTTCGATCAGGCCCAGCGCATCCTCGCGGCAGGACAGTGGCGGGTCCGCTTCTTCCACAGCCTGGCCGACTGGGCGGGCGGCGACGAACTGGCCTCGACCGACCAGGTGCGATTCGACCGCCGGGCGGAGGGCGCCTGGCAGGAGACGCCGCTCGCCGACGTGCCCCCGCTGGTCTTCAGCGAGGCCATGCGCGACGTCGACCTCTTCGTGGGCGTGACCTCGATCGCCGCCGACCCCGACTGGACCGACGGCGGACCCGAGCGCACCTACTGGGAGCGGGCCTCCTTCGCCGAGCTGACGGAGAGCGCCGAGGCGCGCCGCGACGTCCTGGAACGGATCCTGCCGCGCTTGAAGATCGCCGACCGGTGCACGCTGGACGGCCGCTTCCTGATCGTCCGCGGGGACCTGCGGACGTACAAGATCCACCTCGGCTCGGCCAACATCCTCATGGCACCGGACGACAGCTACCTGTGCATCGTCCCGGCACGCGGCAAGGGCGACGGCAAGGTGTTCCTGCCGTTCGAGGACGAACGGCTCTCCCTGATCCTCAGCAAGGCCTTCCTGCTCGCCGCCGACACCGACATCACCGACGAGACCATCCTCATGCAGATCAAGCGAGGCGCCTGATGGCCACAGTGACCTTCCGGGACGAGACCGCCACGGGCAAGCCGCTCACCGAGTGGGAGGTCGCCGGACTGCCGGACCGGATGACCGTGCGGGAGCTGATCAGGCTCCGGGTCCGCGAAGAGGTCGCCCGGCACAACGACCGTCCCGGCGACCGCTTCCACGGTCTCGTCCGCCCCGACGACGCCGAGACCGAGCTGAACGGCTACCGGCTGCGCGAGCCCCGCCGCATCGACTGGCAGCGCCAGGCCGAGATCGCCGAACGCGCCTTCCTGGCCAACGGGTTCTTCGTGCTGGCCGGCGATCGCCAGGTCGACGACCTCGACGAACTGGTGGACCTCAGCGCCGACCCCGACCTGGTGTTCATCAAGCTCGTTGCCCTCGTGGGCGGATGAGACTCGATGAGGCGCCGGGGGAGTGCGGGTCTCAGAGCGCCCGGGAGAAATACAAGTGCGGGTGTTCGAGCCGGTGAAGTACGGTGACGCTCGTTCGAAGGGGGACCCGAAGTGGCGAAACTGAACCAGATCATCGCTGTCGAGAAGGGTGTCAAGAGCAAGTCGCTCCAGGACATCACCGCCGCGCACCACAAGGTGCAGAAGCCGGCCCTGCTGGCCGGCATCTCGCGCACGTACCAGCCGAAGGACGAGGAGGGCGAGCAGCTGCCGCCCGAGTCCACCCGGGTACAGGTACAGGCCGAGGACGTGCTGCGGGAGATGTCCGCGTCGCTCACCCGGCTCTTCGACGTGACCGCCACCAAGGACTGGGCGAACTGCACGGCGCGCGCGGACATCACGGTCGACGGCCGGACGATCCTCACCGACGTCCCGGTCAGCTACCTCCTCTTCCTCGAGAAGCAGCTCACCGACCTGCACACGTTCGTCAAGAAGCTGCCCACCCTCGACGCCGCCGAGTCCTGGTCCCACGACCCGTCCACGGACTGGTGGAAGACGGACCCGGTGCGCACGATCCGAACCAAGAAGGTCCCCCGCAACCACGTCAAGGCGGAGGCGACCGACAAGCACCCGGCCCAGGTCGAGGTGTACTACGAGGACGTGCCCATCGGGTACTGGACGACCGTGAAGTTCTCCGGAGCGCTCCCGGCGCGGCGGGTGAACGAGGTGGTGGAGCGGGTCGAGAAGCTCCAGCAGGCGGTGAAGTTCGCCCGCGAGGAGGCCAACGGCGCCGAGGTCACCGATCAGCGGGTCGGCGACGCGGTGTTCGGCTACCTGCTCGGCTGACGCCGGCCACGGGTAGTATCCACGATCGCCCCCGCGTGCGAGCGCGGGGGTGCGCCACAGGCGCGGGCCGGGATGAGAACCGGTTCGCGCGATGAGCGCAAGCTGACACTGAAGTTCAGCCTGAAGACACGGTGACAGTGAAGGTTCGAGTCCTTCCCCCGGCACAGCACCACCGACGGGCCGGGGTAGCCCAACATGGCAGAGGCAGCCGTAGTCAGTCTCAGACTCTCGCTCCAGTCTCAGCATCGCCGCCGATCGCCGGATCGACCGAGGCCGGACGAACGCCGTCGGATGCGAGTTCGACTCTCGCCTGCACCTCTTGCCCGGTGCGGTAGTTCAAAGGAAGAACACGACGGCATGATGACTGATCCGACCTCTTAAACGCCGCCGGCGTGCGCAATTGGGTGGCATCCCCAGGGGCCCGGGAGCTGGATACGACTCCCGGGCTCCGTCACGTCGCCGAGCTGACACATGCCAGCCGCGAAGAGACCGGCGAACCTCGGGGGTCAGCGCACCCAGACGTCGATGAGCGGGGAGACGACGCGCATTCTGCTGTCGACGAGACGCAGCTTGTTGTGGCCCTTCATGCCGAGCACGACGCGCATGGTGTACGTCGAGTGCGCGTCGGTGTGCATCGATGCCGGCAGGTTGACCCAGGGGCGCGCGCCTACCTGCTGCTGGAGGGTGACCCGGGTGCCGGCGGGCACGCCGGGGGCAGTGCCGCGGATCCGGAACTGCTGCCAGGCGCGGACGCCCCCGGCGGAGACCTCGGCCGTGGGCGCGGCCGGGGTCGTGACGGCCGGCTTCGGCCTGGGGGAGGGGGGTGAGGTGACGGCCACCGCCGTGCCGATGGACCCAGCGGCCACGGCTGCGACCGCCGCTGCGGCACTCCAGATTCGTACCGTCTTGCGCATGCTCTGTCTCCCGGTTGGGGGGAAGGGATCGCCGGAAGCGTATGAACATCAAGGGTCTATCGGATCATTTGACACGAAGTAGCCAAGACGCGTACCTCATTCGGCTCCGGTGGCCTCTTCATGGCCCTCAACACGGGCGTGCCGCGGGCACACCGCCGCTGGTCAGGCGCCCCGGATGGCATGCCCTTGGCCGACCACCGACCCGGCAGCCTGGATGCCGATCCCGGCCGTGCCCGGCGGCTCGGCGACGCCGTCCTGGCACACCGCGGCGAACCCCGCCTTCTCCCGGCCACCCGCACACCGAGGCGAACCCCGCCTTCTCCCGGCCACCGCACGCCCCGGTGCACTGACCGCGGCCCGGCTCCGTGACGCAGCCGCGCGAGGAGGCGCGGCCCTTCCCTCCGGCCGGCGCCTGCTACGTGCGGCCGCCGGAAAGATGCGGGAGCCGGCGTTTCAGGGCACGGTAAGGGCGAGGGGGGCGGGGCCGCTCTGGCCCGATGTCATGCGAGCATCGCCCTAGCCGAAGGAAACATGATGGCCGTAGCCACAGACATGCTCGTTCCCGCGCTGCGTCAGGTCCGAGACGCCGAAGCAGCGCTCGCCGACCGCTTCAAAGCCCATCTCGCGGTCACCCCGCCCGGTGAGTACCGGGAAGTCCTGGAGCGCCGCGCCGGCGACGCCCGCGGCCACGTGTACCTCATCGACGAGCGCCTGGCCTCGCTCAAGCCCCGCGGCCTCGCCCAGTCCGTCGCCGGGAACGTCTGGCACCTCACCAGGCAGGCCGTCCGGCTGCCGCTGGACGCGGCCAAGGTCGTACCGAACGCCCTGTTGCGGGGCTCGGGGACGGCCACGGAACACCAGCTGCTGAAGAACGTCGAGGACGAGTACGCGCGCACCGCCTTCTCCGTGGCGATCTGCCGGGCCGCCGAGCGGATCGCCCAGGAGGCACAGGACGGCGCCACCACGGATCTGCTGCGGTCCATCCGCCGCGACGGCGAGGAGACACTGGTCGAACTCGGCGACAGCCTCGAGCACCACGCCGAGGCGACGGTCGCGTGCGGTGACGGCCTGGGCGCCGGCCGGGCCACCCAGGCGGTACGCGAATGGAGCACCTGGCTGCGGGAGACGGCCGAGCGCATGCCGGGAGCGGACCGGCTCCACGGCATGCCGGACGGAGCCCTCATCTCGGAGATGGATCTGCCGATCCCCGACTACCGCAGGCTGAGCGCACGGGCGATTCTCGAGCGGTTGCCGCAGCTGCCCCAGTCGGATCTGGCCAGGGTGGGCGCCTACGAGCGTTCCCACGCCGCCCGCCCCGCGGTCCTGAGCCGAGTCGCGGACCTGCTCGGGCCCGAGCCCTGGCCCGGTTACGACGGCATGCACGAGGACGAGATCGTCAAGCGGCTCAGTGAGGCCACCGAGCGTGTCACCCGGCGGGTCCTGGACTACGAGCGCCGCCACCAGGCACGCGCCTCCGTCCTCGCGGCTGCCGAACGGGTCCCCGCCTGAGCCGATGCCGTCCCGCGAGGACCACAGCCGGCCGTTGCGCCCCCGGGCTCACGCGTCTCGTCGCGTGGCTCGGGGGCGTTGGCGCTGATAGCCCCAGAGGTCGTCCACGAACGTGAAGCCGAAGGAATCGAAGAGGCGGGAAGCCGCAGCTCTGCCGGGGCTGCGCTGCTGGGCGTCGTCGAGGACAGCGGAGACGTCGGTGGCGCCCTCCTCGGCCAGCAATGTCAGGGCCTGACCGAGCAGGAGGCGGGCCAGACCGCTACGGCGGCGGGACGGCAAGGTCTCGATCCAGTGGATGGTCGCGGTGCGATCGGGTCCCACACTGACCACGGCTTCGGCGACGGGTTCGGCTGCCTCGCGGATGATCAGCCGGCGGCCGGGCGGCATCTCGCACGGCAGGACGTCGGCAACGGCCTTCGCGGACGGGACGTCGGCGGGGAGCGAACGGTGCAGGTAGCAGCCCTGCGGGCGGCCCGTGAAGCCAGACTGGACCAAGGCGTCATGGGTGGCGGCGCGCCGAGTGCGAGGCAGGCCGACCGGCCCCACGGCATCGGCCGGAGCACCCACGAACGCCTCGACCCGCAGGCAGTGGGCGAGGGCGCCGAGGGCGTGGCCGACCAGGGCGCGCAGGGCGGGCGGGTTCTCGTGGGCGTGGAGCCGGCAGATCAGCCCGGTGCGCACATCGGCCCAGGACAGGTATGCGACGATCCCTCGGGCGCGGTCCCCGGCGTCGACGAGCACGCTGATGCGCGGCCGCGCGGGTGCCGCCCACCCGGACAGGGGAGCGGCCCCGCTTCGCTCTGCGGCCGGCTGCCCGGGGACGCAGTGAGGCTGTCCCGGCAGTCTGTCGGCGTCGATCAGGTCGCGCACCGCGCACTCGTCCTCAGGACGGTAGGGACGTACCGTCGACCGGCTCTCGGGGCTGGGCGAAGAGGCCATGCTGTCCGTCCGCGCAGATGCTGACGTTCCTGTCGGCTACGTCCCAGCGTGCTCTGTTCGGGCGCGGCTGTCACGGTGAACCCGGCGCTGCCCTCCTGCGGGGCCGCTCCTCGCTCTGCGCGGCGTCGCCGTGCTGGGGGCGTACGGCGGGCGCGGCCTGCCAGGTCGCGGTCAGCAGCGTGCGCAGGTGGTCGATGACCGGCTGGTGCAGGGGCAGCGTCAGATGACCGACGCCGGGCACGAGGACATTGCGCGCCATGAGGTCAGGGTGATCGATACGGCCTCTGGCGGCGGGGATGACGACTTCGTCCAGGTCGCTGTAGAAGGCCACGAACCGGGTGCGGCATTCCGGAGCCGGCTCGGCCAGTTCGGTCAGCAGTGCGCTGCCCGGCCGTAGCTGGCGCAGGAGCGGATGCGGCGGAGCCAGCAGGGCCGTGGCGGTCCCGCCGTGCGGCGTGGCCAGAGTGATCAGCAGGGGCACGCGTGCGTCGCCGCCCAGCCGCTGCACGTAGTAGCGGGCGATCAGCCCTCCCAGGCTGTACCCGATGACGACGATGCTCCGGGTGCCATGGCTTTCGCACGCACGCTCCACGCGCTCTCCCAGGTTCTGAGCCGCCGCGCGGATGTCCGGCGTGAACGCCGAGCAGCCCACCTCGAAGTACGGTCCCGCGCCGACGCCGTCCAGACCCCGCTGCAACGACGACACGACGCACTCGCCGTCGGAGAGCCCGTGGACCAGCAGCACCGGGTTTCCCGCAGCCGTCACCAGTGGTGGGGCTGCTTCCAGGCCGGTCCTCCGCCTCGGCAGCGCCCGGCTCAGGCGCCCGGCCAGCTGCCCGACGCTCCCGGCAGCCACGTCGAGCGGCAGCTGCACCAGCCGGACAGCCGCCCTGCCGGCCTCGATACCCACACCGCGCGCCGGTGACAGTCCCGGCACCGCCAGGTGCGGCCCGAAAGGAATGCCCATGGCCACCTCCCGTGCCCACGCCCCCGCCGTCGTATGAGAACCATTGTCTGCCTCATCCCGAGTCCCCGCCCGTCGCAGCGGCCACACGGCCCACTCTCAAGGCGGCCCGGGGAACGGCGGCGAGGA
Source organism: Streptomyces sp. NPDC007189 (assembly GCF_040703635.1). Taxonomy (NCBI): domain Bacteria; kingdom Bacillati; phylum Actinomycetota; class Actinomycetes; order Kitasatosporales; family Streptomycetaceae; genus Streptomyces; species Streptomyces sp. NPDC007189. Next base: position 155,642 of record NZ_JBEYEY010000016.1, read on the forward strand.
GGGCGATCCCGAGGTCAGAGCGGCAGCGGCGCCGTCCAGGGTGGCGAGCGTGCGGCGTCGGTCGCCACGCTGCGTGCCCGCGGTGATGCCCGGTGTGCGGCCGGTACGGCGGCCGGCCGGCTCAGCGGCGACCGGTCGCGCGCCGCCCGGGCGGAGCGCCCGTCGACTGCGCGGGATGCGTGCCCAACGGCTGCGGAAGGGACCGTCGGCGGGGGTCAGCGATCGGTCAGCAGGGGGTGCTTGGGTGGTCCGGTTGAGGCAGCCGCCGCAGGGGATGCCGGGCGGCGCGGGTATCCGTACGCGATGAAGGGAAGGACCATGCCCGGTGCAGATTCCCGTGTGCTCGACTGGCCGCTCGCCCGCGTGTGTCCGATGTCGCCGCCGCCGGCCCTCGGTGTGGTGCGGGACGGCCCGCCGACGCTGGTCCGGCTGCCGGCAGGCGCCCGTGAGGAGCAGCTGGTCTGGCTGATCACCCGCTACGAGGACGTCAAGGCCGCGCTCAAGGACCCCCGGCTGAGCGCCGACGAGACCCGGCCCGGCTTTCCGCTGCGTTTTCCCGTGCCCGGCGACGGGCGCCCGAGCGGATTCCTTCGGATGGACGATCCGGAGCACGGCCGGCTGCGCAGGATGGTCGCACCGGAGTTCACCGTGCGCAGGGTACGCGCGCTGCGTCCCCGGCTCCAGGAGCTGACCGACCGGACGGCCGGCGAGCTGGCAGCCGGCCCCCAACCCGCCGACCTGGTACGGGACTTCGCCGCCAAGGTGTCGGCGCTGGTCATCGCCCGGCTGATGGGGATCCCCGACGAGCACACCGCGTTCTTCCTGGAGCAGACCCAGATCCTGCTCACGGACGGTGACCCGGCTCTGTCCCTGGCGGCGCACCACCGGATCATCGCCTTCCTCGACGAACGAGCGCGCGACAAGGAGCACGACCCGGGTGACGATCTGGTCAGCCGTCTCGTGGTCGACCACGTGGCCACCGGCGAACTGGACCGCGCCGATCTCCTGGGCGTCCTCAAACTGCTGCTCGTCGCAGGCCACGAGTCGACCGCCAGCCAGATCGCGGTCAGCGCGCTGAGCCTGCTGACCGATGACCGCCTGCGCGCCGAGGTCCTCGCACAAGACGCCGCACTCCTGCCGCAGTTCGTGGAGGAGTCGATGCGCTTCTGGACGATCGTCCAGGACGGCGTCGTGCGTCAGGCCACCGAGGACCTCGTCATCGGCGGCACCCTGATCGGCGAGGGCGAGTCGGTGATGATCAGCCTGCTCGCCGCCAACCACGACCCCGCGCTCTTCCCCGAGCCCGAGCGCCTCGACCTCCACCGGGACGCCTCCGCCCATCTGTTGTTCGGCCATGGCGCCCACTTCTGCCTCGGCGCGTCGCTGGGCCGACTCGAGGTGACACTGGCCCTCAGCTCCCTTTTCACCAGGCTGCCCACGCTCCGCCTGGCCTGCGAGCCGTCCCGGCTCCGCTTCCGCGAGCACCCCGTCTTCCACTGCCTCGCCGAACTGCCCGTCACCTGGTGAAGTCGTGACGGCAGGGGGCACTCCTCCAGGCCTGTTTCGAGGCCCACCGGTGCCACCTTCCGTGGACAGCCCTCATCGCTGACGGCGATGCGGCGCCGAGAGCTTGTCCGGCAAGCGGCTGATCAAGGCGTCCAAGTGCCGCAGAGAATCAGCGTTGTTCCAGTGGGAGCGGCAGCCGTGGCGCCAGGCCTGCCGGTGATCGACCGGCGAGACCACCCCGCGTCTCGGCGCCGGGCGACCGACGCGGAAGGGATCAGTGATGCAACGGGGGTTGCGAGGCCACGCTAGTCCGAACGGGTGACACCGCCGTCGGGTACGGCCAGATGGCTGATGGCCTTTGCTGACGCGTCCGCGAGCCCAGCCCCGTACATGAGGCAACACGCAGCGCGAGCCCCGAATGTGCGGACCGGCACTTCCACCCGTGTGCTGGAGACAGGGGCCGGTCTCTTACGACTGTGCGGCAGGCCCCCGCACCACCCCGAGAGAGGAGCACGGGATGCGGACGCCACGCCTCTTCGCTGCCGCAGCAGCTGCGGCACTCCTGGCCCTGCCGGGCACCACCGCGCGCGCAGGAGACTTCGGAGCCCTCGAGGTCACGCCGAACCCCGCCTACCCGGGCAGCACGGTCAATCTCAACAGCTCGGAATGCGGCAGGAACAGCTCGGCCGTCGTGTACGCCCAGGTACTCGACGCCGGAACGGTGCGCCTGACGTCCCGGGGCCAGACCTACCCGGAGAACGTCCAGGGCACCTTGAGGATCCCGAAGTCCGTCGGGCCGGCCTCCTACGGCTTGCACGGGAAGTGCGCCAACGGCCGCGAAATAGACGCGACTCTCGAGATCAAAGCCCGGCCCGGGACCGCCCCCTAACCTCGACCCGGCAGGGGACCGGACGGGAAGCGACGCTCAAAGTCTGTGCCCGCGTCACTTCCTGTCTCGCGCACAGCACCGAGGCCATCAACTGCTACCAAGAAGATGCACAATTCCTCGGAGGAACTCATGCAGCGCACCCGGAATATCGCACTGTGCGTCGCAGCCGGCGCCCTTCTCTCCTCCGTCTCCACCGCCGTCCCGGCCGTGGCCGCCCCCAGCTCACCTGCGTGCAAAAACGTCAGCCTGTCCTGGGCAGGGGGTACGGCCAAGCCAGGGGGCGGCAGCGACCAGCAGGAAACGGCCGGCGTCCAGGTGAAGAACAGCGGGGACGACACCTGCTCCCTGCTCGGCGCGCCCTCGGTCATGCTCACCACGAACGGCGCGCCGGAGACGCTGTCCCAACAGCCGGGAGGCAACAGTGTGAACCTCGCCCCCGGAAAGACCGCGAGGTTCACCATCACCTTCCTCGGCGACAGCGGGAAGAACGGGAACGAGATCATCCGGCCCGACCAGGCCGTGGTCACCCTGCCCGGCGGCACCGCGAAGACCCTCACATGGCAGTGGGGCAGTGTCACCCGACAGGAGGCCGCCAGTCACCCTGGCAACTTCGTCAGCCCGATCACCTGACCCACCCCACTCCGCCCACCGCCGAATCGGCCGACCACCGGTGCAAGTCCACCGGCACACCTGCCAGATGGTCGGCAAACGACGCCGTCTCGGGGTGGCCATGCCGCACCTGACGCCGCAGGCCGCCGACGCGCTGCGTGCCGACCTTGACTGCGGCACCCGCCGCGACGACAGCGGGAAACTGCCCTTCTGCGGCATCGGGCCGGGCGACACCTACGTGCTGCTGTCCCAGCTCCGGGCTGAGTTGCCCGGCCGACGCTCACGCGGGCACAAGGAGTCGGGACCTGGCATGGTGCGTCACCACGACAGGTCCCGACCTGCTGTGCTCACACGCATCAGCCCTGAGTGACGGCGTCGTTGCCCTCGGCGTTCGGCTGCGTGTCGTCCGAATGGGGGATCGGCTGGGGCTCCGGTCGGGTCATGTCCTCGTCCGGCACAGGAGTCGGCTTCGGCTCGTTAGGGTCGGGGATGACGATCTTGCCCTGCTCCTTCCACTTGGTGACCTTGCCGTTGCTCCACACCGTGACGTGCCAGGTGTACTTGCCGTCGAAGGTGGTGTACTCCTTCACGACGCGGATCCGGGCCGGGCGCTTGCGCTCAGTCCGCTTGGGCTTGTTCGGGCCGCCCTTGTCCTTGTAAATGATCGTGGCCTCGGAAGGGTCGCCCCCCTTCGCGGCCGAGCCGTCACGCTGCGCACCTTCAGCGCTCATCGTGGGGGCGTCCGGTGCCGCATCGGCACCGGACGCGGCGAAGGCGCTGGCCGGTGCGCCCAGCGCCACCAGCGCGCCGAGGGCGACCAGGAAACCGCGGACGGTACGGCGGCTACGGATCGTGCTCATGAGAATGCCTCTTGTTCCTCTACCCAAGACCCTCGAGCCTTGGTTTCTATTCCTCTGGACAGGTTCAACGTTAGGAATCGGAGGCAGCGGTCCGCGTCGGCCGAAAGGACAGAAACCCATTGGCCAAAAGAACAATCCTCACAGCTGTACAAGGTCACTTCGCGCGCCGTGCGCCATCCGGTCGCCTCGTCACTGCGTTTCCCGCCGGCTGGGGCGCAGCGGCAGCCAGGCACTGATGTGCCAGCCTCCCTCCGGGGCGGGCCCGGCCCTGAGGTGTCCGCCCAGCGCCTCGGCGCGTTCCGTCATGCCGACCAGGCCGAAGCCGCCACTTCCGCCACGGGCCGGGCCGGTGCGGGGCCGGCCGTCGTCGGTGACCCGCAACTCCAGGCGGTCGCCGGCCCGTCGCACACTCACCCGCACCGTGTGCACGTCCACGGCGTGTTTGCGTACGTTGGTCAGCGCCTCGCGCACGATACGGTGCACCGCGGCCGCGACATCCGGCTGCAGGCCCGGGGCGGCATCGGGGGCGAGGGACAGCAGCACGGGGGGACCGGACTTGGAGAAGTCGTCCGCAAGGTCGATGACGTCCTTCAGCCCGTCCGCGGCGACCGGCCGGGTCGGCGCGGCCCGGCGGGGGTCGGTCCGCATCACCGCGACGAGGCGGCGCATCGCTTCCAGCGCGTCGGCGGCCTCCCGCTCGATCCGCCCGAAGGCACGTGTCGCGGCCTCGCCCTGCGGCGCTGCGTAACCGGCAGCCTGGGCGGTGACGACGATCCCGGTGACGTGGTGTGCGATCACATCGTGCAGTTCCCGGGCCAGTTCGGCGCGCTCTGCGGCCCGCACCGCACTCACGTCCCGCACCCGCTGCTCGGCCTCGGCCCGCAGCACCAGCGAGAACGTCGTGATCACGGCCGTCAGCAGCCCGAAGAACAGGGTGAAGACGCCCAGATCCGCGTCCCGCGCGGGCGCGGCCACGGCGGCCAGGCCAAGCATCGGGCCGAGCAGGGCGGCGACCTTGGCCTCGGACCGCCGCAGTACGGCGCTGAAGAGCACCAGCAGCGCGAACGACTCACCCATCCCCCACACCACCAGCGGATGCTCGTGCAGCACGAGGATCGCGGTGGCGACCCAGGAGACGGTGGCCGCGACGGTGCCGCGGACGGTCAGCGACAGTCCGCGGTAGGGGATCAGACACAGGCACACAGCGATCCCCGCGATCCACACCACGGCGTGCGGCAGGCTGGGCTGCCGGGACAGCACCACCCCCTCCAGGGTGACCAGGCCGGCCAGCACCACGGTCAGCGCCGCCCGCGCGGCGAACGTCCAGCGGGGGTGCCGCACCGTCCACCCCACCACTTGGATCACCGGCGGGCCTGCCGGTTCTCCCAGGCCCAGGCGGCGATCTCCACCCGGTTGCGCACCTGAAGCTTCGTCTGCACGTGCGCCAGGTGTGCCTTCACCGTGGACATCGACATCAACAGCTCCTGGGCGATCTCCGCGTTGGTACGCCCCACCGCCACCAGCCGGACCACGTCGAGTTCACGCTCGGTCAACGGCTCCAACGGCTCCAACGGCTCCAGCGGCTCCACCGGCGCCGACGCAGACTGTCCGGACTTTCCGCCGGGGACCATCGACTCCAGCAGCCGCACGGTGATCTGCGGTGAGATGAGGGAGTCTCCGGCAGCCGCCGCCCGCACCCCCTCCACCAGCAGCGCCGGGCTGGCGTCCTTCAGCAGAAAGCCGCAGGCCCCGTTCGCCAGCGCCGTGCGCACATAGGTGTCGTCGTCGAAGGTGGTCACGATCACGATCCGCGGCCGGTACCCGTCCACCGGCTCCACCGCGTCCGGGCCGCACAGCCGCCGGGTCACCTCCAGACCGTCCATCCCGGGCATCCGGATGTCGAGCAACAGCACGTCCGGACGGAGCCGTTCGACCGCCTCCAGCGCCTCGGCGCCGTCCGCGACATCGTCCAGCACGTCGATCCCGGGGGTGTTCTCCAAGATCATGCGGAACCCGGTCCGCACCATCTCCTGGTCGTCCGCGATCACCACCCTCACCGACATCAACCACCACCCCCGCAACCCGCGGCCGACGCGATGACCGCACCGGTCCGCTCCGCCGCCTGCACGCCCGCCATACCTGGAGCATCAGCGAGATACGCAGAGCGGGAAACACCAGAGGGGCCGAGCGAGTGACGCGCGCGCCGACATCGTCGGCCGTGACACAGGACAGCGAGCAACAGCTCCCGCGCCTCGACGGACTGTTCGCTCGACCCGCAGACAGGAGCGCGCCACCCCGGTGCCGGCCCACCGTCATCGGACTCCCGACGGATCTGGCGGCTGACGTCTGCGCATCACCGCGGATGTTTCAGAGCAGCAGCGGAAGACTCACGAGGGTGGCGCCGCTCGCTCCGAGGGCCGCCAGGAGTGCGGCCGGCCAGTTGCGGGACTGGGCGAAGGTCAGGAGACCGGCCATCAGTCCCGCCACCACCGCGGCCAAGAGGATGAGAGCCCAGCGCAGGGACAGCCGCTCCGGCGGCGTGGGTGAAGTCGGTTCGGGCATGCGCTCTCCTGCGGCTGCGTCAGAAGGAATGAGGGCAGCCCTGCCATCGGCTGCCGTGCGCCGATGCCGGCCGTGTGAGGGTCCATGCCCACACGCCCTGCCGGTCCCCGGCAACCAGCGAAACATTTCGGATGACTGACCACCGTAGCCATGTGATCTAGGTCAGAAAAGGCCTCTGATATCCCATCGGTCGGAATGGGGTTCGCGCGGGGGCGGGCGTGGTCGGCAGCGTGCTCCGGCGTACGCCTCAAAGGCATCCAGCGCTCCCTGCAAGGCAGTTCGGACGGCTGACCAGTGAGCCGCTCTGACCTAGCATCGCCGCCATGACTGGTCCCGAAGCCGAACCGCCCGAAGGTTCCGAGGAGGCGCTACGGGGCTCCACCGCGAAGGTGGTGGAGCGACTGGGCTGCCAGATCGTGGAAGGGGGCAAGCCCCGCGACCATCACCTCACCGTGGACGCCGTCACCCATGAGTTCGGGATCACCCGGCCCATGGCCCGCGAGGCCCTGCAGACCCTGCACCAGAAGGGCCTGGTCGATCTGCAGCCGCGGGTCGGGGCCACCGTGCAGGCGCTGGAACGGTGGGACCTGCTGGACCCCGACGTGATCGCGTGGCGGCTGGAAGTGGCCCCCGACAGCCAGATGCGGTCACTGACCGAACTGCGCGAGGTGATCGAACCCCGCGCGGCGAGACTGGCAGCCCTGAGCCGCTCGGCGGAGATCTGCCACGACCTCACCAGCCTCGCCCGAACCCTGCTCGCCCTGAGCGAGGACCCCGACTTCGCACGGCCACGGGAGGGTGCGGCGATCCGCCGGCGCTTCCGTGACGTGGACGCGGCCTTCCACCGAACTCTCCTCGCCGGCTCGCGCAACGAACTGTTCCTGCGCCTGTCCTATCCGGTCGTCATGGCCCTCAACCACCGCATCGACAGGAACTGGGCCGGCACGCACGACGAGGCGATGGTCACCCCGACACGGGCGGTCATCGGCGCCGACACCGTCCGGAGATATCCCACCCGGCCGGAACCGATCGCCATGTGGCTGCACATGGGTCTGGCCTACGCCATCGACCAGGGCCTCGCCACGGCGGCGGAGGCTTTCGCGGAGGCTCTGCTCGCCGAGATAAGAAGCGGCCGGCTGCACGATTCCGGCGTACGCGACCGACTCCGGGCGGGCCTGGACCAGTTCAACGTCAGCGGTCTGCCCTCCGCTCATCGAGCGGGCTTCCAGGACGCCATGGCCGCCCTGTTCCGCGCTCGACGCGCTCCCGTTGTCCTCATGGGGGTCAGCGGATGCGGCAAGACCACCGTGGGCCGGTACTTGGCCGAGTCGCTCAGAGTGCCGTACGAGGAGGGGGACGACTTCCACCCCCTGCGCAACGTGGAATCGATGGCGAACCACACCCCTCTCGACGACCGCAGCCGCAGTCCGTGGCTGGCGGCCATAGCGGGCCGCATGCGGGTGGCGGGCGCGGAGGAAGGGCTCGTGATCAGCTGCTCCGCCCTCAAACGGATCTACCGGGAGCTGCTGCGGGTGGGCCGGCCCGACACCTTCTTCGTGCACCTGACCCTCGACCAGGACGAGGCAGACGCCCGCGTGGCACGCCGGGAGGCGCACTACATGCCTGCCTCTCTGGTGTCCTCGCAGTTCGAGGACCTGGAACCACTCGATGACGACGAACCCGGGGTGACCGTCGACGCGACCCTGCCGGTCGAACGCATCGTCGCAGAGGTCCAGACCGAGCTGGCCCGCCATACCTGGGGCCGCTGACACGCACCGGCCACACCCACCGAACGACCCGACGCCTGTGCCGACGAAGAAAGAGAACGACCGAGCCGACGAAGACAACGAAAGAGGGGGAACCACCATGAAGATCGTGTCCGCCGAGGTGATCGTCACCAGCCCGGGACGGAACTTCGTCACCTTGCGCATCACCACCGAGGACGGTGTGGTCGGTCTCGGTGACGCCACGCTCAACGGCCGCGAGCTGGCCGTCCGGACCTACCTCGACCAACACGTCGTACCCCTGCTCATCGACGGCGACGCCTCGCGCATCGAGGACACCTGGCAGTACCTCTACCGGGGCGCCTACTGGAGGCGCGGCCCCGTGACCATGGCCGCCATCGCGGCCGTGGACACCGCACTGTGGGACATCAAGGCCAAGTACGCGGGCATGCCCCTCTACCAGCTCCTCGGCGGTGCGTCCCGCGCCGGCGCCCTCGCCTACGGACACGCCTCCGGCCGCGACGTGCCCGAACTGCTCGACTCCATCCGCGCGCACCGGGAGCTGGGATACCGCGCCATCCGCATACAGACCGGCATCCCGGGCTTCGACTCGGTGTACGGCGTGGCCGCCTCCAGCGCCGGCGGCGGCGAACGGTACGACTACGAGCCCGCGCGCCGCACCGCCGGCAACCAGGCCCGGCCCACCGTGGAGATGTGGGACACGCGCGCCTACCTACGGCACCTGCCCGCCGTCTTCGAGGCCGTCCGGGCGGAGTTCGGCCCCGAACTGCCGCTGCTGCACGACGGACACCACCGGATGTCGCCGATCCAGGCCGCACGACTCGGCAAGGCGCTGGAACCGTACGACCTGTTCTGGCTGGAGGACGCCACCCCCGCGGAGGACCAGGCCGCCCTGCGCCTGATCAGGCAGCACACCACGACACCGCTGGCCATCGGCGAGGTCTTCAACTCCCCGTACGACTACACCACGCTGCTGAGCGAGCGGCTGATCGACTACGTGCGCTCCGCGGTGACCCACACCGGAGGCGTCACCGGGATGAAGAAGCTGCTCGATCTCGCGGCCGTCTACGGCGTCAGGTCCGGGATGCACGGCCCCACCGACATCTCCCCGGTGGGCATGGCCGCCGCCCTTCATCTGGACCTGGCGGTGCACAACTTCGGCATCCAGGAGTACATGCGGCACTCCGAGCGGACCCTTGAGGTCTTCCGCACCTCCTACCGTTTCGAGCAGGGTCTGCTGCATCCGTCCGACACACCGGGTCTGGGCGTCGACCTCGACGTCGAGGCGGCGGCCCACTTCCCCTACGAGCAGGCGTACTTGCCTGTCTGCCGGCTCCAGGACGGCACCATGCACGACTGGTGAGCCCGGGGGCCGGGCGCACTTCGTCAGAGCATCAGCAGCAGCCGTGTGTTCGGGACGAGCTTCCGGTTCACGCTGGTGCTCTGCACGAAGATCGTGAAGTCGTCGTTGTGGTCCGGCTTGATGCGCACCTCCACGTCCGGCAGGCCCAGCAGGGCTCGTGCCTCCGGCCCCGTGTACACCCGGTCCGTCTTCTTCTCCAGCACCGCGATCTGCTTGCGCGCCTGGATCTTCTCCGACTTGCTGAGCTGGTAGAACGCCCCACCCGTACGGTAGGTGTGCCCGCATTCGACGACCCAGTCCCGGATCGCCGCGTCACGAGTCACCGGGATCAGCTCATAGTGGGACGGCTCCGCCGGGGTGAGGCCGGCCGCCTTGATGGTGTCCTTGTTGACCGTCTCGGCCCCCGTGGAGAACACCGCTCGCGAGCCCCGGATGCCCCGGGTGCGGCCCACCATGAACTTCTCGGTGGCCTGCTGGATGACGTGCCCGGCCTCCTCAAGCCCCTGTGTGCTCGTGGCGTCCCAGATGGCGATGTTGTCCTTCGGGAAACCGCACCGCATGGCCTCGCGCTTGCCGACCTGGTCCGGCACGAGGACGGCCAGGGTCCAGTTGTCCTCCTGCGTCTCGATCATCTCGGCCACAGCCGCGACCAGTTCACGCGGATCCCTGGCAGGGGAGTCCGGGCAGCGATGGCTGGCGTTCTCCTGCCCGTCGGTGAGTATGAACGTCAGGAAGCTGTGGTCGCCGTACAGTTGAGCCGTCTGCGCCAGCTCGCGCTGTGACTTCAGCGCGGCCGCCAGCAGGGCCGTCATTCCACCGACCTGGTACAGCTGCTCCAGCGACGGCATCCGCAGCACGTCCTTGTCGTAGATGACGCACTCCACCGTGTCTGCGAAGACGTACACCGTGACGCGGGTTTCCTGGTCGAGCTCCCTCGATCGGCGGGCCAGGTACGCGATCTGCTGGTCGGCGACCTCGACGACCTTGCGGCTCAGATGCGACATGGACGAACTGGCATCCAGCACCAGGGCGACGTGATTGATGTAGTTCTGCTTACCGGACATGACAGCTCCCCCTCGTTCCGACTGGATGCTCCAACCCTCTCACGCACCACTGACAATCGATCTTGCTCGCAGACCTGGACGTGGCGGGGGAGCAGGCGTCGGTGGCGGGGGCAGGCGTCCTTCCGCGCCGTTGGTGCCACACCGGCTCGGTTCAGGAGACGAGCAGCACCCGCTCCTCGGATTGCTTGCTGTTGGCGCACTCGGTGTACGGATTCGGCGTATCGGTGGGCTGCTTTTCCTCGCACTTCCAGGGGGCGCCGTGCACGCTGACCGTGACGGGCGGCTGCTTTCCGCCCTTGACCGCCTTGCCGTACGCATCGGAGACCTGCTTGGCCGTGGCACACGCCGACTTGCCGGGGTGGGCCGTGACCACCTGAAGAGAGAGGTCGTTGAAGCCCCTGCCGCAGTCCACCGTCCTCGTCCGGCTGGACGGTGGTGCCGAGCTGTGCGCGGCTGAGAGACCGAGGCCACTGGCGCCCGTCAGGGCTGTCCCGCTCAGGACAAGAGCGGCCGCGGCAGGGATCGCGAGATAACGCATGAGGCTCTCCTTCCAGATGTGCCCCACAACAGTTTTCCGTTCCTCTCGGTCGACCCGATCTCAGTATCACCGCAATGGCCCATCGGCTCATCCGGAGTAGCCGCATCAGGTAGTCGAGGCGACAACACGGGATTGTCTCGCGGCGTCACACAGCTGCCCGGGCCTGCTGCGCACAGCAGGCCCGGGCAGGGTTCCGGGAGGTCAGCTGCCGCCCGTTTCGTCGTTGGGCGCTCCGGTCTCCGTGGCCGGGGGCGCTCCGGTGCCGGTTCCTCCGGTCTCCGTGGCGGTCGGCGACCCGGTCTGCGCACCTCCGGTCGCCGTCGCGGTCGGCGAGCTGGTCGGCGAGCTGGTGGTCGGCGAGCTGGTCGGCGAGCTGGGGCCCGACGTCGGCGACGTGTTGCCGGTCGACGGTGAGGTCGGTGACGTCGGGGAGACGGGCGGGCTCGTGGTCGGGCCCGGCGACGTCGTGGTCGGCTGCGGCAGCGACGGTACGACGATGACGGTCGGGGGGTTCTTCGGCGTGGGAACCTGCACGAGGATGATCACGACGACGTCGCGGCCGTTGTGGCGCTGGTGTCGCTTCCTCACCTCGTAGCAGCGGATCTTCTTCGGGTCCTTGTACGTCCGGTAGCACTTGATGACCTTGGCGCTGGGCGCGAGATCGGGTGCTTTGGAGGTCGCACCGGCGTCTGCTGCTGAGATGCCCCAGGCGCCGGCCACCAGGAAGGAGGAGGCCGTCACCGCGACACCGATTTTCCTGAGTTTGTTGTTCATGTACCCAAACTCCTGTTCGCGTTCGACGCGGGGACACACTCGAGCGTCGCGCGCGGTCCACGGAAGAACCAGAGGCAGAACAACCCAGCCGGTGTGGGGAGAACTACCCCTTTTCGGCGGGCTCCGCGGCCGTCATCCCGCCTTTCAGCGCAAGACGCGTCAGATCCGCCCGGCGGCGGTAACCGGTCTTGCTGTACAGCCGGTCCAGATGGGAATGCACGGTGTGCTCGCTGATGCTCAGTTCGGCGGCGATTTCCCGGTCGGTGGCACCGTTCGCGACGAGTTGCAGAATCTGCCGTTCACGGTCCGTGATGCGGAGCGGGGTGTGGTGAACGTCGCGGTCGCCGAAAAAGCTGGTGGAGAAATAGGAGCGTCCGGAGGCGACGGTGCTCAGCGCGGTCAGCAGCTCCTCTTCCCTCGCCCACTGACTCACATATCCCCGGGCCCCCGCCTCGATGAGCAGCACGAGGTCCGTCTGCGTCGCGGCGGCTGACAGCACGATCACCCGGCGGCCCTTCTGGTGCAGCTGGGTCACGATGTCGCAGACCTCCCGGACTTGGCCCCGCAGGTTGAGCAGGACCACCTCCGCCTCGCCGACCTCGTGCGGCGGTGTGCCGTTGCCGCCCGCCGCATGCAGCCGCTGCAGCTCCGGCGCATTGTCGACGACGTGGGTGAGGCCATGCAGAAGGAGCGGACAGTCGGAGACGACTGCTACGTACGTCGGTTCTCGGCTCATCCATTTTCCATGCATAGAGGGGCCGGCCAACGGAGGAGTCGGCTGGGCAACCAGGCAGACAACGGTGCTACCAGCATCCCGGGCTGGTGCCCTCACCCGCCCGCCGGACTGACCCATCCGGAGGCCTCGACGCCGACCGCCGCGCAGCGTACGCCGGACTGCGCACGCGAGGCCTACGACGCCCGGGCCGCCCAGGAGGCACACCCTTGTCCGCGTAAAGTTCAGGATCATGGAAGAGGCCGAGGAGAATCTGGCCCTGCTCGTATGAGGACAGGCCGAGCAGCGCGCCGCGCAAGGTGACCCCTCGTTCGTACGCGGGCTCGCCTCACAGCTGGCCGACCGGCATGCCGCCGCCCCGGAACAGGCGAGGGAGTACGAACGCCAACTCGCCCATGTCATACGCATACTCGCGCTCACCGTCTTCGACCGACGCGAGTGGGAGAAGCTGGAAGAACTGCGCGCCTGCCTCTTCCACGGGCTGCTGCTCCGCGGCGCGGACACCGGCACCCGCGGACCCCTGCGGGACTGGACTCATGTACGACCCGGCTGGCACCCCCTGGCCTGGCTCCCGACGCACCGCCGTGACTTCGAGGCCGACGCGAGATTCCCCAGCCGTTCCGTGCGCGGCTCCGCCGGCGGAGTGTCCTCCCCGTTGCCCACCACGGGCCGGCTGGACCCACCGACACCACGCTCGTCCGAACCGTCCGCCCTCCGGGACGTCGCCACCGTCGACGTCCACGAGACGATCGTCGCCGCCCCGCAGGCAGGCGGCTGGGGTGCCTGCGGGGCCTGGGTCTTCCTGCTGGACCACGCCATCACGCCTGAGCAGGTACCCGCCCTGCTGCCGGCCCTGCCCATGGCCTGCGTGGAAGGACTCGCCCCGACGGATCGTTTCGAGGTCGCGGTCCGCCCGATGGAAGAGGTCTGGCACCTGCTCTTCGAAACCGCCTCCATGGGAGGCATCCACACCTCGGGCGTACACGGTGCGTACGGAAGACTGTGGGCATGGCGTTCGATGGCGGGCCTCAGCGGCTCTCCGGCGGACGCCGACGCGCCGGAGGTGGAGCAGCAGGCCCGGCAGAGCACCTGGTTCCACTTCGAGGCCGACGCAGAGTGGTTCCACAACGACATCGGCTCCGACTACGGCATAGCCGCCCTCTCCCCGGACCGCCGCCGGATAGCCGTACTGGCGGCGACGGACACCGACTGAAAGCGCCGGCAGCCGTAGGCGCTGCCAGAGAGCGGCGGACGGCTTGGACGCCGTTCGCAGCCGTCGGTAGCGTGACCGCCGTGATGGTGGGCACTGAGGACACCCGGCTGGTGGTGCTGCGCGGCAACAGCGCCTCGGGGAAGTCGTCCGTCGCGCTCGGCCTTCGCGAGAGGTTCGGCCGCGGTCTGGCCCTGGTCGGCCAGGACAATCTGCGCCGTATCGTGCTGCGCGAGCGCGACCGGCCCGGAGCGGCGAACATCGGCTTGATCGACCTGACGGCCCGCTACGCCCTGGATGCCGGCTACCACGTCGTCGTCGAAGGCATCCTCTACGCCGACCGCTACGGCGACATGCTCGCGCGGTTGCGCGCCGACCACCGCGGCCCGAGCTACGCCTATTACCTGGACGTGCCCTTCGAGGAAACCCTCGCCCGGCACGCCACCAAGCCGATCGCCGATGATGTCAACGAGGCGCAGCTGCGCGACTGGTACCGGCCGCGCGACCTCCTGCCCGGCGGCGTCGAGACCGTCATCGGCGCCGACAGCGCCCTGCAGCGGACCATCGACCGCATCATGCACGACACCGGCCTGGCCCACCTGCCCGCACGGGACCTCTGACCGGGGCGCCGCGGCAGGCCCGTGAACCTCGGCGGCGCAGATACGACGCGACCGCCTGACCTTCCTCGGCGTGCCGGGACGTACCGGGTACGACCGGCAAGCTCACCCAGCCGGACCTCCTTCGTGAGTACGCCGTGCGCCCGTACGCGGAGACACGGGTGATCGCTCCTCCCTGACCAGGTCGCTCAGCCGTCGGCGACCTGCAAGGCCAGTGCGAAGTGCTCACCGTCCGTCCCTGCGAGCAGCTGTCGAAGAGCGGGGTGAGCCCGTTCACGGCTCCGCACTCGGCGTCGTGGTTCGTCCACCAACTGCACTCAGGTCGACGGCCGCGAGCCGGGCCAGGAACGCCGCGGCCTCGCCCGTCTCCACAGGTTCCAGAGCTGCGCAGATTTCCGGTACGGACAGCGGGGCGTACCCGCGCAGGAAGCGTCGCCAGGCCTCGTCCCCCGCGACCTCGGCCAGCAGCGCACGGATCCGGGCCGCCAGCTCCGGCAGGTCGGGATCCGGCGCGGTGAACCGCCCGGCCGCCACGTACACCCGCATCGGCGTGGACAGCTCCGCGATGCCCGCTTCCGGTTCCGCCAGGATCCCCGGTGACTTCACAGAGGGATTGTGCCGGACTGCCCCGCTCGCTTCCCGTCTCGGTGCCCGGCTTGATGGTCGTGCAGACAGAGTCCGGAACTCCACATGCCAGGACGTCTTACCGGGCCTGCCTCAGCGGACGCAGGACCGCCTCGCCGGCGCGCACGAGGGCGGAGAGCGGTGGTCCGGCCCAGTCGGTGAGGTCACGGGCGAAGCCGAGGTCCATTTCGATGACCACCTTGACGTACCGGGTGTCCAGCCGGGTCACTTTGGTGGAGGAGGCAGCGGGGGCTGTGGTGTCCGGCCGACGCTGCAGTGCGGCTCGATAGGTGTCCTTGCGCTGGTTCATGACCCGTCCTGACGGTTGATGAGTTCCTCGGCGAGATCCATGTACGCCGTGCCCTTCACCTTGACCGGGCTGCCGAAGGACTGGGAGTACAGGTCGAGCCGCGGGATATGGGTGGACAACACGTCGAAGCCCCGCTCGGTGAGGGCTTCGCGCGCGTCGGCGTCAGGACCGGTGCGCGTGGCGTCGGGGCGGTTCGTGCGGTTCAACAGGACGGCGGCGCGGGCCGGGAGGGAGCGCAGGGACTGCATGTCGTCCATTTCGCGGTCGATGGACGCCATGCGGTCCAGTTCGATCGGGGCCGGCGTCACGGGCACGATCCACTCGCTCGCGTAGCGCATGACGCCCCGGGCGATGTGGGCGTGGTCTTCCAGCTGCGGGGCGTCGAACACCACAGCCCGGCGATTGTCGAGAAAGTCGTTCACGCGCCGGTGTACGTCGCTCACCGGAAGGGCGAGCACGGGGAACGGAAATCCGCCCGCCAGTTCACTCCAGCGCAGGGCGGATGAGGCGGGATCGCTGTCCACAAGCAGCGGTGACAGACCCGATGCGTGGAGCGCGTGGGCCAGCCACACGGCACTGGTCGTCTTCCCCACCCCGGGCTTGAGGTTCACGAATGCATAGCTCAGCGGCACAGGAGCCGACGCTAACGGCCGAGCACCGGCGACTGTCCTTGACGCGGAGCAACCGCGCACGGTTCACCCTGAGGCGCCGCTGAATCACGCCCGCGGCCTAACCCGGCGAGATCGCTGTTCAGCCCCGGAAGGCCGGCCACGCCCGTTCATCAGGCACCTCGGGTCCCCGTGCCCCGCACCGGCTCCGTCTGCGTGAGCGAGGCACTGGCTGAGGCTGATCGAGGAACGCACCGGACGCCTGGACGTCCTCGTCAACAACGCCGCGATCACCGGCGGCATGCCACAGGAACCGGCCATGGTGGCCCCCGCGACAGTGCAGGCCGTCGTGGAGACGAACGTGGTCGGAGTCATCCGCGTCACCAACGCGATGCTGCCGCTCATCCCACGACGCCCCGGACGCACCATGGGCGGCCGATCCCCCTGGGAAATGATCAGCCAAAGACGGGGTCCCCGTCCCGCCCCCCGCTGCGGTCGGTGAGGTGTCCTTGAGCGGTTGGTGGCACCGTGCCTGGGCACTCTTCGGCCATGGAGGACAGCCGGCCGACCCGCCCAGCGACCCGCGCCTTCGTCCTGGGAGGCGGCGGTGCGCTCGGCGCCTACGAGGTCGGCATGCTCAAGGCGCTGTTCGCCGCCGGCGTGCACCCGGATCTCGTCGTCGGCACCTCCGTCGGTGCGATCAACGGCGCCGCCGTCGCGGCCGACCCCTCGGCCGCGTCGGTGACCCGGCTCGCCGACCTGTGGACCGGCCTGGGACGCGCCGGCGTGTTCTCCGGATCGCTGCTCGGACGGCTGGGCACCGCCGTGCGCAGCGGCACCCACCTGTACCAGCCCACACCGCTGCGCGAACTGCTCTCCTCCCACCTTCCGGTCACTCGTATCGAGGATCTGGCCCTGTCGTTCCAGTGCGTCGCGGCGAACATCGAGCGGGCCGCCGAGCACTGGTTCGCCGCCGGGCCGCTGGTGGACGCCGTGCTGGCCTCGTGCGCGGTGCCCGGGCTGCTGCCGCCCGTACGGCTCGACGGCGAGCACTTCGTCGACGGTGGCCTGGTCAACAGCATCCCCGTGGGCCGCGCGGTGGCCCTGGGCGCGACCGAGGTCTACGTCCTGCAGGTCGGCCGTGTCGAGCGACCCCTCTCCCCGCCGCGGGCTCCGTGGCAGGTGGCACTGGTGGCGTTCGAGATCGCTCGCCGGCACCGGTTCGCCCGCGACATGGCCGACCTGCCGCCCGGCGTCACGGTCCGCGTGCTGCCGTCGGGCTCGGGCCCCGAGGAGGGCACGGCCACCCTCCGGCAGCTGCGCTACCGCACTTTCGGCCGGACCGCCGAGCGCATCGAGCGTGCCTACGCTGCCTCCTCCCGGTACCTCGAGACCGCTCTGAACGCAGCCGACGACGCGCCATGAGCGTCACGGCCGTACACCGAAGACGCGCGACGAGGCTGACCGGCGTCGTGGTCACCGTGCTGCGCCGTACGACCACCACCGCGCTGCTGCTCGCGCTCGTCCCCACGGTGGCCGCGCTCCTGGTCGCCGCGGGCGTGCTCTGCGCGCCGGTCTCGCTCGCCACGCGCGGCCCGTGGAGACCGGTCCGGATCGCCGCCTTCGCCCTCGTGTACCTCCTGGTGGACCTGTCTCGGGCTGGTGGCCGCCGCCGGTCTGTGGGTGCGACGGCTGCCCGACCGGCGCAACCGCCGGGAGCGTCGCACCGCGGACGCGTTCGCCCTGCTGGAGAGGCTGCTACGGCTGCTGCGACGCGCCGGAGAACGGGTCTTCGGGCTCCGGGTGGAGGTGACGCCCCCGCTGCCGGGCGAGAAGGGACACACGGCCGGGCCCGTCCTGATCCTGGCGCGGCACGCCGGGGTCGGCGACTCCTTCCTGCTGCTTCAGACCTTGCTCAGCCAGGCCGGACTGCGTCCCCACACGGTCCTGAAGCGGACCCTGCGCGCGGACCCCGCTCTCGACGTCCTCATCGGACGGGTCCCGCACTGCTTCCTTCCACCCCGCCGCGGCCAGGCGGCTCAGGAGGCGATCGCGGAGCTGGCGGCCGGGCTCGGCCCGGGCGACGCCCTGGTGATCTTTCCGGAGGGCGGCAACTTCACGCCGCGCCGCCGCCGACGCGTGATCGCCTCGCTGCGCCGCCGGGGCCTGCCGCGCCGGGCGTCCCGCGCCGAACGGATGCACCATGTGCTGCCGCCCCAGGACACCGGCGCGCTCGCCACACTCGCCGCCGCGCCCACAGCGGACGTCGTCTTCGTCGCCCACACCGGCCTCGACGTCCTGCACTCGACCCGCACCGTGTGGAGCCGGCTGCCGCTGCGGGAGAGCGTGCGGGCACGCTGGTGGTGCATCCCCGCACACCGCGTCCCCCCGGACGACGCCGCCCGCAGCGAGTGGCTGCTCGCCCAGTGGACGAGCGTCGACCACTGGATCGCCACCCACGCCAACCCGGGCGCGACACACGCGTGAGGTACGGCGACGTCGGCGGCCGACGCCTGGAGCGCGCCGCTGGGCCGCTGCTGATAACCAGTGGCGTCTCCATGGACGCGCCCCATAGCTTCTGCACACGTGACCGACGATCCGAGGACACCCCCGAAACGACGCGACCTCGGCCGGGTGTTCAACGAGGTACCCGAGCTCTACGACCGGGTCCGCCCGGGATACCCCGGCGAACTGTTCGCGGACCTCTGTGCCCTCACCGGCCTGGACGAGAGGTCGTCGGTGCTGGAGGTCGGCTGCGGCACCGGTCAGGCGACGCGCCCGCTGGCAGCGCTGGGATGCTCGGTGACAGCCGTCGAGCCGGGATCGGCCATGGCCACACTCGTGCGTCGGCGGATCGCCTCCCTCCCCAACGTCGAAGTCGAGACATCGACGTTCGAGGAGTGGGACGACCGCGGCCGGCATTTCGACGTTCTCGTGGCCGCGTCGTCGTGGCACTGGGTCGACCCGTCGATCGGCTGGCAGCGGGCGTACGACGTGCTCCATCCGGGAGGCTGGATGGCGCTGCTCGGCAACGTCGTTGTCCGCCGGCCGGGAGAGCCGGAGGTCTACGCCGAGACCGCCGACCTCCACGAGCGATTCTGCCCGGGGAACCCCGACTGGGGTCATCCGCCGCTGGAGGACGACGTGCGCGCCACCGACGAAGGATGGGGCCTGGTCGACGATCCCGGAGCACTGTTCGGCCCGACGATCGTGCGCTGGTATCCCACCGTCCAGTGGTTCGACGGAGCCGGTTTCGCCGATCTCCTCCGCTCGACATCCCTGTATCGCACGCTTGACGGCGATGTCCGCGAGCCCCTGCTGGACGCCATCGCCGAGCGCATCCGCACCCGGATGGGCGACCGAGTACCGCGCCGTTACCTCAGCGTCTTGCGTGTCGGCCAGCGCGCGTGAGTGAGGCCGGGCGACGAGACGGACGCGCGCTGATTCCAGCCGGTGATTCGGACGATCCGTGCTGTGAGTCCGCCGAGGCATGGCCGTCGGCGGGGGAGCGACGGCCATGGCCTTGCGCGGCGACGCCTTGCGCCGAGTTCACCAGCTGATGCCGGCCGCCACCGGCAGGTGGTCGCTCCCCGTGGCCGGCAGTAGCCAGGAGCTGTCCGGGCTCACGCCCTTGACCAGGATCTGGTCGATCCGGGCCAGCGGGAACCGGGCGGGCCAGGTGAAGCCGAAGCCGCTCCCGGCGGCGTCCTGCGTCGAGCGCAGGTGCGAGGTGAGGGCGGCGAAGGCGCGGTCGTCCGTGGTGCCGTTCAGGTCGCCGAGCAGCACCACCCGCTTGCTGGGATCGGCGGCGATGGCCTTGTCGAGCGTCCGCGCGCTCCTGTCCCGCGAGGCGGTCCAATAGCCCGTTCTGGGAGTCACCCTGACGGATCCCAGATGCGCCACGTACACCGTCAGCGGGCCGTGACTCGTGGAGACCGTGGTGCGCAGCGCCCGGTTCGAGGCCATCTTGGCGTCGGCCGGTTTGGCGGCCGCCAGCGGCCCGTAGTCCACGATGTCGATCGGCTGGGTGTCCGACAGCGGCAGCTTGCTCCACAGCCCGACCGTGCCCTGCACCGTGTGGTACGGGTAAGCCTTCGCCAGCTCCTTCTCGTACGTGCCCGTGGCCTGCGGGGTCAGCTCCACCAGGGCCAGCACGTCCGCGCCGGAGGCGGCCAGGTCGCGGGCGGTGCGGGCCGGGTCGGGGTTGTCGGCGTTGACGTTCTGTTCGGCCACGGTGAGGTCGCTGCCCGGGTGGGACTTGTCGCCGAGCAGCCCGCCGAACAGGTTCAGCCACACCACGACCGGCAGCAGGAGCGCGACGACCGCGGATGCGGAGCGGCGCCACAGGGCCCCGGCCAGCAGCACGGGGATGAACAGGCCGAACCACGGCAGGAACGTCTCCACCAGGCTGCCGGCGTTCCCGATGCCCCGGTTCGGGATCTTCGCGTGCAGCAGCAGGAGCAGCCCGAGCAGCAGCGCAAGCGCCGCGAGCACCGGGCCCCGCTTCCAGGGGCCCGGCCGGGAGGCGGCGCGCATCGTCCGGCGGATGCGCATGCGCCAGGCCCCGGCGCCACCAGCCCTGCGGTCGGCGCCGCCCTGCGCGGCCTCCGCCGTGTCCGCCTGCGTCATCGTCACTCCTCGCCCACCGCCGGTCACTGCTGGGTCCTGGGGTCCATGTCTTCCGACGGGAAGGAGCCGGCGAAGCCGGTGGGGCGTTGTTCGTCCTGATGGCGCTGCTTGGTCATGTCGCCAGTCAAGGCGGCCTGGCGTTGCCGGGGGGTATCCGGTTTCCGATACGTCGGCGATATGTGCCGGCTTGTAGCATCACATGCATGCGTGTGTTGATCGTCGAGGACGAACCCTATATGGCAGAAGCCATTCGCGACGGCCTGCGCCTGGAAGCGATCGCGGCCGATATCGCGGGAGACGGCGACACCGCTCTGGAACTGCTGAGCAGCAACGCCTACGACATCGCCGTCCTCGACCGCGATATACCCGGACCTTCCGGTGACGAGATCGCCAAACGCATCGTCTCCTCCGGAAGCGGCATGCCGATTCTCATGCTCACCGCGGCCGACCGTCTCGACGACAAGGCCTCCGGATTCGAACTCGGCGCCGACGACTACCTCACCAAGCCTTTCGAACTCCGCGAACTCGCGCTCAGGCTCCGGGCACTCGACCGCAGACGCGCCCACCACAGGCCTCCCGTGCGAGAGATCGCGGGGCTGCGGCTGGACCCGTTCCGCAGAGAGGTCTACCGGGACGGCCGCTACGTCGCGCTGACCAGAAAGCAGTTCGCGGTGCTCGACGTCCTCGTCGCCGCCGAAGGCGGTGTCGTCAGCGCCGAGGAACTCCTGGAACGCGCGTGGGACGAGAACGCCGACCCGTTCACCAATGCCGTGCGCATCACGGTCTCGGCCTTGCGCAAGCGGCTCGGCGAACCCTGGATCATCGCCACCGTGCCAGGCGTCGGCTACCGCATCGAAACGCCGCCGGAACGCGAGGGAGCCGGGCGTGGATAGGGCACCCGGGTTGAGCGTGCGCGCCAAACTCACCCTCAGCTATGCCGGATTCCTCATGCTCGCCGGCGCTCTTCTGCTCGCGGCGGTGTGGGTTTTTCTTCTGCGTTACGTCCCCGAGCGTGCGCTCATCGTGCCCTCCGGCACCCCGACTCATGGTGTTTTTCCCGTCCGGTCCAACCTCTTGCGCGTTTTCGCTCCGAGGGCAGCCGCGGTGCTGGCATTCCTGCTGGCATTCGGTCTCCTGGGGGGATGGATTCTCGCCGGGCGTATGCTCGCCCCCTTGACCCGCATCACGGATGCCACCCGGCTGGCGACGAACGGATCACTTTCCCACCGGATCCGGCTACCGGGCCGCAAGGACGAGTTCCGCGAACTCGCCGACGCCTTCGACGCGATGCTCGCCCGGCTCGAAGCGCACGTCGCCGAACAGAAGAGATTCGCCGCCAACGCCTCGCACGAGCTGCGCACACCACTGGCGATCTCCAAGGCACTTCTCGACGTGGCCCGCACCGATCCGGACCGCGACACCGGTGAAATCATCGACCGCCTCCACACCGTCAACGCCCGAGCGATCGACCTCACCGAGGCACTGCTCCTGCTCAGCCGCGCCGAACAGCGGTCCTTCACCCGGGAACCCGTCGACCTGTCCCTGATGGCGGAAGAAGCCACCGAGACGCTCCTCCCCCTCGCGGAGAAGCACGGCGTCACCGTCGAGACCGGCGGAGACATCGCCCCCACGACCGGATCGCAGGCGCTCCTGCTGCAGCTGACCACGAACCTGGTCCACAACGCGATCGTCCACAACCTGCCGGAACAGGGCACCGTGTGGGTCAGCACCAGCGTCCGCCCCAAGACCGTCGTCCTCACCGTCGAGAACACCGGCGAAAAGCTCACCCCGCAACAGGTCTCCACACTCGCCGAACCGTTCCAGCGCGGCACCGAGCGCATACACACCGACCACGCAGGCGTCGGCCTCGGCCTGGCGATCGTCAAGACCATCACCGACGCACACGACGGGACACTCACCCTCGCACCGCGCGCCGCCGGCGGGCTTCGCGTCACGGTGGAACTCCCGCGAGAGCACTGAGGGCAGCGGCCTCACAACACCCCGCCGCTGATCCACTCACCGGCCCCCTCAGAAACCGCCTGCGTACTGGGACGCCAGCCCAGCTCGGGGGCGATCAGATGGCGGACGTCGTGCAGGATCTGCTCGTACTCCGCCCGGTGGAACTCGTACGGCAGCTCCAGACGCAGCTCCGACACCTGCGCGAGTACGGGATCGGCCGTCAGCTGTTCCAGGATCTGTTCCGCGGTTCCGACCACGTCCGGCGCGAACAGGACCGGCTTGCGTCCCGGCGCCGCCGGTGTCTGCGGTTTCAGGGTGCGTGCCTGCCGACCGGCCGCGTAGGCGCGGTAACGGGCCCGGGTGGCCGTGTCCGCGGAGTCCAGGGGCACGATCACCCGCCCCAGCGCCACCCGTGAGGACCGGTCGCCCGCGAGGTGGCGCCGGTACTCGGCCAGCAGGTTGGACTGGGCCGTGGCGAAATCGTCGGTGCCCTCGGCGGAGACGATGTTGCCGGTCAGCAGGTGGTGACCGTTCTCGGCGGCCCACCGCACCGAGCGCAGACTGCCTCCGCCGTACCAGATCCGCTCCACCAGAGCGGGGTTGTGCGGCTGCAGCCGCGGCCGCTGGGTGGTGCCGGGCGACTGGATCACGGTGTCGGGGCCGCCGAGGTAGTCGCCGCGCAGGTGGTCGACGAGGCGGGCGATCCTGCCGTACGCCAGGTCGAAGCCACGCCAGTGGCCGTCGTACACCAGGTCGCCGAGCAGTTCGGCGTGCGGCATGCCGGTGCTGAAACCGGCCTGGAGGCGGCCGCGGGACAGCACGTCGGCCAGGGCGAGGTCTTCGGCCAGGCGGAACGGGCTCTCGTACCCGATGGGGATGACCGCGGTGCCCAGCTCGATCCGCTCGGTGCGCTGCCCGGCCGCGGCGAGGAACACCGCGGCGGAGCCGACGCCGTGCTCGAGGTGACGCTGCCTGATCCACGCCCCGTCATAGCCGAGCCGTTCGCCGTATGCGAACAGCTGGAGGGTCTCCTCCAGACCGGTGTAGGGGTCGTCGTCGGCGAAGTTGCCCGGCGTGAGAAAGGCCAGCGAGGTGATCGCGGGAGTGCTCATGACGCCGCTCCTCGGCTCGTGGTGGTCTCGGTGGCGGGGGAGGGGACTCGGCCGCCGGGGATCGCCGCGAGCAGCTCGCGGGTGTAGGCGTGGCGGGGCTCGGTGAAGAGGTGCTCGGGCGGTCCCGTCTCGACGATGCGGCCGGCCCGCATGACCGCGACCTGGTGGGCGATCTGGCGTACGACGGCCAGGTCGTGTGAGATGAACAGGTACGCCACCCCGGTGTCCGCCTGCAACTCGGCGAGCAGTTCCAGGACTTGGGCCTGGACGGACACGTCGAGCGCGGAGACGGGCTCGTCGCAGACCACCAGGTCGGGGGAGAGGACGAGGGCGCGGGCGATGGCCACGCGCTGGCGCTGCCCGCCCGACAGCTCCGCCGGGCGGCGGTCCAGGGTCGAGGCGGGGAGGGCCACCCGGTCGAGGAGTTCGCGGGCCCGGGCGAGCCGGGAGGCGCGGTCGCCGACCTTGAAGGCCCGCAGCGGCTCGGTGATCACCTCGGCTATGGAGAAGCGCGGATCGAGCGAGGCGTAGGGGTTCTGGTAGACGAGCTGTGCGCGGCGGCGCAGCTGCCTGGCCTGTGCGCCCCTGGCGGTGGTGACGTCGGCGCCGTCGAACAGGACCTGGCCGGCACTCGCGTCGGTGAGACGGAGCACCATGCGGGCGGTGGTGGACTTCCCGGAGCCCGATTCGCCGACCAGCGCGAGGGTCTGCCCGCGGTGCAGGGTGAAGCTGACGCCGTCGACGGCGCGCAGGGTCCGGTTCTCGCCCGCGGTGCGGGGCAGCCTGAACTCCTTGACCAGATGGCGTGCTTCGACCAGTGGCGGGGCGTCCGGCGAGGGCGCGGGGAGCGGGACACGGTGCCTGGCGGTGGTCAGGCTCGGGGCGGCGGCCAGCAGGTGCCGGGTGTAGGCGTGCCGGGGGCCGGCCAGGACGTCGGCGGTCGGGCCGGCCTCGACGACCTTGCCCTGCGACATCACCACCAGGCGCTGGGCCCGATCGGCGGCGACCCCGAGGTCGTGGGTCACCAGCAGGACGGCGGTGCCCGACTCCTCGCTCAGGGACTGCAGATGGTCGAGGATGACGCGTTGCACGGTGACGTCGAGCGCGCTGGTCGGCTCGTCGGCGATGATCAACTGGGGTCGTGCGGCGATGGCGATGGCGATCAGCGCGCGTTGCCGCATGCCGCCGGACAGTTCGTGCGGGTACTGCCGGGCCCGCAGGGCCGCGTCGGGCAGTCCGGCCCGGTCCAGGACGTCGATCGCCTCGGCGGCGGCCGAGCGCCGGGTCGCCAGACCGTGGATCCGCAGCACTTCGGCGACCTGGTCGCCGATCCGCATGACCGGGTTGAGCGAGACGGCCGGGTCCTGGGGGACCAGCCCGATCCGCGCTCCGCGCACGGTCCGCAGTTCCGCCTCGGACAGCGTGGCGAGGTCGTGCCGGCCGAAGCGGATCGTGCCGGCGTCGATGACGCCGTTCGGAGGCAGCAGCCGGGTGATCGCGTGCGCGGTCGTGCTCTTGCCGGAGCCGGACTCGCCGACCACCGCGGTCACCTGCCCCGGCCACACGTCGAGGTCGACTCCGCGGACGGCCGCGACGGCGCCGCCCCGGGTGCGGTACGACACGGACAGGCCGCGTACGTGCAAGACAGGTGTGGTCACGTCTTCACCGGTTTCGGATGCGTCGTTCATGGCTGCCGGGACCATTCGCCGTCCAGGGCCCGCGCGATGCGGTTGGTGGCCAGGACGGTCGCGGCGATCGCCAGTCCGGGCAGCGCGGTCAGCCACCAGGCGTTGGCGAGGTAGTTGCGGCCGTCGGAGATCAGCGTGCCCCACTCCGGGGCCGGCGGAGGCGCCCCGTAGCCGAGGAAGCTCAGCGCCGACACGGCCAGGATGGAGGCGCCGAAGTCGAGGGTGGCCAGCACGATCACCGGGCCCGCGGCGCCCGGCAGCACATGCCGGCCCAGCACCGAGTACCAGCGCGCCCCGCTCGCGCGCGAGGCCTCCACGAAGACCGCCTGCCGCACCCGGAGGACCTCCGAGCGCGCCACCCGGGCGAAACCGGCGACACTGGCGATGCCGACCGCGACCGCCACCTTCACCGTCCCGTAGCCCAGCGCGGTGACGAGCGCCAGGGACAGAAACAGCGCCGGGATCGACAGCAGTACGTCGACGAAGCGCATCAGCACGTCGTCCACCCAGCGGCCCACGAACCCGGCGACCACCCCGAGCAGGCCGCCGACCACGAACGCGACCAGCACCGCGATCAGCGTGGCCTGCAACGACAGTTGGGCGCCGTGGACGACACGGGAGAACACGTCGCGGCCCAGCTCGTCGGTGCCGAACCAGTGCGCGCCGCTCGGGCCGCGGAAGTTCTGTGAGGGAACGCCCTTGAGCGGATCCTGCGAGGTGAACAGCCCCGGCCGGAACGAGGCCAGCACGACCAGGACGAGCACGAGGACCGACAGCAGCAGGCCGGGGCGGCGTACGAGGAACCGCAGCACCCGCCGTACGTCGATGCGGCGGCCCGGCTCCGGGCCGGTGACCGCCTCGACCGGCCGGGCGAGGCCGAGGGCGGTGTCGTCGACAAGGCTCTGACTCATGCGAAGCTCGCCCTTCTGTCCGAGGAGACCGCGATCCGCGGGTCCAGCAGCGGATAGACGAGGTCGACAAGGAGGTTCGTGGCCACGAAGATCAGGGCTCCGAACACCACCACCCCTTGGACCAGCGGAATGTCCTGGGCCGTGACCGCAGCGGCGGTCACCCGGCCCAGCCCGTCACGGGAGAACACCGTCTCGACCACCACGGACCCGGCGATCAGCTGCCCGACCAGCAGGCCGACGACCGTGAGCGCGGGCAGAGAGGCGTTGCGCAGCGCGTGCCGCAGATGCACGCGCCACCGGCCGGCCCCCTTGGCCCGTGCCGTCTCCACATACGCCTGGTCGAGCGCGGTGAGCAGGCTCTTGGCGAGTACCTGGGCGATCTGCGCGCCGGTCGGGACCGCCAGCGTCACGGCCGGCAGGACCAGGCCGCGCAGCCCGTCGTTGCCGAACGCCGGGAACCAGCGCAGCCGGAAGGAGAACGTCTCCACGAGCAGCAGTCCCACCCAGAACGTCGGGACGGACACGCCCAGCGGAGGCAGCGACAGCAGCAGGTGCCGCAGCGACCGCCGCGCCGTGCAGGTCGCCAGGACCGCCAGTCCGCCGCCGAGGAGCACGGCGAGCAGCAGCGCCGCACCGGTCAGCTCAAGTGTCTGCGGCAGGGCGTCGGCCAGCGTCGAGGACACCGGCCGGCCGGTGGACACCGAGTCGCCGAAGTCCCCGCGGACCGCACGGCCCAGATACTCGGCGTACTGCACCAGCACCGGCTTGTCGAAGCCGTACTCGTGCCGCAGGGCCGCGAGCTGCGCCGGATCGACCTGCCCCGAGTCCATGCCGGCGCCGGCCATGGCGGTGACCGGGTCACCGGGCAGGCAGTCCAGCACCAGGAACGACACCGTGTACGCCGCCCACAGCACGCCGACCGCCTGCGCGAGCCGTTTGATCACATAGCGGCGCATGCGTCAGCCGATCCAGGTGTCGTGGAGCTGGACACGGCTGGAGGCGTCGAAGTCGAGGTGGTGCACCTTCTTCGACACACCCAGCTGGGTCTGCAGCTCGACCACCGGCGCGTAGTAGGCGTTGCGCACGATCAACCGCTGTGCCTGGGCCACCAGTTGCCTGCGCTTGGCCGCGTCGAGGCTCGCGGCCTGCTCGGTCAGCGCCGTGTCGAGGGCGCTTGCGGGCAGGCGGTAGAAGTTGGCCAGCTTGGTGGAGAAGGAGCTGCGCAGGATGTCCGGGTCGGCGCGGGTCACGTTCCCCCACACCGCGTCGAAGTCACCCGACTGGAGCGTCGCGGAGAACTGCGTGACCTGGAGCTGCTTGAGGACCACGTCGACGCCGACGGCCTTGAGCTGCTGCTGGACCAGCTCCAGCGCGGGCTGGTTGGTGGCCGCGTTGGGGAACCAGGTGACGGTCAGGCGCAGCTTCTTGCCGCCCTTGGTGCGGATGCCGTCACTGCCCGTCTTCCAGCCGGCCGAATCGAGCAGGGACTTGGCCTTGGCCGGGACGAAGGCCAGGTCGGAGGCGAGGTCGGTGTAGTCCGGCGTGGTGTGCGCGAGGACGCTGGTCGCGGCCCGGGTACCGGTCGGGAACACGGTGCCGGCGATCTGCTGCCGGTCGACGGCGAACCGGATCGCCTGGCGCACGCTGGCGTCCTTCAGGAGCGGCCGGGCGTTGTTGAAGCCCAGACCGAACACCACGCCGGGGTTGGCCCGTCGCTGGAGGGTGACCAGACCGCCCCCGAGCGCGGCCTCGTTGGCCCTGCCCACGTTGCTGATCGCGTCCACCTGGCCGGACTGCAGACCGCCGGTGCGCACGCCCGCCTCCGGTACGACCTTGAACACCAGCCTGTCCAGATAGGCCTCGCCCTTCTTGGACCACAGCGCCGAACCCCAGTCGTACCCGGTCCGCTTGGCCAGGGTGATCGACTGGTTCTGCACATACTGCTTCAGCACGAAGGGCCCTGACCCGATGACCCCGCCGCTGCACTTCTGCTGCGGGGTCTTCTTCACGCTCGCCGACGCCTCGATGCCCAGCGAGTGGGTCGAAGTGGCCTGGAGAAACTGGGCGTTGGGCTCCTTGAAGGTCACCTTGACGGTGAGCGGGTCGAGCACGGTGGTGCTCTTGACACCACTGAGATAGCCCTCGGCGAGGGTCCCCAGGGCGCCGAGCCGCGGCACGGCGTCGAAGTTGTCCTTGACCACCTGAGCGGTCAGCTTCGACCCGTCGCTGAAGGTGACACCGGACCTCAGATGGAAGGTGAACGCCGTCGCGTCGGAGCTGACGTCCCAGCTCTTCGCCAGCCACGGCACGATCTTTCCGGTCCTGGGGTCCTGGTCGGTCAGGGAGTCCACGATCTGGCGCGCCGAGTAGATGGTCTCGTTGCTTCCGGCCTGCTGGGGATCCACGCAGCCGGCGTCCGAGCTCACCGCGAAGGTGAGGGTGCCGCCGGACTTCGCCCGGCCGGCGCCGGGAGCGGAACCACCGCCGCCCGATCCGCAGGCGGTCAACAGGACGCTCGTGGTCACCAGGGCGGTCAGTGCCGCCCAACGGGAGGACCTGACATGGGGAAGTGCTGTCACGGAGGGTTTCTCCTACTCGTGTCACCAGCCGCGGGGTGCCGTACGAGACACGCCGCGCAGGGGTGTGCGGCCCCGGCCGGCGCGACGCCGGCGGCGGGGACGCTGTGCAGACAGGGATCAGGTGGAGACGGGCATCAGGTGGAGACAGGGATCAGGCGCAGAAAGGTGCGGCGACGAACGGCGCCGGACTGCGACCAGCGGCGGGACGGCCCCTCAGGCCTGACAGAGACAGCTGGTCGAGCGCTTCAGATCGATGTGACGGCGACGCGAGAGCCGGGAGAACACCGTGGCGTCGGCCGGACGGGCAGTGAGGTCACCACCGTGCCGCATACCAGTCCTCCCACGGGTCCGGCCCCGGTCATGGGGCCACGCGCTTGCGGAGATCGCCGGTGATCCCGCCGGGCTTTCACCTGGAGCACCCCACCGCGCGGGAGGGTTGCCGGTCAGCCAGCCAGGGCTTGACGCTGACACTCAATGCCATGCGTGATCGTACGGAGCGCTCTCGTCGTACGTCAATGCCGGAGCCGGGAGCCTGCGGGAGGCTTGGCCGCAACTAGCCGAGTTTCCGCAGCACTTCGGCGATGTTGGCTCGGTAGGTGTGCAGTGCCCGAAGTCCGGCGGTGTAGCGGTCGCGATGGCGGGCGATGTCCGCTGCCTGCTTCCGGGCCTGTACGGCGTGCCAGATCTCGGCCGTGTGGTGGCGGCGCTTGCAGGTGACGTCCGCGACGGCGGTGGCCCGCTCCCGCTGCGTGTGCCGGGTGTTGCCGCTGTTGTCGCGCTGCCAGGCGTGGTCCGTGTACGCGGCGCCGGGGTCCGGGTAGCGGGCGAATCCCTGCGCCGCCACACAGCGGGACCACTGGTCCCAGGCCGCGCGCAGGCGCGGGTCACGCTTGACCGCCTTGTCGACCTCGATGGCCCGCCTGCCCGCGTAGAGCCAGTCCCGCTTGACGTCTATGCCGTGCGTCAACCGCCGCTCCGCCTCGGCGTTGCAGGCGGGCCAGTCCGCGTACTCGGCATCGGTCATGCGGCGGCCGGTCGGCCGGGGGACCGGATGCTGTGCGGGGTCCCAGCCGTAGCCCCAGCGGCGGGCGGCGTCCAGATCGAGGACGCCGTAATCCGTGCCGACCGCGACGGCGACGAAGGGGTCCGTGGGGTAACGGGGGTCGAGCGGGAAGTCCGGGTGGCCGCGGTCCGCCATGCACTGCCGGACCAGCAGGGCCGATGCCCGCTGGGACCGCTGGTAGTCCTGCGACGTGTACGCGTAGCGGTCGGCCGGCAGGGGGCCGAGGTCCGAGGCCGTGCGTACGAGCCCCGGACGTTCCGGGCCGGAGGCGCAGAACGCCACCACCACTGTCACCGCCGCCGCGGCACCCAGCCGCCACCCCCGTCGCGCCATGGCCAGGGATGTTAGCGGGTGGCGCGCACGCGGTCGGCGGCGGCCCGCACAGACGTGATGTCACCGCCGCGTCCGACCGGCCCCCCGCGCGCCGGGGACGCGAAGGGGGAGGCCGGGCGAGGCCTTCGTCATCGCCGACGGACCCACGCGCGCACGGACGGCCAGGCATGCACGGCGACTGCGGGAGGAGGACCGCTCAGTCCCGGCTGATCGGGTGCAGCAGGGGCCGTCCGGTGGCGAAGCGGTGGACCTGCTCGACGATCAGGCGCTCGGCGCGCGGGCGGAACGCGGCGGAGCCGCCCCCGACATGCGGGGTCACGAGAACTCCGGGCGTGTGGCGCAGGGGGTGGCCGGCGGGCAGCGGTTCGGGGTCGACGACGTCGAGGGCGGCCCGGAGCCGCTTGCGGGCGGTCTCGGCGAGCAGGGCTTCGGTGTCCAGCGTGCGGCCCCGCCCGATGTTGACCACCAGGGCACCGTCGGGCAGTGCCGCGAGTTCCTCGGCGCCGAAGAGACCCACGGTGCCGGGATTTTCCGGCAGGACGAGTACGACGATGTCGGTCCGGGGGAGCAGGCCGGGCAGGTCGGCGACGGCGTGGACGCCCTCGTCGGGCCGTGGCCGCCGGGCGACGCGGGTGACGTGGGCCTCGCAGGCGAGCAGGCGCCGTTCCAGGGCCGCGCCGATGGAGCCGTAGCCCACGATCGTCACGCGCGCATCGGCGAGGGAGCGCGTGAAGTGCGGCTCCCAGCGGTCGGCGTGCTGGTCGGCGACCCACTGCGGCAGGTCGCGCTGCGCGGCCAGGATCAGGGCCAGGGCGTGTTCGGCGGCGGAGGCGTCGTGCAGCCCCCGTCCGTTGTGCAGGCCGACCCCGGCGGGCAGATGGGGCAGGAGCTTCTCGACGCCCGCGCTGAGCGACTGCACCGCGCGCAGCCGCGGGAGCCGGGGCAGGAGGCGTATCGCGTCGGGCACGGCGTACGGCATGACCCACAGGCCGATCCCGTCGAGCACGTCCTGGCCCGGCTCGCTGTGCGGCGTCACGCCGTCCCAGACGTGCACCTCCACACCGGGCGGCCAGGGTCCGTACCGGCGGTCCAGATCGGGCCAGGGAAGCAGCACACCGGTGGCGGTCTGGTGAACGGCTCTGGTCATCGGGCTCTCCTTCTTCTACCGTGTTTCCGTCCAGTGAAACATTTTCCACCTCACGGAAAACAGGGGGTCAGGGATGACAGCGACGTCTCCTGCCACCGAGACCGCCACGAGCGGGTCGGGCCCCGGGTTCTGGCGGTCCGCCCGCGCCCGGTACCTCATGCCGGTCGCGTTCGTCACGTACTCGCTCGCCTATCTCGACAAGTCCAACTACGCGATCGCGTCCGCCGGTGGCATGGCCGACGACCTGCGGCTGTCCGCCGGTACCGACTCCCTCATCGCCGCGTCGTTCTTCCTCGGCTACTTCTTCTTCCAGATACCGGGAACGATCTACGCCGAGCAGCGCAGCGCCCGCCGGCTGGTCGCCTGGTCGACCGTGGCCTGGGGACTGCTCGCCGTGACACAGGGCCTGCTGAGCAGCCCGGCCCAGCTGATCGCGGTCCGCTTCGCGCTGGGTGTGGTCGAGGGCGCGGTGCTGCCGTCGATGGTGATGCTGCTCGGGCGCTGGTTCACCCGGGGCGAGCGGGGCCGCGCCAACACGCTGCTCATCCTCGGCAACCCGGTCACCGTGATGTGGCTGTCGGCGGTCTCCGGCTGGCTGGTGTCGGTCGCCGACTGGCGCGCCATGTTCATCGCCGAAGGCGTGCCCTCGGTGCTGTGGGGCCTGTGCTGTCTGCGGCTCATCAAGGACAGCCCCGAGCGGGCCCACGGGCTGCCCGAACCCGAACTCGCCCTGCTGCGCGCCGACCTGGCGCTGGAACGTGCGGCCGCGCCGGCGGTGACGGGCACCCTGCGCCGGCAGTACAGCCGGGTGCTGTGCTCCCGCCCCGTGCTCCTCATGGCGGCCCAGTACTTCTTCTGGTCCTTCGGCATGTACGGCTTCGTCTTCTGGCTCCCGGCGATCATCAAGAAGGGCTCCGGCGAGGGCATCGGCGCCACCGGCCTGCTCACCGCGATCCCCTATGCGTGCGCGGCCGCCGTCATGCTGCTCAACTCCCGCCTGTCCGACCGCAGCGGGCGGCGCCGGGCGGCCGTGTGGCCCTGGCTGGCCTGCGGCGGCCTCGCCCTGCTCGCGTCCTACGCCGCCGCCGGCGACTTCCCCGTGGCCCTCGCCCTGCTGGTGGTGTCGGGCGTGTGCCTGTACGCGCCGTACGGGCCGTACTTCGCCCTCGTCTCGGCGCTGGCCCCGCCCGGGATCGCCGGTGCCGCCGTCGCGCTGGTCAACTCCTTCGGCGCGCTCGGCTCCTTCGCCGGGACGTACCTGGTCGGCTGGGTACGCGGCACGCCGCTCGGTGACGCGGGCGCGTTCGGGCTGATGGCCGCCTGTACCCTGCTCGCTGCCGTACTGACCCTGGCCGTCCCCGAGCGCGCGTCGACCGTCCGGCCGGACCCGGTACTTTGATCACGGAGTACCGGGACCACCGCTCCCCGGCGACGCCGGCGGCACGGAACGACGAAAGGCGCACACGGTGACCACACCATCCGGCGACGACATGCTGGGCCGGGGGCTGCGCCTGCTCACCGTACTGGCCGAGCACCCCGCCGGCCTGGGCGTGAGCGCCGCCGCCCGTGCCGCCCGGCTCCCCGTCAGCAGCGCCCACCGCCTGCTCGGACGGCTCGTCGAGGAACGGTTCGCCGTGTACGACGAGGACACCCGGCGCTACGCTCTGGGCTCCCGAGTGCTGGAGCTGTCCCGCGGCTTCCAGCGTTCGCCCTCCGGCTACTCGGCGGCGGCAGAACCCATGCGCCGGCTTGCCGCACGCACCGGTCTGCCCGTCATCGCGGGCGTCCTCGACGGCACCGAGGTGCTGCTCGTCCTCTCCGTCCAGGGCACCCAGCATCTGCAGTTGCGCAGCGCGGAGGGCACCCGCAACCCGTGGCACGCCACCTCGCTCGGCAAGGCGCTGGCGGCGGCCCTGCCGGAGGCGGAGCGCGAGCGTCTGCTGTCCGGCCCGCTGCCGGCGGTGACGCCCCGCACCCTCACGGACCCCGACCGGCTCCGCGCCGAACTGGCGCAGGTCCGGGAGCGGGGCTGGGCGGAGGTCGAGGAGGAGAACGAGATCGGCGTCCGCTCGATCGCGGCCGCTCTCCCTGACGCTCCCGACAGCGCCCGCCCCCTGGCCGTCTCCCTGGCCGCCACCGTCATCCTCACCGACGCCGGTCAACTCCGCGCCCTCGCACCCGGGTTGAGGGACTGCGTGGAGGAGATCGCGGCGCGGGTGTCCGCCTGAGAAGCATCACGGTCTCGGGCCTTGCCTGGTCGGACCCGCTGATGGATCCGGCCAGGCGACCCACCGGCTATTCGGCGAGTGGGGCGGCGTCAGTGGGCACTGCCGCCTTCCCGGGGCGCGGGGTTGCGGTT
This sequence comes from Streptomyces sp. NPDC007189, assembly GCF_040703635.1. Classification (NCBI taxonomy): domain Bacteria; kingdom Bacillati; phylum Actinomycetota; class Actinomycetes; order Kitasatosporales; family Streptomycetaceae; genus Streptomyces; species Streptomyces sp. NPDC007189. The sequence continues at coordinate 189,434 of NZ_JBEYEY010000016.1, forward strand.
GTTCCCCCGGTGACGGTGGCTCCGGCCTCCTCCAGCGGGCGGTTGCTCGTCTCCTCGGCCCAGGCCAGGCAGATCAGCCAACCGGCGGCGGTGATCGCGGCGCCGATCCACATGGTCGTCCCGGTGCCGAGGTGGGTCAGGGAAACCGGGACCAGATAGGTTCCCGCCGCGGCTCCGAAGCGGCTGAGGGCGACGGCCATGCCCACGGCGGAGGCGCGGACGGAGGTGGGGAACAGTTCGTTGGGATAGGCCCATTCGAGGATGTTCGGCGCACCGGAGAAGAGGCCGTACAAGCAGAAGCAGAGGATGACGACGGCCACCGGGGCCGAAGGCCAGATCCCCAGGATCAGCAGCGGGGGCACCATCGCCGCGAAGGACCAGGTGATCATCCGCCGGCGGCCGACGGTCTCCAGCGCGCGCATGGCGGGCAGCGTGCCGGCCAGGAAGAGAAGGGTGATCAGGGCGGAGCCGAGGTTGCTGAGATTGCCGCTGCCGAGGCCGAAGGTGCCCAGGATGGTGGGCCCGAAGATGTACAGCGCCCACAAGGGGATCACCGCGCAGGTGTAGAAGAGGGCGCAGAACGCCGTACGGCGCAGGTAGATGCCGCGGAACAACTCCGCGACGCTGCCCCGGCGGGCGGTGGAGGAGTGGGCGGCCACGAGGTCCTCGGGGGAGACCCGGACATCCAGAACCTCGGCGATGAGCGCGCTGGCCTCTTCCGGGCGTCCCTTGGCGACCAGCCAGCGCGGGGACTCCGGGGTGCCGTGGCGCAGGGCGATGACGGCGGCGGACACGAGGGCGGCGCTGGCGAGCATCCATCGCCAGGCGCCGTGGCCGGCGCTCTGGGCGAGCACGTAGCCGACGAAGTACGCGCCCGCGGCGCCCGCGTACCAGGCGATGATCAGCACGCCCATCATCCGTGCCCGCTGCTGTTTGGGCACCCACTCGGTGAGCAGGGAGGTGGCGATGGGATAGTCGGCGCCGATGGCGAATCCTACGATCAGTCTCAGGGCGATGAGCTGCCACGCCGAGGTGACGAAGGCGCAGGCCACGGAGGCGGTGAGCAGCACGGCCAGGTCGATGATGTACATGACCCGGCGCCCCACCCGGTCGGTCACCGGGCCGATGATCAGCCCGCCGAAGAACATGCCGACCAGTGCGGCCACGCCGATCATCGCGGTTTCGGTGCTACCGAGTCCGAGGTCGGCGCCGATGCCGGCGAGGGCGATGCCGATGATCGACAGGAGGTAGCCGTCGAGGAGGGGGCCTCCGCTGCAGGCCACGGCGAGTTTGCGGTGGAAGCGGCTCATGGGTGCTTCGTCGATGGCGGTCAGGTGCATGGCTGTTCCCTGGGGACGGAGGGCGGGGGACGGGGGGTGAGAGAAAGTGGGCGAAGGGGACACGGGTGCTCGGCCAGGAGCACCCGTGTGATGAGCGGTCAGGACAGCGGGTCGACCCAGATCGGCGACGACCAGGCCATCTCGCCGTCCGTCTGGTAGACGCGGACGTAGTACCAGGTGGGACCCTCGGGGCGGTCCGTCCAGCGCAGCCGGTGCTCGCTGCCGCCAAGGCCGGTCAGTCCGCCCACGCCCGGCTGCAGGTGGAAGCGGCCGTCCACCTCGACCGGCACCTCGACCACCCCGTCACGCAACTCGCCCAGTGTGGTGGCCAATTCGCCGTGCGCGGTCTTCACGCGCACGACGGCGTCGTCCGGTCCCGTCAGCGTGATCTCGATGCCACCACGCTGTGCGCCGTAGGGGTCGCCGAAGCTCTTGGTCTGCGCCGACCAGCTGACCCCCTGCTCGCCCGCCTCGGTGATCTCCGGGCTCCAGTAAGGGGTTTGCAGCACCCGGCCGCCCTCGACGGCCAGGCTGCCGCTCCAGTCGGTGGTGGCATGCCCACGGCCCCACTCCAGACGCAGAGGTACGGCGTTCCACCCGGCCGGCAGTCCGAGGCCGGGCGTGACGACATGCACCGTCTCACCCTCGCGTACGACGTCGACGCGGGCGATCTCTCCGTATCCGCGGACGTACGCCTCCAGCTCGACGGGCCCGTCCGTCCTCAGCTCGCCGCCCATGAAGGTGTCGCCGATGCGGAAGTCGACGAGGATGTCGCGGGTGGTGGCGGCGAACACCCGGCGTGCGTGCAGGGCCTCGAAGACCGACCGGCGGTCGAGGCGTTCCGCGAAGGCGCCCACGTAGCTGGCGCCGTGACCGTGGTCGGACGAGGCGATCAGACCGTAGCGGTAGCCGCGGCGCAGGCCGTCCGCGACGAAGGTGCCGGGCAGGGTCCCGTCGGAGTACTGGCGGAAGCAGCCGTCGTCCTCGTAGTTGCCCCGGCATGCCTGGAACACCTCGACCAGGCGCATGGCTTCGGGGTCGTAGTAGTCCCAGTCGAAGGGGACCATCGCCGAGCCGGGGTGGTGGGGGATCGTGATGGCCGGGAAGTCCGGGTGCTCGCGCAGCTTGCTCCACAGTTCGGAGGGCGTGGCGGAGCCCTCGGCGTACGAGGAGTAGATGGGCGCCCCGCGTTCGACCGAGCCGAAGATGACGTTCTGGTGCCCGGTCATGCCCGTCCACTCGAAGCCATAGAGCGGGATGAAGCGGTCGTCGATGCGGAACAGGTCGGCGATCTTCTGGATGTTCCACCACTGGTAGTCGCTGCTGTTCTCGGAATGGTCGGTGACCGCCCAGAAGTCGTACTCGCAGATGTCCCAGGAGTAGCGGTAGAAGTCCTCCAGCGAGGGTTCGTCGCCGGAGGTGCAGCGGCTGATGAGCGAGTGGCGGTGCAAGTCGCCCCAGTACAAGGCGAGTTGCTGGTCGCCGACCGTCGTGTGGTACCGGTCGCGTTCGGCGGCGACCCAGGTGCGCGCCTCGCGTCGCCGGGCGCTGTGTACGACGGGCCGTCGGTGCGGTGCCCGCGCCGGGCCGCCGTTGCCCGGTACGACGGCGCCGCGGATGGCGCCGCTGCCGTGCATGCTGTGCCAGATGACATCACCGTGGTGTTCGAGCAGGAAGGGGCACTCGCGTCCGCCGAAGCCCTCCGTCCAGGTCAGGCCGCGTTCCTTGCGGCCGTCGGTCTGCCACGAGACCAGCGCGCCGTCGGGCAGCGGGGCGAGGGCGACCTCCTCCAGGGTGCCGTCGCTGCCCGCGTACGTCGTCGGCGCCGACCAGCCGTCCGGCCCGAGGGTCTGGGTGGCGACCTCCCAGTAGTACGTCATCAGGGGCAGGCGGCGGTGGATGCGGTAGGCGACGCTGAGCCCGCCCCGGGCGTCCGCGGCCAGCCGCGGCAGGCCACCGGGGACCACGTCCAGCTCAGGGGCGAGTTCCCCCTCGGCCTCGGCCACGCCGTCCTCGTCGACGCGCACGACGCGCAGCGACGCGGCGATCTCGGGCAACAGCTCGGGCGGGACCGAGTCGCCGCTGTCCCGCATGCCCTCCGGCTTGTACGGCTGGGACAGTTCGGCCGTGGCACGCAGCCGGGTCGGTCCCGAACCGCCGTGCCCGTGCACGGTGATGACGTCGAAGGCGCACCACACGGCGCCGTCGGCCGTGACCGCCACCGAGGGGTGCAGGGCGTAGTCGCTGCCGGAGCTGATCGGGCGGATCTCCGAGAGGGCGCCGTCGGCGTGCGTGCGCCGTACGACGATCCGGTAGGAGCCGTTGTGGTACTCGGTCCAGGCGTAGACCGTGCCGCCTCCGGGCAAGCAGGCCGCGGACGGATCCCATACGTTCGCCGCCGAGCCGTCGCTGACCAGCCGGGTCGGGGACCAGACCCCGTCCTTCCAGCGGCGCGCGTGGATGCCGAACCGGCCGCCGGTCCGCCCCTGCCAGCACACCTCGACGCTGCCGTCGGCGTGCGCGACCGCTTCCTGGTTGAACGAGGGGTGCTCGGTGGTGCTCACCAGCTCCTCGGGCAGCCATCGCCCGTTCTCGTACCGGCGCGCCCACACGCTCACGGCCCCGTCGTCGGCCCGCGCGAAGCAGACCCAGGCGCGGCCCGCGGCGTCGAACAGCGCCGTCGGACGGAAGCAGTCCGCGGGATCACCGGTCAGCGCCACCGCGTCGGCCTTGCTCGTGGGACCGTCCGTCACAGCGGCGAAGACCCGCTCGCCGGCGTCCTTCTCCCACTCGACCCACGTGTGCAGCACCCGCCCGTCCTCCGCGACCGCCACGGCCGGGCGGGCCGCGGCTCCGGAACCGCCGACGGCGTGACTCTCGGCCCGGTGGTGTCCGGGCAGCCGGGGCGCCTGCCGCAGGGCCGTCTCGGCGGTGCGTATGAACTCCGGGAGCTTCCCCGCGCCCTCGTCCACCCACATGTAGCGCATGGGGTCGGGGTCGAGGAGCGCCTCCACCGCCGACACATCGCGGCAGTCGTCGATGGCCTGCGACAGCCTCCGGTTGAAGGCCATGACGAGTTCCAGGTCGGCCCGTTGCTGCGCGGTGTACTCACCCCGGTGGTGATCCACGCCGCAGTGGTGGTGATGGTGGTGTGAGTGGCCCATGGGCGCTCCTTCCGCTCAGTGCACCACGCTCGCGGAGCGACCAGACGCGGGCAACGAGGGCAGCGACCCGCACGCGAAGAACCTGTCACCGGCAGCGATAGAAAGGATCTATCGCTTGTCAAACTGCGGTATCACGCTGTTCGCACACCGATGCTCCGGCGGCCTCACGGGCCACGTCGACGAAAGCCCGGGCGGCGGGCGACAGTTGTCCGCGCCGCCACATCAGCCAGACCGGCCGGGTCAGCCGGGGGCGGGTCGTCAGGGCCACCGCGCCGCGCCGGGCCGCGTCCTCCGCGAGCGAGCGGGGCAGGAGTGTCGCACCCGCGCCGGCCAGCACCAGCGGGACGACCGCGGCCTGGTGCACGGTCTCCACGGCGATCCGCGGACTTGTTCCCTTCGCACCCAGCGCCTGGTCCATCAGCGCGCGGGTGGCGGTACCGGGCGCCGTCGCCACCAGGTCGAGCCGGGCCACGTCGGCGAGCGCCACCGGCCCGGCCTGCGGAAAGGGCTCGCGGCGCGGTACGACCACCAGGATCTCCTGACGGCACACCTGCAGGGCCTCCACGGCCTTGCCGCCCCACTTCTTGTCCGCCAGCCCCAGTTCGCACTCGCCGGTGCGCACCATCTCGGCGGTCGCGGGTACGTCCGGTGGTTCCACGATGACGATGTCGATCGCAGGGTGCCGCCGGCGAAACACACCGACGAGCCCCGCCAGCGGATCGACCGCCAGCGTCGTCGGCGCGACGATGTCCAGCCTGCCGCCCGCGAGACCGGCGATGGTGTGCACCACCGACCGCGCCGTCTCCATGTCCCGCATGATCTGCCGGGCCGGAGCGACGAACGCCTCACCCGCCGAGGTCAGCGCGACTCCGCGGCCGAGGCGGTGGAACAGGGGCGTGCCCAGCTCCCGCTCCAACAGCCGTATCGAGTGCGACAGCGACGGCTGCGCCACGAGCAAGGTGCGGGCGGCACTGGTGAAGCTGCGGTGCGAGGCCACCGCGAGGAAGTACTCGAGCTGACGGCGTTCCATAGAAGGGTTCTATCGCTACCTCTTCCGCTCCTCCACGCCTCCCTGGAGGTTGGCCCGCGACACCTGGGTCCAAAAAGATTTCGGACGGCGATGTCGAGAACCCGTGATCGGCTCCGTCCCCGGGGTGAACGCGACCAGAATGGGTCGCACTCGCACGAGGAGAGACACGATGGCGAAGTACCTGCTTCTCAAGCACTACCGGGGCGCACCGGCAGCGGTCAACGACGTGCCGATGGACCAGTGGACGCCGGAGGAGATCTCGGCGCACATGCAGTACATGCACGACTTCGCGGCCCGGCTGGAGAAGACCGGCGAGTTCGTCGACGGCCAGGCACTCGCCCCCGAGGGGACGTGGGTCCGGTACGACGGTGAGGGGCGCCCGCCGGTCACCGACGGCCCGTTCGCCGAGACCAAGGACCTCATCGCCGGCTGGATGGTGATCGACGTCGACAGCTACGAGCGCGCCGTCGAGCTGGCCGGGGAACTCTCGGCCGCCCCCGGGGCGGGCGGCAAGCCGATCCACGAGTGGCTCGAGGTGCGCCCGTTCCTGACCGCGCCGCCCACCATCACGGAGTGACCTCATCCATGGACGAGGCCCTGCTCAGAAGCCTCACACCCAGTGTGCTCACCGTCCTCGTCCGCCGCGGAGCCGACTTCGCGGCGGCTGAGGACGCCGTACAGGACGCGCTCGTCGAGGCGGTCCGCGTCTGGCCCGCCGACCCTCCGCGGGAGCCGAAGGGCTGGCTGGTCACCGTGGCCTGGCGCAGGTTCCTCGACGCGGCACGCTCGGACGCCGCCCGCCGCCGGCGCGAGGACTTCGCCGACGAGGAACCGGCGCCCGGGCCCGCGCCCGCGGTGGACGACACGCTCCAGCTGTACTTCCTGTGCGCCCACCCGTCGCTGACCCCGGCGTCCGCGGTCGCGCTCACCCTGCGCGCCGTCGGAGGGCTCACCACCCGCCAGATCGCCCAGGCCTACCTGGTGCCCGAGGCGACCATGGCGCAGCGCATCAGCCGGGCCAAACGGACGGTCTCCGGCGTGCGGTTCGACCAGTCCGGCGATGTCGCCACCGTGCTGCGCGTGCTCTATCTGGTCTTCAACGAGGGCTACTCCGGAGACATCGACCTCGCCGCCGAGGCCATCCGGCTCACCCGGCAGCTCGCGGCCCAGGTCGACCACCCGGAGGTGGCCGGGCTGCTCGCCCTCATGCTGCTGCACCACGCCCGGCGCGCCGCCCGTACCGCAGCCGACGGCAGCCTGGTCCCCCTCGCCGAACAGGATCGCCGTCGGTGGGACACGCGCCTGATCGCCGAGGGCATCGAGATACTTCAGGCGGCCCTCGCCCGCGACCGGCTCGGCGAGTTCCAGGCCCAGGCCGCCATCGCAGCCCTCCACGCCGACGCGCCCACCGCCGAGGAGACCGACTGGGTGCAGATCGTCGAGTGGTACGACGAGCTCACCCGCCTGACCGACAGTCCCATCGTCCGGCTCAACCGCGCGGTGGCCGTCGGCGAGGCCGACGGACCGCGCGCCGGCCTGGCCGCGCTCGCGGGGCTGGACGCCTCCCTGCCCCGCCACACCGCGGTGGCCGCCTACCTCCACGAGCGCGACGGCGACCTGGCCACGGCGGCACGGCTGTACGCCGAGGCGGCCCACAAGGCCCCCAACCTCGCCGAACGCGACCACCTGACCCGTCAGGCCGCCCGCCTCAACGCCCGCCGAGGTCACTGACGTACTTCGAGTGCTTTTGCGGTGCTGGACGCTCACGTCATGTGCGCGTGTAGGTGACGATACTGACGCCGGAGCCGAAGTCGCGGCGCGCGGCGGGCAGGAAGCCGGTGGGAGCGAACGGGCCGTCGAACAGCGGGATGCCGGAGCCGATGACGACCGGATTGTGCTTGATGACCAGTTCGTCGATCTCGTTGCGGAGCGCGCCGGCCAGCTTGCCGCCGCCGGCGAGCCAGATGCCCATCCCGTCCTGCTCTTTCAACTCGCGCACCAGCGCCGTCGGGTCGTCGGCGATGATCTCTACGTCGGGGTCAGTGGTGTGCAGGGTGCGGGAGACGACGTACTGCTTCAGGTGGGCGTAGGGGCTGGTGATGCCTGCCTTGAGGGCCGGCTCGTAGGTGCCGCGACCCATGATCACGGTGTCGAAGTGCCGGGGCGGGGTGGCGGTCAGGCCGAGCGGCCCGCGGACGTGCACCGGCATCGTCTCGGGATACTCGGCGAGGATCGCCTCTCGCACCTCACCCTCGAACGGAAGGAAGTCGTAACCGCCGTCCGGACCGGCGATGTAGCCGTCGAGGCTGGCAGCGACGTAGTAGGTGAGCTTGCGCATCCAGGTCTCTTTTCGCTGTAGACGTCATGGCGGAGCCGTCTGCCCGCCTCACTTGATGTACTCTGATTGAAGTGGTCCGAACGTAGTACTTCAACTGCAGTGCTGTCAATGAGTTCTCCGAGGAGCTGTCGATGCGTCAGAACCCGGCCCGCCGTACCGCTTTGCTCGATGCCGCCATCGAGGTCCTCGCCCGCGAGGGCTCTCGGGGCCTGACGCTGCGCGCCGTCGACAAGGAGGCCGCCGTGCCCACCGGGACGGCGTCCAACTACTTCGCCCACCGCACCGACATGCTGGCCCAGGTGATGAGACGCACCCGCGAGCGTCTGACCCCGGATCCGGCCGAACTGGCCGGCACGCTGGACGCCGAGCCGTCGCATGAGATGGTCAGAACTCTGATGCTGCAACTGGTCGACCGCATGCGCCGCGACCGCAGCAGTCACCTGGCCATGCTGGAGCTGCGCCTGGAAGCCACCCGGCGGCCCGAACTGCATGCGGAGCTGGCGCGCTTCTTCACCGCCGAGCTCGACGCCAACATCGACTTCCACCTGGGCCACGGCCTGCCTGGCGACCGCACCGGCGTGGTCGTGCTCTATCTGGCCATGCTGGGACTGATCGTCGACGACCTGACCGTCCCCGCGCTCCTCGCGCCGCACCAGCTAGACGCCCTGATCGACACCATGGTGACGCGCCTCCTCCCCGTATAAACGTGTTCAGAAGGCCGAAACGCTCAGGAGTTCACAACAGGCTCTGAGCTTGTTCTTCAACCTTCGGCTGCGCCGTGGCGGGTGCTCCTCGACGTGTTGCGGCTGAGCTTTGCGAGGCAGGCGTCCAGCGGCTGGAGTCGCCCCGGCAAAGATTCTCGAAGGTCCCACCACCGGATGGCCGCGATCTCGTCGTCGGGGCGAAACGACCGCGAGACGCCAGCGGCTCTGCCGACGAACAGGGCGCCGTGTTCGGCCCGTTGGTCAGGCGCCAGAGCGAAGCTCGCGAAGCCGACGAAGCGGAGCTGCCCGTCGGGCACGTGGTTGGTTACTTCCAACAACTCGCGCGCGGCTGCCAGCGGTGGGGAGTGGGGAGCAACCACCTCGACATGATGCCCGCCCGGCTCCGACAATAGCCCGAGTCATGCGGTACCGCTCTGGGAGATCGTCGAGTCCCGGTTCCTGTTACATGCCGACCGGGCTGCCGGCCGGCTCGATCACGGCCCGGCTCATGGAGGTCAAATCAACTGTGTGGACCGAAGTCGTTGCTGCCCTGCCCGGCACGGTCGTCCCCCAACCCCCTGCTTCGGAGTCCTCACTGATCCGCTGTGCCACGGTTCTCGGCCAGCCTCTGCCTAGGGATCTCGCCGCCCTACTTCGAGAGAGCAACGGCATCGAGGGGGAGTACGGAGACGGGCTCGTCTGGTCTGCCGACCGTATCGCTTCCGAGAACCAGACCCTTCGTGAGGACACCGGGCTCGCCGCCCTTTACATGCCGTTCGATCCACTGCTGTTCTTCGCGGACGCGGGGAATGGAGACCTCTTGGCGCTCCTCTCCAGGATCGGCAGGCCCGATGTCTTCGCCTGGAACCACGAGGACGACAGCCGAACCTGGGTGGCACCGAGCCTGGCCAAGTACATCGAATGGCGGCTGACAGGGCAGATCGAGCTGTAGCACTACGTCTCACGGCTCACCGGTCGAGGTGACATGACCTTGGCGTGGCTCGTGTGATCACGACACCGAAACCCTCCTGGGTGGCGCCTGCCGCCGGCCCGACGCGCTCAAGGGTGTCGTTCCGAGTAGCGTAGGAGCCACGACGTGCTGCTCGGCCGCCTTCCGGTGTGGGCCTCTCCGTGGTCCCCGATGCGCGTCCGCTGCTGGCCGTGGGGTGCCATTTCCCGTGCGGCTCGGGCACTGAATTCCATGCAGCACGAATTTCGCAACAAGTGCTAGAGAGGCAATCATGGCCTTTGCCACTGCCAAGGATGGCACTCACATCTATTTCAAGGACTGGGGATCGGGCCCGGCGGTCGTCTTCTCCCACGGCTGGCCTCTGACCGCGGACGCGTGGGATCCGCAGCTGAAACTGATGGCGGACAACGGCTTCAGGGCCGTGGCCCACGACCGGCGCGGAGGCGGACGCTCGGACCAGCCGTGGCAGGGGAACGACCTCGACACGTACGCCGATGATCTGGCCTCGGTCATCGAGGCTCTCGACCTCAGTGACGTCATCCTGGTCGGCCACTCGACCGGTGGGGGAGAGGTCACACGCTATATCGGCCGGCACGGCTCGGGCCGCGTCACCAAGGCGGTCCTGCTCGGCGCGATCCCGCCGCTGATGGTCAAGACGGAAGCGAACCCGGAAGGGCTGCCGATCGAGGCCTTCGACGAGATCAGAAAAGGCGTCCTGACGGACCGTTCTCAGTTCTACAAGGAACTCAGCGCTCCCTTCTACGGCGCCAACCGCGAGGGATCGACCGTTTCTCAGGGGACCCGCGACGCGTTCTGGCTCTGGAGCATGTCAGTGGGTATCAAAGGCGCCTACGCCTGCGTCAAGGCGTTCTCGGAGACGGATCTCACCGAGGACCTCAAGAAATTCGACATCCCCACGCTGATCATTCACGGCGACGATGACCAGATCGTTCCCATCGTGGCGTCCGCGAACAAGTCGTCCAAGCTCGTCAAGGACGTGACCTTCAAGGTCTATCCGGGTGCTCCGCACGGGTTGTCGATGGTCCCCGAGTTCGCGGAGAGATTCAACGCCGACCTCCTCGCATTCGCACGCGGCTGACCGGTCACGCCGCGTCGCTGCTGTCAGGCGTCGCCGCCGAGCGCTCGTGGCCGGGGACGCTGGCCATGATCCCGACGGAGGACCGCATGCCGGTCACTCGGACCAAGGTGAATCCATGACGCGTTCGACCATGCTCGTGCGCCGGAAACCTGGGATGAAGTGCTCCAGCACGTCCTGGTTCACGGTTCCGTAGGTGGTGTCGGGACGGTTTTTGAGTCCTTCGACGAAAGCCTGCAAAAACTCGTTCTTGAAGTCGCCCCGTGGATGGACGGCCGTGATCTCTTCGACCTCTCCGGGATCCATCCTGTCCAGTCCCAGACCGATCACATCGGTCAGTACCCCATAGTTCGTGGCCGCGATCTCCGGTCCCAGGCGGCCCGGAATTTCGGGCGTCGTGTGCAGCGCGATCGCCATCCATACCGTGTCGGCGGCCATCGTCGACAGACCATGGCCGAGCAGGAAATTCCGCGCGTGGTCGGCGCCGTCGATCTCGAACCGCTGCTCCTTGTCGGAAAACGGCGTCAGGAGGCCGGAATCGTGGAAAAGCGCCGACAGGTAGAGCAACTCGGGATCGGGTTCCAGACCGAGTTCGCGAGCCTGGATGGCACCGAAGAAGTAGACGCGCCGGGAGTGGTGGAAAAGAAGGGGACTGGTTGTCTCCCGGATGTGCCGGGTGGCCTCGGCGGCCGCCGGGGTGTCGGGAACCTGAACGCCTGCGACGATTTCGGTCATGAGGTCAGACCCTTCCGGTATCTTTTTCGTACTGCACTGGACGGATGCGTTCCTCCACGGTGCCGACCATCGGGCCTTCCGCGCCGCCTCGGTCCGGCCGTGAACCACCCGAATCCAGACAGGGGAGAAAGGTGACGATGAGCTCCCACACCCATCGGGTCGTGATCCTGGTGTACGACGGCGTCAAACTGCTGGACGTCGCCGGACCCGCCGAGGTGTTCACCGAGGCGAATCGGCTCGGTGCCCACTACCGCGTCGTACTGGTGTCACCGAGCGGTGCCGACGTCGTCGCATCGAACGGGATCCGGATCTCGGTCGCCGGCGACGCCGAATCCGAAGGGGCCCCTCACACGTTCCTTGTGGCCGGCGCCGACGTCTACCCAAGTACCCCCGTCGCCCATGATCTGGCCAAGGCCGCTCGAATCCTGTCCACCCAAGCGACGAGGACCGCCTCGATCTGCACGGGAGCCTTCGTTCTCGGCGCCGCTGGTCTGCTGGAAGGCAAGCGGGCGACCACCCACTGGAAGGTCACGGATCAGCTCGCCGCGCGCTGCCCGAGCACCCGCGTGGAACCCGACGCGATCTATGTACGAGACGGCGCCGTCTACACCTCGGCGGGCGTCACCGCCGGCATCGACCTGGCACTGGCCCTGGTGGAGGAGGACCACGGCCCCGACCTCACTCGCGACGTGGCCCGCGCCCTGGTGGTCTACCTGCAGCGGTCGGGCGGCCAGTCGCAGTTCTCCGCCCCGCTGCAAGGATCACCGCCCCGCACACCGGCACTGCGCAAGATCACCGACCTGGTGACGGCGGATCCCTCGGGTAACCACTCACTCGGTGAGCTCGCCAGGCACCTCAACGTGAGCCCTCGCCATCTCACCCGGCTCTTCCGCGACGAGCTGTCCACCACCCCGGCCCGCTACGTGGAATCGATCCGCTTCGACATGGCGAAGGCCCTGCTCGACCAGGGGTACACCGCCACGCAGGCGGCCGCCCTCGCCGGCTTCCCCAGCTACGAAAGTCTGCGGAGAGTGTTCGCCAGGGAGCTGTCGATCAGCCCCGCGGCCTACCAACGCCGCTTCGCCACGGCACGCCGCGACGACGGCGGGTAGACCCCCAGGCCTCGACGACCACGGTTGAGTCGGGCAGACAGGCGGTCGACGTCCGGCTCAACCCAAAGGCGGCCACCTCTAGGGTGTTGATCGCGGAAGTCGACTGATCGGCCCGGAGGTCCCATGCCCCTGCAGGTGAAGTTGGTCGCTATAACGCTCGATTGCCCAGATCCGCTGGCTCTGGCGTCGTTCTATCAGCAGGCCACCGGACTTGAACCCCACCCGAAGTCGGACGCCGAGTTCGCCGGCCTCATGGGTGAGTACGGCCTCTTCATCGGTTTTCAACGAGTCGACGACTACCGGCCTCCGAGCTGGCCCGACCAAGTCGTTCCCCAGCAGCTTCACCTCTGCTTCAAGACCGAGGGCGACCTGGACGAAGCAGAAGCCCAGCTGCGAAAACTGGGTGCGGGCAAGCCGGATCACCAGCCTCACGAGGACACGGCGCGGGTCCTCACCGACCCCGCTGGGCATCCCTTCTGCATCAGCACACGCTGATTGCCGGCTACGCGCTTTGCCTCGTCTTCTCGATGCCGCCGTACCGCACCGTGGCGATGCGCTCCTGGCGTTTCGGTGAGCGGCAGGTGGCGTTCAAGTGGTGGACACGCCGTTTCAAGGTCGTGTGATCAAAGTTGGGCGTCGTGCCTGTCTCACTCTCGCGTACCGGTGTCGCCTCCGTATGCGCCGCGGCTTTGATGTGTTCAGGGCTGCTCGTCACAGGGGTGCTCGCCGCGCAGCCCGCGGCTGCCACGGCCCCGGCCGGTTACCAGAACGTTCGGATCAACGAGGTCACGTCGTCGGGCGACGACACGGTGGAGCTGTACAACGCCGGCTCGGCCGCGGTGAGCATCAGCGGCTGGAAGGTGTCCGACGACAGCTTCTCGCCGCAGACGTTCAGCCCGTCCGCCGGCACCATCCCGGCCGGCGGCTTCGTGACCTTCAACTCGCCCAAGGGGCTGGGCGATTCGGACAAGCTGGTGATCTACACGTCCGATGGCACAGCGGTCGACCGCGTCGAGTGGGCGACCGATGAGGCGAAGCCGGCGATGGCGCGTTGCGGCGGCGACGGCACCGGGGCGTGGGTGACCACGACCGCGGCGACCACCTTCGGCGCCTCGAACACCTCGGGCTGCCCGTCGTCCGTACCGGCGGCGAACCGGGTGCGGATCAACGAGGTCACCTCGAACGGCGCAGACACCGTGGAGCTGTACAACGGCGGCACGAGCGCGGTCAGCATCGCGTCGTGGAAGTACGTCGACAATGACACCAGCCACTCCCCGGTTGCCATCTCGTCGTCCTCGCCGAGCGCCACCAGCATCCCCGGGGGCGGCTATGTCACGTTCAACTCCGCCCTCGGCCTTGGCGACAACGACTCGGTCTTCGTCCTCGACGGCAACGGCAACACCATCGACTCGGTGACCTGGGCGACCGATGGCGCCAAGCCGTCGGACGAGCGCTGCGGCAACGGCACCGGTTGGTTCCGGACCGCCACGACCGCCACGCTCGGCAGCGCGAACTCCTGCTCGGGCAGCGGCGGTGGTGGCGGTGGTCAGACCGGCCAGTTGCTGGGTGGCGGCGGCTCGCTCACCAGCGGCTGCACGCCCGAGGCGCCCACCGGGACGGGTTCCGCCCCGTCGGGCACCCTGGCGTGGCCGGGCGGACCGGACGTCACGATCGCCGACAACGTCTGCGCGTTCACCACGTCCACCGGTCCCGAGGGCCGTGACCTGAGCGGCCTGGCGTTCGACCCGGCGAACCCGTCGGTGCTGTGGGCCGCGAAGAACAAGAACTGGCTGTACAAGCTGGTCAAGAGCAACGGCAAGTGGATCCCGGACCCGTCGTGGAGCGCGACCGGCAAGCAGATCCGCTTCGCCGGAGGCTCCGGCGAGCCGGACTCCGAGGGGCTGACGGTCGGCGGTGACGGCCACGTCTACGTGACCTCCGAACGCGACAACACCGACAACACGGTCCCCAAGGACACGATCATGGAGTTCGACCCGGCCGCCACCGGATCGACGCTGACGCCGATCCGCCAGTGGGACATGACCTCGCAGTTCCCGCAGCTCGACACCGGCAGCAAGGACGACGCCAACCTGGGCTTCGAGGGCGTCGGCTACGTACCGGACAGCTGGCTGACCGCGAACGGCTGGGTCGACCCGCTGACCGGCGCCCGGTACAACCCGGCGAACTATCCGCTGCACGGGTCGGGCCTGTTCTTCGCCGGTCTGGAGTGGGACGGCACGCTGCACGTCTACGGCCTGAACTCCGACGGCACGTTCACCACGTTCGGCACGGTCGCGACCGGCGAGGACTCCGTGATGGACGTGGCGTTCGACGCCGGAACCCAGCGCGTCATCGCCACCTGCGACAACACCTGCGGTGAGACGCACACCCTCATGAAGATCAACCCCAGCGGCGCGATCATTCCGGACGTGACCTACACCAATCCGGCCGTCATGCCGACCGACAACCTCGAAGGTTTCGCGATCGCGCCGGCCTCGACCTGCGTCGACGGCTTCCGCGAAGCGGTCTGGAGCGACGACGGGATCTACGGCTTCGGCTCCGGAAGCTCCTCCTACGGACACGCCCTCTACAGCGGCACCTTCCCCTGCTGACCCGTCGCCCGCAGGAAACGGCCCAGGCGCGGGGCCGCCTGTCCAGGGCGAAACGTGGTGGAGGGACTCGCACCGGGGTGCCCCGCTGCACATCCCAATGGGATAAATCGTCGCTTTAGGGGCACAGTGAAGGTAGTACTACCTGCAGCGGGAGGCAGCCGTGATCGTCCTCGGCATCATCTTGCTCGTCGTCGGCTTCGTCACCGGCATATCCATCCTGTGGACCATCGGCATCATCCTCGCCGTGATCGGCATCGTGCTGTGGATCCTGGGCTCGGTCGGCCACGCAGTCGCCGGCCGTCGGCATTACTGGTGAGGACTGCTTGAAAGGGCCGTAGACAACTGGGTCCGGTGGCAGCAGCGCGCACTGTTGTCGACTGTTGGTCGGTGACGTGCGATGCGGAGCCGCGCGCCTGGTGGGCGACAAGGCTGACCGGATGGATTGCGGGCTTCTTGGTAAGGAGGCCCGAGGCATCCCCACGGCCGTCCTGCGGGCGCACTGGCTCTGCCCGCAGTGTTGCCTGCAATGCGCCGCCCGTCCGTCCGGGCCCGACCGCACGCGCGCGGCGCGCTGTCAGGGCCGTGCGGTCGCGGAGACGTTCTCGGCCGTCGAGTTCTCCGAGGCGGCCGCGCTGCCCAGCAGGCGCAGCGCCGCCTCGGAGGGCGAGCCGGGCTCGGCGGTGTAGGCGATCAGCCGCTGTCCTGACGTGCCCGGGATGACGAGGTTCTCGAAGCTGAGGACCATCGCGCCGACGAGCGGATGGTGCAGCCGCTTCACGCCCGAGGTGCAGGTGCGCACCGGATGGCGGGCCCAGCGGGTGGCGAACTCGTCGCACTGGACGGCGAGTTGGCCGACGAGTTCCGCCAGCCGGCGTGGGCTTCTCCGCGCTGGCATCGGGAAGATCGGCAGCAAGAGCACGCAGATCGCCGGCGGGCTGCTGCAGACGGTGTTCACGGCCGCCCTGCTCGGCCTCGGCGACGACCGCGGGTGGATGGGGCTGCTGCTGGTCGCCACCCGACCACGAACAGGGACTGGCCACCGGGCTCGCCACCATGACGCAGCAGATCGGCATCACCATGGGCACGCCGATCATGAGCGCCATCGCCACCGCCGCGATGACCGGCACCGGCGCCTCGGCCATCCTCGGCGGGCTGAAGGCCGCGATCGCGGTGAACGCCGCCCTCGTGCTCCTGGGTGCGCTCAGCAGCGCCGTCTTCCTGCGCGGCGCCACCTCCCGTGCGCAGTGACGCCCGGCGGTACGCACCGCACGACGACCGCCCGGGCCGCCGTGAGATCGCCGCGAGGCCGTCGCGGCCAGCCCGGACGGCCGTAGGCCTGGCGGGCCCGTCGCCGGCGGTCGGCGGGACAGCGCGGGCGGGACGCCGGGCGCCCGCGCGGCCATGGCCCGGCGCGACCTGAACGAGCCTTCGGCCGCGCAGGTTCGCGGGTCAGTGCGTGAAGGGACGGTTCGGCCTCACCGTGTGCACGACCGGTCCAGTGCTGCCTGGCTCTCATCGTCCGCGGCGCGGCAGATCATCAACCGATGGTCCGCATTCAGGGACGGCGCCGGAAAAGAGAACACGGGCCGGCGATCAGACGCGCGCCGAGGCCGACGCCCGGCCCGCATCACTGTCCCTCACAGCGCTGCACTGAAGCTGTACTTGCCCGCCGGAAGACAGTACGTGGCGGTTCCGGAGGGGACTGCCTGAGCGGGTGCCTTGACCGAGCCGGGCTGGGAGGTGGGTACGACCACGGTGGCGGTGACGTTGGCCGGGACGGTGACGTCCAGCGTCAACTGGCCTGCTGACACGGACCAGCTGCTTTCAGCGGTCCCGTACGGCGTCCGGTAGGCGCCGGAAGCCGAGGTCAGGCCCCCACCCGGCTGGGGAGCGACGAGCAGGGTCCGGTAGCCCGGAGCGTCCGGACCGATGCCCGCGATGTGCCGGTACAGGAAGTCGCCGACCGAGCCGAGGCCGTAGTGGTTGAAGGAGTTCATACCGGGATCCTGGAAGGAGCCGTCGGTGCGGATGCCGTCCCAGCGCTCCCAGATGGTGGTGGCGCCGCGGCTGATCATGTAGCCCCAGCCGGGATAGTCGCTCTGCAGCAGAATCCGGTAGGCGACGTCCGCGTGCCCGTTGCTCGCCAGGACGGTCAGGAGGTTCTCCACGCCGAGGAACCCGACCGTCAGATGCCCGTCGGTGGCCGCGACCTTGGCGGCGAGCTTGTCCGCGGCCCGCTGGACGAGGGCGGTGGGCACCAGGCCGAAGGCGAGGGCGAGTACGTATCCGGTCTGCGTGCCGCTGCCGACGGAACCGTCCTGTCCTACGTACCGGCCGGCGAAGGCCGCCGCCACCTGATCGGCCAACTGCCCGTAGGACGCGGCCTGCGCGGTGCGGCCCGTGGCATCGGCCATCCGTGCCACCAGCCGCGCGGCCCACGCGAAGTAGGCGGTGCAGATCAGGTCATGCGGCGTCTCGTCGTTCACGTTGAGCCAGTCGCCGTACGTCTGCTGGTTGCGGATGAGGTCGCTGCCGGCGGTGTCGCGCAGATAGTCGACCCAGTCGGCGAACGCGGTGAAGTGCCGGTCGACGACCCGGACATCCCCGAAACGCTGCCACAAGGTGTACGGGACGATGACGCCCGCGTCGCCCCAGCCGGCCGTGCCGGAGCCGTTGATCACGCTCGGGGCGACGTCGGTGAACGCCCCGTTGGACTGCTGGTCGTCGACCAGGTCGTCGACGAACTTCGCCAGGAACCGGTGGACGTCCAGGTTGAACGTGGAGGTGGCGCTGAAGGCGGCGATGTCTCCGGTCCAGCCCAGACGCTCGTCGCGCTGCGGGCAGTCCGTGGGGATGGAGAGCATGTTGCTGCGCTGCCCCCAAGTGATGTTGTGCTGAAGCTGGTTGAGCAGTGTGCTGGAGGTGGTGAAGGTGCCGAGCTGGTCGGCGGTGGTCCAGGCGGCACGGCCGGTGACGGTGCTTTTCGTCGGGGTCACCCCTGAGGGCAGACCGGTGAGCTCGACGTAGCGATAGCCGTGGACGGTGAAACGGGGCTCGTAGGTCTCGGCGGAGCCGGTGCCGGCGAGGACGAAACGGTCGGTGGCCTGGGCCGTGCGCAGGTTGGTCGTGTAGAGCGTGCCGTCGGGGTTGAGGACCTCGCCGTGCCGCATCGTGATCGTGGTGCCGGCCGGGCCGGTCAGCGAGAGCCGGTTCCAGCCCGCGAAGTTCTGGCCCAGATCCAGGATCCACACGCCGGGCTGCGGCTGCGTGATGGCCACGGGTGAGAACTCCGCCTGGACGGTGACCCCGCCGTCGACCTGGGACACCAACGGGGGCACGGAGACCGGGGAGACGGTGACGGCGGCCCACGCGGAGTCGTCGAAGTCCGCGCCGTCCCAGCCGGGGACGTCCAGCCGCGCGTCGTACGTCTCGCCGTGGTAGAGGTCGTCCGCTCTGATCGCTCCGGTGCTGGTCTTCCAGCTGCTGTCGGTGGCGATCGTCTGCGAGGTGCCGTCGGTGAAGGTGAGCACCAGCTGGGCGGAGTACCAGGGCTGGGTGCCGTAGTGCTGGCTGCCGGCGAAACCGAGGCTGCCGCTGTACCAGCCGTTGCCGACCCAGGCCGCGAGGGCGTTGGCGCCCTGCTTGATCCGGGAGGTGACGTCGAAGACCTTGTACTGCAGACGCTTCTGGTAGTCGGTCCAGCCCGGAGCCAGGACGTCGGAGCCGACCTTCGCGCCGTTGAGGCGGGTCTCCTGCAGACCCAGCGCGGTCGTCAGCAGCCGGGCGGACGCCACCGGTTTGGAGATGGTGAAGCGCTTGCGCAGTATGGGCGCGGGAGTGACCACGCGCACCTCGACGCCCCACGGACCGCCGCCGGCCGCGGCGACGGACATCGCCGCGGGCCAGGCGCTGTCGTCGAAGCCGGGGGTGTGCCAACCCGCCGGCCCGGACGGGGAGGCCTTCCAGGAGGTGTCGCTGTCGATGGCCTGACCGCCCGGCAGGACGAGCTTGGCGAGCATCCCGGCGGGGGAGACGCTGGTGTTCGTACAGGACACCGCGATGGTGTTGGCACCTTTGGTCAGGTGCGAGGCGAGGTCGACGAGCGCGGCGCTCTTCCAGGAGTCGGTGACTCTCGGCGAGGAGCTGACCAGCACGCCGTTGACCCAGACGTCGGCCGTGTCGTCGCCGGTGATGGCCAGGACCGCGCCGGCCGGGGTACTGGCGAGCGTGAAGGTACGGCGGAAGTAGCGGGTGCCGGCCGGCGCCGACGACGCGGGATCGCCCTCGGGGTACCAGATCCAGCTCGCCCCCGCGAAGTTCGGGGCGGCGGCCTGGCCGATGAAGGCGCCGTGCCATTCAGCGGCCGGGTCGAGCAGCCCGGTCTCGAACCACTGCGGGTCGCTCCAGGCGCTCGCCCGTCCCTGGGTGTCCCACACGCGGACCCGCCAGTGGTAGCGGGTGAGGCTGTGCAGTGTGGTGCCGTTGTACGCGATGTCGACCTGCTGGGCCGAGGAGATCCGGCCGCTGTCCCAGAGGTCCCCGCGACCGGCGCCGGTCGAGGAGACCTGGATCTGATAGCCGGCCTGGTGCTGCTGAGGCGTCGCGGAGTCCAGGGTCCAGCCGAACCGCGGCTTCGGCGCGTCCACCCCGAGCGGCGTGACCTGGTGCTCGACGGTGAGGCCCGCGACGTTCAGCGGCGATGCCGCCGACAGGTCCGGCGCGGCGACGCCGGAATGCCACGGGGAGACGCCGTAGGCGCCCAGGTCCATGGCGGCCTGCCAGCCCGAGTCGTCGAACGCGGACTCCTCCCAGCCCGTGGGCGCCGACTGCGCGGAGCGCCAACTGCCGTCCGTGACCAGGTCGGTCGTGCCGCCGTCCGTCGTGATGTGGACGCGTCCCAGGAGCCCGGCAGGACCGCCGTTGTTCCTGCAGGCGACCGCGATCGTGTTGTGCCCGCCGGTGAGCGCGGGGCGCAGGTCGACGTAGAGGGCGCGCTGCCATGCATCCGCGGTGCGCGCGGAAGCGGCCAGGTGCTGTCCGTTCAGCCATACGTCCACGGTGTCGTCACCGGTGACGACGAACTGGGCGTCGCTGGCGCTGCCGGCCGGGACGCTGAAGGTCCTGCGGAAGTACCGGTGAGCGGCGGGGGCGGTGTCGCGGGGACTTCCCTCGGCGTACCAGATCCAGTGGGCACTCGACAGGTCGACGGGTCCGGCTGCGGCGGTGCGCGGGGCCGCTGCTGCGACACCCGGACACGACAGCACGGAGCCGCCGGCGAGCACGCCCGCCGCGACGCCCGAGCCGGTACTCAGAAAGCGTCGCCTGCTGAGCGACGGCAGCTCTTCATCGGGCTGACCCGAACCTGCGTGGTGCTTCCCGTCACTGCTCAACGCCGTACTCCTTCTCTCTGGCCACCCGTGTGGAGTGGCTGGGCGGGGGTGAGCGAGCTGGGATCGGCGGCGCGATGTCGCGGGTCGATCCGGCCTGACGCAGCAATTGAAACGTTTCAATTCCTCATGTCGGGGGTAATGTAGGGGTGCCCGTGAGAGTCGTCAACGGCCGGGGCGGGAGCAGTTGTCGGGGAATCGCGCCGCTCATCCGGTGGGCGTCGCTCCGATACCGCCGGTCCGGAACGGCAGGCGTGGCGGCGGCCCGGCCGACGGGATCGCGGATCACGGCGTCGGCCGTGCGGCCGTGCCCGTCACAGCATGACGTGCTTGGCCTGCGTGTAGTCGAGCAGGCCGGCCAGGGAGAGGTCGCTGCCGTAGCCGGAGTGACGCACTCCGCCGTGCGGCATTTCCGAGACCGTGGTGCCATGGGTGTTGACCCAGACGATGCCGGTGCTGAGCGCGCGGGACGCGCGCATGGCGCGGTCGTGGTCGCGCGTCCAGACGCTTGCGGCCAGCCCTTGCGGGACGGCGTTCGCCATGCGGAACGCCTCGGACTCCTCGGTGAACCGCTGGACGGTGACGACCGGTCCGAACACCTCGCTCTGTGTGATCTCGTCCTCCTGGCGGACCCCGGCGATCACCGTGGCCGGGTGGAAGTACCCGGGTCCGTCCAGGGGCGTGCCGCCGCAGATCGTCTCCGCATGGGCCGGTAGCCTGTCCAACAGGCCGCTGACGGAGGCGAGTTGGCCGCGCTGGCGAGCGGACCGAAGTCAGCGACAGCTACAACAACCTCCTCAACGGCAATGCGCTCATGACCCAGGCCTGGAGCGGCGACATGGCCGCCATGCTCAACCAGACCAAGGACCCCTCTGTGTTCGGCTTCGAGGCGCCCGGGACGGCGCTTGATCCCCCGCCTCCCGTCAAGTCTGGCCTCCGGTACCGGGGGATTCGGCGCGCGTGGTCTCGTCGTCCTGCTCGGGGTCGCTCGGGCCCAGCCGCACGCAGCATTCCCCGGGCTCGGGGGCCAGGACGGCCTGGAGCGCGTTGGCCTTGAGGCCGTGGAGGTAGCCCGAGAGGAAGGCGTGGTTCATGCCGCACACCAGGTCGGGGGCCTTGGCGGCCAGCGGGTGGAAGGGGCAGTTGCGCAGCCGGAGCTGGGTCGGGGTGTCCCGGACGGGTTCGTAGCCGTACTGCTCCAGCAGGCGCTCGCACGCGGTCAGGCCGCGCTCGGCGCCCAGGCGGCCCGGGCGGGTTTCCTCCCGTGCGGCCTCGCCCAGCTGCCGGCCGCGCTGTTCGGCGGTCCGCAGGGCTGCCTGCGTGGCGTTTTCGCCGGCGCCCTCGGTGAGGACGGCGTCCAGGAGCAGGTCTGCCAGCAGTTCGTGGCGCCGGTCGGGGATGTTCACGGTGATCTGGGCGTCGGTGGGCTCGTACACCTTGGGCTGCCTGCCGACCTTGCGGATCCCGCCCGGGGTTTCGTAGCGCGCGCGCAGCAGGCCCGCGTCGACGAGTTTGTCGAGGTGGAAGGCGGCGAGTTTCCGGGAGATGCCGACGCTGGCGGCGGCCTCGTCGCGGGTGACGGCGCGGCGGGCGCGGCGGATGAAGGCGAACATGCGCCGGCGCGAGTCCTCGCTCAGGACGCTGACGGAGTCGATGGCGCTGTCGGCCGTGTCGGCCTGCGCGGTCGGGTCGGAATCCACACGACCACGGTAACTCCCATCCGCATGGGCACAAGCGTTCCTCGTTCGTTGTGGGCTGCACGGCTTGACGCCTCCCCTCAATAAGACCAATATTTCTTGGTGAAAATAGAGGGGAGGTCGCTATGACCCGTGAGTCACAGCTGCAGGCGAAGCGCCCGGTCAGTGCCTCGCTCGCCGGCCCGTACGGCCACCCGTTCCACCCGATCCTGGTGACCGTGCCGATCGGTGCCTGGGTGACGAGCCTGGTGTTCGACATCGCGTCCCACGTCGTGCACCGTCCGGGCTTTTTGACCCAGTCCTCGGAGTGGCTGATCGCGGTGGGGGTGATCGGCGCGCTGCTGGCGGCCATGGTCGGCTTCCTCGACCTGTTCGCCATCCCCGCCGGCACCCCGGCCTTTCGCACCGCTCTGGTGCACATGACGCTGAACCTGCTGGTGACCGCCGCCTACGTCGTCAACTTCCTGTGGCGCCACGGCGACTACGCCGGCGGCGGAAGTGTCGGCATCGGCAGGCTCGTCCTGTCCGCGATCAGCATCGCGGCCCTCGCGGTCTCGGGATTCCTGGGCGGCAAACTCGCCTACCGCTACGGCGTGCGCGTCGCCGACGAGACCACCCAGGCCGAGGGATACACGTCCGACGGTGGCCGCAGGAGCCCACGCACCCCAGCCTGACCGTACCCCCTGCCACGGCGGCCGGTCTCTTCCGGCTGTCTTCACCTCCATCTCACCCGGGAGTTCCCATGGACATCGCCGCACTGATCGCCTGGGTGGTCACCGCCCTCGGCGGCTTCTACATGCTCGGCACCTGGATCCGACGCGGCGGCATCCGGCAACAGCAGACCGGCACCAGCCGTCTGCCCGCTCCCGCCGTCTTCGGCCACTTCGCCCTGGCCGCCATCGGACTGGTGGTGTGGATCATCTACGTCGTGGCCGACAAGACCGCCCTGGCCTGGACCGCGTTCGGCCTGCTCCTGCCGGTCGCCCTGCTCGGGTTCGTGATGCTGGCCCGCTGGATCCCCGTCTACCGCGACCGCGCCACCGGGGGCGCCACAACCGCCGCGTCAACGCCGGGAGCAGAAGGCGCAGTTCCTGCCGAACGGCACTTCCCGGTGCCGGTCGTGGTGGCCCACGGCCTGCTCGCCGTGGTCACTGTCGTCCTGGTCCTGCTCACCGCCCTGGGCGTCGGGGGCAGCTGACATGACCGAGCGCCCCCAGCGCACCACCGCCCGAAGAGACCTCCACGACGAGGAAGCAGGGCCACCGGCACGGCCGGCCCTGCGGGTGGTCCACGAACTCGAAGGCATTGACCTGGCCGCAGCGGAAGCCGCGGCCGGCCAGTTCCTCAACGCCCTCGGCATCTCCACCGCCTCCGAAAGCCTGCGCGGCACACCCGGCCGCATGGCCCGCGCGTACGCCGAACTGTTCAGCCCCCGCCCCTTCGACCTGACCACCTTTCCCAACGACGAGGCCTACGACGAACTCGTCCTGGCCCGCCGCATGCCGGTCAGAACCGTCTGCGAGCACCATCTGCTGCCCATCGTCGGCACCGCCCACGTCGGCTACCTGCCCGGCGCCCGCATCCTGGGCCTGTCCAAACTCGCCCGTGTCGTGGAGCACTTCGCCTGCCGCCCGCAGGTCCAGGAGCGCCTGACCAAGCAGGTCGCCGACTGGCTCCAGAGCCATCTGGAGCCCAAGGGCGTGGGCGTCGTCATCGAGGCCGAACATGCCTGCATGACGCTGCGCGGTGTGCAGGCGACCGGGTCCAGCACCATGACCTCGACCCTGCTCGGCCTGCTGCGCTCCGACGCCCGCTCCCGCAGCGAATTCCTCGCCCTGACAGGTGCGGCCACGTGAACGCAGGAGCGGCTTGCGGCACGCCCACGGTCCTCGGCCCTCGGCCTGGTCCGTGGGCGTGCCGCCTGCCTCAGGCGGCGGCGGGCTCCAAAGACTCCTCCTGGCCGGCGCCGGACCGTCCCGGCAGGGTGAGGACGGCCGCGAAGCCGAGGACGGCCACGGCAGCGAAGAAGTAGAAGCCCCAGGGGTGGCCGATCCCGGCGGCCACGAGCGCACCCGTGATCGACGGGCCGACGATGGAGCCGATGCGGCCGATGCCGGACGCGGAGCCGAGCGCGGTGCCGCGAACGGCAGCCGGGTAGAAGTGCGTGACGTAGGCGTACACCAGCACCTGCGCCGAGAAGACGAACACGCCGGTGAAGAAGACCACGACGTCCAGCAGCAGATCGCTGTGCATCCTGACGCTGAGGCAGGCCAGCATCGCCACCGACATCGCGAACCAGCCGAGCGTGGTCAGCTTGATGCCGCGCCGGTCGGCGACGAAGCCGCCCAGCACCAGGCCGGCCACACCGCCGACGTTGAGCACGAGGAGCTGCGTGACCGCCGTGGGGACGGGGTAACCGGCGTCGTTCATCAGCTTGGGAAGCCAGGTGTTGAGGCCGTAGACCAGCAGCAGGCCCATGAACGAGGCGACCCAGATGCCGATGCCCGCGCGGAGGTAGGCCGGCTTGAGCAGTTCGGTGAACGGGACGCGCGAGGAAGCGGGCTCCTCCTTGGCGCGCACGAACGCCTCCGACTCCGGCAGCCGGAACCACTGGACGACCGCGATGACGAGTCCGGCGCCGCCGAGGACGTAGAAGAGGACCTGCCAGTTCGTGGTCACCTGCAGGGCCAGCAGCGAGGTGATCACGGCGCCGGTGTGGTAGCCGGTCATGGTCAGGGTGCTGGCCCGTGCCCGCCGCTGCGCCGGCATGTGCTCGGACATCATCGTGAGCGACACCGGCATGCAGGCGCCCAGCCCCAGACCGGCGACGAGCCGGAGCACGGCGAACATCGTCACGGAGCCGGCGAGCGGCACCAGGAGGGTGAAGACGGAGAACAGCACGACCGAGCCGATGAGCAGCAGGCGCCGCCCGAGCCGGTCCGCCAGCGGGCCGACCAGGACCGCGCCGATGGCCACACCGACGAGCGACAGCGTGGCCACGGTGGTCGCGTCCCCGGCGGTCATGCCGAGGTGATGGGTCTTCAGCAGGACGGGGATGATGGCGCCGAGGACGACGAGGTCGTACCCCTCGAGCATGACGGTGATCCAGCACAGGATCACCGTCCACACGTTGCGCCCGTCGGCGCCGGATCTTCTGGCGGCGTCGGACGCGTTGGACGAGACGGCGGATGTCATGTGGCGTACCCCTTGGAGCGGCTGCGGGGAGGGAGTGGGAGGTGGAGCGGAAGGGGAGTTCAGAACGGGTAGTCGGCGATGTCCGGGCGCACGGTGACCCACTGCGTCTCGGTGAAGGCCTCGACGTTGGCGGCGGCTCCGCCGAACCGGGACCCCGTGCCGGACGCCTTGACGCCGCCGAAGGGGGCGTTGGGCTCGTCGCTGACGGTCTGTTCGTTGATGTGGACCTTGCCGGAGTCGATCCGGTCGGCGATCTTCATGGCGGTACCGACGTCACCGAGGATGCCGACGGACAGCCCGTACTCGCAGTCGTTGACGATCTTCACGGCCTCGTCGAGCGTGGCGAAGCCGATGACGGGCGCCACGGGCCCGAAGATCTCCTCGCGCCAGGCGGGCATGTCGGTGGTGAGGCCGGTCAGGACCGTGGCCCGGTAGCCGGCGCCCACGATCTCGCCGCCCGCGGCCACGGTCGCGCCCGCCGCGACACTGTCGGTGACGATGCCGTGCACCCGCTCCAGCTGGCGCCGGTCGATGATCGGGCCGAGCGCCACGTCCTCCCGGGCGGGATCGCCGACGGGCAGCGCCTCGGCCTTCGCGGCGAGCGCGGCGGTGTACTCGTCGAGCAGCGACTCGTGCACGATGTGGCGGCCGGTCGTCATGCAGATCTGCCCCTGGTGCAGGTACGAGCCGAAGGCGCCGGCGGAGGCCGCCTTCTGCACATCCGCGCCGGGCAGCACCACCAGGGCGTTGTTGCCACCGAGTTCCAGGTGGGCCCGCTTCAGCAGCCGGCCCGCCTGCTCGCCGATCGCCCGCCCGACCGGCGTCGACCCGGTGAACGAGATGACCCGGACCTCGGGCGCCTCGACGACCGCCTGGCCGACCGAGCCGTCGCCGGGGAGCAGGTGCAGCACGCCGGAGGGCAGCCCGGCCTCCTCGAAGATCCGCGCGATGACGACGCCACCGCTGACCGCGGTCCGCGGATCCGGCTTGAGCAGCACCGCGTTGCCCAGCGCCAGCGCGGGCGCCACCGAGCGCAGGCCGAGGATCAGCGGGAAGTTGAACGGTGCGATGACGCTGACCACGCCCGCGGGGCGGCGCCGGGCGAACGACCAGCGGTCGTCCTCGGACGTCAGCACCTCACCCTGCGGATGCGTCGGCAGCGCCGCGCACTCGAAGCACTCGCCCAGCGCGAGCCGCACCTCGAAGGCCGCCTTCGCCCGCACCGAGCCGGCCTCGCGCACCAGCCAGTCCTCGATCTCGGCGGCGTGCTCGGTGAACAGCTCGCCCGCGCGGCGCAGTACGGCCGCCCGTTCCTGCGGGGGAGTGGCCGCCCAGGTCCGCTGCGCCTCGGCGGCGCGCGCGGCGGCGCGGGCCACGTCGTCGGGTGTGGCCAGGCCGACGGTGCCGAGGTGTGCGCCGGTCGCCGGCTCGGTCACCGGATGCTCGCGCGCGGCGTCCTTCCAGCCGTCGCTGAGGAACTTCTTGCTCCAGACGTCGCTGTCGAGGAGTGTCATGGGTCTTCCTTCCGTCACCCGAAGGGTGCTGAGCTCTTTGACGAGGGCGAGCGTGCTCAGGACGGCGTGGTGAGCGCCGTGTCGACCTGGACCAGGCGGGGGCCGTCCGGGCGTTCGGACAGGACGGCCCGCAGCTCGTCCACGCCGGTGACGTGCTGGGCGGGCACCCCGTAGCCCTGCGCGATGCGGGTGAAGTCCAGGCCCGGGATGTCCAGTCCGGGTGCGTCGGGCACGCCGAGGAGGCCGCCGAACCAGCGCAGCGCGCCGTACGTTCCGTTGCGCAGCAGCACCACGGTGAGGGGCACGCGGTGCTGGGCCGCCGTCCACAGGGCGGTGATGCCGTAGTTGGCCGAGCCGTCCCCGATCACGCCGACGACCGGCCGGTCCGGCTCGGCCATGGCGACGCCGACCGCGCCGGGCAGCCCGAAACCGAGGCCGCCGGCCGCCGGGAAGTAGTAGGAGCCGGGCCGGCGCAGGTCCATCTGGCGCCACCAGGCGGCGTTCGTCGACGTGGACTCCACCACGTACGCGGTGTCGCCGGGCAGTTCGTCGCGCAGGGCGGCGAAGACCTCCTCCGGGTGCAGGCGCGGCCCCTCGACGGACGGCGGCGCGGGCACCGGCCGGTAGTCGCCGACGGGCTCCTCGGGTGCGTCGAGCGCCTTCATCAGCAGCTCGATCACCGCGGCGGGGTCGGCGACCAGGGCTTCGCCCATCGGCGCCCGCGCGGCGGCGGAGGCGTCCTCCGTCACCTGGATCAGGCGGGTGCCCTCCGGCAGGTACCGCCCGGGCAGGTACTCGTGGTACCGGAACACCGGAGCGCCGAGCACCAGCACCAGATCGTGGCCCTCGAAAGCCCGGGAGACCGGTTCGATGCCAGCCGGGAGCACGCCCCGGAACAGCGGATGGCGGTTGGGGAAGGGCAGCCGGAACTGCGACGGCGCCGCCCACACCGGTCCGCCCAGCCGCTCGGCCAGCCGCACCGCGTCGTCGAAGAGCCCGGCCGAGTCGATGTCGCCGCCCAGGACGAGCGCGGGCCGCTGCGCTGCGGCCACCGCCTCGGCCAGCCGGCGTCCCTGCTCCCCGCCCGGCACCCCCGCGCGCCCGACCTGCCGGTCCAGCACGGCCGCCGCGTTCTCGCCCGCGTCGGCCGCCCAGTCGTCGTAGGGCACGGAGAGGTAGGTCGGCCGGCGCTGCAGCCGCGCCTCGAAGACGGCCTGGGCGAGCGCGCGCGGCACGTCCTGCGCACACGCCGGCTCGGCGGCCCAGCCGACGAGCGGCTTCATCAGGGCCGGGGCGTCGACGTTGGAGAGGTTGGCCTCCGGCCCGATGGCCGACCGCACCTGCTGCCCCGCCACCACCACCAGCGGCGTGCGCGAGGCCACGGCGTTCGTCAGCGCGCCCATCGCGTTGCCCGAGCCGGACGCGGCGTGCAGGTTGACCAGGACCGGTCGACCGCTGGCCTGGGCGTACCCGTCGGCCATGCCCACCACCGCGCCCTCGTGCAGACCGAGGACGTACCGGAAGGCGTCCGGCAGGTCGGCGAGGAAGGGCAGCTCGTTCGAGCCGGGGTTGCCGAAGATCGTGGTGAGCCCCTGGCGCTCGAGGAACTCGTGGGAGATACGACGCACGGATGGCACGGAGGTTCCTTTCGCAGTGACGCGGGACACGCTAGGCACCGCACGACCCGGCCACCAATAAATGTTGTCGGGCCGCGATATAGACTTCGTCGATATGAGCAGCTTCGATCTCAACCTCGCCCGCGTCTTCGTGCTGCTCTACGAGACCGGCAGCGTCACGGCCACCGCCGAGACCCTCCACGTCACCCAGCCCACGGTGAGCTACAGCCTGGCCAAGCTGCGCCGGCACTTCGACGACGAGCTCTTCCACCGCACCGGCCGCGGCCTCACCCCGACCGCGGGCGCCCGCCGCCTCTACGAGCCGCTGCAGCGCGCCCTGGCCGACATCGACGGAGCGATCCGCCAGGGCGACGACTTCGACCCCACCGCCATGCCCGGCCGCTTCACCCTGGCCCTCTCCGACCTCGGCGAGGCCACCCTCCTGCCGCGCCTGCTGGCCGCGGCCCGGGAGCGCGCCCCCCGGGTGGCCTTCACCGTCCGCGCGCTGGACGTGGACGAGGCCGAGAGCCAGCTGCGCCGCGGCGAACTCGACGCCTTCGTCGCCACCCCGGTCCTGACCTCCCACCGCACCGTGCGCATTCCGCTCTTCCACGAGCGCTACGTCGCGATGATCGCCGCCGACCACCCCCGCATCCACGGCGCCGCCGTCACCCTGGAGGAACTCGCGGCCGAGCACCACGCGACGGTGTACGGGCCCAGCGGCCACGTCGCCCCCCGGTCCCTGCTGGCCACTTACGGGCTCCTGGACCGCGTGGCCGTGGAGGCCACCCGCTTCTCGATGCTGCCCTACCTGCTCGAACGGACCGACCTGATCGCGATCGTCCCCGAGTACGTCGGCGAGGTCTTCACCGCCTCCCACCGCCTGCGGCTGGTACGGCTGCCGTTCGAGACCGAGCCCATCGAGGTCGCGCTGTACGCCCGGCACGAGGCCTCCCGCAGCCCCTCCCAGCGCTGGCTCGTCCAGTTCATGGCCGACGTCCTCGGCGAACTGGTGAGCCCCGCGCAGCTCCCGCCGAGCCCCATGCCCTAGGGAGCCGGGTGGATGAACCGTCCATCCGCGGGCGGAGATATGGACGGAACATCCTCTGGTCCGGGGTCTGTGGGCCGCCGTAACGTCGGCGGACAACCCCCGGGACGGCTTCGGTCTCCCCGCCGCACACCCCCGCGGCCGGGAGCAGCCGTCCCCCCGCCGCGCCACCCCGCGCTCCACCGCCGACCTCCGCTGGAGCCCGCCTTGTCCTCCCAGTCCCCGCAGTCCCCGCCGACCTCCGCAGCAGCGCCCGCGCTGACCGAGGTCGAGCCCTACGGCGTCGAGCGGATTCCCGACGCCGACCGCAGCGCGACACCCCTGGACCTGTTCCGGGTCGCCTTCGGCGGCGCGAACACCTTCTCCACCTGTGTCCTCGGCGCCTTCCCGATCCTGTTCGGCCTGTCCTTCTGGCAGGGCCTGGCCGCCACCGTCCTGGGCGTCGTCGCGGGCGCGCTGATCCTGTGCCCGATGGCCGTGTTCGGCCCGGTCAACGGCACCAACAACGCCGTCTCCTCCTCGGCGCACCTCGGCGTGCACGGCCGGGTCGTCGGCTCGTTCCTGTCCCTCCTGACGGCGATCGCGTTCTTCTCGATCTCCGTGTGGAGCTCGGGCGACGCGCTCGTCGGCGGCGCGCACCGGCTCTTCGGCCTGGAGCGCAGCACCCCGTCGTACGTCGTCGCCTACGCGCTGTTCGCCGGGCTGGTCCTCGCCGTGTGCGTGTACGGCTTCCGGTTCATGCTCTTCGTCAACAAGATCGCGGTGACGTCGGCCAGCGTGCTGTTCCTGCTCGGTCTCATCGCCTTCGCCGGCGACTTCGACCCGTCGTACGCCGGCGTGTTCACCGCCTCCGCGGACGCGGCCACGCGATCGATGTTCTGGCCCTCGTTCATCGGCGCGGCCCTGATCGTGCTGTCCAACCCGGTGTCGTTCGGCGCGTTCCTCGGCGACTGGTCGCGCTACATCCCGGCCGGCGCCCCGCGCCGCAAGGTGGTCGGCGCCGCGTTCCTGTCGCAGATCGCCACGCTGCTGCCGTTCGTCTTCGGCCTGGCCACGGCGAGCATCATCGCCGCCAAGGCCCCGAAGTACGTCGACCCGGCCGCACCGGACTTCGTCGGCGGCCTGCTCGCGATCTCCCCGAGCTGGTTCTTCCTGCCGGTGTGCCTGCTGGCACTGATCGGCGGCATGTCGACGGGCACGACCTCCCTGTACGGCACGGGACTCGACTTCTCCTCCGTCTTCCCCAGGCTGTCCCGGGTCCAGGCGACGATCCTGGTCGGGGTGCTGTCCATCGCGTTCATCTTCATCGGCCGGTTCGGCCTGGACCTCGTGCAGTCGATCTCCACGTTCGCCACGATGATCATCACCTGCACCACGCCGTGGATGGTCGTGATGATGCTGGGCTTCTACACCCGGCGCGGCTGGTACGACCCGGACGCCCTGCAGGTCTTCAACCGCCGTCAGCGCGGCGGCCGTTACTGGTTCACGCACGGCTGGAACTGGCGCGGCATGACCGCCTGGTGGGTGTCGGCGCTGATCGGGGTGCTGTTCACGAACATCCCCGGGCAGTTCGTCGGCCCGCTGGGCGACCTGGCGGGCGGCGTCGACATCAGCCTGCCGCTGTCCCTGGCGGTGGCCGCCGTGCTCTTCCTGGCGCTGCTGCGGCTGTTCCCCGAACCCCGCGCGGCGTACGGCCCCGAAGGCGCCCGCCTGGCCCGCACCGTCGACGCGCCGGTACCGCCCATCACCGGGCCCGGCGCGACGGCCGCCGCCGTGGCGGTGCCGGCGGAGGAGGCCGCAGGCTGACTTGCCCGGCGAGGCCGTCGGTGCACCGGACGAGCAGGGGAGGCGGGCGGCGGAAGTGACCAACGGCTGCTTCCGCTGCGGCTGTTGCGCAGGGGGGCCGTCCCAGCACGCACGACGCGGTCCAGCCACCGGCACTCCGTGCACCCGGCGGGAGAGGTTCCGCCGCCGCCCGTACCAGGTGCAGAAGCCGGCGCCCACCAGCAGGACGAGGGCGAGCATCACCAGGCCGCTGCGCGCGTCGCCGGTGCTGTCGTTGAGCGCGCCGACCGCGTACGGGGCGGCGAAACCGGCCAGGCTGCCGAGGGAGTTGACCGCGGCCAGGCCGGAGGCGGCGGCCGCGCCGGCGAACGTGCCGGCCGGCAGCTCCCAGAACGGCGAGATGGTCGAGTACATCCCGGCGGCCACCACGCACATCGCGAGCAGCGCGACGACCGGGCTGACGGCCAGGGTGAACGCGGAGGCCACCAGGAAGACCCCGGCGACGGCCATGGGCAGCGCGGTGTGCAGCACCCGCTCCCCGCGCCGGTCGGAGTCCCGGCTCCACAGCCACACCGCGACGGTGGCGACCGCGTACGGGACCAGCACCAGCAGGCCCACCTGGAGGTCGGACAGGCCGCCGAAGTCCGCGACGATGGTGGGCAGCCACAGACTCAGGCCGTAGATGCCGAAGCTGACACAGAAGTAGATGAGGGCGAAGGCCAGCACCTTCGGATTGCGCAGGCCGGCCAGGAAGCCGTTGCCGTGGTGGCCGGCCTTCTCGGTGTCCTCGGCGTCGAGGGTGCGCCGCAGCCAGGCCCGCTCGTCCTCGGGCAGCCAGCGGGCGGTGGCGGGGGAGTCGGGCAGGACGAAGAAGGTCAGCACCCCCAGCAGGCGCCGGTGTCCTGAGCGCCCTGGTCTTCCTGACGCCGCTGGCCTGGGCGGTGCTGCGGGCCTTCCAGAGCGAGCAGACACTCACCGCGCCGCCGAACTCCGCCTCGCTGACTCACCTGACCTGGCGCAACTTCCGGGGAATCTTCAGCGCCTCGGTCGGCCTGTGGCACTTCGTGCTCAACAGCCTGCTCGTGGCGGGCGGCACGGCCCTGCTGATGACGCTGATCGCCGCCCTCGGCGGCTACGGCTTCGCCCGCTACCGCTTCCCCGGCTCGAACGCCGTCCTGGGCGTGGTCCTGGTGTCGATGATGGTGCCGTTCCAGGCGATCCTGACCCCGCTGTTCCTGGAACTGAACGCGATGGGGCTGACCGACAGCCGCTTCGGCCTGGTGCTGTTCTCCACCACCATGAACCTGCCGTTCGGTGTCTTCGTGATGCGCAACGCCTTCCTGACCATCCCCCACGAGATCGAGGAATCGGCCAAGGTCGACGGCGCCTCCGTGCCCCAGCTGCTCGTGCGGGTGCTGCGGCCGCTCGTGCTGCCCGGCATGCTGACCGTGCTGCTGTACGCCTTCCTCGCCACCTGGACCGACTTCCTCGGCGCGCTGACCTTCCTCACCAAGTCGGATCTGGTGACGCTGCCGGTGGAACTGAGCAACCTGCAGCAGGGCGTGCACGGCCAGGTGGACTTCGGCTACCTCGCCGCGGGCGCGGTCGTGTCCATGATCCCCTGCATCGTGCTGTACGTGTCACTGCAGAAGTACTACGTACGGGGACTGACAGCCGGGGCCCTGAAGGCGTGAACCGGGGTACGGCCTGCCTGGCCGAGCGCTCGACGGCCTCCGCAGCGGCCGGGTCTCACCGCACCGTGGGCCGAGCGCTGTGGGGCACGACGAGCGCGTGCTGCCGGCGGGCGCAATGGACCAGTCGGTCTCCGAGCCCCAGCCGGTCGACGGCGGTGCGGAAGTCGGCGAGCGGTGAGCGGAAGACGGGATAGTCGTCGTAGTGGATCGGCATGATCCGCGGAAAGTCCAGGCGACGGGCCAGTTCGGCGCCCTGTGCCCCGTCCATGGTGACGACGAAGCCGCCGGGCAACTGGGTGCCGCCCAGGTGGAGGACGGCCAGGTCGGTGCCGGGGAAGCGGCGGGCGATCTCGTCGAGCCCGTCGTAGAGGAGCGTGTCGCCGGACACGTACAGCCGTATGCCGACCGTCCCGCTGCGGGGGCCGAACTCCAGCAGGCTGCCCATGACAGGCGGCAGCAGCCGGCGCAGCACGGGGTGCAGGGAGTGCCGGCCGGGGAGCGCGGTGATCCGGACCTGTGAGCCGCCCTGCTGGAACACGCAGCTTTCCCAGCTCCGCAGCCCACCGGCGCGGTGGAAACCCTGCCAGGTGCTCAGACGACGTGCGGCGTGTGGGGTGGTCACGATCGGCAGGGACCGGTCCAGGTGCCGCCTGGCCGTGCGGTCCCAGTGATCCCCGTGGAGGTGGGAGAGCACCACGGCGTCCAGCGGCGGCAGGTCTGTGACGTCCACTGCCGGTTCGGTGCCGCGCGGGCTCGTCAGCCCGTACCCGAGGTGGGCGCGTTCGCCGCGATGCAGGAAGTTGGGGTCGGTCAGCAGGGTCAGGTCGCCGTACCGCAGCAGGACTGTCGCGGTGCCGATGAACTGCAGGTCCAGGGTGTCGTCGGAGGCAGCCATGACGGTCCTTGCCCGACGGGCCGCAGCCCGTCTGTCGACGGGGAAGGGACACCACCGGGGAGTACCCCGCGCGGCGGGTACGTACGCCTGCCTGCCGCCCGCTCGCACGCCACCGGACCTCCACCCCAGAGGGTGCCTCGCCGACCGGCCCCCGCTGACCCCCGCCGACGGTTGGATGGCCTGGTCACGGCCGGGCGCGGCGCAACGCTGCTCGTCGGGCCCGTCCGATGGCATGTGGGTGCGTTGCGGTGGGCACTCGTGGCGCATGCCCGGGACGCAGCGTTATGCGGTGGCCGCCTCCAGCCGCTGGTGGGACTGCGAGGACCGGCGCTGGCTGCCCGGCGGGGAAGTGCACGCCTGGGAGCAGGGCAGGAACGAGACGGCGTGCGGCCTCTCACTGCACCGGTCCCGGCTGACACGGTTCCCGGCGTTCCAATGGACCGACATCCTTCCGGAATCAGGCGGCGCGGCCGACGCGGTCCGGCGGGTGTGCCCTCGCTGCGCCTCCGCCGCGGGGCACCGGCACCAGGACGCCGGCCGCAGGTGGCGGCGGACCAATCCCCGGCCTTGACGGGCGCCACCGGCAACCCTGCCCACCACAGGGCAGCCGGTGGCCCGGCAGCGTACGAAGCAGCCATGAACGGCGTCATCGGTGCCCGGACCATGGCAAGCAGGTCACCGGCCCGAGGCGTCGCCGTCAGGGGGTTGCTCGCCCTGAGGGTTCGGTGGCGGCCCGAAGTGCACGTCGATCTTCTGGAAGCCCTTGAACGCCTCGGTGGTGGCGTAGGACCGGTAGGCGCGACGGTCGGCCGTGGTGAGGTCGACGCGGTCGGTGAACGGCGTCAGCAGGCTGCGCGGCCACAGCCGCAGGAGCCGTACGGCTCCGACCTCGGCGGCCGTGAGGAAGATGAGTGCCCCCACGTAGAGCCAGGCGAGCAGCCCCAGGACGATGCCGAACATGCCGTAGGTGGCCGTGGCCCCGCGCAGGACATGGCTGACGTAATAGGTACCCACCCACTGCAGTCCCTGCCATGCGCAGGCAGCGCCCAGCGCGACGACGACGAGCCCGCGCAGCGGCAGCACCCGATGCGTCAGCAAGCGGTAACTCACGAGGAGCAGAGCGGTGTTGAGGCACACGGACGCCACGGCGGCGGCGATCCAGGTCCCGCCCCGCAGCCGCGCGCCGAACAGGTACGTCTGCGAGGCCGCCACGGACAGCAGGGTGAACGCACACAGGCCGAGTCCCAGCATCAGCAGGAACAGCACTCCCTTCAGCCGCGAACGGATCGGGTCCGGCCGCGCGTGCCGGGGCACGGCCCAGATCTTGTTGAGGGCGTACTGGGCGGCCTGGGCGACGCCGAGCGAGCCGTAGAGGCTGCCCGCGATGCCTACGGCCAGTGCGGCTCCGCTGCTGTGGAAGGAGTGGATGTTGCGGGCGATCTGGTCACCGATGACGGGGAACTTGCTCAGGGCCGAGTCGAGGATCCGCTCCCGCAGGGCGGGATCGCTGCTGAGGAAGGTGCTCAGGACGGCGACGAGGATGAGGAGGAGCGGGAAGAGGGAGAGGAAGCCGTAGTAGGTCAGGAGGGCGGCGAGGTACAGCGCCTGGTCGTCGTAGAACTTGTAGAGCACGGCGAGCGGCAGACCCACCCAGCGGTGATCTCTTTGATAGCGGTCCAGACGCTCGTGGAGTCTCATGGCTCGCGCCTGCCCCCAGGCCCGAGGTGTTCGTTGTGCCAGGCGATGGCGCGTCTGATCTCCGGTCCGTGCAGCCCGGTCCGGCATCCCAGCTCCTCGAAGGTGAGGACGGGCGGGCCGGTGGTCAGCGCTCGGTCGATCTTGGCCGCCCACAGTTCCTCGTGCGTGAAGGGGCGGTGCCGGTAGATGTCCTGCACGACCGCGAAGTGCGGATCGCCGCACGCCGTGATGAGCCGGAGTCCGTCGAACCAGTCGTTGTCGCAGTTCACTGAGGACGAGTCGGGCACGTAGGCGCGTACCGCCTCGCTCTCGGCGAAGGTGGCTCCGCACAGGTCGCACAGCTCCAGACGGGACTGCTCCGTCTTTCCGCTCTTCCTCTTCCACATTTTCATCGACCCTCGCCACATGTGCTGGGAAATGCGCCGCGTGGAGGTGCCGTCGCCGAGTGCTTCCCGGGCAGTGCCCTGACCGCCGAGTGCGCACCCTGTACAAGTGCCCGGATTCTCCTTTCGACCCGCATCGAAAACGGGCAAGCCGGATCGTCACTCCAAGGAACTCACCCGCAGGCCCCCGGACCGAGAGTGAGCCGTGCAGGCAGGGGTACCCAGGACCGCTGAGCGGGAGTGAGGAGGAACGGACCATGGGAACCCTGACGAAACAGGCAGCGCTGAAGACGGCGACCAAGCCGTTGCTCGCCGGAAAGGCGACGGCCAAGGCGGCCACGACCGCTCCTGCTTGGTCCCTGCGGGCGATGCGAGCTCTGGGCGGCGAAAACGTCGTCGACGTGCTCACCCGCCAGCACCGGCAGATCAGGCTCGGCTTCCTCCAGGCCGCGCTCCCGGGTCCGTGGCGCCGTCGGAACTTCGACCGGCTGATGCGCCTGCTCGCCGTTCACGAGGCCGCCGAAGAGGCGCACGTCCACCCTGTCGCACGCAAGGCGCTCCGGCACGGCCGCGAGCTGGCCGCCCGCCGCCGCGACGAGGAGAAGCAAGCCAAGGAGTTGCTCATCGCGCTATGGCGTACGGGGCCCGATGGTTCTGGGTATCTGCGGCGCCTGAACCAGGTCAGGCGCGCGGTCTCGCAGCACGCCGCGCGTGAGGAGCGTGAGGAGTTCCAGGCTCTCCGCAAGGCCGTCAGCCTGCCCCGGCTTCGCATGCTGGGCGCCGAGGTCAAGCTCACCCAGGCCTACGCACCGACCCGGCCCCACCGGTTGATCAACAACGAAGCCACGAACAAGCTCGCTGCACCCATCCTCGGCCCTGTGGACCGGGTGCTCGACGCCGTTCACCGTCGCGTCACCACGTGACGCATCGCGCCGACCCGGTCGGCGGCGGCCGCTCGTGCGCAGAGGAGGGAACGGCGATGAGCAAGGTCCACACGGGCCTGGAGGAGGCCACCGATCGTGCCGACGACGACGTGGTGTCGGTGTTGGTGGCCCAGCACGGCATGATCAAGGATCTGCTCGCCGAGGTGAAGAGCAGGGACGGCGAGGTGAAGCAGCGGGCGTTCGATGTCCTGCGGGAACTGCTGGCCGTCCACGAGGCCGCAGAAGAGGTGATCGTCCGTCCGGCTGTGCGGGACACCGCGGGCAAGGCGCAGACCGATGCCCGTAACCAGGAGGAGGCGGAAGCCGCCAGGGTCCTGGAGGAGCTGGAGAAGAGGGACGTCGACCTGCCGGAGTTCGACCTCCTCTTCGTCAAGCTCGAACGCATGGTCCTGGAGCATGCCGAGCGGGAGGAGCAGGAGGAGTTCCCCGCCTTGCGGGCAGGGCACACCGAGGACGAGCTGCGGACCATGGCACACCGGCTGCGGGAGGTGGAAGAGACGGCTCCCACCCACCCGCATCCCATGGCGGCCGGCTCGCCGAAGCTGCAAAGGCTGACGGGTCCGTTCGCATCGATGCTGGACCGCGCCCGTGACAGGCTCGGCGGCACGTGACACCGCCGGTGCCTCCGTCCCTGGGCCCGACAAACGCTGCAACGTCGGAGCCAAGCATTTGATCTCAGGTCGCTGTCCCAGACCGTGACGTCGACCGCGCCCCGGGGCTTGCCTGCAGGGTCAGCAGGCAAGCCCCGGGACTGTTTGCGTGCTGGTCACAACTCGCTGGCCACCGGTGCCTTCTCTCTTCATCGATGCGGGTAGTCGAAGGATGAACCAGATGACCGGCTCACGGTGCGGCGACGGGGGGAGACCGGTGTTTGGCGAGTCCCAGGAGGTTGGATGCGTCTCTATCACAGTCGTCCCACTGAGCCCGGGTACCGACGCCTACGGCACGGGCGCGGCTTCCGGTACCTGGACGCCCGTGGTGAGCCGCTGCGCGATCCGGCGGAGCTGTCCAGGATCAAGGGGTTGGTCATACCTCCGGCCTGGCGTGACGTGTGGATCTGTACCCGGGCCAACGGGCACCTTCAGGCTGTGGGCACCGACGCGGCCGGCCGCCGCCAGTACCTGTACCACCCCCAGTTCCGTGCTGAGCAGGAGCAGGCCAAGCACGAGCACGTCCTCGACGTCGCCGAGGTCCTGCCCGTGGTGAGGGAGGCGGTCGAGGGGCATCTGAGCGATCGCGGGCTGACCCGGCAGCGGGTTCTGGCCACGGCGGTACGCCTGCTCGACCTCGGCTTCTTCCGCATAGGCAGCGACCGCTACACCGAACTGAACAACAGCTACGGCCTGACCACGCTGCTGCGCGAGCACTCCCGATGCAAGGACGGTGCCGTGGTGTTCACCTTCACCGGCAAGCACGGCAAGGAGATCGTGAAGACGGTCGCGGATCCGGCCACCTGCCGCACCCTGGTCGCGCTGCGGCGGCGCCGGGGCGGCGGCGACCGGCTCCTGGCCTACTGGCAGCAGCAGACCTGGCACGAGCTGAGCGGCGACGACATCAACGCATACCTCAGGGAACTGGCCGGCCTGGGCATCACCGCCAAGGACTTCCGCACCTGGCACGCCACCGTCATGGCCGCCGTGGCCCTCGCCGTCTCGCAGTCCGTCGCGCGCAGCGAGGCCGCCCGGCGCCGGGCCATCGCCCGGGCGGCCCGCGAGGTGGCCGGGTATCTCGGCAACACCCCCGCGGTCTGCCGCGCCTCCTACATCAACCCGCGGGTGATCGAACTGTACGAGGAAGGCGTGACGGTCGCCGCCGCGCTGCCCCAGCTCGGCGACGAGGGCCCGTACGGCATTCCCGCCACGCAAGGACCGGCCGAACGCGCCGTACTGCGCATGCTCCGGACCGGCCGCCCGCCCGAGGCCGAGTGACGGCAAGCGGGGACTTGCGCGCGGACACCGCAGCGGGCTGGGCCGGTTCAGGGCGACGGGTAGTCGAGTCGCCAGCGCCGGTACGTCGCATGGCGCTGTCCCTCCTCCGTGCTCCCGTCCATGTCGCGTGGCGGGCAGTAGCCGGAGACGAGCAGGGTCCGGTGGTCCGGGGAGAAGGACGTGGTGAAATCGGCGGGCGGCCTTGGCTTCCACGCCGACGGGCAGACGGCCGGGAAGGGCAGGGGCACGACGGCCAGGATCCGGCCGGCGGCAGGCTCCCAGAAGTACAGCCGCGCGTCCTGCAGGACCGCGGCGACACGGCCGTCGTCGGCCACCGGCTGGATCGGGCTCCGCCGGGTGCCCACGGTCTTGTCGGCGATCACACCGCTCAGTGTCGGATGCGGTTGACCCTGGTCGGCCTGAGCGCTGGGCAGCGGACTGGTGTGGTGGTAGTCCAGCAGCATCGCGTGCCTGAAGGAGCCGTACAGGATGCGGTCATGGCCGAGCAGGGCGTTGCCGGTGCCGGGGAAGTACACCTGGTGCTCCAGGCGCAGGGTGGAGGTGTTCCAGACGTTCGCGCAGGAGTCGAAGGTGGCGATCAGCTCGGAGCCGGTGAAGGCCAGGCCGCGGGCGCCGGAGCAGTCGTAGGTGCCCTCCAGCCAGTGCGGCGGGCCGCTGCCGTACAGGTCGTAGACGCCGATCCCGTCCGTCTGAGCGGCGACCAGGCGGCCGGTGCGATCGATGGCGAGCTGGTCCGGCACTATCCCGGCACCCAGGGAACTGTCGGACACGATCGCGCGCCGGACGGCCGGGGCGGAGGGGTGGACGGTATCGACGACGGCGAGTTCGCTGCGGGCGCTTACGGCGGCGAGCCAGCGTCCGCCGGGGTCGAAGGCGAGCCTCGCCACGCGGCCGGTGAGACGCGTCAGCCGCCGGAGCCCGGAACGCCCGGTCGTGACGTAGACGTTGCCGGTCTCCGTCCCGTACACCACGCTGCCGTTGCCTGCCGCGACCGCGGTGACCCGTTCCCCGGCCACCGTCCGGGGCAGTGGGTGCAGACGCGGAGCGATGGTCTTCCGCGGTGCCCCGGCGGAACCGTGGCCGTCTGCGGGTGCGTCCCGGCCCAGCGGGAGCACGACCATGCTCAGCAGCACACCGGCTGCCACTGCCGCGGCCAGCACAAGAGCGATGACCCGTCCGCTCACGGCACGCCGAGGACTGCGAGCCGTCATGACGACCCGCTCGCCTGCCCCGCCGGGACGTCCTCGCCGGCGGGCCTGAGCCAGCCCCCGCCGTGCGGATCCAGCTCCCAGACGGTCGGGTGGGCGGGGCGAGTCACTGTGGTGAAGGGCTTGCCGTCGTCGTCGACGACGATCGAGCGCTTGTGGCCGTCCTCCACCAGGTCGACGGCCAGTTTCCAGTGCGCCGCGCCGTGGCCGATGCGGGCCGTGACGAGGAAGGTCTCCAGGTCTCCGGAGGCCACGGTGAAGTCGGGCGGAAGGCTCTTGCCGTCCTTGTCGTACAAGCCGTAGGGCTGCGGCTTGTCGAGGTCGATGTGCACCGCGTACACCTTCGCCTCGCCCTGGGTACGGCACTGGGCCTCGACCACGTGGGAGACGGGTTGACGCGAGGTCACCTGAGCGCGCATGCCGGTGATCAGCACGGTGTTCGAGCCGCTGTTGGTGACCGTCAGCTGCATCGTCGTCTGCTCCTCGTCCACGCCGCCCCTGGAGCGCGCCCAACTCCAGAACCCCGCGCAGCCGTTCTGCGGCCGGCTGTGGTCGAACCGCGCGGCGGGAACCAGCTGGATGAGATCACCCTCGGCGTCGAGGCGCATGGGGTCGGTCTCCACGGACACGGACACCTTCGACTCCGGCGACGCGGGCCACAGCTGCACCGCCCCCGTGAACAGGGCCGTGGCCGCCGCGGCTGCAAGGGTGGTGACGGCGGTGGAGGCGGCCAGTCCCGGGACCGTACGCAACCAGCCCGCCATGCGGGCGCGCGCCGTCGACGGTGGTGTCTCCTCGTCATCGGGTGCGCCCTGACCGGGCCCCTGATCCGGTGCCTGGGGGCTACCGTCTCCGCTCGTGCCGTTCCCACCCGACGTGCCGCTGTGCCCGGATGCACCGGTCGCGCCCGGCATGCCGTCTTCTCCGGACGCGCCGTCAACTTCCGGCGCGGCGTCGTCTCCTGACGTGCCGTCCTGGCCCGCAGCAGCCGGTAATCCAGCCGTCACTCGACTACCTCCGCGTTCTTCTTCTGACTCGCACTCACATGCTCCCAGATTGCCCCGGCGTCCTGAACACTTTCCGGCGGGCCCCAGGGAGCCCACCGGTTCGAAGGGGCCCGGCCGAGTGTTCCGGCGGGCCCCTCCTCTCCCGTGTTCGCGGACGCGCGTCAGGGCATCCGCGGCACAGGCTCCTACTCCGCCAGCCACGCCGCCTGGTCCGGGGCCAGCCGGCCGTTCTCGACCGGCCCGCTGGTCAGCAGGACCGCGCTGTGGGCGGGCAGTGCGTACGGCTCGGTGGAGAGGTTGACCACGCACAGGAAGCCGGGGTCGCGACGGAAGGCGAGGACGTCGGCGGGGGTGTCCAGCCAGGTGAGGGTGCCGTCGCCGAGGGCGGGGTGCTCGCGGCGCCGGCGCAGGGCGGTGCGGTAGAGCTCCAGCATGGAGGTGTCGTCGCCGGTCTGGGCCTCGGCGGTGAGCGGCGCCCAGTCGTCCGGCTGCGGCAGCCAGGGGGCGGCCGGGGAGCCCTCGGGCGTGAAACCGTACGGGGCGGCCTGGCCGGACCAGGGGAGGGGCACGCGGCAGCCGTCGCGGCCGCGGTCGGTGTGGCCGGAGCGCTCCCAGACCGGGTCCTGGAGGGCAGAGTCCGGGAGGTCCTCGACCTCGGGCAGGCCGAGTTCCTCGCCCTGGTAGATGTAGGCGCCGCCGGGCAGGGCGAGCATCAACAGGGCGGCGGCGCGGGCGCGCCGGGTGCCGAGTTCCAGGTCGAGGGGGCCTTGGGGTTCGTAGCGCTCGTTGGCCACCCAGCGCCTGGCCGCCCGGCGGCCGTACCGGCTGGCGTGGCGCATGACGTCGTGGTTGGAGAGCACCCAGGTGGCGGGCGCGCCGACCGCGCCGAGCATGGCGAGGGAGTCGTCGATGACCGTGCGCAGGTCCTTGGAGTCCCAACTGGACATCAGGAAGTCGAAGTTGAACGCGGTGTGCAGGCCGTCCGGGCGGACGTAGGCCGCGAGCCGCTCGGGGGTGTCGGCCCAGGCCTCGGCGACGAAGCACCGGTCGCCGGGGAACTCGTCGGCCACCTTCCGCCAGGCACGGTAGATGTCGTGGACCTCGTCGCGGTCCCAGTGCGGGTGGTCGAGGTGGTGGCTGCGCCGGCCTGTCCCGGCCGGACGCGGCGGCAGGTCGGGCAGTTCGGGGTGCTTGATCAGGCCGTGCGCGACGTCGATGCGGAAGCCGTCCACGCCCCGGGCGAACCAGAACCGCAGGACGGACTCGAACTCGGCCCGCACTTGCGGGTGTTGCCAGTTCAGGTCGGGCTGCTGCGGGGCGAAGAGGTGCAGGTACCAGTCGCCGTCCGGCAGCCGGGTCCAGGCCGGTCCGCCGAAGGAGGAGACCCAGTCGTTGGGGGGTTCGGCGCCGTCGGGGCCGCGGCCGGGGCGGAA
Organism: Streptomyces sp. NPDC007189; assembly: GCF_040703635.1. Classification (NCBI taxonomy): domain Bacteria; kingdom Bacillati; phylum Actinomycetota; class Actinomycetes; order Kitasatosporales; family Streptomycetaceae; genus Streptomyces; species Streptomyces sp. NPDC007189. Next base: position 231,988 of record NZ_JBEYEY010000016.1, read on the forward strand.
GACGTAGCGGTCGCGTTCCGGGCTGCCCGGTCCGGCCGCCAGCGCCGCCTGGAACCAGGCGTGCTGGTCGGAGGTGTGGTTGGGCACCATGTCGGGGATGATCCGGATCCCGAGCCGGTGGGCCTCCTCGATCAGCTGCTCGGCCTCCTCGAGGGTGCCGAACAGCGGGTCGATCGCGCGGTAGTCGGCCACGTCGTAACCGTGGTCCGCCTGCGGCGACTTGTACCACGGGTTGATCCACAGGGCGTCCACGCCCAGCGACTTCAGGTACGGCAGACGGGAGCGGATGCCGGCGATGTCGCCGACGCCGTCACCGTTGCCGTCGGCGAAACTGCGGATGTAGACCTGGTAGATGACGGCGCTGCGCCACCAGGGTGCGGTACCGGGCATGCTGTTCCTTATCAGGGGGAAGTGGGGTTACTTCGCGGCGCCGGCGGTCAGGCCGGCGACGATACGGCGCTGGAAGAGCAGCACCATGACCACCAGCGGGATCGTGACGAGGACGCCCGCGGCCATCTGGCTGCCGAACGGGGTCTCGTACGTCGTGGCGCCGGTGAACTTGGAGATGGCGACCGGGGCGGTCTGCATGTCCGGCCGGTTGGTCATCGACAGGGCGATGAGGAACTCGTTCCACGCGGCGATGAACGTGATGATCGCGGTGGTGAAGATGGCGGGCGCGGCGAGCGGGACGATGATCTTGCGGAAGGCCTGCCCGCGGGTGCAGCCGTCGACCATGGCGGCGTGCTCCAGCTCGTCGGGCATCTGCCGGAAGAAGGTGGTCAGGTTCCACACCGCGAGCGGCAGCGCGAAGGACATGCTGGGCACGATCATGGACTGGTAGGTGTTGATCCAGCCGATGTCCGTGAACAGCTTCAGCAGCGGGACCACGATCGACACCACCGGGAACATCGAGGTGGCGATGATCAGCGTGAGGATCAGCCGCTTGAACCGGAACTCCAGCCGGGCCATGGCGTAGGCGGTGAACGTGGCCAGCAGCAGCGCCAGCACGGTGGTGGTGCCGGCCACGACGAGGCTGTTGAGCAGCGCCCGGGTGAAGCCCTGGGAGGCGCCGAACAGGGAGCGGTAGTTCTCGAACGACACCGGGGACGGCACGAGCGAGGTGTCGAAGATGTCGGAGGTGCGGCGCAGGCTGGAGACCAGCATCCAGTAGAACGGCGCCAGGCAGTAGGCCACCACCGCGGCGACGCCCACGTACAGCAGCCGGCCGCGCCACTTCACCGTGGTCGTCATGCCGTCACCTCCCTGCGACGCGCGAGGGCGAACCTGGTCCTCGTGCGGCGGCCGCCACCGCTGTCGCCGACGAGATCGGCGCCGAGCAGCCGGACGAAGGCGAGTGCGATGAGGAAGACGTAGAGGAAGAGCAGGACCGCGTAGGCGGAGGCGGGGCCGAAGCGGACGTTGGACGCCTCGTTCTGCGCCAGCATGGACAGGGTCTCCACCGAGTTCTTCTGCGCGCCGATCAGGATGTACGGCAGGTCGAACATCCGCAGCGCGTCCATGCAGCGGAACAGCATCGCCACCAGCAGTGCGGGCTTCACCAGCGGCAGGGTGATGTGCCAGAACTGGCGCAGCGGGCTCGCGCCGTCGATGCGGGAGGCCTCGTAGACCTCCTTCGGGATCACCTGCAGGCCGGCCAGCACCAGCAGCCCGATGAACGGGGCGGTCTTCCACACCTCGGCCACGATGACCGCGACCTTGGCGTGGAAGCCCTCGGTGGTCCACAGGATCTGACGGCCGAGCAGGGCGTTGGCGACGCCGTCGCTGTTGAAGATCCACCGCCACAGCAGGCCGGAGATGGCCGTGGGCACCGCCCAGGGCACGAGGATGCTCGCCCGGACCAGGGCCCGCCCGCTGAACGCCCGGTGCATGATCAGGGCCATGGTTACGCCGATCACCGTCTCCAGACCGACGGTGACGACGGTGAAGAAGGTGGTGTTCCAGAAGGCGTTCCAGAAGCGGTCCCCGGTGGCGCCGAGGATGTCGGCGTAGTTCTTCAGCCCGACGAACGGCTCGGTGCTGCGGATGAAGCCGGTCTTCGGGTCCAGGCCCTTCGGCCCGTACAGCGACTCCCTGAGCGCCATCACCGTCGGGTAGAGCACGACGACCGTCAGCACCAGCAGCGTCGGGGACACCAGCAGGGCCGCCATCCGCCCGGTGCCGGCGGTGGCGCGGGACCGGGGGCGCCGGGCCTTCACGGCCGTGGGGAGCGAGCGGGGGGAGCGGGGTAGGGCGGATCCGGGCGGGATCTCGATGTCGGTCATGGGCCCGGACCTCACTGCGCCGTGGACTTCTGCAGCTTGCTCTGCAGGTCCTTCAGTGCCTGGGCGCTGCTCTTGGTGCCGGTCAGCGCGGCGTACGCCTCCTGCTGGATGGCCGAGGTGACATCGCCGTACCCCACGACCCGCGGGCGCGGCACGGCGCGCAGGATCGACTGCTTCAGGACCGGGAGGTACGGATACTGCCTGGCCAGTGCGGGGTCGTCGTACAGGGCCGCGTACGGCGGGGCGAGCGAGGCCTTCTCCAGGAAGGTCTTCGCGGTGGTCTCGCTGCTGTAGAACTTCATGAAGTCCACGGCGGTGGCCTTGTTCCTGGCGAAGGAGGACAGGGCCAGGTTGTGGCCGCCCAGGCTGGAGGAGCCGGGCCCGGTCAGGCCGGGCAGCGGGGCGACGGCGTACTTGCCGGCCACCTTGCTCTTGCCGGCGAGGGCGTACATGTACGGCCAGTTGCGCAGGAAGACCAGCTTGCCGGCCTGGAAAGCCTGGCGGCCGTCCTCCTCCTGGTAGGTGATGGCCTCCTTGGGGATCGTCCCGTCCCGGAAGGAGCCGGCGAGGAAGTCCAGCCCCTTCTTCGCCTGGGGCGTGTCGACGTCCGGCCTGCCGTTGGCGTCGGTGACGACTCCGCCCGCGGAGTTGACGGCCTCGGAGAAGTTGACCGTCAGGCCCTCGTACTTCTGGAACTGTCCGGCGTAGCAGGACATGCCCTTGGCCGCGGGGAGCTTCTTCACCTTGGCGCAGTCGGCCTTCAACTCGGCCCAGGTGGTGGGGGCCTTGCTGATTCCGGCCTGCTTGAGCAGGTCGGTGCGGTAGTACAGCAGTCCGCCGTCCGAGCTGGACGGGGCCGCGTACAGGCCGCCGCGGTACTTGGCCGTCTCCACCACCGGCTTCAGCATCCGGTCCAGCGGGAAGCTCTGCGCGGGCAGCCGGTCGATCCACTGGTGGGCGGCGAACTCCGAGGTCCACACGACGTCCAGGGAGAGCACCGTGTAGGCGTCGGACTTCGTCTCCGCGTTCTGGATCATCTGCTGGCGCTGCGCGTCCGCGTCCGTGGGCAGCTGGATGAAGGTGACCTTCTCCTTGGGGTGCAGCTTGTTCCACTGGTCCAGGACGGGCTGGACGGCGCCGGTGGTGTCCTTCCCGGCGACGAAGGTGATGGGGCCGCGGCCGGTGAACGACGTGGCCCCGGACTGCGCCGTGGAGCCGTCGTCGGACGAGCCGCAGGCGGCGAGGAGGAGTGCGGCGGCGGCGAGCGCGGCCGAGCACCGAAGGGCTCTGGCGGTTGTGGTCTTCACTGTCTCTCCTGGTCGTGCGGAACCTGGCGACTCTGTTGCCAAGACTGCGTTGTCACAGCGACATCCTGATCAAAAGTGCAGGTCAAAGCAGAAATGGTGAGCGCTCCAACGAAGGCTTTGACCCTGTCGAGACAACGCTTGCACGCTAGGAGTGGGATAGGCGGAAGTCAATGCGTTACCTATCGGTAACGAGAGGAAACAGCGGGGATGACGGCGTGAAAGCGCTGTCATAGTCGCCGTCGAAACCGACCTGGCTGTGCTACCGTCCGTGACATGCCACCAGCTCAGCGACACCCGACGATGGCTGACGTCGCCGAACGGGCCGGGGTCTCGACCTCCACCGTCTCGCGGACCCTGCGCGGCCTGACCACTGTCTCCCCGGAGGTCCGCGCCCGGGTCGAACAGGCCGCCCGCGAGCTGAACTTCGCCGTCTCCCGGCAGGCCGCAAGCCTGGTCACGGGGAGGACCGGGACCGTGGCGGTGCTGGTCCCCACCCTCAACTCGTGGTTCATGGGCTCGGCCCTGTCCAGCCTGGCCCCGGTGCTGCGTGAGGCGGGCATGGAGCTGACCGTCTATGTGATCCCCGACCTCGCCGAGCGCGCCGCGTTCTTCGACCGGCTGCCCGCGCGCCGGAACGCCGACGCGCTGCTGGTCTTCTCCTTCGACCTCACCGAGAAGGAGACGGACCGGCTGGACACCCTGGGCATGCCGGTCGTCTACGTCAGCCAGCACGTCGACGGCCGCCCCAGCGTGTACGTCGACGACGTGGCCGGCGCCGTGCACGGTACCCGGCACCTGCTCAACCTCGGCCACCGCCGGGTCGCCTTCATCAAGACGGTGGGTGCCAGCGGCTTCTCCTTCAGCTCCAACGAGCGGCTGGTGGGCTACCGGCAGGCGCTCACCGAGGCGGGCCTCCCGCACGACGACGACCTGGTGGTCGCCACGCCGGTCGGCGACCGACGCGCCATGGCCGAAGCGCTCGGGCACCTGCTGAGCCTGCGCGAGCCGCCCACCGCCGTCTTCGCCGAGCAGGACGAGGTCGCGGCCACCGTCATACGGACCCTGCGCAAGACGCGGATCGAGGTGCCGGCGCACATCTCGGTCCTCGGCTTCGACGACCAGCCGGTGGCCGACTGGTTCGACCTGTCCACCATCGCGCAGTCACCCTCGGACATCGGCCGCGAGGCCGGCCGGCTGGCCCTGCAGCTCATCGACGACCCCGACGCCGACCACCAGCAGCACATCGTCCTGCCCACCCACCTGATCCCACGCGCCACCACCGCGCCCCTCCTTCCGGCGGAGCGTGGCAACGACGGCGAAGTCCCGCGCGGCTGAGCCCTCTTGGTTGACGACGTGCCCTAGCGAAGTCCCGCGCGGCTGAGCCCTCTCGGTTGACGACGTGCCCTAGGGGGAGCGGAATGCCCGCCGCCCAGCTGATCAGCCCCTCCGGGCGCCTCTCCGTGCTCGCTCGTTCCGCGTGTTCTCGTGGTGCCGTTCCCCAGCCGGTGCTTGATCCCCGGAAGGTTCAGGAGCCGACCCGGTCCCGGCGGTGGCGCAGGAGGGCGGGTCGGCCGGATGTGCCGGCCGGGCCGCGGGCGGCGGCGCGGGCGGGGCCGTCGGGGAGGGTGAAGGCGAAGACGGCGGTCGCCGCCGCGATCGCGGCCAGGGCGAGGTAGGCGTGCTGGTAGGCGGGCAGCGGCGGTTGGGCGGCGGCGCCCGGCGGCGTGCCGAGCACGAGTGCCGTGGTCACCGCCGCGGGCGCGAGCGCGCCACCGGTCTGGCGTACGACGGTGTTCAGCATCGTGGCCTGGGACAGATCCGCCCGCTCGACGGTGGCCAGCGAGGCGACCGTGGTGGGGATGAAGAAGCAGCCGATCGCGGCGCCGAACAGGAACATCAGGCCGCGGAAGGTCCACAGCCCGGTGCCGGTGTCGCAGGCGGCGAAGAGGAGCAGCACCGCGCCGGTGCCGGTCAGGCCGCAGCCGACGATCACGCGCGGACCGACCCTGGCGTACAGGGCGCCGGTGAGCTGGACGGTCAGCAGCACGCCGAACGCCTCGGGGAACGTGGTCAGGCCCGACTCCAGCGCGGTACGGCCCTGGGCCTGCTGGAGGAAGAGCGGGCCCAGGTACAGGGCGCCCATGATGGGGATCAGGCCGACCAGGTTGATCAGGTTGGTGTCCCGGAACAGCCGGTCGGTGAACAGGCGCAGCCGCAGCAGGGGCTGGGCCGTGCGCAGTTCCACGGCGACGGCGCAGGCCAGCAGGGCCGCTCCGGACACCAGAGAGGTGACGACGGCGGGGGAGGACCAGCCGCGGTTGGGCCCCTCGCACAGGCCGAACATCACGGTGCCCAGGCCGCCCGCGCTCAGCAGCAGACCGGGCAGGTCGAAGCGGCCCGGCCGGCTGCCGCGGCCGCCGGCCAGGAACAGCGCGCCGAACAGCAGCGCGGGCAGGCCCACCGGCAGATTGACGTAGAAGACCCACCGCCAGGACAGGTGGTCCACGAGCAGCCCGCCCACGACCGGCGCGGCGGCCGGGGCGATCTGCTGCGGAATGATCATGTAACGGGAGAGGCGTATCTGCTCGGCCGAGGTGAAGGTGCCGAACAGCAGCGCGGTGGAGGCCGGGAAGAGCACGCCGGCCGACAGCCCCTGCACCGCCCGGTAGGCGACGAGCTGACCGACCCCGAGCGCCGCGCCGCACAGCAGCGAGGAGCCGAGGAAACCGGCCAGGGCGGTCAGCAGGACGCGTTTGCCGCCGAACCGCTCGGCCAGCCACGCCGAGGCCGGGATGGCCATGGCCAGGCAGACCGGGTAGACGACGACCACGCCGTCCAGGGCGGCGGTGGTCAGCCGGAACTGACGGGCGATCGAGGGCAGTGCCACGGTGGTGATCGCTCCGTCGACGATCGCGACGAAGGTCACGCTGACGCACACGACGGGGACGACCAGACGCTGGCTGAGCCGGGACGACCAGGCGGCGGAGGGCACGGGAGGACGTCGTCGCATATGCTGAGCATACTCACTATGTGCATGCTCAGGACATCGCTTTATTCACGGTGCGGCAGCGGCCCGGCCGGCACGCGCCAGGGTGCGAGGGCGGCGCGGGACACGGGAGACTGGGCACCATGGCAGTGCAAGGCAGCAGCGACGTCCTGATCGACGAGCTGTACGAGACGACGCATCGGCTACGGCAGTTCGTGGAGGCCCGGCTGCGGGAGAAGGGCGCCTCGGTGGCCCGGCTGCGTGCCCTGCGCATGCTGGCCCGGGCTCAGCAGCCGCTGCGGATGCGGGAACTGAGCGAGATGGCGGGCATCGCGGCCCGTACCGCCACCACGATCGTGGACAGCCTGGAACGCGACGGCTTGGTGGAGCGGATACCCCACCCGCAGGACCGGCGGGCGCTGCTGGTCAGGCTCACCGAGGAGGGACTGCGCTGCCATCGCGAGGCCGAGGAGATCGACCGCCTCGCCCTCGCCGAGGCGACCGCGGCCCTGGACGAGGACGACCGCGAACACCTGCGCACCCTGCTCGCACGCATCCGCGCCCACACCGTCTGACGGCGTCACCGACGTTGTTGCACCATCGCCGGGGGCGCGGGCGGCTGTTACTCACTTCCGGGTGCCGGTCGCGTGGCGGGACGGGACCGCGGGCAGCGTTCGTGGTGGTGGCGCAGCTGATCAGGTATCAAAGGGTGAATTCCATACATTGATGGAGCATGCAGGCAAGAGTCGCAGAATTATGGGTGATGTGTAACACCGCTCGTGTGGTGCGGGTACGTGCCGTGGCGGCGGGGAGGGTGTGATGCGCGGCCGGCCGGCCGCGCACCGCCTTCGCGTAAGCCCTGCTCACGCCCTACGGCCGCGGCAGGGTTTGCGCCCACACCCTGAGGAGCGCCTGTGTGTCCGCTTTCGTGTCCGATGCCGGTAGAACGCGGAGCGTGTACCGGCGTGCAGAGGCAACGCGTCGGCGCGATGAACCCTCGGCCAGGATGCTGTGCCGACGAGCGCCGGCCACCGGGACCCGGTGCCCGTGACTGACGGGGCGAAGGGCCCGCAACCGGGACGCCGCTGGAGGCGTCGGCGCCGTCTGAGCCGTGTCCTTCTGGCGAGGCTCGGGCTCTTGCCCGCCGGTCCACTTTTCAGCCGTCGTCGGCCGGCGGACGCTTACGGCCTCGATGGCGATCGCCACGAGGGCCAGGCCGAAGCGGACTGTCCTTGGTGCCGGTCACTGCAACGGGCCGAAGAGGCGGCCGCCGGCAGCCGGTTGAACGATCCGCCCGCCGCGCCGGAAGGCGAGGACCGGTAGCGGACCAGGCACACCGCACGCTCGGCCCTGGGCGCGAGGCGTGCGAACGAAGCACACGCAGAACGGAGCCAGATCATGCAGACCACCACCGCATCGACCGATCGACCGTGGGACCATGCCCCGGCGGATGACTTCCTGCTGGCGCCGCCCAACCCCGCGGACCGCATCACCTGCCGCGTCGATCCCCGCGACCTGCGGCGCCTCAACCTGTACGCGGTGCTGACCGCGGCCGGCATCGCCCCCTGGCCGGGAGACCGGGAAGCGATCGAGATGCTCAGCGCGCTGCCCGACAGCGTGCACGAAGCCCTGCACCACTGGCTCAGCACCGGCAGATGAAGCGCATCGGGGCCGAGGACCCCACCCGGACAGCCTCCCAGGCCCTCCCCGACGGATGTTCCGCCACGGTGCCCCCTCGGCCTGACACCGAGGGGGGAGCCGGATCCGAGGACCTCGACATCCATGGCGAACCGGCGCACAGAGCAGATCACTCCTGAAGGGGTGACCGCAGGAGCAGTTCATCAGGGCTGGGGAAGGCCACCGATGCTCCGCTGAGCCACACTCAGACCTTGAATAAGCCGGGGTTTTCCGGCGTCGCGGAGAGGGCAGGATTCGAACCTGCGTGGACCCCTTGAGGGGTCCGACTCCGGGCTTGCGCCCTTGGTCCCCGATCAGCCACTCCGGGCACCTCTCCTCGTTCCCGGCTTCGCGGTCTCCCGCGGTGCCGTTCACGTGTCTTACGGTGCCAGGAGGCACTGACACCGCCCTGACACTCCTCACTCCTCCGACGATCGCAGCCGTCTCTCCGGCCTGCCGGAGGGCCGGCTGATGGCCGGTGTGCCGTCATCGTGGCGTCTCCTTCGCGTCCGGCCGCCCGGGCATGGAGCACACGTACAGGCCGACCATGGTCGTGCCGTCGGCCTTGCCGTCTGCTTCTGGTCCGATCCAACGAACTGAGCCAGCCCTGGTGGCCAAGGGAACGCCGCACCTACCCACTGACCGTAGGGAGACGCAGGTCACATCGGTCCGTGTCACAGGGGAGCGGGCTGTCTCGTCTCGGGGGTGAAGCCACGGACGACCACAAGGGAGCACACCATGGACGCGCGACTGAACTACTTCGCCAGCCCGACCGCCGGTAAGGCCCTCAAGTACTTCATGTCGGCGGGCAAGGCGCTCAAGGAGTCGCCGCTGCCGCCGGCGACGCAGGAGCTGGTGGCGCTGCGCGTGAGCCAGATCAACGGCTGTGCCGTCTGCATCGACATGCACACCAAGGAGGCCGCCGCGGCCGGCGAGACGCCGGTGCGGCTGAACCTGGTCGCGGCGTGGCGGGAGGCCACGGTCTTCACCGAGGCCGAGCGTGCCGCGCTGGAGCTGGCCGAGGAGGGCACCCGGGTCGCGGATGCGGCCGGCGGAGTCAGCGACGAGGTGTGGGCGAACGCCGCCAAGCACTACGAAGAAGAACAGCTCACCGCCTTGGTGATCCTGGTCTCCTTCATGAACTCGGTGAACCGGCTGAACATCATCACCCGGCAGCCGGCCGGCGACTACCAGGCCGGTCAGTTCCACTGAACGGCCGTCGGCAACGGACTCGGAGCCCGGCTGACGGGTTCCGAGTCCCGGGGCCAGCGCCTTGCTCCCGGCCTGTCAATTGCCTGATGATCACAAGAATCTGCCTGTGCCGACAAGCGCGGGCAGGGGGGAGACTCAAGGGGGATGCGGCGTGAGCAAGGTCGAGGAGTTCCAGGAGCTGCGGCCGCTGCTGTTCTCGATCGCCTATCGGATTCTGGGCAGCGTGGGCGAGGCTGAGGACGCGGTGCAAGAGACGTGGCTGCGCTTCGACGGCTCGACCACCCGGCCCACGTCGACCAAGGGTTTCCTGTCGGCCACGGTGACACGGATCTCGATCGATGTACTGCGCTCCGCACGGGTACGGCGGGAGGAGTATGTCGGGCCGTGGTTCCCCGAGCCGCTGCTGAACGATCCGTATCAGGACCCGGCACGGGCGGTGGAGCTGGCCGACTCGGTGTCGATGGCTGCTTTGTTGCTGCTGGAGCGGCTGAGCCCACTGGAGCGCGCGGTCTTCGTGCTGCGCGAGGTGTTCGCCTTCGAGTTCGACGAGGTCGCCGCGGCGGTGGGGCGGTCTGAGGCGGCCTGTCGGCAGCTGCTGGTGCGCGCGCGAAGGCATATGGAGACCGGGCGCCCCCGTTTCTCGGCGGACCGGCAGGAGCGGCAGGAGCTGGCGAGGCGGTTCTTCGACGCGCTGAAGCACGGAGACGTGGGCGGGTTGCAGGATCTGCTGGCCGCCGACGTACAGCTCGTCGGGGATGGCGGCGGGAAGGCCCCGCAGCTGGCCAAGGCCCTTGCGGGGGCGCTGAACGTGGCCCGCGTGCTGGGTACGGTCTTCCCTTTGATGACCCGCATCGATGTGACGTTCGAGCTGTGCGAGCTCAACGGTCAGCCCGGCGCGATCTTCCGTGACCGGGACGGCAAGATCCTGCATGTCATGGTTGTTGATGTGCTCGACGGGCAGATCCACACCATCCGCGCGGTGATCAACCCCGACAAGCTGGGCCACCTCGGGCCAGTCGCGGATGCCTGGGCCATCGACCGCGAGGTGAAGCAGGCCCGCCGGCAGATCAGTTGACCTCACCGCCGTCCAGGTTGGTTCGTCCACAAAGGTCAAAACCCCTTGTGACAAGGCAACGTCCTCGCCGAACAGCGGCATCTGCTCCACCTCGACGCCTGTGCGGATGTGGTGCGGCCGGGCCGGGTGCCGCCACCGCCCGGCGCCGCACTTTGTGCTTTCGTCGCGACCACACCGGCCGATAGGGCTCTCCTCCAGCCGTATGAAGTCGAAACCTTTCAGTCCGGTCGCCGTCCACTCCCGCCACTCTCTCGCCACGGCCGGGTCGGTGGTCGACGGGCACAGAGTCAGTGGCGCCTCCAGGACCTTGTCGGCGAACAGCGCCTCAAGCGCCGCACCTCGCCGTTCGTACGGCCATCCGCTCAGGTCCGCGCCCGGGTGCACTCGATCGTCCGATTGCCCCACGACGCCGAGTTGTCAGTGGGCGCCGTCATGATGGACTGATGGATGATCTCGCTGTGCTGCGGCAGGAGTTCTCGGAGAGCGACGACGGATTTCTGGCGACCGTGATCAGTGATCAGAGGTGGGACAAGGAGGCTTTCTCTCGTCTGGAACGGGCCATGCGTGGTGTGTGCGCAACGTTCGAGGAGCGTGATCAGCAGGACCTGCCGCGATGGCTGGTGGAAGGGTTCTGGCTGTGTGCTGATTGGCTTCCCGACCACACAGCCCATCCGCGGTTTCCCCGGCCGGAGCCGCCGACGTATTACGAGGCAGCTCTCACGAGGTTGCGAGATCTTCAATATTGGCTGGTGACGGGCGTTTCACCCTACTTGCCCGACCGTGCGATCGCAGACTTCTAGGACCCGGTGGCCAAGCGGCGTGGTGAATACGACTGGGGCATCTTCCGTGTGGCAGAGATGGTCAGGCGATCTGGCTGTTCTGCGTCTGGCGAGAGGCCGCAGTTGGTGACTGACCGCTTCGGTCGGTCAATTAGCGTTTGAGTTGGTCAGCTGTGTGTTCGAGGCGAGGGTTGTTCCCTTCGGTGCCGGTCCAGAACTCGCGCAGGGCGACGACGAGTGCTTCGGGCGCCTCTTCAGCGATGTGGTGTCCAGAGTCGATCGGACCGCCGTCCAGGCGGTTGCTCGCCCAGTCCCGCCACACGCTCAGCACGTCGCCGTAGAGGTCGACCATGTCGTCGTGAGTGGCCCAGAGCACTTGCAGCGGACAGTTGATGCGTCGGCCGGCCTGACGGTCCGTGTCGTCGTGTTCCCGGTCGACACCGAGGCCGGCGCGGTAGTCCTCGCACATGGCGTGCACGGTGGCCGGGTTGTGAATGGCACGGTGGTAGTCCTCGTACGCCTCGGCGCCCATCTGCTCGGGTGTGGCCTTGTACCAGGCGTCGGGGTCGGCATTGATGATGCGTTCAGCGGGCTTGTCGGTCTGCCCGAGAAAGAACCAGTGCCACCAGCTTGCGGCGAATGTCGCGTTGCAGCGTCGCAGTGCCTCCCCGATGGGGACGGCGTCCAGGACGCTCACCGCGGACACCGCTTCCGGGTGGTCCAGGGCGAGGCGAGTGGCCACATACGCGCCCCGGTCGTGCCCGACGACGGCGAACCGCTCGTGTCCGAGGCGGCGCATGACCGCCAGGCAGTCGTCGGCCATGGCGCGCTTGGAGTACGGGCGGTGCTCCGGGTCGGTCAGGGGCTTGTCGGACTGACCGTAGCCGCGCAGGTCCGGGCAGACCACGGTGTGACCGGCCGCAGCAAGCAGCGGGGCGACGCGGTGCCAGGTCGCGTGCGTGCGCGGGTGACCGTGCAAGAGCAGTACAGGAGGACCATCGCCGCCGTAACGCACCCGCAGATGGACGCCGTTGCCTTGGCATCGTGTCAGCTCGAAGCCGTCGAACACGGAACCTCCTACGCCGCGGACATCGCGGCTCGCCTGCCCCGAAGCGCTCCGTTCACACGGGCGTCGCCCCGTTGCGAGCGCGCGCTGCGACACGGCCCTGGTCGGACGGCTCAGCTGCCGGGTGCGGTGACGGTCACCAGGTGCGCGGTGACCGGAACTCGTGCGGAGCCGTCGCCGGCGGTGAGTGGCGTCAGGTCGGCCCGGATCATGCGTGCGGCGCGGGCGAGGCCGTCGGGAGCGGCCGTGGTCAGGGCCGTGGCCCAGGGCAGTGCGGAGCGGAAGCCGAGGACGAAGTCCGTCATCGGTGGCAGGGTGATGAGGATTGACCTCGCGGGAGGCGGTCTGTTCTGCGCCTGCTCAGCGCAGGGCTGCCACCACGTCGTCGCCGGAGCCCAGGCGCCACAGAGGAGTTGATCCAGTGGCCGGTACTGCTCCGCGGGGCGTGACCGCAGGCATGATGTGGGCCATGACTCACACCGCCCGCCGGATGTTCGAGCTCCTGGAGCCGATCTGCCTGGTCACCTACTTCGCCGACGAGTGCAACGTGGAGCTGGCCGCGCTCGGCCACCGCACCTACTGGGACGGCTACTTCGCCAGCCGCGCCGCGCCGCTGGGGCGGGTGCAGGCGCAGGTCGTCCACGCGGCCTTCTACAGCTTCGCCGACGGGGAGGTGGCGCGGCACATCCCGAGCGCGTGGGAGACGATCCCGCCCGAGGCGTCCGTCGCCGCGCGGGAGCGGGGCAGCGCGGCCTCCCTACGGCGGATCCTCGGCGACGAGCTGGCCGACTCCCCGGGCCTGGTGCGCGCCGCCGACCTGACAACCAAAGCCGCGACGAACGCGCCCACGGAAGGCCGGGTGATGTACGCGGGGATGCGTACCCTCCCGGTGCCGAGCGACCCGGTCGCCCGGCTGTGGCATTCCGCGACCATGCTGCGCGAGCACCGCGGTGACGGGCACGTCGCCGCTCTCGTCGGCGCGCGCATCGGCGGCACGGAGGCCCACGTGCTCTCCGCGTTGGAGCAGGGCATCCACCCGCCGGAGTCGTTCGGGCGCATCCATCACCTGCCGAAGGCGCGGCTGGCCGCGGTCATGGACGGCTTGCGCGAGCGCGGGCTCATCGACACCGACGGCCACTTCACCGACGCCGGCCGTGAGACCAAGCAACGCATCGAAGCCCTGACCGACGAGCTCGCCGCCCCGCCGTACGACGCCCTGTCTCCCGCCGAGCTCGACGAGCTGGTCGCCGAGCTGGAACCCATCACCGCGACGCTGGTGGCCGCGGGGTCGCAGTGACGAGCAGCGACTGACGGGACGAGGAGTCCCGGCGAGGAAGGTGCCTCGCACCCCGGCGAGCGGGAGGTCCAGTGCCCCGAGTGCGGCGCCGGCAGCGATGCCGAGCGTTGTAGGCGCCGGAGTTGGCTGCGAGGGTGATGTCCGTGCGGCCAGGCGCGCAGTGCAGGATCTCGCTCTGGGCGACCTTTGGGTTATCGCGGCGTCGGGCGTGTTCCGTGGCGTCTCGTCGGGATGGGCGGCGCCGTGATCTCCGCGTCGAAGACGCGGAGATCACTGTCTGTCTCGGCTGTGTGCCGGGGCTAGGTTCATCCGTGCGGGTGAAGCGTTGGAATCTCAGCCTCTATGAGTCGCCGGGCACTGCCGTCCCTATTGCGGGCCGTCCCGCGATTGATCTCGGGGCGTGCCGGCCCGGGGGTTCGACGGGCTCGTGGTTCAGCAGGCGCAGGTCGGCCCGTTACTCGTACCGGTACTTCAGCGAATCCGCCTCCGCCTGCTCGACGTCAGCGAGCGTCAGCTCCGGCATCCGCAGCTGGGCCAGCGTCACCTCGGCCGAGGTCGGTTGGGCGTCCGCCGGCAGCCACTGCTCCGGCTTCCAGGCCCCGCTGCGCAGGAGCGACTTGGGGCAGTGCGGGTAGACCTCCTCGATCCCCAGCACCAGGGCACTGGCCGGCGGCTTGCCCACGGCGGTCAGCTGCGACAGCAACTCCGGGCGGGTGGAGACGCAGGCCCGGCCGTTCACCCTGAGCGTCGTGGTGCGCCCAGGGATGAGGAACAGCAGCCCGGCCCGTCCGGTGGCCACGACGTTCTGCAGGGTGTCCAGACGCTTGTTGCCGGTCGCGTCCGGTATCGCCACCGTCCGTGCGTCCAGGACGGCGACGAACCCGGCGGGGCCGCCGCGCGGGGAAACGTCACAGTTGCCCTTGGCATCCGCGCTGGCGATCAGGACCAGCGATGAGCAGCCGATCAACCGCTGGGTCTGCTCGGTGAGTTCGGTCATCTGCTTGCGCACGGCCGCATCGCTGGGGAGCCCGTAGGCTTGGCGCAGGCCCTCCTGGTCGCGCACGGCGTCGAGGCGGAGCGAGTCGAATGCACTGCTGGCAAGGAGTGGCGTCATACCTCCGACCCTATGGGACCGACTTGTGATCGATCCCTGGTCAGTAAGTGCGGGGACATGGACACGGTCGCGCCTGCTGAACCACCACCCAGCCGACCACAGGCTGTCGTGCGGATCTTGACCCCGCCTGACGGTCACACTCCGATGAAGCTCACTGTTTCCGTCATATCCGCTCGCCCGGTACGCAGCCGGGGCACGCCTTCCTTCTCGAATCCCACCGAGACACCGCAGAACAGCACGAGCCTGTCCTCGGCTCCGACTATCCGGCTGACGGTCTTGCGATACATCGTCCACATCACCTGGGGACAGCTGTGCACCCCTTCCGCCCTCAGCAACAGCATGACCGTCTGCAGGTACATCCCTGCATCCCCCCACTGCCCGGGACCCATCGTCCGGTCGAGGTAGCAGAACAGCACGACCGGCGCTCCGAACGCCCCCGAGTTCAAGGCGGCGATCTTCATCGGCCTGTCGGGGTCGTCGCGCTCGATTCCCAGCGCTTCGTACCGCTGGGCGGCCGCGGCGGAAGAGCGGTCCAGATACGGCGAAGGCAGCTCGGTCGGATACATCGGGTACTCCCGCTCATCGCCCGGGTCCCCGGCAAGCGCCCTGGCCGTCGCACGCTTCTTCAGTTCGGCCAGGGGCTCGCCGGCCACGACATAGACATGCCACGGCTGGAGATTTCCACTCGACGGAGCCCGCGTGGCAGCGGTCAGCACTCGTTCGAGAACCTCTTTGGGTACCGGCTCATCGCTGAACGCCCGCACCGCCCGGCGACTGTCCACAGCTTCATACACATCCACGTGGTTCTCGCCCTCTCACTCAACGACGACCACCTCTCTACCCTCTTGAGTACACGCCGGAGGAGTTCATCGGCGGGGCAGAGGGACGAGGCCTGCAGGGGCGGTGGGGCTGATCGTGCTCAGCCGGCGGCGGAGCCGCTGGAGTTCGTCGTCTTTGGCGGCCGGGGCCGACAGGGCCTGTTGATGGCGTTCCTTGAGCTGGGTGAGTTCGGCGTGGCTGCGGGCGAGTTGGCCACCCCGAGTATCCCTGGTCATTCGAGCAACGACGGTCCGCCGCCCAGCAGTCCGACCCGCACGAGGCCGAAATCGTCCGCCTGCGAGCACGCAGCCGCGGCTCACCAGCATGGTCGCCGGGCCCACGCGGAGGACCGCGGCCTGCTCAGAAGTCGTAGCAGACGTAGGCGCCCTCGGGCTGGCGGGCGATCCGGTCCGAGCCCCAGCAGTGGAGCATCGGCCCAACGCGGTACAGGACGACGCCACCGGCCAGCAGGACTAGGACGGCGAGGACGGCGGTCACGATCCGCATGGCCGTCATCCGCCGTACGAGCCACCAAGCCCCGGCGACCGCGAGCGTTCCCAGCCCCAGCATGACGGCCGACATCGGGGCGGTGTTGTTCTGGATCCCGGGAAAGCGGTCCGGGTGCGCGGCGTGTTGGACGGCGGCGAAGGCGAAGAAGAACAACAGCAGCCCCAGCATCAACAGCCCGACGGAGCCGACCCCGCGGCCGACGGCCCGCCCCCGGCTCCGCGGACTTCCGGGCGCCTCGGCGTTGTCCGCGCGCACGAGCCGCCGGTCGAGGACCGCCCGCAGCCGGGCCACCTCCTCCGGGTCCGCCACGGCCCGCTTGGGCAGGACGACGAAGCCGACGGCGGACTTGTCGGCGCTGAGAAGCACGAACAGCTCCGGCGTCTCGACATAGCGCGAGTAGAGATGCCAGTCGACGGTGGCCGAGCTGTGCGCCGTGGTGAGCCGGATTCCGGTGTCGTCGACCGTCCCGCAGATGTCCCCCTGCCGTTCGGCGAGCCGGTGGAGGCGGCGCGCCTGCAACCACGGCACCGCAGTCATGAAGGCGACGAAGACCACCACCCCCGCATACAGCGGCCAGGGTGTGTCCCGGCGGCCGGAGCCAGCCGCCGACAGCAGGGCGCCGACGATCGTGACCGCCACCGTCCAGACCAGCGCCACGCGCTGCAAGCGTCCCGCGCCGGTGCTCCTCGCGCGTGCCCGCAGGGCGGACGCCAATTCGCCGACGGTCGGCCGGTAGGCCAGCTCCACCGGTCTCTCGGCGACCGCGTCCGTTTCCCGGCCCTCGGCCATGTCCCCTCCCCAGTCCGATGATCAACCGGATCGTAGGGCCTCCTCAGCCACTCCGGCGACCTGGCGGTGGTCGGCGTCAACGAGGTCACGCTGGTTGTGTATGACCCGTCGGCGATCTGCCCGGCGATCTCTCGAAGAGCGCCGACGCTTCGGGCTCTTCGCTCCGAAGGAGACCGACCGGCATGGCGAGGGACGGGATGCCGAGAGCTGCGTCGCGCCGGCACTGGCCGCATTCCCCTGGCATTCGGTCAGGACCGGACCGGAGGAGGAGTTCGGCGCCGCGGCGGTTGCGTGTGCGTGCCGATCGCTCGGGTCTCGCCGTGGGTCGGGCAGCACGTGGCCTGCCCGCTTGCACTATGGGTCAGTGAGAGCAGTTGGGGCGGAGGAACGGGGAAGGCGGCCGTCCCAGCCTGCGCGGTCATGACCGCCGTGGCCCGGTGCCGCCGGTTCAGGCGGACTCCAGGATGGGGCGGATCTCGATGGTCTCCGGGGTGGGGAGGCTCTTGGCGATCTCGATGGCTTCCTCGCGGTCGGCGACGTATCGATGAACCAGCCTCCGAGGGTCTCTTCGCCTGCCTGTGCGGGCCCGTCGGCCACCGCTGACGCGCCGTCGGCCGTTGTGCGCACCGTCGCGGGAGTGATGTGCCCGGTCTCCAGGGCCTCGCCGCCGACCAGTTTCCCGGCCGCGGCAAGACTGCCGATCCAGCCTTCGTATTGCTTGCGGCATGCGGCCCGGTCGGCCTGGATCCGGCGGCGTGACTCGTTCGTTTCGAAGATCACGAATGCCTATTTCATGAGGTTCCTCCCTGATCGCTCACTGGCGGGCCGCTGTTGATGGTGTGTGAGGGGGAGCCTGGTCAGGTGGCGCTGTCCGCGAGGGCTATGCGGGCGAGTGCGCCGATCTCCAACGCGGTCCACAGGGCGCCGTCGGGACCGAGGGTGATGCCGTGAGGTTCGCACTGGGGGGTGGGCAGGTCGTGGACGGTGATGGAGCCGTCGGGGGAGACCGTGCCGACCCGGTTGCCGGCCCATTCGGTGAACCATGGGGTGCCGTCGCCGTCGACGGTGACGGCGTGGGGCCGGGCGGTGCGGTCCGGCAGCGGGAACTCGGTGATCTGTCCGTCGGGAGTGATCCGTCCGATCTGGCCGGCGGCGATCTCGACGAACCACAGCGCGTTGTCGCGGCCTGCGGCGATCCCGACCGGCGCTGCCGCCTGCGTCGGCAGGTGATGCAAAGTGACCTCCCCGTCCATGCCGATCCTGCCGATGGCGTTCGCCTGGTTGAGGGTGAACCACATCCCGCCGTCGTCACCGGCGGTGATCGCTGAGGCGAACGCGCCGGTGACGGGGAGCGGGAACTCGGTGATGCGGCCGTCGACAGTGATGCGGCCGATGCGGTCCGCCGCGGTCTCGGTGAACCACAGCGCGCCGTCGGGTCCCGACGCGATGCCGAACGGTCCGCAGCCGGGGGTGGGCAGGTCGAACTCGTCGATGACGCCGTGGGTGGTGATCCGCCCGATCCGGTCCGCCCGGTACTCAGCGAACCACAGCGCGCCGTCGGGGCCCGGGGTGACGACGCTCGGCCCGCAGGCGGGGTCGAGCCGGTGGCTCGTCGGCTCCTCGCCGGGCACGAGCCGTCCGATCCGGCCGCTGTGGACGAGGGTGAACCACAGCGCGCCGTCCGGTCCCGTTGCGAGGGCGTAGGGTCCGGCTGCGCTGTCGGCCACCGTGTGCTCTTCGATGGACACCTGGGTCAACGGGGCTTTTCCAAACCGTGCTCGGTGGCGATGCGGGCGATGTCGTCGGGGGTCCCGGCCATGATGGTGCGGGCGTGTTCGGTGACGAGGTCGACCGGCCAGTCCCACCACGCGGCGCGCTGCAGTCGCTCGATGTCGGCGTCGTCGAAGCGTTGCCGAATCGGTCTGGCCGGGTTGCCGCCGACGATCGCGTACGGCGGGACATCGGCGGTGACCACGGCGCCGGCCGCGATGATGGCGCCGTCGCCGATGCGGATGCCAGGCATGACGGTCACCTGGTGACCCAACCAGACATCATTGCCGATGACCGTGTCGCCGCGGCTGGGCATGGAAGTGACGATGTCCAGGGTTTCCTCGGCCCAGCGGCCGCCGAACATGGTGAACGGGAACGTGGACACGCCCATCGTCGGATGCTCCGCGCCCGCCATCAGGAACCTGGCGCCCGTGGCGATCGCGCAGTACTTGCCGATGACCAGACGCTCGGGGCCGTAGGCGTACAGGACGTTGAGGTGTTCGAACCCGGTCGCTCCGGCCGGGTCGTCGTAGTACGTGTACTCGCCCACGACGATGTTCGGCGAGGTGACCAGTGGTTTGAGGAACACCACCCGGTCATGCGCCGGGAGTGGGTGAACGGCGGTGGGATCAGGAGACGCGGTGGGATCAGGCGACAACGTATCGTCCTTCGGTCCTTGGGCCCATGGTCTTCGGAATGTGGTGGCTCACGGCTTTGCGAGGGCAGTCAGGCAGGGATGGAGGGAGCTACCCACTCGACGAACTGGACGACCACTCCGTTCGGGTCCTTGATCTGGAACAGCCGCTCACCCCAAGGCTCTTCACGCATCGGCATGGTGATCTCGACACCCTCGGTGCGCAGCCGCTTCTCCTCCATGTCGATGCCGGTGCCGGTGAAGGCGAGGATCATGCCCGACGCGTGCTGGTTGCGCTGGTCGGCCGGCAGCACCTCGATGCCGCGCGCGAGCAGGACGACGTCCACCGCGGCGTCCTCGCGCGTCAGGGAGGCGAATCCCTCGGCGGCGGCCTGTTCCGTGTAGCCAAGGTGGCGGGTGAAGAACCGCTGCGACGCGGAGACGTCGTCGACGGTGAGGGAGACGGTGGACGCGGTGATCCGCAAAACGGTTCTCCTCAGGGGATAGGCGGAGTCGTCTCCGCTGGTGGGCGAGGCCGCCGGGCGTAAATTTACGATGGACATAAACTTAGTCTGAGAGTTCGAAACCTGTCAACGTAAATTTGCTACGAGGGTAAGATTTCCCCATGGCTACCGACACCGCTTCGTCCACGCACCCCGCCGGCCTGCGGGAAACGAAAAAGCAGGAGACCCGGCAGCTCATCTCCGACCACGCCACCCGGCTGTTCATCAGCCAGGGGTTCGAGCAGACCACGATCGCCGAGATCGCCGCCGCCGCACGGGTCGCCAAGAAGACGGTGACCAACTACTTCCCGCGCAAGGAGGACCTGGCCCTGGACCACCAGGACGCGTTCATCGCCTCCCTGGCAGACACGGTGACGACGCGACGGCCGGGCGAGTCCGCACTGGCGGCGCTGCGCCGCGACTTCGCCGACTCCGTCGCGGCCAGAGATCCGATCTCCGGGTTCTCTGGTCCGGCATTCGCCCGCATGATCACCGACAGCCCCACCCTCACGGCCTGCCTACGCGGTCTGCACGACCAACGCGAACGCGCCCTCGCCCACGCCCTC
The DNA here is from genome assembly GCF_040703635.1 of Streptomyces sp. NPDC007189. Taxonomy (NCBI): domain Bacteria; kingdom Bacillati; phylum Actinomycetota; class Actinomycetes; order Kitasatosporales; family Streptomycetaceae; genus Streptomyces; species Streptomyces sp. NPDC007189. Next base: position 252,374 of record NZ_JBEYEY010000016.1, read on the forward strand.
GCCGCAGCCGTCGGCGCACCACCGGGCGACATCACCGTCCAGACAGCCGCTGGGCTGCTCGGAACCGTCCATCGCATTCTGTTCCAGCGCATCCAGGACCTCACCCTGGCCGGGCACCCCAACGACGAGATCGCCGAAACCATCACCGCAGAAGCGGCCAGCGCCTTCGAGATGCTCGAACCGGCCCTCGCCCACTACGCCGTCGCCTGAACACGGGCCCACCGCCTGCTTCCGCAGGACAACCGCACAGAGCGCGCAGCCACACCTGTCACGGCACCGAGCCGGCCCGCGGCATCCGCGGAAGAAGGATGCTGGAAGTCTCGCCGCCGGCGCGCAGGCTTGTCGGGCGGACGCGGTACGGCCGCAGCATCGTGATCGACACCGTTGGGCTTCTCATCGGAGTCCTGGGTCGCCGGGGCAAGCGTGCAGGACTCCGTCGCCGGCCAAGCCCTCGTCGAGAAGGTGCCCGTTGAACACCCAGGGTGTCCCTGCATGACCCCGCTGATCGCGCTGGGCACCTTCGGCGTGGTCGCCGCCCGTACCTGCGGGCGCCATATCTGCCACACGGGCCGCGCCGGTGCGCCGGTGCGCGTCACACCCTTCGCCAACGGCGCGACGACCGCCGCCCGGATCTCGGCGGGCGCCGCCACATCCGCGTACTTTTTCCTCCGCTTCGACGGGGTCACCACGCTGACGGAGGGGCCGGTCGACCCGAAGGACACCATGCCCCGCGCCATCCTGCTCACCGCGCTGCTCGGCGGCGGCATCTTCGTCCTGGTCGCCTAGACCACCCAGCTCGCTCGTCCGGGCAGTGCCGTCGACGCGGCGACCTGATCTCCTCGTTGTTCCTGGGCCGGGCTCGTGGTCGCTCTTGGTCGCGCAGTCGCCTCCGGCATCGCCGCGCAGGCGAACACCTCACGCCTGCTGTACGCGATGGGCCGCGACGGTCGCCCTGCCCTGGCCTCTACCTGCAGTAGCACCTCGACGGCGGGAAGCTCACCCCGGGTCTGATCTGGCTGGGCCTCGGCGTGGTGTACCTGGCCCACTGACCCGGATGTTCCGCGTCCCGCCGCCGGAGATGTCGTTCACGGAGACCGCACCGGAAGACGTCCAAGGTGCCGCGCCTCCGCGGAACACGAAGTGACCGGGGCTCGATCAGCAGTACAGGTTGCCGCCGGGGCTGACGCCGAGAATCGACGCGAACCGCTGATAGGCGTCCACGCGGCTCTGCACCTGGGCGGGGTTCTTGCCGTCACACTCCAGGGAACCGTTGATGGAGCGGATGGTCTGCCCGAAGCCGGCCTGGTTCACCATGGCGTTGTGCGGGGTCATGGTGCCGGGGCCGGACTGGGTGTTCCAGTACCACAGGCCGGTCTTCCAGGCGACGGACGCGTCGTTCTGCACCAGCCAGGGGTTGTCGAGGAGGTCGATTCCCAGGGCGTCGCCGGCGGCCTTGTAGTTGAAGTTCCAGCTGAGCTGGAGGGGGCCACGGCCGTAGTAGGCGGCTTGGCCGGCCGGGCAGCCGTACGGCTGGCTCCAGTCGCAGTAGGTGGGGTAGTTGGCGGTGTTCTGCTCGACGACGTACACCAACCCACCCGTCTCATGGCTGACGTTGGCGAGGAAGGCAGCGGCCTCCTGCTTCTTCACGGTGTCGCTTCCGGTGTTGGCGAAGGCCGGGTAGGCGCCGAGGGCCTGGACGAGGCCGCTGTAGGTGTAGAAGCTGTTCCGGTTCGGGAACATCTGGTTGAACTGGGCCTCGGAGACGACGAATCCGGACTCGGTGCTGCTGCCGCCGCTCGCCGGGGCGTTCCACTTCTGGTTGGCAGCCCCGGTGCAGCTCCAGATCTGCAGACGGGTGCTGTTGGCGCTGGTGTTGTCCCGCACGTCGAGGCACTTGTTCGCGGCCGGGTTGACGATGTCATGGGCCGATGTGACCACCCACTGCTGGTTGGGCCCGCCCGAGCAGTCCCACAGCTGGACGGCCGCGCCGTCGGCCGTGCCGCGGTCGACGACGTCCAGGCACTTGCCGAGTGCCCGAAGAGTTCCGTCACCAGGGTTGGACCACTGCTGGGCAGCGGTGCCGTTGCAGTCGTAGAGCTGGACCGCGGTGCCGTTCGCGCTGGAGGCGCCGGCCACGTCGATGCACTTCCCGGCGAGTCCGGTGATCTGGCCGTCGGCGGCGTGGGCGGGCGCGGTGGTGAAGAGTGCGGCGAGCAGGGCGGCGACGACGGCACCGGCCGCGAATCGGCCGAAGGCCGTGCGTCTGGGGAAGAGCCGTATGACGTGGGGGGTGGGCATGCGGAGATCGCTCCTTGGCCGTGTCGTTGGGTGACGGGTGACGGGTGACGGGTGACGGGTGACGGGTGACGGGTGACGGGACGGGGCCGGGCGACGGCTGACGGCCGACGGGGGTAGGGCGTGGGACGCACGAGGTCGTGGTGCGACGGCCTGGTCAGGTGCGGTGAACGGCGCCCTCAGTCCAGGACTTGCTGGGTGACGACGATGTGACCGGCGTCAGGATCAAGGCTTCCGCCGAGCCGGGCGAAGGCTCCGTCGGTCAGGTCGAGGCACTTGGGTTCCTGGGGCGTCTGGACGAAGGTGCCCCGGTCGTTGATGCGTACGACCAGCGTCCTGCCGTTGGCGACATTGGTGACCTGGACATGGGTGCCGAACGGCAGCTGAGGCTGGCGGCTGAGAGAAGTCGCGGCGGTGTCCGCGTTGTTGTCGAAGAGTTCTCCGTCGGCGGTGAGCGCGCCCGGTGGCTGGGGCCCGTAGTGCGTGGCCCAGCACTGGTCGTCTGCCTTCTGGGGGGCGGCCAGTGCGGTGGAGGCCGTCGGAAGACAGGCCGAGAATGCGAGCGCGGCCACGGCGAGGCTGCACCGTAACGCGGTGAGACGTGTGGGGGAGTGTCCGGCCATGGAGGACGATCACTGCCTTTCGGAAACAGGGAAGTACGGGGGACGACACACCAGCTCAACTGGCCTGAAGCCTGGGCGCGTTCATGACGCCCGTCGGCCGGAACCTAGAAGGTCTGTACCAGACACGTCAAGTGATGAACGGTGATGAGGGCTTGGGGTCGGCCAACTGAACGGCTCCCGAATATGGCCGGGCGGTTCAGTGCGTGGCTCCATCGTCCAAGGCGCAGGTGCACCGTTCCGTGCCTGTGAACTCCACTGGTTTCGCGTTCAGTTGTTGACGCCGTGCAAAGGCGGGAGTACAAACCCCGAGAGCGCTCTCACCCCTGCTGTTCCTCCAACCCCCACGCACGCCCCCCGGCATCCGGAGACTCCTATGCAGACTTCCTTGAGTGCGCTCACGCGCAGACCAGCGACCGGTGTCGCGCGCTCGCGGACGGCTCTCGGCCTGGTGATCGCCCTGCTCGCGGCCTGCTTCCTCGCCCTGACGCCCTCGCCCGCACGGGCCGCCGACCAACTGCTCTCCCAGGGGCGGCCCGCCACTGCGTCCTCCACCGAGAGCGCGTCCTTCCCGGCCGCCGCAGCAGTTGACGGCAACTCCGGCACCCGCTGGTCCTCGGCCTTCGCCGATCCGCAATGGCTCCAGGTGGACCTCGGCTCCGTCCAGCAGATCACCCGGGTCACCCTCACCTGGGAGGCCGCCTACGCCAAGGCCTACCAGATCCAGACCTCCACCGACGCGACCAACTGGACGACGGTCTATTCCACCACCACCGCCACGGGCGGCACCCAGAACCTGACCGTCACCGGCAGCGGCCGATACGTGCGCCTCTACGGGACCGCGCGGGCCACCCCATACGGCTATTCGCTCTGGGAGTTCCAGGTCTACGGCCCCGGCGGCGGCACCACTCCGCCGGACGACTTCTGGGGCAGCACCAGCGACATCCCGCCCGCGCAGAACGCCGTAGAGGTGAAGATCCTCAACCGCACCAACGGCAAGTACCCCGACAGCCAGGTCTACTGGAGCTTCAACGGCCAGACGCACTCCATCGCCGAACAGCCCTACCTCGACATGCCGGCGAACTCCGCAGGCCGCATGTACTTCTACCTGGGCTCGCCCAACAGCCCTTACTACGACTTCATCGAGTTCACGGTCGGCAACAACGTCTTCAACGGCAACACCACACGGGTCGACGCCTTCGGCCTCAAACTCGCGATGCGGCTGCACGCCAAGGACGGCTACGACGTCGAGGTCGGCGAGAACCGGCAGACCTTCGCCGAGGACCGCGCCACCACGTTCCAGCGCTTCACCGACGCGGTCCCGTCCCAGTTCAAGGTACTGGCCCAGACCCAGGCCCCGTATCGCATCATCGCCCCCGGCAGCGACCCGAGCTTCCGCGCGGGCGGGGCGAACGCCAACTACTTCACCTCCTACGCCCAGTCCGTCGGCGTGAACGCGGCCACCTCCGACATCTTCGGCTGCGCCGCCTCCCTGGCCGGTAACCCGGACATGTGCGCGGCCCTCAACCGTCACGTGGCCACGCTGCCGGCCTCTCAGCAGTCCGACCCGAGCCAGTACTACAAGGCCGCCCCGGCGAACTACTACGCCAAGTTCTGGCACGACAACGCCATCAACAACCTCGCCTACGGCTTCCCCTACGACGACGTGGCGGGTCAGTCCTCCTTCATCTCCCACAGCAACCCGCAGTGGCTGCTGGTCGCCGTCGGCTGGTAACGGCCAACGCCTGCGGAGGGGTTGACTGCGGGACCATCGCACTGTCTCGCTCTCGGTTGGCTGTGCGTGGTGAGGCGGCCGCTCGCGGCCCGTTGACGAAGCCGCAGTTCTTCCCCTCCCTCCGGGCGATCACCCGGGCGATTACGGTGCGCGCTGCCTCGTGTCCGTGCTTCGCCTGGCAGCTGCGTCGAATACAGCGGCGAGGAAGGGAAACCGGCGTGGGCCTAGCCGATCGAAACGACTGCCGCCCCCTGCTGGGATGCCGGAGGCCGGCGGCGATGGTGCTCTTTCCGGCGAGGCGAAGGGCGCCGATGGCGAGGTTGCGCCCGCGGCGGTGATCCGCTCACCCACCGCCGGCAGAGAGGTCGATCCGGCCCCAACCGCGCACGCGGTCAGCGCGAGCACGACGACCAGAGCGTGCCGTACGCCGCGCGGATCGCGAGGGGCGGGAACCTCGGCCAGTCGCTCCAGCAGACCCGGGATCTCCTCGGGCACGGCATCGGGGTGCTCGCGGAGTTGGTCGAAGGCGGGCAAGATCGGCGATGATGCGTCGGCAGGCACGGTCTTCCACCAGGGTCACGGGGCGTCGAGAACTCCATGATCTTGGAAGGGCCCGTCAGTCAGCTGCGGCGTCCTCGGGCTCCCAGCGCAGCAGGTCGCCTGGCTGGCACTTGAGCACCTCGCAGAGCACGGCGAGGGTCGCGAAGCGAACCGCCTTGGCGCGGCCGTTCTTGAGTACCGCCAGGTTGGCGGGAGTGATCCCTACGCGGTCCGCGAGCTCGCCCACGGACATCTTCCGCCTGGCCAGCATCACGTCGATGTCGACGGCGATCGGCATCAGATCACCTCGTCCAACTCGGCCTGCATCTGCGCCGCTTCGACGTCGCGCGCGACGGCCTGGGCGAGCAGCATCCGCTGCACGAGCACGATGAGCGCGACTCCCAGGATCCCCACGCCGATACCGCCCATGATGACGGTGACGCCCGGGTCGTCCCGCTGGCCCGGCGCATTGATGGCCGTGACCGCGAACCACACGAGGGCAGCCGCAACGATCGCGCCGATCACGCCGTCCACGTAGCGGAAGGCGGCGTGGGAGAACACGGTTCCGCGTCGCACCATCGCCACCAGTCGCCATACGCAGACCAGGGCGACCTGGACCGACACCATGCCCAGGATCGTGATCACTCGCAGCGGGGTCAGCGGGAGCGACCCGTCCTCCGGGTCACTCCCGCTGACCAACGCCCACACCATCCCCGCCTGTACGAACACGGTGCCGACGAGCACCACCACGAGCACGGCGCGCAGCGCACCCACGGTCAGCTTTCCCATGACCCATCCTTCCATCGAATCCCGATGGGAATCTATCGAGATTCGATAGGTGAAAGCAAGGGCTGGGACGGACCGGAAGCCACCCGACTACGCCGAAGCCCTGGGATCGCGGGCGCAGAGGGGAGGAAGGATGCGCTTATCGATGGCGGATATGACGTCTGCGCGGAGAAACGGTGTCTGTCCCTACCGCTCACTGTGTCGGCCGGTGGCGCGGCTGTGAGGCCTGTGCGCGTTGGAAGGTGCCGTAGAGGAGCCACAGGGCCGGGATCAGCAGGACGGCTCCACAGGCCAGGGAGATCAGGCAGGCGGAGAGCACGGACGGTTGCGAGGCGGCCTGGCCGACGGTGAGGCTGCCGACGAGCATGGCCGGGTACTGGGCGGCGCCCCAGGACCACAGGATCGCAGCGACGGCCAACGCCGCGGCCGCGCGGGCCATGAGAAAGTGCCGGGTCGCCAGCAGTGCGAGGCCGGCCACGCCGCTGAACGCGCTGAGCACCACCAGCGGGAGCGCCCGGTGCGTGAGCCCGTGGAACAGGGCGGGGGCGTCCGCGTGCAGCACCGCCGTGCCCGCCAGAGCGACCGCACCGCTGGCGAGCCCGGTGATGACCGCCCGCCGCGCAAAGGCACCGGCCAGCCGTGCGTCGCCTTCACGGGCCACGTCCGCGCACAGGTAGACGGCGGCGAGGTGAGCGCAGGTGAGCACAGCGAGGACGCCGCCGAGTGCGGAGGTCGGATTGAGCCAGCTGGTGAGCACGTCGCCCTTGGCGAGTCCGGCCGGCACCCGGCCGGAGGCGATCGCGCCGGCGACGGCGCCCAGGAAGTACGGTGTGAGCAGAGATGAGATGGCGAAGAATCCGCCGAACAGCCGCTGCTGCCACACCTCACTGCTGGCCTTGCGGAAGGCGAAGGCGGCTCCACGGGCGATGATGCCCAGCGCGGCCAGGGTCAGCGGCACGTAAAGGGTGGACATCACGGCCGCGAAGACCGGTGAGAAGCACGCCCACAAGATCACGATCACGAAGATCAGCCAGACATGGTTCGCCTCCCAGACCGGCCCGATCGTGTGCTCGATGACTTGTCGCTGCCGCGCGCCGCGGCTGGTGCTCCCGGCGAGCAGGTCCCACACCCCGGCCCCGAAGTCGGCGCCCGCGAACAGCGCGTAACAGGTCAGCCCGAGCCACATGACGGCCAAGGCGGTGTCGGCGAGCACAAGACCTCCAGAGAATGGCAGCGGCAAAGGTGGGGGAAATGGACAGCAGGGGTGGGTCAGACCACGGGATAGCCGCGCACATCCGCCTCCTGGGGGGCGACCGGCACGGCCGTGCCACGGGCGAGGCGGCGCAGCACATACACCGTCGCCACGGTCATCGCCGCGTGCACCACCAGAACCAGCCACAGGCCGGTCAGCAGCCCGGGCGCCGGGTTCACCGCGTCCCGCACGCTCATCACCCCGTACACGATCCACGGCTGCCGGCCCAGCTCGGTCACGCTCCAACCGCTCTCCAGAGCCACGACGGACGCCGGGCCGGCAAGCGCGACCAGGGCCAGCAGCAACGTGCTCGCACGCCGGTCGAGGAGCCCGTCACCGGCGCGCCGGGTGCGCCACCAAGCCAGCAGCAGCCACACGCCCAGCGCGAGAAGGAAGAAGCCGATGGCGACCATGAGGTCGAAGGCCCAGTGCACCCCGGTGACCGCCGGCCACTGACTGCGCGGTACCTGATCGAGCCCCTTGACCACCGTGTCCGCCCGGTATCCGACCAACAAGGACAGCCCGTCGGGGACCTTCAGCCCGTCCTCCAGGCCATTGTTGCCCGCAACGCCACCGATGGTCAGCGGAATGTGCGATCCGGTGCGATAGACGCCCTCGATGGCGGCGAGCTTGACGGGCTGGTAGTCGGACAGGAAGCGGGTGGCCCAGTCGCCCACCACTATCTGGAAGGGGGCCGCCACCGCCCCGACGGTGAAGGGAAGGACGAACCCGGCCCGGTGATAGGCGTCGCGCCGGCCGCGCAGCAAAGCGACCGCGTAGACGGAGGCGGTCAGGAAGGATGCCACCATGAACGCGGCCAGGACCATGTGCACGGTCTGCGGCGGACTCGCCGGATTGAGCATGGCCGCCCACGGGTCGACGCGGACGACCTTGCCGTCGCGCAGGGTGAAACCGCGGGGCTGATTCATCCAGGCGTTGGCACAGACGACGAACAACGCGGAGGCGGTGCCGGCGATCACGATGGGGATGCCGGTGAGCAGGTGCCGGCGCGGCGGCAGCCGGTCCCAGGCATACAGGTAGATGCCGAGGAAGATCGCCTCGATGAAGAACGCGATGCCCTCCAGCGCGAACGGCAGCCCGATGACCTGCCCGAACCGGCCCATCAGGCCCGGCCACAGCAGCCCCGTCTCGAAACTGAGGATGGTGCCCGACACGGCCCCCACGGCGAACAGCACGCCCATGGGCCGCGCCCAGCGGCGCGCCAGCAGCTTCAGGGCCGGGCTGTTACGGCGGATCCCCAGCCACTCCGCCAGCAGGGTGAGGGCCGGCAGTCCCACGCCGAGGCAGGCAACGATGATGTGCCACGCAAGAGAGAACCCCATCTGGGCGCGGGCAAAACAGATCTCCCTCGCTGGCAGCACTGGCGAGAACCACGAGGGACGAGGAACCGACGACTGCGGTGACTGCAGGCACAAGCACGCTCCCGCATCTGACGGAACAGTGTCACGCCGCTTCCGAGCGGCGTGCGGTTCCTGCCGAGGTAACCCCGTGCGGCAGGGGCAAACCGACTCTGGGCAGTGCGGTGGTCGGTAGAGTGGGCGGGAGAGGCCATACCGCGCCGGCTGGTGTGTCGGTGTCGAGGTGGTGGCCGCGCTGGAGATGTTCCTTCGGAGATCGGGCTCCGTCGCCCCGGTGGCACGAGACGGAGTCGCTCGAGGACTTCCTGCAGTCCCTGGCCGACGCGGCCGTTGAGCTGACCGCGGCTGAGGGTGCCGGGGTGACGATCGAACGCGATCATCGTCCTCTCACCGTGGTCAGCGCGGGTGCGGTGGCGCGGCAGTTGGACGAGAAGCAGTACGGCCAGGACGACGGCCCGTGCCTTCAGTCCGTCCGCACCGGCGAAGAGGTCGTCGTCGACGACATGCTCACTGAGACACGCTGGGGCGACTACCCGGCCTATGCCGCGGCCTGCGAGATCCGCTCCTCGGTCTCCCTGCCGATCGCCGCCCGCACCCACACCGCCGGGGCGCTGAACCTTTACGGGGGTCCGCCGCAGGCGTTCGAGAACACTGATCTCAGCGCGTTGCGCTCCATGGCCGCACAGGCCACCGGAGCCATCGCACTGGCTCAGCGCATCGCCGACGCGCAGGCGTTCGCTGACCAGATGCGTACGGCGATGCAGTCCCGCAGCGTCATCGACCAGGCCCTCGGAGTGGTCATGGGCCAGCGTCGCTGTACCGCCGACGAAGCCTTCGGCATCCTGCGCTCCGCCTCCCAGCACCGCAACATCAAACTCCGCGACCTGTGCACCGAGTTGATCACCAACCTCACCGGCCAGCCACCCAGCCCTCCTGATCTGCGGCCCCGCCCATGACACGGCCAACCGTACTGAGCTGGCCTTTCGGTCCTGGCCGCTTTCCTGGGAAGCGGGGGGAATGACGGCCAAGGCCCGGGGCACACGGGTCGATGTACGAGCCATGTTGATTACGGGATCAGGGAGACTTGCGATGCTGATGGCACACCCTGCGGTACTGACGAACCTGATCGAGCAGTACGAGACGCTGCGGATCCTGCACGCCGAGAACGGCAGCCCCGAGGTGCGCCAGCGCATGGACGACGTCGCCTACACACTGTGCGTGTCAACCGGCACGCGGGACATCGATGCCGCGCTCATCGCCGCCCGCCACCGGTTGCCCGGCGCCCGCCCGCAGGACGACTCCCTTCTCACCGTCTGATCGTTCCTGGCGTTCGACCTGCCGGCCTCATGTGTACGACTGCCGATCCGCCCACGGTGACCAGCCTTCAAGAACTGACGTACCCGACCACGAGCTCGATCCCCGTCTCGAGCCCCGAGAGGAGTCGATGACGCAGCGGGACCGGTCGAGCCGTGTCAGGGCCTTCGAGTACAGCCCGTCCAGCATGCAGGTCACTTCCCTGTACGTCCCTGTGGGCTGCGCAGCGTGCTGAACGCTGCACGGAGTTCGTTCGTGAAGATGTCCGGGACTTCCCAGGCAGCGAAGTGGCCGCCATTGCGGACTTGGTGGAAGTAAAACAGCTTGTGGTAGGCGCGCGATGCCCAACTCCGCGGTGCCTGGTAGATCTCACCAGGAAAAACGGTGATGGCGGCCGGTATGGATACCGACACGGCGTTGAAGTTGTTCGCGTTGTTCTCCCAGTAGAGACGCGAGGAGGAAACCGCGGTTTTCGTGACCCAGTACAGCGTGATGTCGTCGAGCATCTCGTCCTTGGTCAGCACGCGCTCGGGAACGCCGCCGCTGTAGGTCCAGGCGGCGAACTTGTCGTACATCCAGGCGGCCAGTCCGACGGGGGAGTCGGTCAGTCCGTATCCCTCGGTCTGCGGCCGGGTGACCATCATGGCGGAGTAGCCGGATCCGGTCTTGTAGAAGGTGGCAAGTTTGTTGTAGGCGGCCTTCTCGCCCGGGTCCAGCCCGGCCGGTTCGGGGTCACCGCAGGCGAGTTTCTTGGCGATGTCCGGCGGGACGGTGGCCGGGAAGTTCACGTGGATTCCGAGCAGTCCCTCGGGCCGCTGCACCGCCATCTTGTCCGATATGACGGCACCCCAGTCGCCACCCTGGGAAACGTAGCGTTTGTATCCCAGCCGTTCCATCAGCACGGCCCAGGCGCGTGCGATGCGGTCGGGGTTCCAACCGGTAGCCGTCGGCCGTCCCGAGAAGCCGTAGCCGGGCATCGAGGGGATGACGAGGTGAAAGGCGTCCTCGGCGCGTCCCCCGTGCGCCGTGGGATTGCTGAGCGGCTCGATGACCTTGAGGAATTCCAGAATAGAACCGGGCCAGCCGTGGGTCAGGATCAGGGGCAGCGCGTTGGGATGGCGGGAGCGGACGTGTATGAAATGTATGTCGAGTCCGTCGATCTCCGTTACGTACTGCGGCAGGGAGTTGAGCTTCTCTTCGATATTCCGCCAGTTGTAGGTCGTTCCCCAGTAGTGGGCGAGTTCCTTGATCGTGGACAACTGGACACCTTGGGACTGATCATGGACCGTTTCCCGGTCGGGCCACCGTGTCGCCATGATGCGTCGACGCAGATCACTGAGATCCTGCTCCGCAATGTTCACACGAAAGGGACGGATACTCTGCTTCTCACCCACCGTGACCGGTTTCCCGGTGTTTTCCAGGCCTTGCAGACCAAGAACCCCCGTCGCTGCCGCGGTGACGGCGGCGGCCGAAGTGCCGATGAACTTCCGGCGAGAATGGGCACGGAGAATTTCAGGCATGACGGATCTCCTTGATCATCCCACCGGTTCCGGTGATCGTTCCGCTGGCGGGGCGGAATAAGAAGGGGGTGCGCGCAGTTTTGTGACTCATGAACAGTCCCTGTTACTTTAAGTAATGATAGCTATCTCTAGGTGAGCGCGCAATTCGGCAGCTCGGGCTACGCCTGAGCTGAGCTGGGAGTGCGAGGCAATGGCCCGGCCCGGTGTGAAACCAAAGGCAGGCAGGCGCGGGGACGGATTCCTCGGCCATGCGCGTGGCAACTCGGACTTACAACGGCTATTGACCTTGAATGCGTGATGTCGTCATGGTGGCTGGCGTCGGAGACCGGTGCCGGTGAGGCAGCCGTCGAGGACGTCGTGGCGGTACTGAAG